>JBBSLJ010000001.1:0-132067 GCA_038255465.1 Saccharimonadales bacterium (SeqCode)
GGTTCGCTCGGCGGATACACGCTGAACAAGCCGATCGTCGGTATGGCTGCTACCCCCAACGGTGGTGGTTACTGGCTCGTTGCCAGCGACGGCGGCATCTTCGCCTTCGGCAATGCTGGGTTCTACGGTTCCGCCAGCGGTTTGGTCGACACCCCTGTGGTAGGCATGGCTCGTACAGCAGCTGGCAACGCCTACTGGGTAGTCGAACAAGACGGCAACGTACACGGCTTCGGCACCCTGAGCGACTTCTACGGAGACCTCGGCGGAACCCCGTGGCCACCTGTCGTCGCTATCGTGGCTACGCCATAAGCCAATGAAGGCCGGGGGGAGTCAGCAGAAACATTCTGCTTATCCGCATGCGGATACACTCCCTCCGGCCTCTGGCACCCCAATCTGATATGTCCATCAATTTATTAATAAGTTAGATCGCAATTTTAAGATGCCGTAAGCTTAATTATGTTGTTAAATATTTTTATTTTTTCATCCTGTGTCAAGCATCTATAACAATATAATTACTACGCTCCGTCATTTACATATATAAAAAATTTTTTGAGGCGAAAACTTGATGCAGCATTATTCCTGGGGTTAACTAAACTATGTGCAAGCTAAAGCTCGATTTATAGTAAATAACCTCAGCATGCTGCATTTACTAAGTTATTCGTTAGGCGAGTGTAGTGGCTTGTGACTGTTAGAGGTTCATCATGATCTGGGATCGTAATTATTCGTGAACCTAGCACAGTATTTGCGAGGCAAGCAACTGTCGTTTTAGCTCGTAGTAACCTGAATCGCCACATGTCATCTACAAAACGTATAAGACCAACCTCGCCCAAACTTGTTAGCGCCTTAGTAGGGCCTACCACTTCCTCGCTAAAATTTTCATCGTTACGCAACTGGGCATTAAGAGCAAACTCCACCGCGGCCGGTTCTAGCACTGAAAAATAATAACTATCATTAAAAGGAACCGCTGTAATAGTTTCATCAAGATCTTTCACGTAATCCTTAGGGAGGTGGCCTTGCGCTTTCTTGTATGAAGCTACTCCTTCATCCGAGATTGTATAGCCGTGCTGAAGGTTTATTTGTTTCTTTAAGCCTGCCGTTTCATAAACATGATCTTCTATATAAGACTGGAGTGCTGGTGGCGGACGGAGATCAATGACTTTATGAGCTTCTTCATCTGTACCTATCCAAATGCGTGGACCGCAAATCTCTAACTCTGCAATCTCCGCCGGACTCTTGCCTGAAAGCGTTGCGTGGACGAATCTGGACGTTCTTCCATTACCATCCCTAAATGGATGGGCCGCAAGTATCCCTACGGGTAAGATTAGTGAACGTTGCGTGACATCAGAATCCCTCGATAAAATACGGGCAAAATCCAGGACCTGCTGCATGTCTCTGGGATGTGGAAAATAATAATAAGAGCCGTCTTCATCAGCAAAGCGCATTTTTGTCTCGCAGAAATCTGGATCGCAGCCAGGGGCCGCGGCTTGCTGAGCATTCAGTAAATTATCCCTAAAATATTCGGGATCATCCCAACTTTCAGTATGTGAAGGAAGCTCGGGAGTAAACATGGAATATATTATACATTATTTATAGATTATTTGCAATACCTAGCGCAGTTGGGCAAGGCGTGGATACCCCTTGTTGTTACACAACTGTTAGGCTATTATCGACAGATGAAATCCTTTACGACTAAGCCGCTTACAGAAGCACCGGTCACGGGTAGCGTTAGCAGTGAATATTTTTACCGCATGCTCTCCCCGTACTCACTAAAGTTATCCAAACCATACAACGATGAAGAGAATGAACACCTGGAAGCTTGCTTACAGCACATGCCAGGTATACGTGACATGTGCTTTGTCGCAGTCGGTGGTGGTGAGTTATGGCAGCTCCGTCGGGCGCTCAAATATGCCAAAAGCTATGTCTGTATCGAGCCACTAACTGACGTTTTTGTAAACGATTCTGTGCAGTGTCTAGTTGAACAGCACGCGCGCGTTTCTTGTGTTGCAAAGCGATTTAACGATGTCGAACGGAACGATCTGCCTGACGGGCCCGCATTTTTAATGTTTACGTTTAACATCTTTGCTTATCTCGAAAATCCCGTGCAGTCAATTAATGACCTTTGTCATCCCGGTGACATCCTTTTTATTACGACCTGGGCTGACAGCCATAAAGCCCGGCAGACCCGTCAGTCGTACTTTGAGTATCTAAATCGGCCCGAGGAAGAAATTGTTATAGATCCGAATGAAACAATTGGCTTAACTCACCTTGAGGTATTCCCATTTGACAAGCTGAGGCACTATGAACGCCATGAATACATTACAGGCAACATTACCAACACATTAATTATTTACGCATAAGGGCCTGCATGCGCTATTTACTCCATGATGTCTTTATGGCAACCGCTCAAACCCAACCCGACAAAATTGCGATTTATCCTGAGGATGGCGAGCCAATTACCTACCGTCAGCTCGATAAACAAGCTAACCAGTTCGGCCGCTATTTTGCAGCATACAAGAGCGACATTCGCACGCATCCGTATATTGGCATCTTGTCTCCTGTCCATACCGACAGCATTGCTGCGGCTCTTGGCATTTTGCAAATTGGCGGTGCCTATATCCCCCTCGACGAGTATTCTCCCGACAACCGCCTTGCGGCAATCATCGAAAATACCGGGCTTGAAATTATCGTCATTGACAGCCACCAGTACGAAGAACACCACGAATTGCTAAAGCACACTGGCATTAAGCGAGTGGTCTTACTTGATGGCACGCATAAAATTGATTCGCCGTATGACACCATCCAGACTATCCACGCGTTATCCGACGAGCCACTGCCGGTGCTTAACCAAGTCCAGGACGACCTCGCTTACATACTGCACAGCTCAGGTTCAACAGGTGTCCCTAAGGGTATTATGCTGACGCACAGAAACGCCCGAACGTTTGTAGACTGGATGCAAAAAGAGTTTAAGCTAACACCCGAGGATGTGATTATGTCACGCGCACCCTTTAAGTTCGATCTCTCGGTATTTGATATCTTCAATACATTCCTAGCGGGCGCATCGCTTGTATGTTACGACTGGAATAAAATGCGCGACGGCGATGCCAAGCACGGCGACTATGTCAAGCTTATGGAGCGCTGCAATGCGACAGTGTTGTACACCACACCGTCAACCTTTATCGCCCTCATGAACCGTGGCGGGCTCGCCGAGTCCAACATGGCACTGCGTGAAGTCATGTATGCTGGCGAGCCTTTCCCGACACCACAGCTACGTCGCCTCCAGCAGGCACTGCCGAACACCCGAATCGCAAATATTTACGGTCCTACTGAAACCAACATCATTACCTATTACTGGGTGGATAAATTGCCAGCCGATGACCAGTCAATACCGCTCGGCCATGTCGTCGAGGACACCGAAATACTTGTCGTAAATGATGCTGGCAATGCTATATGCTCAGCGAACGAGATGGGTGAGTTGTGGTGCCGTGGCGGCACGGTGACTACCGGTTATCTTGGCATGGAAGAAAAAACTAAAGTTTCCTTAGTACAGAGCCCCTTCCATGCATACCCGGCTTATTTCTGGCGGACCGGGGACTATGGTTACCGCGATGAGCAAGGCCTGCTCCACTACAATGGCCGTAAAGATCATATGGTAAAGGTAAAGGGATTCCGCATCGAGCTTGGCGAAATTGAATCAGCTCTGGCCAAGATGGAACTGCTTGACGAATTCGTAGTCGTTGCCGTCCCGGATGAGAAATACAGCAACCGCCTGTATTGCTATTATGCGCCGCTGGCAGATCACGAAGTTAGCGAAGCGGCAGTACGCGCCTTCCTCTTAGAACGTGTCCCATCATACATGGTTCCTTACAAGTTTATTTCGATGCTGGCACTACCCAAAACTTCATCCGGCAAAGTTGACCGTGTCGCCTTGGCACAGGCTCAGGAGTAACAATGTCCGAAACAGCCTACAGTCAACTATCTGAGTCGATAGCAAATGGTAACCTTGAGATATACCACGTGATTGCTCCGCCACGCAATAGCTCTACCGCCGTAGAACGCGCACTTAGCAACAGCCCCGATATTCACGCACAAATTAACGACCCTTGGTGCATTTACGACACCGACCGCGAAGCCCAGACCTATGATTACATTCTGCGTCGCTTCCAGGACGCTCAAACTCAGACCAGGACTAACCCCATCAGGATAGTCATTAAGGACATCGCCGACTATATTCCGCCTGGGGATGCATGGCAGCGGATGACTAGCATTGTCCGTCATACTATTTTCTTGATACGCGAACCGCTGCTTGCTACAGAATCCTTGATGCGCATTATGGCAAAAGAAGTTCCCCGAGATCGGGGTAACGCATTCGCCAAACGAAGTGGCTTTGCATCATGGCAAGCGATGCAAAACGCGGTTACTGAAGCACGCGATTACAGGCCATATGAAGAACTATACCAGGGGCTATTTCGTAACGAACAGCCTATCAGTGACTTGCCGGAAATGCAGTTGCCTGTATTAGCCACTACACCTTTATCAATGTTCGGGCAGCTAGGATTCGCCACGGCTGATAAATATGCCTCTAGCAAATGTTACGCAACGTGGCATGACCTTATACGGGATGTGACCGACTATCCCGACAAGCTTGCCGGCTGCCAGGATCTGTTGGACATTAACTTCGCTTGTCGTATCACCGGCTGGACAGCTCTGAGCCAACACTATGCGGCTATGCAGCCCAGTGACAATTTCACGGTAGTTGACGCTACTATGTTCCGAGCAGCTCCAGAAGTAATGTCGCAGGTTGTGCTAAGGCGAGCTGATCTTAAGTTTGCATCGTCGGTCGTCAACTGGTCTCATAGCAGTAAGACTTTTACATCCGACTATGATGGTGACATCCCATATTACGATAAAGTCATTCAGAGCATTGGTATTGCGCCCCCCACCGAAACAACGGTGCCGACAGACCGATTCCCGGCATTCATACGAGCATCATTGGAAGGTGAGGACGGGGCGTTCGCCATTTATCGCCGTTACCTTAAGTTGGCGGTCGAAATTACGCCTTCTGAAACAACAGCTCAGATATTAGCCGCTACATTTGACGGCAAGTCTCTACGCGACATTGATCCTGTATTCTATAAAGAGCTGTTTGCGTTAATAGCACAAGAAAGGTAAACCTATGACAACTGAAGACGCAATGATTCAAGCCAACCTTGGCGAAAACCGACGTTCTGAAATCCGCGAGCTATTCGCTAAAACTCCCATGTACAACATAACCGCCCAAGAGATTAAGGGCCGAAAAATCCGCGTCAATGAGAATCACTGGATTGTTGATTTCGCCTCTTGCAACTACCTTGGTCTTGACCTTGATCCAGAAATGGATGTAAACGTCCACGAGAGTATCACCAAATGGGGCGTACATCCCAGCTGGTGCCGCTTGGTTGCCAGTCCTGCGATTTATACCGAAGTTGAAACAAAATTAGCAGAGCTGGTCGGCACCGAATCTGCTCTTATTTTGCCAACCGTAACGCTTATATCAATTGGTGTTATACCTGCGCTTGTAGGCAAAACCGGTGCACTATTCCTAGACAAGTCCGCCCATGAAACTATGTACGAAGCCGCAAAGATAGCCCGTGACAATGGCGCATCATTAGCCAGCTATCGCCAAGACGACCTTGAAACGCTTGAAGTGCTGCTTAAGGAGCATCAGGATAATCCCCGCAAGCTTATTATGGTCGACGGCGTCTACAGTATGACGGGTGACTATGCTGTCGTACCGGCACTCGTTGAACTCGCCAAGAAGTACAACGCTATCATCTACATTGACGATGCCCACGGTTTTGGTGTCGTTGGTGAAAACCCCTCAGCAAGCGCGCCATTAGGCCACAGGGGCAACGGCATCGTAAAGTACTATGACCTCAACTACGAAAACATTCTCTATGTTGGAGGGTGTTCTAAGGCGTTCTCGTCATTGGCAGCCTTTATAGCCTGCTCTAACGAAATGCGCACATTTCTAGAAGCCTTTGCTACCCCCTACGACCTATCTGGCCCATCCCCGATCGCTTCTTTAGCAACACTGCTACAAGGCCTAGAAATTAATGAAAAACGTGGTGATATGTACCGTCAAAAGCTGTGGGAAATTACAAAAGCGTCAATCGATGGCCTGCGGGAGCTTGGCTTTACCGTTATGAACAAAACCGGCTTCCCGATCGCCTCAGTTTGGATTGGTAATACCGAAGACCTAATAGCTACCGCAAACATCCTGTATAAAGAAGGAATTCTTGTAACTGTGGCTCCCTTCCCGATGGTACGTAAGGGTGAAGAGTGCCACCGCCTGACCTTTACTACGGCCAATACCTTGGACGAAGTCAACCAATTATTAGCAGCTTTTGCCAAAGTCAAAGAATTCATGATAGCTAACAATAAAACATTAGAAATGCCTACTAGCAATAACTAAGCTCCGACTAACGATTGAAAAGGTAGCAATATTCATATGCAACAATGCCTTTTCGTAATCATTTTATAACTATAACAAACATTACTACTTCCCTACTGTGAATTTGATAACTATATAACAGACGACAGTGTTGGCTCATGATCATGAGGTAAAATATGTTCGCAAATCAGAAACACCCGCTCTTTTTTATTTAGTAATGTAACGTTATTTTTTTCTCTTGTGCGTTAATTTTTACGGTACTGCCCATGGGTAGAAGAATTTGCGGATCAGTATGACCAAAATCTAGGTTCTGAATAACGGGTATGGTGCTATTATATTCCCTCACTGTTTTAAGCACTGCATCGCGCTGTTCTGCACGATACTGCAATTTTTGTTCTGTAGTATTTTGTTTATTAAACTCCCAAGCTTTCGGCCTGCCGAATAAAACACCGCGGAACTTATCAAACCAGCCACGTTCACCAAAACCAGCCAGAAGATATTCCGCTAACCATGTTTCGGGTATATCTTCTGCTGTTTCTAAAAATAAAATCGTACCCTCAAGGTCACTGTTAGTTGGCAAATACTTGTTTACTGTAGATTGGAAAATTAGTGATTCCAGGCAACCGCCCCACAATATACCTTCTGCATTTTGACTGCCATCCCAGAATAGTCCCTCATTTTTTTCATATTGGCGCCTTTGCGATAAAGCTTCACTGTTTTGCCAATCTAAGCCTATGTCGTTATATTCATCACTAGCTTCTATATCTACTTCTCCACCTTCAAATAATGCGTTTCGAATTGAACGTGTTGTCAGTTCGTCCATATAACCCTGCATTCCAAACTGTGTCATGATTGCGCCGCCGTAATATGAAGGTATGCCAATATTCCACAGAAAATTATGTATGTGACTATTGTCGCTATAACCAATGAAAGGCTTAGGATTGCTTTTAATTACATCAGCGTTGAGATATTTAATGAGTTTAATTTGGTCCTCTCCGCCTATAGAAGTAAAAATAGCTTTGTTATTAGGGTCAGCGAAAGCAGCCATCACGTCCCTGGCTTTGTCTTTAAGCGGCGCACCCATAATGCGTGTTGTGGGGTATTCTTTTGGGATTAGGCCAAACTCATTCTTGAGTCTTTTGAGTCCAAGTTCGTATACGTCAGGAAATATTTGCGGCAACCCACTTGAAGGTGAAATAACAGCAACTTGATCGCCGGCAGTGAGCTTTGGTAATTTCACAAATTCTTTCATGTCCTAACTATAACAAAGAGACGCTCGTAAGCGTCTCTTCTGGCAACAATTTTTGCTACTTCTGATGAACAAATTCGTGAACTAGTGCTGTATAGCCGAAGAACTAATCCCGCTGGTTGATTGTGATGAGTTTGACTACACCCCAGGCAATCAGAGCGTATACAACAACTGCAACTAAAATTGAAGGCTCAAAAACAGAGCGGACCTTACCTGCGTCAGCAGTGGCTACGCCAAATATATTATCAAATGGCGCTGTTAATATTCCGGATATCGCATATATCATATTCACAAATCCACTTGCAGGGTTTGCGCCTAGCAACTTGAGCAGAAACCGTATACCTAGCAGTACTTCGATAAAGCCCAGAATGTACCAGACAATATTTTGGGCTGTAGTTTTAGGGTCTACAGCAGTCTCAGTTTGTATCCGTTTGGTATCTTGGCGCACTGCTGTGCCTTCAGTATCTAAACCTGTTTCTTGTCTTCGCGTTACTGTTTCTTTGATATCTACCATATGTTTATACCCTCTTATTATAGTGATAAAGTCATTCTACACTACGAACGCTAATTATATAAAACAGCTGCCTTATGTAAGCCTTAACCTGGTATAAGAATTTATTTGCTTATATACTCTGTTTACTCGTTAACAAAAGATTCTAATTGGTCCCATATAACATCCGCAATCTCTATCTCATTGCTATCTAGTGCTTGTTTTGCAATTGAATCCCCATGTTCGCCAGGTAACATAACTTGCCTTCCAGGAAGCGGCTTGGCAGACTTGATTTGATTGATATATTCTGTTGCTCGCTGAAGGTATTCTTCTTTACCCGCAAGTAACCCAGCGTCAATTGCTAAAACGAACATACCAGAGCCGTCATTTTTAATCATATCAAGGAGCAAGTTCGGTAAATACAACTAATCGTTCTGTAAAGTCATTTTGATTTTTATCCCACTTACCGCTACATGTAATTAAGTTCAATTTTGTTCCTTCAGTGCTCGAAAATATTTTGTCTAATGGCGCGTCAGCAACTTTATAATTTTGAGTAGCTGTCACCCGGAAGCGTTGTTTTGGTTTTGTGCCGTCAGTTACATAAACATAGTCACCAGTTTTTAGTTTGTTCAGGTCCCAGAATACTGCCGGTTTATTTTTTCCCCTGTTTAAGTGGCCCGCAAGAACTGCCGTTCCGGGCTGGCCAAGCACAGCCCCCTGCTTAAACCAGCCAACATTTACGAAGTTATTTGGCACTGCCATATTGCCACCAGCGGTTAGCCCTACTTCCTCTATTGCAGTGTCCAGGTTTATAGCTGGAATATTTAAACGCCAAGACAACATCCGCGTAGGCGTTATGGAGCCGACCGGCAGATCCTCTGGAACATCCTGCTGGTCGACAGATTGTACACTCGCAGATACAGACGAGCCTGGAATTAGTTCAGATATGCCCGGCCATAATATAGACGCTCCGCCAATTAGTAAGAAGAAAGGCACGAGTATAAAAACCAACGTGCTTGCTAATCTCCCGGCTGTGGGTTTTTTATTATTTAATTCTTGATTGTTATCTGTCGGGCTTAGATGTACAGCTTTTTCCGGCAAAGTCGACTCATGTAAAACCATTTTTTCTCTGGCAAAATCCGACCTAGTTACATTGGTTTTTCGTAATATGGGTGTATTTTTAGTTACTCGTAGATGAGTATGGCTATTTGCTACCGGACGGCTAGAGTTTGGGAATGGGCGAGCTCTACGCAAGTCAAGTAAAGGCAATCGAGAATCCTCTACGGGCTTGTTTGGAGTAATAAAATCAAAATAAGTCGGCATAAGATATATTTATTGTGAACTTTTTTTAGAATACTTTATAACCAGTATCATGCTTAAACCGCCCGAGATGGCTACCAATAGTGCGTACAGAGATGATCGAATCGGAAAACTTGAATCATTACTTCCTGTTTGTGGTAATCCTGGAATAGCTGACCCCGCTGCTACGGTAATGGTGACAGTAGCCGTATCACACAGAGTGGCAGAGGCACTACTGCAGACTTGGTATGAGAGCGTATCAGTACCACTAAAGCCTGCATTGGGGTTATAGGTAATGGCTCCGGTTGTAGAGTTAACGATAGTGGTGCCATTGGCTGGAGCGGAGGATACAATTACGCTAGCTGGGTTTAGAGGGCCGTATGGGTCGGCAGTGTCGTTAGCTAGGACGTCTATGGTAACGGGGGTGTTAAGGGTGGTGGTGTTAGGATCATTAACAGCATTAGGGGGGATGGTGAGGGGCTGCCAGTCAGCACCGTAATCATAGGTTGTATTAGTAGTGATCCGTGTTTGCGAAGAACCATCTAAATTCATGGTATAAATTTCTTGATTGCCATCACGCTCACTATAAAAGGCGATTTTGGTTCCGTCTGGAGAGAAGGCTGGACGAGAATCGATAACTGCATTATTTGTTAAACGTGTTGGGGCTGACCCGTCTGGGTTAAACATATATATTTCAGCATTGCCATCGCGGTTACTTTGAGTAGCAATCTTGTTGCCGTCGGGTGACCAATTTGGCCAGTCTTCGGCCTGGATAGTATTTGTCAATCGAGTTTGGCCCGTCCCGTCAGCATTCATAACATAAAGCTCAGGGTTTCCATCACGATCACTACGAAAAGCAATTTTGGTTCCGTTGGGTGAATAGTCTGGACGAGCATCATTGCCTGCGCTGTTCGTCAACCGAATCTGATTAGAACCATCAATATTCATCGTATAAATTTCAGGATCGCCGGGAAGATTAGTCCAAAAAACAATTTTGGTACCATCAGGAGACCATGTGGGATCACGATCAGAGGCAATACTATTTGTAATCCTAGTCTGATTTGTCCCATCCGTATTCATAACATAGATCTCGTTATTTCCGTCTCGAGCACTCATAAAGACAATCTTGGTACCATCTGGTGAGAAAGCAGGATCAGTGTCAGAAGCTACATTATTGGTTAGGTTCAGTTGTCCCGTGCCATCAGCATTCATAATATAAATTTCATCATTGCCATCACGTCCGCTAACAAAAACAAACTTCCCATTCTGCCCCGGAAAAGCAGCTGTAGCTTGTTCGGGGATTATCAGGCCAAACCCAGATAAGACTAACGTAACTATACTAGTAGTAATAACGAGATAGTTTTTGATAATTTTTGCTGTTGGCATAGAGAACCCTTTTGGCCACTTCTTTTATTTTTACTCTTTTTAATTTCACAACAATAATGCTTATGTATTACTGTAAAGGATTAGTTTATAAATGCAAGTTTCTCAATTTTTAACGCAAGGAGCAAAGACCAAACCCAGCTCACACACACTAAAATAAGTTTTATATTTCTAAATGAAAGACGTGATAGTTGTAGTATTTTTTTACTCTGTTTTTAAGCTACATAATTCGCAAAAAAGTCCTGTATTGGGATACAGGTAAGCTATCCGCTTGATAGTTTATTCTGCGGGTTAAATCAAAACAGCCCGGGTTTCCCCGAGCTGTTTTAAAATTTATTTTTAGCGTTTGCTATTAATTAATCTTAATTGGCATGCGCATTCTTAGTGAAAGATGCTACACATTGACCTTGGTTTTTAAAGACAGGAAAGTTTGAAGTAGCCCAACCACCTTCTTTACATCCATCCTTAGAACCAATTACTACTTTTAAAGTATAGAGCTTGTCAAAAGGTCGATCAGGTGTCGTTATTGGCTGTGAAACAATATATTGAGACAATACATCTTTGACTACTGCACCTGTAGTTGTGTTGTCAACATAAATTTGTGCATTATCGGTTTGGTGCATAGTGCCTGTAATATTTAACATCGCATTGACTCTATCAACATTAATGCCGTTCCACCCATTACCAGATGTAGTGACGTTACTAACGGTAACTTCAGAGCCGTTTACAACTATTCCTGACCTCATCATATTCACAATTGTCACATTATTGATTACTACACCAGTTGACTGAAAAACATTGATACCATGTAGACCAAAATCACCGCCAGTGCCGCCAGTGCCGTCTATCACTAAGTCTTGGATGGTGACATTACTGTTCAGTACACCGATTGAAGCATTGTTTGAATTGTTAGTCTTGGAAAAAGATGAAGAAATTGTATGTCCATCACCGTCTAGGGTTGCCCCTGCAGGAATATCAATTCGTTGAGTGCTGACACAATCGGCCTGGAGTGTGTAGGTAGTGCCGATGTTGATAAAGCTACAGCCATTCGCATCCACTATGGGTGCTGCGCTCGCCATCAAGGTCATAGAAGCCATTGAAGCCATAAAAATAGCAGCCACTGCCAAGATTAGCTGCATCTTAAATTTTTGTATAAACGGAACAATAACGCCCTGCTGATAGGTATAAACCATTCTTACTCCTTAAGCTTAGTAAGTTAAAGTATACGCTCATAGAATAAACATTCAACACCAGCACGCTTTTAAGTGAGCATGTAACGCAGCTCCAAGTATTGAACAAAAATGACCACTTCAAGCTTAAACAATCCGTTGAATTTCACTTCAGAAAACTACTCTACATACTTAAGACATCACCGTAGGACATTTATAGTAGCTTACAAGCAGGAGTGGTTGTGATCTAGATTCTTCTGCACATATTGTGTAAGCGATATGAATCCACCGCTGGTAAGAGGTGGCACGGAGCAATTGCTTTTTGCATTGGCCAGGCTTGCCCCGCTTGGACGCCAGTTATCAAGACCGTTTAGGTTGCTAGTAGCAGATATATTACCTCCTGTAATCTCATTCCATTGTACTTCTGTTGAATATAGTCCGACTTTTGCCTGCTTAGATTGGTAATATGCCGCGAAGCCTTCAATGGCGGCCGTGTTTCGAATGAGCGCCTCGTTACTGCCTGACTGCCAGGAGTTCATAGTTTCAACATCTAGCCACCAGACATAGTTACTTGTTTCGGTAGTAATTAGGTTAGCTTCTCTCGCTTTTGCAACAAAGTATGCCTCTGTTTCGACTGAACGATTCCATCCATATTGCCAAGAACATGCCTTATCGTTTGTTCTTTCGCCGGTACAAGCACCGTAAGGGTTACCGGCAGTACTTACGGTTGGCCAGCTTGCCCAAGTATAAGCGCTGTCTTGTGCTGGATTGGCAGTGTTCACATACACCTGAACCTTCGGTTGTTTTGAACCTGTTTTAGCACTATTAGCCCATACAAGCTGAGTGGCCAAACAAGGATTAGTGCTTGCAGCCGTTCCACCGTTCACTCCAACTATTCCAAAATAATGATCGGTCGGGAGCCTTCTGCCACACTGAGGATACGATACATCATATCCTACGAGCTCTGGCGTAGATGATACCGGCTTTGCGGCTAATGCCAAGCTTGGCGTTAACGCCAAAATTAAAACTGAAAGTACAAAAAGAGATAAAAGTTTTTTCATAAGCTCTATTATAACAGGCCGCCGCCTAAACCACCCAAAAGACGTTAGTATAGGCTTGTACTTATTTAATAAGTTTTAGGTTCTTTTTTCTTATTGCCAGTGCCACTAAAATTACAACCGCGATCAATATCATGGCTATACCTATCTGTAAGTAGGTATTATTTATCGTCTTACTATTGTTAGAATTTTTTAAGCTAAAGGCAGTAGTCTCTGTATGCTCTTTTACAGTACCGTCCGGATTACAGCTACGCTCAAAATCTTCTTTGGTACCAATCCTATTGCTGGCGCATGCTTCAGTGACTGAAATTCCATCTTGCATAGTGTAATCATAAGTTTCTTATGTCAAAGGCAAACAGTTTGAGTTACAAGCCAATCAAAAAGCCTCAGCTAGTGCTGAGGCAATTTGTTTGGCAAGCTGTAAGCTAAGTGGTTAAACTTTACTTCTGTTGCAATTAGTAAGCTTTTTTCGCGCCGTCTTCTACTGCTTTTTCGGCATTGTCTTTGGACATCATCGCACAAACAGTTGTTCCACATGTAGCGTGCTTGCCTTTGGCCATGAAGCCACCTTTTTGAGTTTGGTTGATCTCAGGTGCTGACAATTCAACGCCCTTTTCTTTACACTTAACGCAGTATCCTGTAACCATGTCTGTCTCCTCTTGAATTGAATTTTATTCTGTAACCTGTCGTATTATAACTTCTTTTTAACTTGTTCTACAACCTAAAGTAAAAAATAAAAAATTCAACGGCATTACGTCTGGGTTTTATTCGTTAAGTTAGCCCTGTCTATTGACTGTTTTTAATGAGGGCATTAGAGACAGTAGACAACGTGCTTCCTCGTTCCGCCGTGCTCTGGTCTATAACAAAAGAAGCGGGTTTATAGTCGCTTAATGCTTATGTCGCAAACACCTGTTTTTGTTGGAATTAATTTGCCTTTGGCCTCTTTTAAAAGTTCTTTTGTTAGTTTAGAACCAATGCCAACCGTTCTATTGCTACCACCGCCTGACACAACAGCTATAACATCTCCATTCAAATCAAAGATTGGCCCGCCAGAATTTCCTGGTTGAGTTAAAACATCGAGGTAAATTGCCTCACCATTCTTGAGTTTCAAATTAGAAAACTCAACACTAGGAGGCATTGACAAGGTTTTGCCTTGCGCGAATGTTAAATCATGACCTCCTGGATAACCCATAGCCATCGCTGGTATATCATTTGCAACAGTATCGGGGCTAAGATTTACTGGAGTGCCTGTTATAAATTTAGAGTATAAAACTGCAATATCACGGTCTTTATCAATAATGATAGGTGTGGCAGGATATGACCCTTCCTGATTGCTTATAAAGATAGTGCTTGCGCCAACAACAACATGGGCGTTCGTTATTATTAGGTTTGGTGCAGCTATGAATCCCGAACCAACGCCTAGACCGATACAAGACCGGCCTGATATTTTCACAACAGAGCTTGCCGACCTGTCAACAACTGATTGAAATTCACCCGCGTCATTAATCTGGTTGAGCGTGGGCGGGTACTGATCATAGGCCAAAGCCAAATTGTTAAACTGGTTTGGTGCAAGCTGTGCCATTCTTTGACTCAATGGCGATATCGGCAAAATACGATTAGCAATGTACAGCGTTGAAGAACCCTGAGATATAAATTGAAGTGATAAAACAGGAATGTAAATCAAAACTTGAGAGATTGAAAATATAGCCAGAATTATCAGACTAACCTTGGTTGGTATAGCCAATATTTTATCTATCGTGTACGCACGCGATGTAATCAATTTGATTCGAAAACTATTTGCTACGAATGAACTAGCAATATAAAAGACCATAGTCATTACTACGATCATCAACAGAGTAAATATCCCCTTTTGAAGTTCAGACTTAATATTACCCAACAGTATGGGAGAAAGTACTACTGCAGCTGTAAATCCTGCAAATCCGAAAAACGAGGCGATGATGAGATATGTCGAGCTTAATCTTTTGGGGTTTATTAAAAACAAGAACGCGAATACAAAAATAACAAAATCAAGACTATTCATATACTACACTTTGGTTTCCATGATTGAAGTATAACAACTATAAGATCACTGAGAATATTTTAAGCATTGATGTAGCGGCTAATACCAATAAAAAACAACTAAAAACGATTTAGCAGCGAGTTAGATAAAGTTAAATCCTACACCAAACAGATAAAAAAAGCCTACTAGATGCTCTTCGTTTTAATGGTGCGCCGTTAGTTGCGAAATTAAAACTTTACTTCTTAGAGATTTGCAGAAAGTAGCGTAATAGCAATGCACACCTGCGATCCTATATAGTTTTATTTCGTTGCATCGGGTCGCTAAATAAGCACGATTTCTTTTGGACCAACTACTGCTTTCAGTATAGGCAGAGATAATGTGAACTTTGTGCCTTCTTCCACTTTGGACTGCACTTCGATTGTTCCATCGTGCAAATCAATAATTTTTTTAACCCAATATAGCCCTAAACCAGTACCGACTGTTGACAGTGAAAGTGCGTTGTCGATACGTGAAAATTTTGTAAACATCTTTTTTTGGTCCTTTTTGTCTATTCCCACGCCTTCATCACATATTGTTATGATTGTCTCGTGTTTATCTTGGGTTAGGTTTATGACAATTGTCTGACTTTCTCGAGAGTACTTACTGGCATTCTCTAATAAATTCTCGAAGACCATCTTCATCAAGTTTGGGTCAAGATTAGTACTGTTTGGTTCTTGTGACTGTCGAAATACAGTTTTCTGTTTACGCCCGTCATACATGACAAGCTGTTCTTTTATAACTTGGTTGAGAAGCTTTATCACATCACAATCTGATTTTTCTAAATACACCTTGCCATCATCCACACGGGCCACCCTCAACAAATCTTCTATTATCTCCAATTGTCGTTCGTTACTTGACATGGCTTTGCTAAGCATTTCACGCTGTTGTTCGGTTAATTCTCCCGCCATTCCATCATTTAACATGCCCGCGTACGTTTTGACTATAGTTGCTGGGGTACGAAGTTGATGAGAAGCCATCATGATAAATTCATCTTTCGAATCGCTAAGTGCTTGCAAACTATTTTTTTGCTTGATTAGGTTATCGGTCATCTTTTTAGTATCTTTTTTCAATTTTGTTTGCTCAGTTGTGTCTTCAATTGCTAGGAGTATAAGCTGCTTACTGTCTATTTGCCTGGCGTTTAGCAGCATTGTCTTCTGTCCGATATTGGGAAATTCATTACTAACTTCGAAGTCGTTAAAGAATTTGTGTTTGGGTAATATATTCTCTAATAAATCTCGCAGCTTTTTAATATCCCACTGATTATCACCCAGCTTATAAATTAGTTTTCCTTCGGTTTCCAGCTTTACTACTTTGAACGTCTCGTAAAATGCTTTGTTAGCTGTGACTACAAACAGTTCATTATCAAGTATTACGAAAGGCTCTCTGATGGTATCGGTGATTTCTTGATAATACGTTAGCCGTTTTTTTATGGACTCTACGCTTGCATGTTGAGGAGACGGTTTGGCAGAGATAGATTTTTTGGGACTCTTTTCCTTCATTTTTTCACTAGTCCTTCAAAAACAAGTTAAGTACAGTAACAATCTATCAACTTCACTATACGCATACGGCATAATTAGTGTCAATGAGAATTCCTATACACCAAAAACGGCCATACAAATAGTATAGCCTTTAGAGCGTCTGGACTGGTTTCAGCGTGATGCTGGCAAGGAGGCAGCGGACTTCGTCCTTCTCCGTTCCGGCGTGCTCGGTGCAAGCACCTGCGCGCGTCCTCGCTCCGCCAAACTCCCCGTTCGCTTTGCTCACTCTGTCGGAGTTGGCGCCTACTTGGTGCAGGATAGTAGTAAACTTTACACTTTTTAAGCGAAGAGCTCCTACGTTAGAGAGATGCTAGAAGTACCTTACAGGCGTTACTTGTTTAGTAAGTGAGAGCCGTGACTTACACTTAGGCTAGCTTACTTTGATCTGCTCCGTCAATTATATAAACATTTCCATCTCTAAATGTTTTGAAGGGAATGTTGTTAGCCTTAACATACCCATATTCTTTTTCAACCAGTTCTGTTTCATGATGATTAGACCTAAAGTGGACAATTGGGTAAAAATCTATCAAATTAATGCCGTCCCAATCAGTTTCTTTGGCGTACCCCTCGGCTATAGCATTTGGGTCATCTACTAGTTCTACACCGTGCAGAGATTTAGCAAGCGCGCAGAAAGCCGCACTGTATCCTGCATACACAAGCTTGTCGGTTTTTACTAACTGCTCTACGGCTTTATCAAAACCGCTTTGCCGAAAGGCTTTGATTAACAAAAATGTATTTCCCCCGCTAAACCAAACCAACTCATATTCTTGAAGCTTCTCAATCAAGCCTTCTTTGCCGAAGTAATTTCTTAAATCAAGTTCTTCGGCTTCAAAACCAAGACTTTCCATATCCTTCAGTTCTCTTGCAAGCATAACTCCATTACGACCCTCAAAATCCGAGTTATCACAAGCATTCACGCTTACCCCAACTTTGGCGTTTGGTTTGCCCACGAGTTCTTTCAACTTTTCAGAATGATCACCTAAACGATAAGAAGATAAATAAAGTCTCATACTGATATAGTAACAAAAAACACCCCGTAGAGTGTAAGCAGGATGTCTGACCTAATAGATGTGGTTGCAGCATTGTTGACGAAAGTATAACCGTTCTTAGGAGTAGTTATGTTTAGCTATATTCAACGGAATAGAGTTTAGGCAGCTTAGTTGAAACTATTTTGAAAGTTCGCGGTAAAACTAATATCAAGTAATATAAAATCATGATGAATAATAGAATCTCAGGCGGATTAGTCCATGATTTACCATCTGACTTAGAACAAGCCTTATTGATTAGCCCTAAGGCAATGGAAGCGTGGGAGAGTATTTCAGTTAAGGCTCGAAATGAGTGGATCTGCTGGACCGTAACGGTCAAGCAAGACAAAACTAGAAAAGAGCATGTTAAAAGTTCGGTAACACAATTATCCGAAGGTAAACGTCGTCCTTGCTGCTGGGTTGGCTGTATTCATCGCACGGACAAACCGGTAGGTACATGGGCACAAAAGGTGTTAATAGATAAACAGCCAAAAAGGAATTCAGCATAATGGTTTGCTATCTATTTTGAATGCCGTCTAGTTTGAGCGTGTCACTTTCATCTGAATGGTTGCCGTCAGTGCTAACATGTTTATCGCCTATTTTCGGGCCATTTTTTATAACATGCACTAGTGCCATTGCATGACCATGACCCAATCCATGCTCTACTTTTAGCCAAGATACGATTTCTCCAGCTTTTGTGTTAGAGTTGAAGCCTTTATCGTTTGCTAGCTTAATAAAATCGTTTGGCGTTTTGCCAATTCTAATTTCGATATTATCTAAATAGGCCTGAAATGACACTTAGGTTAAACCTTTTCGCAGATTTCTTTTAGTTTCTCTAACGCTTTAGGCCACATACCATCAAATGTTTTAGCTAACTCTTCGCCTGCATGCTCGGCAATAAGTTCGACGTTAACAGTTGTTAAACCATTTTCTTCAGCGAAGTGATAATTTTCGTGTGCCCCAACCCATATACTCGAGTCACCTGCGGTCTTTAGCTGACCGTCTTTTAGTTCACCTAAGTACTCAATGGATATGTACTCATTAGGTATGTTTTCAGCGATACGCCCTTGAATACCGCTTTTAACGCCGTCCACTTCGGCAACAAATTTGATTTCACTGCCCGCTTTCCAGCTACCTTCATAATATGAGCCTGGAAAAAATGCCTCAGTCCACTGTTTGTATGTATTTAGGTCTAGCATCGTATGCCATACTTTTTCCTTAGGTGCGTTTATAGTTATCGAATAATCTAAATTTGCCATATAAATATCATAACAGAGAAGAACCAAACTGGACTCTAACCAGCTAGCAGATTGAGCATAAGTTTTTCTAAAAAAATAAAGACGCATACTATGATGCGTCATCTGTTAGGTCGGTTTGGTGCAGGATAGTTGACGTATTACAAACGTCCGCTGTCAGTGCAGTCAATGACCACAAACTAAAACATCTGGTGGAAATGTTTGGATTATCAGGAGATTTAATTTAGCAAAAACTTTTGTGGCTCAACTGGCTTGCCATTACTATCAATAATCTCAACGTTCACCCTTACGTCTTCGAGCAAAAAGTCAGGGTCATCAGGATGTTGCCTAGACGCCTTTTCTTTTGCTTCGTTCATTTCCCGCTCGGCTTCCTTGGACGTTTTTGCATCCATCTTTTGATGCACGAGTTTATATAGATATTTATCATTTTGAAGATTGCTGTAGGCTAACTCTGCCCAAAAAATTTGTTGATACCAATTGCCATTCTTTATATCTGAAACAATTCGCTTAATGTTTTCTAAATTATCAGACGCTATTCTTTGTTCAATAGCATCGTAGTCATCTGCTCCGCCATCCAATTCACCGTCTTCACGCTCCAACTCAAGGTTATCTACATATTCTATTAAGCTCTGCGTATTAACGCTGAGTTCATCGGGTGAAGGCTTTTTCAGTCGAGTAAGCTCACAAATAGTTTTTACAGCATCAGTTTCTTGACCAATAGTCTGTTCAACCTTTTGTATATAATGACTCTCTTGTTCTTTCATATCTCTATGGTAACAAAAGAGCCTCCGAAAGGCTCATTTGTTTCAAACTATACTGTTTCAAAATTGTTAGGGTCGTAATGGTGCAGGATAGTTGACGCATTTCAAACATCTTCGATAAGTATGCGGAATGATTAGAAACTCATAAGCTTAGTCGAATTATTTAGTTTGAACGGGTCTTTATTGGACTAGCTTATCAATCTCAAAGAGAACAGTGTTTGCAATAAATTTATGTCCACTATCGTTTGGGTGCAAGCCATCAGCTAGAAAATCCATGCCCTTATCAAGTTCGACTTTAAAAGCCTCAAAAATTGGAACATAAGTCAGACCGTTTTTATAAGCAACTTCTTCTATGGTTTTTTCCGACCGTTGCAGTTCTGCATTAGTGTAGTGAAAATCACCCCAAAAGACTGGCGTAGTTTTAAGTTCATCACAAGCAGGATTACCAACAAGCATCATCTTATCTACAACGGGCTTCAATCGCTCAATGAGTTTTTCAAGATTTTGACGAAACTCTTCTGGCGGCACGTACTGAACATCACCCTCGAATAAATCATCGTTAGTTCCTATTGCTATTACTACCACCAAAGGATCATTTTCCCATTTGCGTACTTTTGTTTCATTTTCAATTCTTGCGAGCAAGTTCTTCGTAGTATCGCCAGAGATGCCTAAATTAAATATTTCTGGTTGCTTATTATTTCTTAGGTCTTTTACCGCTAATGCGTCGTAGTGTTTTCGTATCTGCTCAACCCAGCCCCCCTCAACGCCCCAAAAACCCTGGGTTATGCTGTCTCCGAAAAAGAGTATTCTCATTACTTAATAGTATCAAAAAAAGACGGAGATGGTCTCATATGTTAGAAGGCTATCTGAGCGAAAAACATTTGGGTTCGAATGGTGCGCCGTTAGCTATGAAAGTAAAACGTTACTTCTTAGAGATTAGAAAAAGCTGCTACATTATCTCTCGTACGTCAGTAATGAGAGCTTCAACCTGCTCTTGTGGCGTAGCCCACGAACAAACAAAGCGTACTTTAGTCTTGTTGTCGCCGACTTTGTTCCAAGGGTAAAAGCCGTAATCTTGGCTCAACTGCTCATAAACTTTATTTTCTAAAATTGGGAAAACTTGGTTAGCGTCAGCAGTAAGGTCAAACTCCAAACCAAGTTCTTTCAGACCATTAAACAGTAGCTGTGCCATTTCATTAGCGTGATTAGCTAAATTGAGCCACAAGTTATCTTCGTCAAAGAACCGAGCAAACTGTAATCCCATAAAGCGACCTTTACTCATCATTCCGCCACGTTGCTTAACAAAATGACGGAAGTCATTCTTGAAAGTGTCGTTTTGAACAACCAAAGCTTCGCCGTACATACCGCCGTTCTTGGTGCCACCAATATAAAACATGTCAAGACCAAGGTTGCCGACATCTTCCATAGACATATCGGCTACTTTACTAGCTACGGCCATTGCTAGACGTGCGCCGTCTAAGTAGGTGTATAGACCTACTGATTTAGCGTAATCAATAACCGTTTTAAGTTCTTCCTTAGTATATACAGTACCAAGTTCAGTTACTTGCGTAAGGTACACGACTTTTGGAATTACTGTATGCTCGTCTTCATACAGGGCTAAAGCCTTGTCAATTAAAGCTGGAGTGAGTTTTCCGTTAGGCGTATCAACCCAGATAATCTTATGACCGTGAGCTTCTAATGCGCCCGTTTCGTGAGTATTGATGTGTCCACTAGCTGGCGCAATAACACCTTCAATAGCACGGAGCATAGACTTCAAGCCAACTACGTTACAGATTGTGCCAGTAGGTAGGAAATGCACATCTGCATTGGCTACGCCAAAGGCTTTCTTAACCCGTTCGGCTGCCAACTTAGAGTATTCATCTCGCCCATAGGTAAGCTGTGGGTCTAAATTATGCTCACTTATATACTTTAAGATTTCTGGGTGTACACCCTCGGAATAATCATCATAAAAGCTGTATTTCATATCTATATCATAACAGAGGTTAAAACATCTGATAGGCTTTAGTATCTTCTCTGTAATTTACAATTATCTAGTTAAAAGCGTGCTTATCTCTCTTGGCTTAGAATTAGAGACGTTAAAACCCAGAATTAACAGATAAAAAAGAGCCCAATTTGGGCTCGATGTTTCGATTGGTGCGGGCAAGGAGACTCAAACTCCTGGCCTCTTCCTTGGCAAGGAAGCGCTCTATCAACTGAGCTATGCCCGCATATACTGAGTACTATTATAAGTACAGATCTGTAAATTATTAAAGTCAGATAGCTTTCAGTTGATAGATCGCATGCGCTACTATCTATTTCTGGCAGCAAGCTGCGCAACTTAGCTATGCCGGCATAACAGATGAGGATTATACAGTTAGAGCGTCATTCAAGCAAGCATTGTGGCTCAGTTCCATTGCTTGGCTAGGATTTAGACGTAAACCCCAGGTTTTCAGGCACTGACTAACGGTGGTGTTAGAAAGATTACAGCGCTATTTCAATCATTCGCCATAATGCAACTATAAATTAAAGGGGGATGGAATTATGATTTCGGGAATTATATATGCAATTGGCGGATTTATACTATCGGTCATAGGGTTACGCTTTGTGTTGCGATTGCTTGGAGCCAACCCAGGTAGTGCGTTTGTAGACTGGATATATAGCTTTAGCAGTCCGTTTGTGGCGCCATTTTCTGGAATATTCGGACAAGAAGTTGCAGTAACCGGTCCAGGCGTAGTGACGGCTAGTGTTTTTGACTGGACAGCCCTAATCGCATTGTTGGTTATTGGCTTGATCTTGGGGCTCATAGGCAGCGCGTTTGGTCGCACCAGACATGTAGTTAGATAAAACTTGTTCTTTTTTTATTAAAGTCCCTTACAGGCATGGGCTCTATAATTGGTGGCTCCTCCCAGACAGCGGACTTCGTCCTTCTCCGCTGTGGCGTGCTCGGAGCGAGCTCCTGCGCGCGTCCTCACTCCGCCTAACTGGCCGCTTCGCGGCTATCCAGTTCGCGTCACGGACGCTGTCCGTTCAATAATTTTATCTAGATCTAAAGACCTAGTTAAAATTTTTGGTGGCTCCTCCCAGACTCGAACTGGGGACACAAGGCTCTTCAAGCCTCTGCTCTACCAACTGAGCTAAAGAGCCGCATTTGGTGCGGTATATTGGTGACGTGAGATGTTAACGAGCCTTGTGCCCAGTGGGAACTCATTATTATTTGTTCGGCTACGCCAAAACGCTTTCAGGCCCTACTCTACTAACTGAGCTAAAGAGCCGTAGACCTCGCTATTTTACGGTAATAACGGGGAATTTTCAAGACATGCGTTATCTTCGGATGCCGCGAAGTGCATCGATCATTTCAACCGGGAATAAGAACATGGTTTTTTGAGATGGCTCAGTTGAGATTCGTTCAAGGGTATTAAGAGTACGAAGGTTAAGTGCGCCCGGCGTGCCTGACAGCATAGCGGCAGCTTCTGCAAGCGTCTGTGCGGCCAGCTTTTCGCCGTCTGCATTGATAATATTTGCCCGTCGTTCACGCTCGGCCTCTGCCTGTTTTGACATTGCTCGCTTCATGTCTTGTGGTAGCTCAATGTTTTGAATTTTGACGTTTTCGACGTCTATTCCCCATTTGTCGGTTTCTGTATCTACAATCTGCTTTATCTGCTGGCTAATACTGTCGCGTTTGCCCAGTAGGTCGTCTAGCTCTACCTGCCCCACCACATCGCGCAATGCAGCTTGAGCAAACTGAGCAGTTGCATATAGGTAGTTGACAGTTTCTAGAACTGCTTTTTCAGCATTAACAACCTTAAAATACACCACTGCGTCAACGCTGATTGTCACGTTGTCTTTAGTAATTACTTCTTGTTTTGACACATCGACGGGGGTCGATCGAATATCAACTTTTCGCATTGTCTGAATAATTGGGATAATGACGTTAAGCCCCGGGTTACGTGTACTTGTATATTTACCAAGCGTCAGAACAATCCCTCGCTCGTACTGATTAACAATTCGAATTCCATTGACCAGAACAAAGAAGCCTACAACCAGCAACAGAACTATTAGTACACCCATACTTACTCCTATTTATGAGTTTATTGTAGGGCTATACTCTTTCTACAGCAAGTCGAACCGTAACAGCCTACTAACCGATTGATTTTGCTTGCTGGTTTAACGTGCTAGCAATATTTTCTCTTTCGCGGATAGCATCTTGAATAAGTTGCTTTTCTTGATTTAGCTGGTTCTTGGCATCTGCAACTTGCCGCACTAAATAATTAATAGCTGTTTGTCCTTGTGACCGTAGGGTCGGATCGTCGTTTGCTTGAACTTCTTGTTCACGGTGCTGAATTTGTTGGGTAAGCCGTGATATATCCTGAGAAATCTTTTTCTCTAAATTGGATTCATCATTCCTAAGAGAATTAATCTCCTGCTTGGCCAAGTCGGCTGCTTTCATAAGTTCTGATGATGCTATCTTTAAATGGTCTTGTAATGACATAAGTCCTCCTGTAAGGTATATTCTACACTTGTTTGGGTAATTCGCTGTGATTTTTTTCTCACACTACTTTAAAAACATGCTTATTAGTGCTACAATCTTGCGGTCATCGTGCGCGAGTGGCGGAATCGGTAGACGCGCCAGCTTGAGGGGCTGGTGGCCGCAAGGCTGTGGAGGTTCAAGTCCTCTCTCGCGCACCAGCTCGCTTACAGATAAGGGTGATTAGCTCAGTTGGCTAGAGCATCTCGTTTACACCGAGAGGGTCGGGGGTTCGAGTCCCTCATCACCCACCAATACAAGAAGGTCCCATTTGGGGCCTTTTTGTATTGCATGGCGTCATGCTGGGACTCGAACGGGAATGTTCAGTGAACATTCCCCGCCCTTGGCTTTTCAGCTGGGCTGAAAAGTTTCTATAGCAAATCTAAGTTTTGATTTGCGTAGAAAGGTCGAGTCCCTATACATACAACTAAAAATCCCCACCTAACTCCGAGGCATATGCTCATACAAATGCTTAATATCGTACTCTTCCCGCAGGAGTGGCTTGATTGCTTCAAACGTCACATCAATTTTGACGCCAGGATTCAAAATACCATACGGATCAAAAATCTTTTTTGTCTTTTGAAACAGTTCGTATATTTCATTACCAAATAAACTTGGCAGATACGGACCCCGTAATCTACCGTCACCATGCTCGCCATTTGTGCTACCGCCCATTTCTATCACCATCCGGTAGTATTCATCCATAAGTTTAAAAACTTTTTGCCTGTCGCTTACCTGGCTTAAGTCTAGGAAGGGCTGCATATGAAGATTTGCATTGCCTGCATGGCCCCAAAAGGCCGCACGTAGCCCGTGGCGCTGGAATAATGCATAGAGCTTATCTATATACTCTTTGAATTTTTCCTCTGGTACGATTCCATCTTCGATTAACGGCAACGCTTTGGCGTTACCTTCGCCGTATGCGATAACTGATGCAGCGCTGTGCCGAATCTTCCATAGCTCGTCTTTTTTGCTTTGTTCCGTCTCTATGCGGTGTACCACCTGGTGTTTCTGAAGAATCTTTACGGCTTTTTTGGCCATCCGCTTTTGAACACGATCATTTGGGCTATCAAATTCAATCAACAAGACTAATTTGCTGAATGGCGGATCAAGAATGCCTTTTAGCTGATTTGGATTGTACTGATGAACAAATTCAAGCAACTTATCATCAACTACTTCCAACGCACTTGGGAGTTCGGGTAGTTTCTTGAGATCCTTAATTAATTCTTGTGCCACCTGTAAGTCATCAATGAGCGCTGCGATTAATGTAGTGTTCGGGTTGTGCGGCATGGTGTCTAGCGTAGCTTCACTAACGATACCGAGCGTGCCTTGCGACCCGACAAATAATGGAGTTAAATCAAATGATCCATCCTTGCGCTTTACTTCTGACAGCGCATAACCAGCAGAGTTCTTGCTGACACCTAATGTAAACTTTTTTAATAATTCACCGTCTTCTTCTAGCAGCGTGTCTAAATTGCGGTAGACTTCTCCCTCAAACGTCGCAAGCCCTAGCTTTTTGTTAAGGTCTCGCTTGCTTATACGCTTGGTTTCAATAACTTCACCATTAGCCAGTACGACTCGCAAGGCTTTAACGTATTCGCGCGTGCTGCCATATTTAACTGTTTTTTCACCCGAAGCGTTGTTGCCTATGGCGCCGCCAATTGTTGAATACTCCAGCGAGGCCGGATACGGCGGTAAAAAACGATTGTGTGTATGAAGCGTTTGTTGCAATTTGCCGTAGTTAATACCAGGCTCAACCGTCACAGAACCGGTTTTGCCATCAAGCTCAAGCACATGATTCATATGCGCCGGAAAAACCATCATAATACCCTCGCCCAGTGCTGCCCCGCTTTGATCGCTGCCTGCACCACGGGCGGTTATAGGAATTACACGCCCACGTTCAGCCAGTTGCCAGCTAAAGCGTGCTGCTTTTCTGACGTCGCCTTCGCCTCTTGGATAGACAATAATTGCCGGGGTGATTGAGAAAACACTAGTGTCAGTTGAAAAATATTTTCTAGCGTCAGCCCCCGTCATCACTTCGCCAGTTAAATGTTCTTGCAAATAGTGTGCAACTTTATTCATGAAACAAAAAGAACCTCTGCCAGTTAAAGCGTTAGCGTATCGGGACTATGATATCACAAAAAAAGCTCTTCGAGATGAGTTGACATTGTTCGTTTATATGCAAATTCCCATGGGCGGTTCGCGCCTGTGATTAAAGTCCTCGTAAAAATAAAATATAACTGCCCTAGACAGTTATATTATTGGTGCGGATGAGAGGACTTGAACCTCCACGATCTTGCGATCACTAGAACCTGAATCTAGCGCGTCTACCAATTCCGCCACATCCGCAAATTATACCTTCTATGGTTCAAGACAAAATTATAGAGGACTTGGTCGCGTTCCGCGACCCCGAAACTTCATGATTGAAAACGAGTTTTCATCAGAAGATTTCCTTGCAAAGTGCCGCTGGCACTTTTCACCTCCACGATCTTGCGATCACTAGAACCTGAATCTAGCGCGTCTACCAATTCCGCCACATCCGCCCAGCAAGCCATATCTTAAACGTTACAGATACAAAACTCAAGCTACTCTTTGACAGTTTTGCCTACTCGAATCATCCAGTTTTCGACATTTGCATAACGCTCACTGGGGGCGTTGAGCGTGCGTGGTTCAAAGTTTGTAATTGGTGTGCGTGTTAAATACAGAATTCTCGGCTGATAGAGCGCCAACGCCGGCGCATCTGTCTTCCAGGCCTCCAGAAATGGCTTGTATTTTATAGCACGCAGTTCATCACCAGCTCGTGTGCGGCCAGCTTCCAGCGCTTTGTCGGCTACTGTTGACTGATATTCGCTGAAGTTTAACGACCCGCCGGTAATTAAAGTCGCCTGGCTACTATGCCAATACGCAAAAACATCCGGATCTTTACCAAGACTTATCCCATATAAAAGAATGTCGTAGTTATGTTGTGCAACGGTAACCTGCTGCAAGTCCTGAGCCGATTGCAGTAAAACTTGAACATCTACTCCTATAGCAGCCCATTGTTTTTGCAGTTCGCCAGTTACATACGTGTATTCGCTAGTGGCTTGTGAATAAAGGCGAAGCGACAATGGCTTGCCGTCTTTTTGTCTAAAGCCTCCGGCGGAGCGAACCCAGCCCGCCTCGTCGAGCAATCGCTCTGCTTCGACTTTATTAAAGCTATTCTGTACGAGCGCTTTGTCATATCCTAGATGAGTCATTAGCAATGGACTGCGCGCCGGGATGACCGGGTAGCCTAGCGAGGTAATGATTGCGTTCTGGTCAATAGCCTGTACCAACGCCTGGCGCACTTTGATGTCTGCTAAAATTTCATGAGTGTTATTAAAAAATGCCATCACCTGACTTGTTAACGGAACGCTAAAATCCTGAATGGCAGCATCAATATCATCTGGTTTGGTTTCAATACCTGCAGCAGCGTTGATTTCCTGGTTTTTTAAGCTCGAAGTAAGGCCGTTTTCGTTTCGGAAGGTGCGGATAATAAACTGCTGAAGTTTGGGTTTGCCGCGATAAAATTTATCATTCGGAAGCAGCCCGATTTGTTCTTCACGATCATCAGGGTTGCCACCCTTAACCTCAATTGAACCCCACATAAACGGACCCGAACCAACCGGACTTACTGTATTAAAACGAATTGAGCGTAGCTGTGAAATCTCTACGTTTTCTAATAAATGTTTTGGAACTATGCCCGTTGTTAACGAGTGCGGAAAAGCAGTGAGCGCATTAGGGAGTGTAAAGACAACCGTTTTTGCATCCGGGGATTCAATCACAATACCTCGCCAACTGCTTAAGAGCGGCGACTTTGCATCCGGATTTTGAATAGTTTTAAAGGTAAACAGAACATCTTGGGCCGTAACCGGCTTCCCATCATGCCAGAAAATATCATCTCTCAGAACGAATGTATATTTGCTGGCCGTTTCATCTACTTCATATCTTTCTGCCAGATCCTGAACTAGTCTGTTTTGAGCGTCATACCGCATAAGCCCCGAAAAGATCAGACGCGAAACCGCATTATCAACCGAGCCGGTCGCAAACATAGGGTTAGCGTTAGTAAATGCGCCTAAAATGCCCTCAGTAAAAACTCCGCCTGGAATTGGCCCCGATGTTTGATAATGTCGCTCTAGTGAGCGGGTTTGAGCTACTACTCCACCAATAAGCAATAAAAATAAAACTAGCCAGGAGAGCACAAACCGCCGCACATCACCCAAGCGAGGCAATCGCTTAAAAAAAAGCTTTTCAATGTTTTCTTCTGCATTTGTCCCAATTCCCTCAACTTGCCGCTTACGAAATTTGTATCGGCGTCGAAGTTTGAGTTTGGTATTTCTAGTAATCACGTTACACTTGCCCCTGTCTTTCTTATAAGATTCAGGCTACGATTCCAAGAATCAAAGAACCTGCAAAGACTATGGCTGTGATAACAGTAATTTGATGCAGCGTTTTGTCAGACCCCCGGCGTACGGTGTTAACCTCGCCGCCACCGCCAAGACCGGCGCCTAATGACGCGCCGCGAGTCTGCATTAGAATTAATATTGTCAGTAACACCATCGATCCGATTGTAATGTAATTATAAATACTCATTTTTCCTCCAGGATTGCACTTACAAGATAGTTTACCAAGCCAATCATCATACCTGCAAGCATTGCGGCGCCAAAGTTGTTAACCTCAAGCGGTTCATACAGCCATCCAACAAGCATAACCATCAGGCCATTTATGACGATCATAAACAAACCAAGCGAAAAAAGAATCGCCGGCAGCGATAAAATAACTACTATCGGTTTTATAACCACATTGACGATTGCCAAGATAAAACCGGCAATGATAATTACACCTAAACGACTTTCGTAGGTAATTCGTTCTCCTAAAAAGCCGGCAGCAATCCAAAGCCCCAAAGAGCAAACAAACCACCGAACAACAAACCGAGTTAGAGGTCCTTTAGACATTAGTCCAATTCTAACCCGTGCCGTACATAGTCGCAAGAGTTGTGACAGCATATAGCCGAATAAATTTAGGAAAGTTCATACTTTGTCGCCGATAATAATGTTGACTTTCTACCTATTATATGCTATCATTGTCAGCTGAAGTTCGTAGTTTTTCGTACTTCTGCATTTTGACAATGATGGTATTTACACCTTGTAGGATTTAGCTGATTATAGTTTTTACTAGTCGGTTAGATCCTGCAAGGTGCAGGAGAAAGAAGGCAACCCAAATGGGTTCCACCGGTTCACCTCGTTCCCTTTCCGACATTCTCGGCGATCACGGCCTCTTCGATGAGCCCTCCCACGCATCCCCGCTGTTCGGTGGTCAGCCTCCTCTGGCCCACCTGCTCGGCTCGTCGCCCTTCGGTGACTTGCCCGGCCTCAGCGACGTGCTGACGGTCGTCATCGGCGACGCGACCCCCACAAGGCGCTTCAGCCCCGAGAAGACCGTCGAGAACGTCCTCATGCTGGCCGCCGACCTCGGCAAGGCCAACACCTCCACGGTCGACGGCGACGTCAACGTCAACGTCGAGATCGACGAGACGGGCGACACGATCGAGACCACGGTCGAGGCATCGGGTCAGCTCACCGGCATCCGGTTCAGCTTCAGCATCACGCACACCGCGGACAAGCCCGGCTCGCCGACCGCCAGCACCACGCCCGACGCCAAGATCGCGCCCAACAACAGCACGTCGGCAACCTCGGACTTCATGTCCCGGGTCAGCAAGTCCAAGCTCGACGAGAGCATCGCCTACCTGCGCAGCAACGCGGCGCACGGCCTCGCCGGTCCGTACTACTACATCCACAACCTCAACGGGATGCTGCAGACGGCCGGTCTGCCCTCGGGGTACACCCAACAGGTCGTCAACGCCGCAAGCGCCGCCAGCATCAGCGTCTGCGCCAGCGAGCTGTACATCGAGATGGAGGACCTCGTCCGGATCATGCGCCGGCTGGCGTAGAAGCGAAGTGGCATCAGCTGCCCCGGAAGCACTCTCGCAAGAGAGCAATTCCGGGGCAGCCGCCTCTTCCTTTTACCCGCTTCTCCCTCATACCATCATTGTCTTACCACCCCAAAAATTACTAATGACTTTTTTACATTATTTGAGTATCAACTATGATTTATCGCCCATACGACGGAAGCCCTGAATCCATAATGCTTATGCAGGAAGCTGCTGTAAGCCCTTATCTTACAGACCGCGCTCAACAAGAAGCGATAACTGCTACTGCTCAAGTTATAAACCAAATTGGCTGCGCAGACGTTATCGGCCGGCTAAAAAATAATGGCGTACTCGAAGCCGTTGGCAGCAGTTTATTGTTTAAACAGGCGACACTGCACTCTAATCTGCTTCTCGCTGAAGCAGCAGCGAGCGACATTATAAAACCGTCCAGCCCTGGGATACGTCCCGCTACATTTGTTGATGAAGTTGAAGCAATGCAAACAATGGACGCCGCCTTTATTAACAGTTCCGTACCTGAACGGGATCATAGTACTGCTCGACGAGGGGCAGCGATTAATTTTGAGTTTAACTATGGCGGCGATCTTAGGGATCTGCGTGAAGCTATGCCGCATTTAGCAAGCACACGAGTTTTTGCCATTGGCTCCGGCAATGCTACGCTCTCTACTCTGTGGGGATTAAGTACTTTTGGTATTGGCACGAGTTCGGGCGCTACTCAGTTAGTCAGCGAAGGTAGGATCGGCGGTATATGGGATGATCCTGCAAAATCAGGTGTCAGCCGGCGATCAAAAAATAATCCAGTAGCCCTTACTCTTGGTAGCCCTTACGCTAGGTATACTATTCCAGGATCTGCTGACTTAGTTCCAGGAAGCGGACAAGAGATTTCAAAGTGGGCCCGCAGTATCGCGGATGCGGCAAATATAAATATGCAACCTTATACAATACCCGGCTCTGTCACTCCTGAGAATGGGAAAGTGGTATCGTGCGAACAAAATCCGGATTACTCGTTTACCGTCCGCTGGACCGACAAGGACGGCCGTATTCAGACTACAGAAACAGATATTGTTATTGGTGGCCTCGGGTTACAAACTCCGCTGGATTTTATAACTCCGCGCGTGCCAATGTTAGATGCTGGGCATAATCAACTAGTTGCTGATCCAGAAACTAAAGGCATGTCTGTAGAAATTTATCAATCTGCTAATAAAGATGTTACGTTACGAGTTCATCGTTGGCAGGAGGACTTAGATGCATCGCAGCTTGATAGGATGTTCTACACTCATGGCACGGTTATTATTTGCGGTCTCGGCAACAGCTCTATTGAAATGATGCGTCAGTTTGAAGAAGATGACATACCGTACCTAGTGTTAACTGATAGCCCGGCCAGAGTAATACACCAGCCTGAAAAAACTCACCTCTTTAATGGAAAAGCCAAGCGGTTGGCCCGAAACAAGGATCCGTATGAGTTTGATCTCCAAAACGGCGTAGCTTACGATTTGCCCGCCGCAAAAAGACTAATAGACAACAATAGTAAGATACTAACCGGCGTCAAGGGAGTACGTTGGCTACCAAGTGATAATAACGGACTGGTAAAAGCTGAAATATACTTTGGTGATGGACGACAGCCAAAAATTGTCGAGGCACAAGAAGACGTTTATGGTATGTACGGTTACGGTATCGACACTGATGCGGCCGAACGTCTTGGTATGGTCGTGACAAAATCCGGTAAGGTCCTTACGGATGCTTGTGGCCAGATAAAAGCATCTGACAGCACAACCCATGTTGGTTTCTTAACTATGGGCGGGCACATCGAAGGCGGCGCTAATAAAGGTATTGTGCCTGGCTTTATTAATATGCTACCGAGTCAAATCTTTGCAGCCATCGCTCAAGCCGAGCGCAGGTATATGATGCGTCAGAACGCTTCTGCCCCGAGTCTTGGCCGCATTGCAATGTCAGTATAATTACACCTTTACATTGCCCTAGAACATTGGCAAGGAGCTGCTTAATACATCAATACCTGTAGGAGTTATAAGCACATCATCTTCAATGCGAACACCGATTCCTTCTTCGGGGATATATATACCCGGCTCGACTGTCAGTACCATATTGGGCTCAAGCGGCGCGTCATAGTCGCCGGTGTCGTGCGTATCTAGCCCTAGGTAATGTGAACAAGCATGGGTGTAATACTTCCGAACAGATTCGCGATTTACGGATGTAATTAGCCCTAGTTCCATTAGCTTCTCGCCCATATAATCTTCGACAGCTTTTTCGTTCTCGCGCAATGTTATACCCGGCTTAAGATTCGCTTGCGCGAAGCGCGCAACATCGGCCACTGCTGCTATAACTGCCAGCTCACGCTTGGCGGGTTTTTTTAATATATACGTTCTAGTGACGTCAGCACTGTAATTCTCTACTTCCGCACCAGTATCAATATAGATAATCGAAGAATTTTTAAGACTATCGTTATTGCGCTCATAATGCAGATGACAGGTGTTTTTACCGCCTGCGACTATTGGCGAAAACGCGTGGCCGCTTGCCCCACTTGAACGGTAGCCATGCGTCAAATCTGCTTCTATTTGATACTCATGGGTATACGTGGCCAACTGCTGCTCAACTGCTTGCAATGTACTTACGGTAATATCGACTGCCTTTTTTATTGCCGCCAGTTCGGGGACTTGCTTGATCATTCTCATCTTCATTAGATGCTGCCTAAGATCCAGCAAGTCAATATCCGGATTAACACTACGCAGCTTGCGCACCAAGCTTCTTCGGGCAGGATTACTATAAAATCCGTTGTGAGCCGAGAACACGGGAGATGCTGTCAAAATGCCAGCCTGCTGGACTGTTTTAATTTGTGCTTGTGTCCATTTTAGGCCTTCTTTCATATATCGAATGTCCGAGATTCCCGACACGTTAGAAATTTCAGCAAGATTTGCTGGTGCCCCAAACACTTCATCTATCGGGGTTAATTCCGGCAGTATTAGCACGTCTGTGTCTTTATGCATAACGAGCAGAGAACCCGGCAGGTTCAAACCCGTTAAGTACCAGAAGCTGCTGTCTTGTCGAAACGTATACGGGATATCACTGTTTCTTTGTAGCAAGCTGTTGGCAGTAAAAACCATTGGTGCGTCGCTGGCAAAAAGCTGTCTTAAGGCGAGGCGATTATGTATAAAAAAGTCAGACGTAAAGAAGGAATCCATGTTGCACCAGTATAACAAACTAGATCGGGGTGATTTCCAGAGGGTGCATTTTTTTGTACGTACGCAAATATTGTCGCAGTATTATTGCCTTTTTAGCTCCAACTAATTTCTCCAGCTCAATATCTCTTGCCTGGATAACACCACGTACACTTCCAAATGTCTTAAGTAGTTTTTTGCGCGTTTCCGGACCAATGGTCGGAATATCATCCAGCAGACTGGCCGTTTGGCGCTTAACCTTTAGAACCGAATGATAGCTAACCGCGAAGCGGTGAGATTCGTCGCGAATCCTTTGCAATAATTTAACCAGATTAGTACTTTTAGGAATATTTAACAGATAATAGTCCTTAGTTTCGGAACTGAAACCGCCAAGCTTCTGAAGCAATTCAAGGTTAATATCGACCTGTGACTTACCTTTTAGAACCACAATTTGTTCCTCCCGTTTAGCAAGACCGATGAAAGGAATTTTGTCGCAGCCAGCGGCATCCCTGGCCCGGATCGCCGCCTCAAGCTGTCCCTTGCCGCCATCAATTAATACGAAACTTGGCAAGCCCCATGCTTTACGATTTTTATCACTAAAACGACGGGTAATTGTTTCATGCATATTATAAAAATCATTGTTGTGGTCAATTTTAGTTTTAAATTTTCGGTATTCGCCCTTATTTGTAACACCATTCGTAAAAACAACCATGCTGGCCACAACATCTGTGCCTTGCATATGGCTTATATCATAACCTTCGATTCTTCGGGGAAAATCAGGAAGCCTTAACAGATCAACTAACTCATTTAACGCATGGTCTTTACTAATATCCATAAATTCCTTGTCACTAAAAATAACCTGGCGGCTTAATCGCTGCAAAGCAAAAAGCTGGTTACGAATCTTGGCTGCCTCTTCGAATCGCGACACTTTTGCATATTGTTTCATCTCTTTTTCTAACTGTTTTTCTATAGATTTTCGCCGGCCCTCAATCACCGACATAAGTTTTCTTAAGTTGGCACGATAAGCCTCAAGTGACGTCTTGCCTTCCTCAAGCCCAGGATCAAGGCCGAGGTGATAATGAAGTGTCGCACGCTTCTGTCCAGGTATTTTGCGGGTTGCAAACGGAAAGATTCTTCTTAGCAATTTTAGGGCCAGTCTTACGCCTTGTACGCTCAGATACGGTCCAAAATAACGCGCCCCGTCGTCTAATGGCCGTCGTGTAGTTGATACAGTAGGATGATCATCGTCATAATTTATGCGGATATACGCCATCGACTTATCGTCGCGCAGCAATATGTTATAACGAGGCATGTACCGCCTGACCATCTCGGCCTCTAAAAACAAGGCTTCAAGCTCACTATCAACCACCATCCAATCAACATCTGCAATTTCGGCTACTAACGCTTCGGTTTTTGGATCACGACTTCTGCTTTTTTGGAAATATTGCCTTACACGGTTTCGCAATACCGCGGCTTTGCCAACATAAATAATCTCACCGCCAGTATTTTTATGAAAATATACCCCGGGTTCGCTTGGCAGGTCTTTTAATTTGGATTCAAGCGTCGTGTTCACCCATACATTGTAGCTTGTTAGTAATAAGCCAAGAAAGTAATGGTTAGTTTAGTAACAATATTGCTCTACATGCATTAAAGTGTATTGACTCATATAACCTTGGCGCGTATAGTTTTTATATCTGTTACTAACAATGATTCTAGGGAGTTACTATGGGTAAAACCGAACCGGAGTGCGTTAATGCAAGACAAGAGCCAGGCCGGCTTGTGGATTGGGGTCAAGCGGATATGCCGCCAGACCCGGATACATCACCGCGATATCAGCGCATAAAGAAAGTTTTCAGAACTACAGGGGTTTTTTTGGGCGGTCTAAGCCTGGGTGGCGGTGGTGTTTATCTATGGCAGCATGAGAATTTTGACCGCGCTTCTGAAAGAACAGAAGCCGTCCTGGTAAATCAAGGCCTCATACCGCCCGCTGCCAGAGTTATGGCTAAAGGCAAGCTTATCTTGATGAGCTGCAAAGCCAAAAACGATAAGGGGGCACTGGCTGCGCTTGAGACGGGACCTAACGTATCAAACCCTGTAGTTAAACTAAGGTTCTTTCCTGGCGTACTGGATTACGAAGGCCAGCGTGCTTTCGAAAATTCCCGGGAAAAGACATTTGCTTTTACCGACCCCTTGCAGAAGGAAGAATTCTACCGTCAAGCTGCCCTGTTTTGCAATAACAACGAAGTGATTCGACCTGATTCCATGACAGCCAGCACGTCTACCACCATACCGACAGTAAGCACCACGTCTACAGTTACGAGATAACCATTCTAAAATCGTAAAAATCCGTATGTAATATATTATTGCTTATTATGCATACTAATGTTGACATATTACTTTTCTAAAGTTATAATTCAAGATATAAGTAATCTAGTCAATTTTAGGAGTTAGTATGACAGATCAAACTGAATTAGCCCCCGTTGCAGATCAAAGCCGTTTAGACCGTGGCAAGGAGCATGGGTTAAAATTTATCAAAACTAAAACAGCAAAAGTTGCAGCTGCACTAATAACTTTGTATGTGATTAATGATCAGTTAATTGTTAAACCCAGAGACGAAAAATTCGCGAGACTTGAAAGAGAAACAAAAGCAGCAGAAATAGAAAGAGATCAAAAGGCCGCTCAAGCCGCTCAAGAGGCCAAAAACAAGGCTCTTAGGGAAACTAATACAAGGCTAAACGCGATACTGCCTCCATCTGCAAAATCATGGTATGTCGTCGATGATGCCGATGCCAAAAAACTAGTCATACCTTGTGACACCCGGGCAATAAATCCAGACGAAACGGGAGCAGACGGCTGGAAGGGTAACAGGTTTATATATAAAGAGGTTGGTGCAACACCAGTTGTCGAATTCAAATACTACAAAGCTGCGATAAAAGATGGTGACGGCCAAGTAGGTAAAGGCCCTGAAACAGCTGCGGTGTATAATCTTACCGAAGGGGATAAAGTAGCTGATTTGCAAAAAAGAGTTGCCGAGCAGTTTGTTGATTATTGCAAGACAGTAGAGCCAGTGCCCGCCGTGAACGGTCCCGGCGTAAACCCGGATGCGGCACAGAGCATACCGCAAGCAGCACAAGCTGCCCCCACTCCGACAACTGGAAAATAACATTTATAGCCGTCTTGGTTAGCGTAAACTCGTGGGTTTGCTTATTTGCATGCTTTTGGACGCAACTTCTTAATTAGACAAGGTATGCTGATCCTTGTAAGCGCTTTGAACTCAGTGTATTTATCTTGCGATCTATCAATGACCGTTAGTAGAAAAGTGCCAGGGTTCTGAGGGCAAATTCCTCAAAAAGCCAGCTGTATTACTCTCTAACCATACATAACAGCGGTTATTTGCCCTGGTCCTAATAAGTTTCCCATCGCAAGTAAAGTCGATTGCTTTCCCTCTCCGATGCATTGAGGCGTCAGGTGGTGCGGTCGGAGGGCCGCACAGACGGGCGGGTTTATGATATATATTGTAATTACTCCTTCCGCCACAGTTCTGAATACGCAACGCAATCTGTGCATCACGAGTACGGTAGGATCCGCCGCCCAAATCAATACCTTCTGCGTCTGCTTTTTTTAGAAGTGCCTCTAATTTGGCGGCAATTTCTTCGCTCACTATGCCTATGACTGGGTTACGCATCACATTAATTGGACCATTGGGGCCGTCAACTGTAAATACTTCGCCTGAGGCTGTATTCTGTCCTGGGGGTTGGTTCTGTGGCTGCCCGTTTTGCGGTTGCATCAAGTCTTCCTCGACAACAGGAACGTCTGTTAGCTCGTCTGTTTGAGCTTCATCCTCTCCGGGGGTTGCATCCGAAACTTCCGATCCTGGCTGCACAAATACCGGTAGCTCGACGTCAACAATGATAGAAGGTGTCAGTACGGCCGTAGAACCAGTGCCGACACTTGGTGTACCTTTATTTATACTTACGGCTGATAGGGTAGCATCAGTAACTGGAGCGCCTTTTAGTAGTTTTTCTCCAGCAAGATACGCTTTATTAACTTCTAGAAGACCGTTTGAACCGCCATTATATATCTCCCGAGCTCTCTTAAGATCTCCACGTTCAAGCGCCCTGATTAGTTTATCCAGCTTGCCGTCCAGTTCAAAGAATACGACCAAACTGGCATTGGCTACATCAGGGTTATTCATAAGTTCAGGATTGCCCACTAAATCAATACCGAGAACATCACCGATTCTCTGGTAATTGTTTCTGCCGGTAATCTGCCAGCCTCTGCCTTTAAACTTTTTGCCGTCGCCGGGATGAATGTTTCCTAACTCCTTTGCTAACCCTGGATTGACCGTAATATCGTATGCGTGTCCGCTAGCTATTTCAGTCTGCGGCATGAAGTTGGCTTCTGCTTTAAGCGTTGCCGCCATGTGCAACAGCATCCTATCATTTTTGTGGCCTCGGTCATGAAATGCTTTTACCACGCCTGGCCAATATTTTTCAACGTTAGCTTGGGTTTCTGTGTTGGATACTATGCCCTTAACAAGGTCGACGTTAACCCTCGATTCAACTGGGCTGGAAGCCTCCACAGCAACCAGTGCTGCTGTTTCACCTGTCGGCACATTACGTGAAGAGCTAGGCAGGCCGTCTAATACTATCGGTATGGAAACAACTGGCGTAATCGGTGCTTCGGGCTGGACAGCAGGAAGCGTCTGTTCAGGCATAGGCTTACTGTCTTGACCTGGCTTATCAGGGATTAACTCAGGAAGTTTTATAGGCGAAATATCAGGTAGCGTAACATCTGGCGTAATTATCGACGAGTTCTCTTGTGACTTTGGCGGCTCCGCTTCTGTGGTAGGTGTCTGTCCACCGTTACCAGTAGATGGGTTCAGAGATTTGATTATATTTTCTACCGCCGGAATAACTGATGGAAGAATATCTGCACTTATCAGTCCCGGCGTAATCTCAGGAAGCGTGATAGTAACGATCGCAGTTGTCGCGGGGGCTTGTGGCTCAATATAAAGATTGTCTGGCGAAGTAAGCTGTGGTTTTGGAGTGACAGCGATTGCCTCTGTCTCGCCCGCCTGCGGTTTTTTGTTATCGGCCTCAGCAACCCTATTTGCCGGCTCGCGGGTGGATTCGGCTGCTCGATGCGATTCAGCAGCTTTGACTCTGCGGCTTTCTGGTTGCACTGATTCGGCAGGCTTTTTGTTCTTTGCCGCTGTATTATTCTGACCTTTTTTTACTTTGGCCGAAGATGACGATGACTGTACGCTAGTGGCCTTGTTGGCACTCGCTTTATTAGATGTTGCGGATGAAGTGCTGGCACTATCTTTAGCGTGTTGATTAACAATAACTTCGTCACCTGGAAGAATTAAATGAGGATTGTCTCCGAAATCTTTGTTCCTGCTCAAAACGTTGCCCAAACTGTCTTTATGCTGTTGGCTGATTGTCCAAAGATTTTCATTTTCTTTAACAACATGCTTTACGGCAGCTTGGTGTTCTCCTTGCGTACTGGACGTTCCCCTTGCATTATTCGCAAGGCTCTCATTGGCTTTAGGTGTTTTGGGTGCAGACACACTTTGAGATGTGCTATTGCTTGCTTGGGCACTTGCCGTTTCGGCAAGCGTAAGAAAAGCCGTGATACCCACGATTGAACCGCAAGCCAGTCTTTTGGCCGTCTCACCGGCACTAACTTCTGGCGGAAGGTACGGTTCGCCTTCTTCAGCAAGCCAATCTATCATTGCATTTCTTGCTAGTATGTCGTGATATTCAGCCATATGTTCTCCTTATCCTTTCGCCGCTTGGGGTTTTGAAACTACGTTTACGCATTCACCTGAATTAAGAATAGTCATGCCATTATTAATTTCATGCTGTCTTGCAAGTGTTACACCTGTTTCTTTGGCATATAGGCTGGCGGTATCACCTTTTAAAACGAGCCGTTCAGTAATATCGGAATACGTTTTTTTATCCTTGCCGTTACAATCTTTGATTGTTCTAGTGCCGACAAAACCATCAGTGAAACCGCGGTCCTTAAGTGTCGCTTCGTTCCAATTATCTCCGGTCGCTTTCTTTATAAGTTCCAGAACTGCCGGCAGGCGCTCACCATTTAAGGTTATTTTTATAGGGGTACCTATTTCACTCTGTGGAATACGTAGAAGTTCAGGAGGTGTCACGGTTACTTTTGCTACTGCGGGTACGTCAGTTGTAGTGGTTGATGGGCGATTCCTTGTTGTTGTCGTTTTAGGCGCTGTCGAAGAAGTAGTTGTCGATTCCGTAACTGTTGTTGGCGTTACGAATGCATACGAGTTATCTTGTGCAGCTTCTGTCACTTCAGCTAGATCGGGAGATGCAGCTTCGGCATAATTTCCTGCGGTGAGTGTGACATTTTTATGATCCGAACCCAAACCCTCCATTAACGTTGGACCAAAAATACCAGCAACCCCAGCGCTTACGCAGGCTACGGCCGCCATAGCCAGTTTTGGCCGCCGGCGCGAAGCAGTTGCACCGCTAGACTGTGTTTCAACAGCGCTTTTGGGCATCATCGATAGTTTTTTGCGTTTAATAGCCAGGCTGGCTGCTTGTAATTTTTTGCGGTCATGCACTGATCTGCCCGGTTTCTTACTGGCTTTGGCACCTATAGCAACCAATGTTTCTTTGCGAGTTACTTCGCTATCGGCCCAGTTGAATGTGCCGTCTACATACGCGGACTTGGCTTTTTGTGCGGCATAAGCCCAGGTTTGATCAACCTTCCTGTTAGCTTTGATTAATAACCTGAGCGCGCCAAGCGCCAACCTCTGCGGTGATACTAGGGTGCGCGTAGATATTTCTGGAGCCCTAAGAATTAAATCGGTAGCTTGGGCCACGGTTCGATCAGCTGATGTTTCTGGCTGGCCTTCTTTGCCTTCCGCATCAAGGCTTATCGCACTGCTCTGTCTATCTTGATCGAATAGCGTCGTTTCTATTTGTTTAGGGCTGGCCCAAATAGGATCTGCATTTATATCATCATCTTCATTTTCTGGCTGCATGAGTGCTGCTGTAATGTCAGTTTTAGGGGTCCGATTAGACATCTTTATGTTGTATGCGAGCAGCCAGTCAAGATCGCTGTCATCTTGAGTGGTCTCAGCTAAACCTTTACCAACAACACTTACTGTCGCTTCGGGTATTACCTTATTGGCAACAAGTACTGAGGATTCCTGGCGCACCTCTTCAATACCTTCTGCCTGTGTCACGGAGTCTAAGGCAGCACCTATAGGCTCAGGATCAACTGCGCCTCTGGCTATTTCCGGGCTACTCACCGCAAAATAAAACGTCATATATTTAGCCTCGTCCTCTTTGGGGTTGTGTTGAACTAGTAGCAATAGTTGTAGTCGGTGATTGTATTGGCTCTGCTGGAATCTCTACTGGCAAACCCCGTTCTTGTAAATCGACTATAGATATAGGATCAATCTTTGGTTTCTGGAAGGTTATGTTTATAACGCTTCCATCCACTGAATTCACGGTAATTTTTTCTAACGTACCGTCTATTTTGAATACCGGCTTGACGTCGTACTGGCTGCCCTTTAACTCATCAGCTATGTCTGTTAGCTGTTCAGAAATAGCAGCTTCAGGTACATAATTTACTTCGACGGGCACGTTTGGAAATTTTTCTTCCAAGCTTTTTTTCATGCCTCCCAAATACTGTGTATTAAGAGTCTTGGTTTGTTCAGCGACATCCGGGTTAAGCGTCATTGCTATTTGTACGGCCGCATCAGCAGTATCGTTAAGTTTAACTTGTGCTTCTTCGTCAAAGCTAAGATAGTTCCAAGACATATCTAGACCTTTATCGCAGCCCGGGTTTTTGCTATCAGCTTTTTTAGCTTGCCACTCAGCGCTTTTCTTATTGATTTTTTTAATGTCAGCGTCTGCCTCAAGATCTAAACAGTTACGAAAGTCGGTTTTATCAACACGGCCGTGCGTAGGTTTTAGGCCGGTGCTGTTATAGACAACTTTTGTTACTTCTTGCGTGAACTTGTTCTTATGAATAATTACCTTAGCTTCCGATGCTCCTGATTCGCCACAATCCATAACATCGCCGAATTTCATTTTATCTATTTTATATTTTCCAAAAATACCGCCAATGTCACCTTTTGCACCTACTCCTAGACCTATACGTCCAACGCACTGAACTTGAAATTTCTGTTCTACTGCAATAGTTTCAGCCACTACAGTCGCTTCTACTTCTGCAGGATCGGTCTTGGCTGGAGGTAATTCAACCTTTTTAAATTTCAGATCCGGCAAGAAGTCGGTAATACCAATCCTATCTGTCGCTGCAAGTGCGCCCAAAAGCGTCGCGCCCCCTAACCCTGCGACCAATAAAGTATGTCTTAGACCATGCTGTCTCTGACTTTGTATTTGTATAACGTGAGTTGTCGGATCTTGTTCTGAGCGTGGTGCGGTCATCATATACCTCTTTTGATAAAGCAGTGCAGACCAGCAAAGTTGCTGAATCACACAAAAGCCCTCTTAATTTAGGGGAGGAGCTTATGGATGAAACATAAGGATGCTAGAGCAAAAGGAGTGAGCCGGGTTGCCCCGTAGCTTAAGCTACAGCGCCCTTGACACTCAACCACATTGTCCTACCCGTTATGTAGAACAATACAGATTAAAAACTTATTTGTCAACATTTTTACTATTTGTGTTAGTTTATGTTCTTATACTGCTAATGGTTTGATCATCTTTTCGTAAGGAATTACTAAACATGCCTATGAATAAAAGCTCCTTCATAGGTACTAAATTTGATGTATAAAATAATTTCGGTGCTAAAAACTACCTGTTATTTTATCTGCTCTAAACCAGGCATGTTAATAACTTCAACTGCAGATAATTTTGAATAATTTGCGAGTGGTTCGTTGCAATCAGCAATCTTTTTTTTGTACGTCCGTACTTCTTCTACTTTATCCTTAGCAACTTGTTTTTCTAGGCCAATGTATACACTACAGTCCTTAACTGCCGTACTGCTAGTACCCACTGTAATTTCGGTACCGAATTTTACAAATTTAAAACGAAGAGGTGGTTCGAAGTTGTCCCATGCATGATAAATAGAGCCGGGAGCCATTACAATAGTTTTTTCTGAAACAGCGGTAACGGAAGCGGGCCCGACAATAGGAGCAGGCTTAGTAGTTGTCGTCCGTGGCTTAGGCCGAGTGGTGGTGGTTGTGGGTTTGGGTTTGGGTTCTGTGACTGGAGTAGTTGTTTCAGGTGTGGTTGCAGGAGTCACTGTGGTAACCGTTGTTTCCGGTGCAGCCAATACAACTGTTGCACGGCTTTTCGGGGCGGTTGCATCGGGAGCAGACGCCACGTCTGTTGCCGATGTGGACTTCCCGGATTTACTTAGCGTGTCGTATCCTGCGATAACGCCTGCTGCGAACAATACGCCCGCCAAAGTACTCAACGCTACCCGCCCACGATGATTTTCCTTGCTGGCATCACGAAGACTTTCATCAGCTTCATTTATTTCTGATGTATTTGGCTCGATAGGTGTAGCTGTTTCTAGGCCAGGCTTGTCTGTACCCCATAGTATCTTCTCATCTGCTAGTTCATCAGCCATGGCTGCATCAGCCGTTAATATGTCTTCTGTATCGAGACGGCTATCAGTTATTCCAGAAACTGCATCGGTAGACGCACTGAGTTCTTCATTTGCTCCCATAGTAGTTTATCTCGCTTACTTATTATATTGCTTATAAGACTGTGCGGGGAAACTTATGGCTGAACATAGGGATGCTAGGCAAATGCGCAAGCCGTATAGCCCCGCTATTTAGTTGTAGCAATCTAGACACTCAGTCATATTGTCCTACCCGTTAAGCAGAACAATACAGTTGATATACTTACTTGTCAACAATTTTACTATTTGTGGTAATTTGTGTTATTATAATGCTAATGTTTGTGCACTTATGGATTTTTGACATACCCTTTCATGAGCTGTTTTTCCCACCGTCGAACTTGTAGCAACATATCCCACGGATTATCGCGTCCGATTTTTTCTACCCAAACCGTCGTCATACCCGCCCGTTTTGCTCCATACATGTCAGCGATAAGTTTGTCGCCGATCATAGCAATCTCAGAAGGCTTATTAGGCTTAAAATAACCAGTTACCCACTCATAAAACCGACGTTGTGGTTTGCGAATTATAATAGTCGCTTGAATTACATGGGCATCCATTGACTTTGCCAATGGTAAAAGATCGTTAGTGATCCGGTTGCTGGCTATACACCAGTCTTTGAACAATGGTCTGTTTTTCTTTAGAAATGCTTCGGTTTTGGCATCAAGCAGTTTTCCGCGGGACGGCACTAGTGTACTGTCAGCATCAAAGGCCACGTATTTCACCCCTCTTTTTTTTAGTTCCTTAAAGTCAACATCCAGTAATGACGTGGCCATGTAATCAGGCACGAATCTTGGTGTATGGATCTTTTTATCTAAAATACGCATGCATACAAGTATAACGGACTATACAGCGGTAGTCACAGTACTGCATTGACCACAGAGATCCTGGTCAGCACAGTTTCCACAAACTAGTACCAGACGATTGCACTGCTTGTTATTACAATTTTCGTAATTACTGGTCGCACCCTTGCAGTGCACGCATGCACCAATGTCGACGGCCTCGTCACTAAATTGCATAACCATTCGGTCATCAAAAATATGTAATTTGCCTTCCCACTCTCCGTCATCTTTGTATGCTTCACCGTATTTTACGATTCCACCTTCAATCTGATATACCTCTTTAAACCCACGGTTCTTCATAAGTGAACTCAGTATTTCGCAGCGAATTCCGCCGGTACAGTAAGTAACAATGGGTTTGTCTTTTAGATGGTCGTATTTGGGGTCTTCAATTTCCTTGATAAAATCACGAGAATTTTCAACATCAGGTACAACGGCGTTTTTAAACTTGCCGATGGCAGCTTCGTATTTGTTGCGGCCATCAAAAAAGATAACATCGTCACGCTCCTGCAATAACGCATGAAGCTGCTTTGGTTTCAGGTGCTCACCGCCACCAACCACGCCGCTGGCATCTACTTTTAGCTCATCGGCAGCTCCAAAAGCAACAATTTCAGGTCGAACTTTGATGCTTAACCTGGGGAAAGCCTTTTCTGCGCCGTCACTCCACTTATACATAATGCCCTTAAAAGCTTGGGTTTTGTTCATTGCGCTTTTATAGGCCCGTAAGGAATCAATGTGGCCACCTAAAGTCCCATTGATACCGTGCTTACTAATAATTATCCTGCCCTTCAGACCTAAATTCTTACAAAGCTCTAATTGCCAGAGTTTGGTTATCTCCGGATCTTCGAGTGGTACAAACTTGTAGAACAAAATTATTTTTTGCATTAACCTACATTATACCGTATAATTTTTTGTTATTATGATGAACTTGCTTCATCCTCTATTCGCCAACAAACGGACGCGCCGTTTCAATAGCGAGAGACAAAACTAAAACTTGACATAGCAAAAAAGTAAATTACTCGTTAGGAGGCGGGTAGACTATGAAAAAACGTTCTAATTCCAGTCTTACATTAAAGCTATTCTGGCGATTCACGCGTGAGCGAAAAACATCTTTTTGGATCGGAACAATTGGCGCAGCACTTGCGGTGATTATCCAGGATATTATTCCACCGGTCATCGTGGCTAGCGCTTTTGATCGCCTTCAGGAAAGCAATAGTAGCGGCATACCCCTCGAGCTAGGAAGCTTTAAGCTGTACCTGTATGGCTATGCAGCATGTTTGATAGTCGGTCTTATATTGTGGCGGATACAAGTGGTGGCTGTTTGGCACTATGAAGTCCACACGGTAAGAAACATTGCCGTTTTGATTTTTGATCATTTACAAAAGATGGGTAACAAGTTTCACGCAGACCGGTTTGGCGGCGCTCTAGTTTCGCAAGCAAACAAATTTATGGGTGCTTACGAGCGCGTAATGGATGAATTTACTTGGAGTGTGACCACCGGAATTGTGGCCTACGTAACGTCTATGGCAGTGTTGCTCGTGGTTGCAACGTGGTATGCCTTGGCTTTCATGATAGTAAGTATTTTTTATCTCACCATCATGTATCGCCGCACCGTTCGAACCATGAAATACGACCGGGCACTGGCTACCAGCGAAAGTTTAAGAACCGCAAAACTAGCCGACATGATTACAAACGTATCTGCCGTAAGCTCATTTGCCGGCGAAAAACACGAAAAGAAGTTGTTTGAAAAGCAAGCAGATGATACTGTTCGACATTATTTTACGCTGCTAAAAAAGGTATTTGTTAACGACACCCTAAGCCATGTCATGACTAGCAGTATTAGCTTTATTTCGTTTGCCTCCGGTATTTTAGCCATTACTGTTTTTAATAAACCGGCCGGCGTTTTATTTTTAGCCGTGAACTACACCATGCAGCTAACAAGACGCCTGTGGGAATCTAACCGCGTTCTCCGCAACTTTAATCGTGCTTTTGGTGATGCTAATGATATGACAGAAATCCTGCAGCTGAAGCCGGATATTGTTGACTCGCCAAATGCTACCGAACTGGTCGCGCGCCGTGGCGATATTACGTTTAACAAGGTTACTTTTGGCTACGATGATAACCAAGGAACTTTACTGTTTAATAATTTAAACATGCGTATTAAGTCCGGTGAAAAAGTGGGGCTTGTCGGACATTCAGGTGGTGGCAAAACCAGTGTGACTAAGCTTTTACTTAGATTTATGGATCTTAACGCAGGTCAAATAGCTGTAGATGGTCAAAACATTGCCGAGGTTTCACAGGCAAGCCTGAGGTCAAGCATTGCATATGTACCGCAAGAACCAATGTTGTTTCACCGTTCGCTTGCAGAGAATATTTCGTATGGACGCACTAATGCAGCACAGCAAGAAATTGAAGCCGTGGCAAAAATGGCGCATGCGCATGAATTTATTTCTCAGCTTCCAAATGGCTACGAGACACTGGTTGGCGAACGCGGTGTTAAGCTGTCCGGTGGTCAGCGTCAGCGGGTTGCGATTGCCAGGGCCATGCTTAAGAACGCACCTATTTTGGTACTTGACGAAGCAACGAGTGCGCTTGATTCTGAGAGCGAGGCGCTTATTCAGGACGCGCTCTGGAAACTAATGGAAGGCCGAACTGCGATTGTTATCGCCCACCGTTTAAGCACAATTCAAAGAATGGACCGTATACTTGTTATGGATGACGGTAAAATAGCCGAGGAAGGAACGCACAAAGAGCTGATCCGCCAAGGTGGCATTTACGCCAGCCTATGGTCTCGTCAAAGTGGTGGCTTTTTAGAGGATTAACATGAAGACAAAACAACAATACTACTCTCTGCGTTCATTTGGTAGTTTTCTAACACAATATAAATTAAAGTTTGGAATTACGTTTTTCTGGTTTATTGTTGCCAATGCATTACTGGCAATCATCCCTTTATTTATCGGTAAACTAGTTGGTGCGCTAGCTGCTAATCCAATCGATAACAGTCAAGTATTTACGTATGTTGGCATTCTCATAGCCTGCAGTGTCGGGCACGATATAACCTGGCATATAAGTGAGTTCACGTTTATGAAGTTACTAAAACCAATTGGTTTTCTTTATGAGAATATTGCTTTTAGCCAAGTCCTGAAAAGACCATACCCCTACTTCGTGGACAAATTTACGGGCAAAATTTCATCTTATGTCGAAACTCTGGGGCAGGAACTCCGAACTTTAATTGAAAATATATGCTTTAGCTATGTCGGCGGAGTAGTGAGACTTGTAGCTGTAGCTGCGATTTTAACTTCTGTAAATATATATACAGGGCTGATATTTTGTGCCACGATTCTGCTTATGTTCTGCGTAGGCCGTTATACGGTAAAAAACAGCACGCGTTACGAAAAGCAGTTTACGGACACGCATTCCACTAAAACCGGAAAAATTGTCGACGTAATCGCTAATTTCATCAACGTAAAATCTTTTCAAAAAGAAGATAAAGAAATTAAATCTTTAGAGATAGAGCAAAACAAAACTATTAATGCAGCTATGGATGCATTTTTTTGGGATGTAATATTCTGGGGTTCAATGGGGTTTATTGTACGAAATATTCTGTGGCCGATAGCCATTATCTTGAACGTATACCTTTTTCTACAAAACCAAATAAGCCTTGAAGAGTTGGCAACATTCCTGTCTGCTATATTTCTTTTTTCGGAATTTATTTGGGAAGTTATCTGGCATGCTGCTCAGTTTAATATCAAATTGGCACGGTTTGAAGAAGCACATGTGTATTTATTTGGCAAAACGAATATTGTCCAGCTACAACAACAAAATCATAGTAATTTAAAACCAGCAGTTAGACAGTTTAACCAAAACCTCGTACTTGAAAACTTAGACTTTGCCTATCCGGACAGATCGGATGTTACTGTCTTATCAACTATTAATTTAAGTATAATCAGTGGGGAGAAAGTTGGCATTGTAGGTAAAAGCGGTAGCGGAAAAACAACGTTAACTAAAATTTTGCTGGATTATTATCCGGATGAAAACTACAAAATTATGATCGACGGTCAGATGGTAACAACTAGCGATGTATCCAATTTAATAGCCTATGTACCGCAGGACACCTCTCTTTTCCACAGAACTATTGCTGAAAACATTGCCTACGCCGCAGACCGCGAAGTTAGTAGAGAAGAAATAATTACAGCCGCAAAACAGGCTCATGCTGACGAGTTTATAAGTCAGATACGCGAAGGGTATGATGCAGTTGTTGGCGAACGAGGTGTAAAACTTTCGGCCGGACAAAGACAACGCCTAGCTATTGCTAGAGCATTTTTAGACGATAAACCTATTTTAGTACTGGATGAAGCAACCAGTGCGCTTGATTCAGGAAGTGAGATATTGGTTCAAGAAGCTCTTGAGGCTTTGTGGGAAAACAAAACGGTTATTGCCATTGCACATCGTCTTTCAACCTTACGTCATATGAACAGAATAATCGTAATGGACCGTGGGAAAATTATTGAACAAGGCACGCACAAAGAGCTACTGAATCTAAATGGCAAGTATGCCGAGCTCTGGAATCATCAGAGCGGCGGCTTTATAGAAGAATAAGTTATTCTTCTTCGTCGGTTTCTGCTTCTTCGCTAGCTGCGTCTGGGGCGGCTGTTTCTTCAGGCGCACCCTTATCTTCTGCCAGTGAAGCCGCGGAAGCATCTGCTTCAGCCAGCTGATCTCTTGGCATTTCGACAATAGCTATTTGCGTCTCAGGAGCGGTAAGGATAGTGACACCCTTGGGAATCTTAATATCTGCAACTGTTAGGTTGTCGCCAACCTCACTTAGTGTGCTGGGGTCAACCACCAACTCATTAGGCAAATCGCGTGGCAGCGCCTTTACTTCAACGTGATCAAGCTGCTTCAGCACCAGCAGACTCAGTCTCTCGGCTGGAATCTCAACATCAACCGCAAAAATAACAGGAATCTCTGCTTCTGTTTCTTCGTTTTGTTTAATTGCCTGGAATACGATGTGACGCATGCGGTGCTTTGCCGGCTCATAATCAACATCTTTAATAAGCGCTAAGTGCTGCTTACCGTCAACATTTAGCTGCACTGGGTGGTGTTTACCTGCCTGCGCGTATACTTTCACTAGTTTTATAAATTCGCCTTGTACATGAATAGACTCTTTGCCGTGGTCATGGATTACTGCCGGTACATTCCCATCATGCCTGACTTTTGCAAGGCCTTTTCCAATAACTTCACGTTTTTCCAACTCAACCAAAATAATATCTGACGACATCAAAATCCTCCGTATCTGTAATAGTATGAACAGTATAGCAGATTTGACTGCTATACTGTTGGTTATGGCTTTAAGTATTGACAAGTGGATACTCGGCGGCGGCTTACTTGCCATTGGCGGCACCGTATTTGCCGAATCCGGTTTACTAATTGGATTCTTCCTGCCGGGCGACACGTTACTATTCGGCGCAGGCATTCTTGCAGCGCAAGGCATTTTTAACTTACCGCTACTTATCGGGATTGTTATTGCGGCGGCTATTATTGGCGATAACGTTGGATATAGTATTGGGCGACGAACCGGTAAACGGTTATTTCAAAAAAAAGAAAGTATTCTTTTTAAGCCAGAACGGCTTGAGCTGGCCGAAAAATTTTATGAGCAGCATGGAGGCAAGACTGTTATTTTGGCACGTTTTGTTCCAGTAGTGCGTACCTTTGCTCCAATGGTTGCCGGCATGAGCAAGATGCCCAGGCGACGCTTTATGCTTTTTAATGTCGCTGGAGGTGTACTTTGGGGCGGTGGCGTAACACTAGCTGGTTACTTTTTAGGCAAGCAGCTGCCGTGGCTTGAGCATTTTATAACCCCTGTAATTCTCGGTGTAATCGTACTGAGTGTGGGCATCTCTTTGTTCCATATATTTAAAGAAAAAGAAGCGCGTCAGCTAATGGCAGCCAAAATTAAACTGATAATTAGTAATATATTTCTCAATAAAAAAGTAGACTAGCGGTGGGCCTGCGCACCTAGGACTATTGCATCACGGCATAATCGGTCGGCATTTAGCCAACAGCTGGGTCGGCCATTGCGGGTAGTCTCAGTTATTTCTGCTGCGCCTTTTGGAATATGATCAAGGCCAAACACATTTTTTGGCAATCGAGTGGCGTACGTGTTTTGAGCGTGATCTTCTGCAAGCCGTACTGGCAGCCCCGCTTCAACAAGACCTTCGATAAATGCCTGTTTCTCATCAGCATATAGTGGTGTTCCCTTTTTAATCTCATCAGGCACAATAACAGCGCTTAGTAGCACGTAGTTGCCAAGCAGATGTTTTTGCTTTTCAGTGGGTAACCGCCATTCATGATCATGCAATTGACCGGACAGGTACCGGGCCAAGGACCGTTGTGCTGTTACGAGGACCTCACGTTCTGGCCACACATTAGACGAGGATCGTTTTGATTCCATGTATATATTATAGCATATTTATAAGGTATTTGCCAGTATACGACTGTTTTACTCTAGAAACCTGCTCGGGCGTCCCTTCAGCCAGCACGGTTCCGCCGGCGTCTCCGCCTTCCGGACCCATGTCGATTAGCCAGTCGGCGTTCTTTATAACGTCTAAGTTATGTTCAATGATTATCATGCTGTTGCCTGTATCCACGAGTGCGTGAAGGACACCTAGCAGCTTGTTGACGTCATCAATATGCAATCCCGTCGTAGGTTCGTCAAGAATATATAATGTGCGGCCGGTTGGTCGGCGAGAAAGTTCTGTAGCCAGTTTTACGCGCTGGGCCTCGCCACCGGATAGCGTTGTGGCAGGCTGCCCTAGGGCAATATAGCCAAGCCCCACATCGACCATAGTCTGCAGCTTACGTGAAATGGATGGAATATTCTCAAAAAACTGTAAAGCTGATTCACAGGTCATCTCAAGAACATCGCTAATCGCCTTGCCTTTGTAATGTATTTCCAGCGCCTCTCGGTTATAGCGCTTGCCTTTACAAACTTCGCACGGTACATACACATCGGGCAAAAAATGCATTTCAATTTTGATAATTCCGTCGCCGCTACAGTTCTCACAACGCCCGCCTCGTACGTTAAAGCTAAACCGACCAGGATTATAGCCCCTAAGCTTAGCTTCTGGTACGTTTGCAAATAATTCGCGAATTGGGGTGAAAAGACCCGTATATGTTGCAGGGTTAGAACGCGGCGTCCTACCAATTGGGGATTGGTCTATGATAATTGCCTTGTCTAGATGTTCGATACCCTGAATGTCGTCGTGCCGGCCCGGTACTTCATTAGCTCGCATTAAACGAGCTGATAGTTCCTTGGCTAAAATATCATTAATCAGACTAGACTTTCCTGAGCCAGAAACTCCGCTAACAACCACCATTTTGCCTAATGGTATTTCAACATCAACGTTTTTAAGATTATTCTCTTTTGCACCCGTAATAACCAATGATTTGCCACTGCCCGCCCGACGTTTTTTGGGCACTGCAATCATTTTTTTATGTTGCAGATACAGTCCTGTAATACTTTCCGGGTTTTTAGCCACTTCATCAGGTGTGCCGGCCGCCACAACATTGCCTCCGTGAATGCCCGCACCAGGACCGATATCTAATAGATAATCGGCCGTCCTTATGGTGTCTTCGTCGTGCTCGACCACCAAAACTGTATTACCTAGATCTCGCAGATGTTTAAGCGTGCCTATCAATCTTGCATTATCGCGTTGATGAAGTCCAATAGATGGCTCATCAAGCACATACAACACGCCTTGCAGCCCCGATCCAATTTGAGTAGCTAGTCGAATTCTCTGGGCTTCGCCACCTGAAAGAGTGACAGCGCTTCGCGCTAGGCTCAGGTAATTAAGTCCGACATCCTGCATAAATTTTAGTCGCGCGCATATTTCTTTAAAAATCTGAGCAGCGATCTTCTGCTCTTTTGTAGACAGCGTAATCTCAGCAAATAGTGTATTTGCATCATCTATCGAGAGTTCGCAAATATCCATAATAGATTTGCTCGCCACGGTCACTGCCAAAACCTCCGGACGCAAACGACGGCCTTTGCAAACGTGGCATGGCCGTTCACGCATAAACCGTTCAATATCCCGCCGCATAAAATCACTGTCAGTTTCTTTATGCCGTCGTTCAAGGTTTGGAATCACACCTTCATAAGTTGTTTCAAAGCTGCGCCCTACCCCGAGTGAAACCCGATATTTTTCATTTCCCGTACCGTACAGAATTTTTAATAAATCATCGGCTTTAAGTTCACTGGTCGGCACCTGCAAACTGAAACCGTTACGGTCGGCTACTGCCTGCATCTTTTTCATATACCAGGCATCGGCATTGACCCGATTGAACGGACGAATAGCTCCTTCGGCAATGGTTAGACGACCGTTTGGTATTACCAGCTCCGGGTCTACCTCGAGACGATTACCTAAGCCTGTGCACATTGGACAGGCTCCATGCGGGCTGTTAAAACTGAATGTACGTGGCTCAAGTTCGGGAATTGCCACATCCGGATGATCAATACAGGCATACATAAGTGAATAAACAAATTCATCACTAGTATCTGCGTTTACTACCTTCATTCTTCCATCAGCTAAATCAAGCGCCTGCTCAACCGACTGCACAAGACGGCCACGGCTTTCTTCGTCGTTAACCAGACGGTCCGCTATGATTTCAATACTGTGTTTGTAATTCTTGTCGAGCTCCGGAAACTCATCGAGTGCATACACCACCCCATCCACGCGGGCACGCGCAAAACCGGCACGTTGAAACTGTTCGGGAATATGTTCGAAGGCGCCCTTTTTGTCGATTACTACCGGTGCCAGAATCATCAAACGGGCACCTGCCGGCAGCGATGTGACCTGATCAACAATCGCCGCTGACGTCTGTCGCTCTACTGCTTGGCCACACACCGGACAATGTGGTACTCCAATGCGTGCAAACAAAAGACGAAGATAATCATAAATCTCAGTAACTGTCGCGACAGTGCTGCGTGGATTGCGGCTGGTGGATTTCTGGTCAATAGAAATTGCCGGGCTTAGACCATCAATTTGATCAACATCAGGCTTTTCCATGAGGCCCAGAAACTGGCGCGCGTAAGAACTTAGAGATTCAACATAACGGCGCTGACCTTCTGCATAAATTGTATCGAACGCTAACGATGATTTGCCAGAGCCACTTAAGCCGGTAATGACAACCAGCTTATTGCGCGGCAATTCAACATCAATGTTTTTAAGATTGTGTTCACGCGCTCCTTGAACCCTAATTACATCGCTCATACAGTCGGATGATTATACACGAAAACAGAGGATTATTCTAGAATGTAGCTAGCTTGCTAGCTGGTCGCGGGCTTCGCTAAGTGGCACGCGACGGCCGTTAAGCTGGATTACGACCGGATCAAGCTCTAGAGGAAGGTCAAAGAGTACTTCCTGAGCTACATGCGCCACGTGTCGGCTCTCTGTCTGGGTTAGGCCGCCATTACAGGTACCTAGCGTTACATGATCAGCACGATCAATGTTCATGGTAAGTCCCATGTCCCCCAATATATGTCTGACTGCCTGCCTTGAGCGGGTCAGAATTTCATCCGGGTCGGCTACGTTGGCCATAATAACGTTCCGATTGCGTCCAATAACGTTTACGGAAGTAACTTGGGCCGTAAGACGCCCACGGCCATGATCCGGCAAGCCACTTTCAACGTGGCCCAAGGCCGTGTGAACGGCAAATCCGGCCGCAAACCCCATAACTAAGCCTTTGCGCATGCGCCGCTCCTGAAGTAGCGAGCTGTGATGACCATCAACAAATAATTTTACTTGTTCAGGTATATCTTCTTCTTGCTGCAGGGCACGGAGTCTTGCATAAATTTCCTGACTTGTTTCTTCTGTGGTAGGTCTAAAAAGCGTGAAAGCCAAATTTGCGCGTTTAGAACGCACTTCTCTGTCAGCAATCAAATGCGAACGCTGCTGCGCCCGGCCGTTGCCATGCCTTCTTCCCATTGTTTACCTCTCAACCTCTCTATATTTGTGAGAAATCTAACACTACTATCATAACTACTATGTTCTAATAATTAAATTGTATTATCCGCTACAACCTTACAGATGGCTTAACGTATACTGATAGAATATGAAAAAAGTTTTTAAGTTTTGGAAAATAGTATTATTTGATATCGCCGGAGTGGCTTTAATGATACTGGCTATTGCGACCGGCTGGCTCCCAGGACCGGGCGGTATTCCACTCTTTATAGTGGGCTTGAGTATACTCGCCATCCATCACGACTGGGCCCAAAAATGGATTGACAAGCTGAAGGATTACGTCGAAAAAGCCACAAAACAAATATTTACGGACGATAAAGATGTTCAGCTTGCCTATGACATTATTTGCCCGCTGATGATTGCCGGAGGAATATATTTGCTGTGGCTTCACAATGCAACTTGGCAAATAACTGCAGGAATATTTACGATTATAATTGCATTAACTATTCTCACTGGTAACCGCAATAGAGCGCACAAACTTACGCAAAGATTCAAAAAAAGACATAAGCAACATAAGAACTAGTTTTGCTTTATTAGCAATGTTTATGTATAGTACCGTTAAAGGTAAGCGGGACATACAAATGCTAGAGTTCATTGTTCTTGGGCAAATTCCAGGAACGTCATTACAAATTACATTTTTGCAGGTTCTACTTGCATCGACATTATTAGTGACCGTGAGTAACCTGCGCGTAGTCACGCAGCGCAAGCATATGCGGCGGTTTGCTCAGGACCTTGTTCGGCGCGTAACGTTTTAATCCTCTTCTGGCATAATACTTTGACCGTATAGCTGTAATTCTTCGAGCAAGTATTGCTGTTCGCTGCTTAGATCAGTTCGATCCCCAAGTTCACTTAGTTTGTCAAAAAACTTGGCAAGCCTACTGGAAGTACCTCCGCCCAGCAACCGATGTTTTCTGAACGTTTCCCATGCAGCCCGATCTTCGTCATGCATAGTATTTGGAAAATTTCGGGCACGATAGAGCATCAGCAATGCTTGTAAGCGCTGGTCTTTAAACTTTGGATTAAGCGTAGCAAGCTCGTCCGGTTGGGCAGCCCTAACTAAACTCATATTGATTTTATCTTGGCTGCTAAAGAAGTCCTCATACAGCCGAGCATCTACTTCTAGCTCGTCTTCGAGCAGCCTTGCTTGTTGTTTTTTGTCCATAATTTCAAGGCTTTGGGTTAGCTTTTTGCATAGTGCGGTTTGGATTTTTTGAAGCTTCTTAAAATTTGCCTGGAATACCGCCGGGTCAAGCGCTAATCTTTCCTGGCTCGCACTATCGAGTACGTTTAACTGCGCTACTGCTGGGCAGCGGTTATATTTCAGTGTCTTTACTGGCAACCGCGGACCCGTGTCATCCTTGCGCATACGCCAGGCAGTAACCAGCTCAGCCGGCTCAAGTTCTAAAAAAGGCGTTGGGTCATAACGTAAGTCAAAAACTAACGCCGAACCTGACTGACGTGGATGCTCGCAGAGGGTTGCAACGACGGTTGTCTTTTCGTATTCAGCAGCATATTTGCCTGAGGTATATACAAATGGCTGACCACTCTGAATAAGCTGTTGTATCTTGTTTTTGTCTCTTAGAGCGAGTAAATAATCAAAAAGCTTAGGTTGCTTTGATTTAATCAGCCGGGCAATGTCGATACATGCCCAAACATCACTGAGCGCATCATGAGCATTTTGATGATCAATATTATTTATAGCAGCCAGCATTTCAAGACGATTAGTTGGTGCGCCTTTTTTATCTACCGGCCACCGAATACCTGTTGGTCTGAGCGCTCTGGTCATTCTTACTAAGTCCAATAAATCCCATCGTGATCGCCCGTCGTTCCATTGCCACTCATAAGCATCGTAGTAATTGCGGTACAGCAAAAAACGCATAAACTCGTCATCGAACCTGACGGTATTAAAACCTAAAAATATGGTGTCCGGCAGGGCTATCTCGGCAAAAAATAATTTTAAAAATTCAGCTTCTGTTATACCTTCTTGAATGGTTTTCTGCGGTGTAATGCCAGTAATCAGGATAGCGTCCGGTTCCGGCACGATCTCATCTGTCATTTTAATAAGAACATTGTGTGGTTCACCAATGGGCTGCAAGTTCATATCAGTTCGCTGGCCGGCAAACTGCATAATGCGGGCATCACGCGGATTAATACCTGACGTTTCTAAATCATAAAAGTAAAAAGTATTAGCCATATGAACTAGTCTACCACCACTACATTTATTTCAAACGCTCCCACGGGGCTATGCCGCCTTTTTTAACAGTAAAAAGTGGATGGGGCTGACAGACCGTTTCGGCGAGCCAGAATTTGTAAGCTTCGGGTGCACGCTGCTGCAACTTAGTCCTTAAATGCTGCCATTCATAGGCCAGCTGCCCATCAGTAATTACTATCTGGCCGCAGCTTTTCCGCTTTGAAAGCTTGCTTCTGTTAAACGCGTAATGTCTTGTTTCGGCTTCATCACAAATAACATGCAGATATTCGTCTATTGCTAACTCCGTGTCAGAACATTCTTGAAACCGCAGTAATTGGGGGTGCCGTGTATATCCTTTTGTTTGCCCATCAAGCACCTTTTTTGCGAGCAGACCCTCCCGCCACGCAGCAATAAGACCAGCCCGATCAAGATATTTTGGGTGCAACGACCACAGTCTCAACTAGTACTCCAAACGGCCAATTTCTGGACTGCCAATTTGGATACGATTACCTGGTTCAATGTTCTGACGAACTAACCCGTGCATGATTCCCATTTTTTTCATAATGTCGCGCAAGCGCTGCGTACCGTGAAAATTGTCAAAATCTGTTCGTTTAGCAAATCGCTCGATCTTCTTGCCGGTGACCACATAAACAGTTTCGTTTTTAACAACCTGCCACGCCTCATCATCACTAATTGTTAATACTGGCAGCGCATCCTCATCCTGCTCGCTGGCAAGTTGCAGCGCCCGTTCGGCTTGAACAATCTTGTGAAGCCTAATGAGAAGCTGCTTTACATTCTGTTTGCTCATTGACGATATCGCCACCACTTCGACGTGTTTTGGAACAGCCTTTTTTAACTGCTTTAAAAGGTCTTCAACTATATCCTTATCAAGTCCTTCGATTTTGGTCAGTGCTACTATCTGAGGTCGCTCAGTCAGATCAATTCTATATGCCTTAAGTTCGTTATAAATAGTCTTGAACGCAGTCGTTAGATCATCAGTATATGCATCAATAAGGTGCAGTAGCACGCCAGATCGCTCTACATGCCGCAAAAATTCATCCCCCAGGCCCTTCCCTTGACTAGCACCTTCAATTAAACCGGGAATATCAGCAATCAGTATGCTGGCGCTGTCACCTAAATCAACCACGCCAAGGTTTGGAGTCAAGGTTGTAAACGGATAGTTGGCGATTTCGGGTTTTGCGTTACTAACGCTAGCCAGAAAGGTGGATTTACCTGCATTTGGCAGTCCTACAAGACCAACATCGGCTATCATCTTAAGCTCAAATACCAATTCTTTTTCTTCGCCGTCTTCGCCTTTTTCTGCCACACGAGGCACCTGACGTGTACTTGATGTAAAGTGGGCGTTGCCAAATCCGCCCTTGCCGCCTTTTGCAATTACAACCTTTTGACCGTCAAAGGTCATATCGACCAACAGATTACCCTCGGGGTCGTTTATAGTCGTACCGACAGGTACTGCAATTATCAGTTCCTGGCCGTTTCTGCCGTGTTTTCTGCGTTGAGTACCAGGTTGACCAGATGATGCTACCAATAGTTTTTGAAAACGAAAGGCTGCAAGCGTGTTCTGATTTCGGCTGGCCTCTAAAATAATATTGCCGCCAGTACCGCCATCACCACCATCAGGCCCGCCTTTGTCTACAAATTTTTCTTGACGAAATGAAACAGCACCGTTGCCGCCGTTACCTGCTTTTACTTGTACTACTGCCTTATCTACAAACATATCATTAGTCTACCTAAACCATTACTGATAATAAAACAGGGCTAGTGCAGCCCTGTTTGCTTGGTACTATTCTAACACTTATTAGTAAATATATCTAAAATTAGCTGCCTGTTCGGCAGTCATTGTCCTGCTACTTACACGACCCCATCCCGATACGTTCATCTCAGATATATGCACAGTACCGTCAGCGTCAACAGATTCTACATAGCCCACATGGCCGTAAAAATCACGAGGTGGGGTCCAAATTACTGCACCTGCAGCCGGCGTGGTACCGGTAGCTAAGCCAGAGCGAGAGCTTAGATTAAGCCAAGTGCTGGCATTCCCCAGATTGCTTGGTACAGGACGACCAATTTGCGCACGTTTAACTGCTACATACCAGGTGCAATAGCCGTAGTCATACCCGTTGCTACCATAGATTGGCGCGTAGCCGCCCCAAGCAAAGCCACCTGATCCAGACATCCGGGCAGTTGTGCGTGTCACAGGCTGGATACCATCTGGAATCATAATTCGTTGGCCTTCAACCAAACCGCTTACCTCGGCATCATTGAACTCAATAATAGCTTGTTTAGCAGCATTAAATCGTGTTGCGAGAGCTTCAGGCGTATCGCCGCTCTTAACCGTATAAATTAACCCATTAACGGGCGGAATAACAATCACCTTACCCACGTCAATTGTTGCACCGGATAAACTATTACTCCAACGCAGACTGTCTGAAGTAACGCCAAATTTTTCTGCAATACTGGCGACTGTATCACCCGACTGTACGGTGTAGTCCCGAATGTCACGACGTGATTTTGTAGCCGTTGAAACTACCTGAGTCTTTGCAATAATTTTTTCGTCTGCGGGTGAGATACTGAGCTGTGCGTTAACAGAATCGGCATTGTTTTTAACTGATACCGCTTCGTCTAAACGTGCCAAATTTGCGACATGGGCCGCAATATCAGCTGATGATAATTCATCAAGTGGGTTTGAATTCGATGCATCAGCAGTGCTGGCTAGCGCATTTTGCTTACTGGTCTGTCCTGTTGGTGTGCTGTTTACAATAAAAACAATGACACCTACAAGCAAAGCAATGTTTGCTGTGAGTAGGCTGTATCTAATAAACCTCTTTTGAGATTTAGCGATACGACGACGGAAACTCCGTCGCACGTTTTTTGATTGAGGCGTGAGCCGTCGGCTCAGTGTTGCTGTTTGTGTACGAATGCTTGCTCCTATTGGCGTCTAAAACGCCAGAAAGTAATCATGGTTCTTAATTGTTAAATTTGGAGGTAACGTTGTCAATTCCCGGGTTTAAATGTAAAAAAGCATGATTACGTGGTAACACTTTTGCATACTGCTTAGGTGTTACTGAGAAATTGTAGCAAAAAAGACTTAAAAAAACAAGTTTTTATATCTCTGGTGACCCCTGTTAAATATTTTCTTCACCCCTGTTATCGGCAAAGAATTTTACAGTGTTCGGCAATGTTAGCCTCATGTTCCTGAATTGTCCGTGCAAAGAATGATTTTCCTTTGTCCGGGCCTTCGTCATCAGCCACGAAATAGAGGAAGTCAGTTGAGGCAGGATTAGCAACTGATTCAAGTGAAGACCGGGAAAAGTTACTAACTGGACCGGGGGGCAACCCGTCATTGCGGTAGGTATTGTATAAGGAATCATATGACAATGCCTGGGTATGAGATAAGTCATCTAATTCACCTCCAAGAGCGGCACCATAGCTTGCAGTCGCGTCTGATTCCAAACGCTGGCCTTCACGGAGGCGTTTTAAGAATACTTGCGCAATAGTTGGTTTATCTGCTTCCATTCCGGCCTCTTTTTCAACTATAGAGGCCAGAATAATTCCTTGGTGAACAGTAAGACCCTGGCGGACTATGGCTGCCCTAAGATCAGGTGTAAGTACTTTTTGGAGTTCGTCAAGCGCCGCCGTAATCAGCTGCTGCGGTTTTGTGTTGGCTGTTTTTTGGAACGATTCAGGGTAAATATAGCCTTCCAGGCTGGCGTCAGCAGGTTTATCGACCAGTGCCGGATGATCTGCATACAGTTTGGGATCAAGCGCTGCTTCAATTTCCTGCTCATCAAAACCGTAATTACTGAGTGTCTTTTTGACTTCATCCAAACGGTGGCCCGGAACAATCAGCACTAAGTCTATACTGACTTTACCATTTGTTAAGATAGCGACTATTTCTTCTACGCTCTGATTTGAGCTAAGCGGGTAGGTGCCGGCTTGTAACGCCTCGCGGGCATCGTTATTACGTACATACCACTCAAAAGCCCAAGCCGCTTTGATGAGCTTAGCATCCTCTAAAAGCTTGGCTATTTCTTTGACTGACGCACCCGCGGGAATAGTAATTTGTTGAGTTTGTTGCGTGTTGCTTAGCGGACGCAAGTTTTGTTCATATGTGCGCCTAATAACAAGCACCGTGCTGACAATCAAAACCAAAACAGTTGCGCCAACTATTAGTAAAATTTTAGGCCAGCGGCGTTTGTAGCCTTTTCCTTGTGCATAGTTGCTCAATGTCTTGCCTCCATACTATCTATACTAGCAAGATAATCTTCGAGTATATAGACAGCGGCTAAAGCGTCGATATCCCCCTTGGAGTATTTCTGGCCACGGGCATCGAGCTCGGCCTCCGCCTGCTTTGATGTCAATGCCTCATCCTGCAAAACTACTTTACAATCGCTTATTTCTTGCAAATGACTAGCAAACTTACGCACATATGCTGTTTGATCAGTATCATCGCCACTAAGGTTGCGCGGCAAGCCTACTACCGCTATATCTGCATGCTCCCTAGTAATAAGCAGCTTAATATCAGCCCAAATATTCTCGTTGTGTGGCATAACTTCAAGGGGACGGGCTAACCGGGCGTATTTGTTGGCAATAGCCACGCCTATTCGTCGCTCACCTACGTCTAGAGCTATTATATTATCGCTTTTAGTTGTCATCCGTATTGCTCTGTTCAAAAATTACAGTAATTTTAGATGTCTTCTTTGGAGTTACCGAAACCCAGAAAGGGCTATAGGTTATTTGGGCGTCTTCAATGCCCGGTCGGGCTTTGATCGCTGTCAGCCCTGGATTTTTCTTTTTGCCGGCAATCTCTGACTTAATGGCGTTTTCATCAAGTTGCGGTCCGGCTAGTACTTGTGCTCTAATCGTAACAATGGCATCGCCATTTGGCTTCTTTTCATCCAGCACGACCCTGACCTTGTCGAGGCCATTATCGAGAATAACTTGTTTTGACTTGTCGTATTTACCTTCTACGCTCTTTTCAACTAGCAATTTTAGATCTTCTTTTTTGACACCTAGCAGGGTATAGGTGGATACGATGCTGACTGTTACTTTATCGCCCGCCTCGTTCACTTTGGGGGTTGCAGTTATCACTGGCTCGCCTTTAGTGGCAAATGTTTCGCGCAGACCAATTGTTCCCTCTGCTTCCATATCTCCCAGCAAACTGTCCCGTGCCGCGTCGCCTCTATCTTGAATTTTTTGTCGTGCGTCATCAATGTCTTTTTGAGCCACAACTTTAGTGATAACGGTTGTTCCTCCCGCCATAGCACTTCCATCAGCCGACATTGAAGAATAACCTGCCACACTATACGAATGGTCACTTCTTGCTGCAAGATTATATTTATCGCCGCCAGCCTGAGCTAGAACCTTCACGGCCGCAGAAGGTTTATCGAATTTACAGGCGCTACCAGTAAAGCCGCTTGGATCAACCGTAACACTCTCAGTAGTAATGAATACTAGATTACTAGCCCTTAGTTCTGTCCCGGCCGGCACCGTTCTTGATACATCACCGAGCTTATCTGATTGGTTGCAATTATAAATACGAACAGTACCGGTAGCTTTTTCGCCCTTATCGATCTGGCCAGTCGCTGGCACTGATTCTGTATCAGTTTTTTTAATTTCTTTTTGAATGCCTGGTACGACTGTGCCTTCTTCATTTACGGTTGCGGCTTTAGGGCTTACCGTTAATTTGAGCTCACTGTCGATGGTACTCGAGTCTGTTTTAATAACCACGCGAGCTTTTGGCAGGACCTGTGTTGCAACAAACAAGCCCACAATTATAAGAACTAGCGCCAGCACACCTAAGATTATTTTTAAGCGGAATTTGTCAAAGTTAGGTATTTTGATTTTCTTTTTCTTAGCAGCGCTAGCCGCCACTACACCGGCTCCGGCAGCAACTTCTGGCTTGTCATCGTTATCAACCTCGATTGGATCATCGTCCGTAAGTTCACCGACGGATTTTGTTGGGTCAACCTCTACATCATCAATTTCATCGCCATCCACAGACAAAGTGTCATCCATGATGCTTGGAACGAGTGGAATGGCTGGCTTACTTTGCAATGTCTTGGCTACGTGAACACCTACGGCGCCCGCAAGCGGCAGTACTCCGACTTCAGACGTAATTAGCACCAAGCTCTTTTTTGCGTCATCGGCTGTGCGCTTTAGAAGCTTCATATTCACAATGCTTTGCAGCACACCGGCGCGCTTTGGCAACACCAAGGCTACGATCTTTTTATCAGAGCTTTTGAGCTTGTCGATGATCGCCGTAATCTCATCATCAATATCAACATAAATTGTATCTTTGCTTAAGCTTGGCATATTATACCCTTAAAATCCTGTCAATCCGTTCCCTAATCGAATCAGTGGGTCGGTTACTCGCTTGCATAAGCGTATCCATTCCGACACGCAACAGACCCATTGCGGTTATGTATGTATGGTCGTTTACTTGGCCTGTTTTGTCAATGATACCAACTACCTGGTCTGGTTCGATGTGTCTTATTACTGGTCTTCGGGTGAATGGGAGCTTTTTATACCAGTTACCGTTCTCAAGACTATCAACTAGCATAGCAAGCGATGAACCGCCGCCGCAAAGTAGAACTTGGTGGGGCAGGTGGTCCAGATTATCAAACTCGCCGAGTGCTAAATCGATTCCACTCGTCCAGACATCCAAAGTTTTCTTGAGTGAACCTTCTATGATTGCTTGCTTATGGCTGGGAATACGACTGGTACCAATTGCTAATTTGAGGTCTTCTGCTTGAGAAAACTCTATATCCATGGCTCTTTCGATTGAACGCGTATAGGCGCGACCGCCAATACCGAACATTTTAGTTCCCTGCACACCACCCTCGTTAATAACGGCAATATCGGTGGTACCCCCGCCGACATCCATAAGTATGGCACTCATCGTAGCGTTCTCTTGATCACCAATTACCGAACGTGAAACAGCAAAGGGCTCTGCGGCAACAGCCAAAAGATCGAGGTCAAGTTCCTGTGCCGTTCTCTCTAGGGCGCCGATATGAATTAGCGGAGCAAAGGCCGTATAAAGCTGCACCACCACGTCCTTGCCTTGAAAACCAACAGGATTAGTAACCGTATAGCCGTCTATTTCTATACCGACAAGTGCGCTATTAACTAATTTGATTTCAACTTCTTTACCGCCAAGTTCGATTGCCAGCTGCTTTTTTGCTCGCTTTTCGGCACGTTCTTGAACTAGCGTAATAATCTGTTCAACTTCAGAAATATCAAGTGGTTTGCTCGCGTTCTTTCGGGTACAGCGAACGGTAGTGGTGGTGCCTTTAACAAGTTCACCGGCGATACCAATCACTACACTACGGACACTAACTCCGGCTTGTTGCTCAGCATCCCTGAGCGCTGTATCACAGTTCTTCACTACGGCAGCAATATTTGAAATTGCTCCCGCCTGCATGTCTGATAAGCCCTGATGCGCACGCCCCTGGCCAATAATCTGTAGCTCGTCGCCTTCAACTTGTGCAATAAGCGCCTTTACAAACTCGGTACCAATATCCAGGCCAACTAAATACTGACCAGCAGTCTGATTTTTATTTTTGTGCGCTAACGCAGCTTTTTTAAGGTCTTTGAGGCGATTTAACATAATCGCTTTTATTGTACCATAAACAGAGGTACATAGGAGATTTTAATACTCGCCTGAAACCATAACCCTATCACCGAGCACCTCTTCTATGGCCTTGCCGTTAATAAGCTGAACTCCTATATCGCCTACCGCTAAAGGCTCGTAAAGTATCACCTCGTCACGTTGCGCACGTAAATGATTCTTCAGCGCCTCAATAGCCGATGGAGGCTCCACCACAAGTTGGAATCTTCTTTCGTCACGGCTAAAGATCTCTACGGCTATACGTTCCACAAAAACCCTCTAAACCTTAAATTACTGCAAAACTGCTTTGATTCGCCGGATACCGGCTGAACTCGCTTCTTCTTTAACTATTTTAAAACGTTTACTATCTTCAAACAACTGCAAAGTGTGATCAACGTGCGGGCCGCCACAAATTTCAAAACTGAACGGCTTGTCTGCTCCGTCAGCAATCATTTTATACACCTTAACTGTTTCGCCGTAACGATCGCCGAACTGCCCCAGTGCCCCTAGATTACCTGTTGCTTCCTCTGTTGAGTACTCTGCCCATGACACTTTTAAGTCTTGTTCAATTTGCTCGTTTACAATGTCTTCAACTCGTTTTATCTGTTCTGGACTTACTTTTTCAGGGTTAGAAAAGTCAAAGCGGAGGCGTTCTTCGGTAATATTAGAACCACGCTGGATAACATGATCACCCAGTATTTCGCGTAGCGCCTGATACATTAAATGTGTCGCGGTGTGGTACTTCTTGTGTTGCAGTGTTTGGCCGCCCAGTCCACCTTTAAAAGTTCCTTTAGTAGCGGTCTGGCTGCGCTGACGCTGGGCCTGCATATTATCATCGAACTCATTACGCCAGTTGGCATTAACATTTATATCGCGTTTATAAGCTTCTTCTACGCTTAATTCAGGTGGGAACCCGTACGTATCGTACAGTGTGAATATTTTTGTCCCGTTAAAGCCACCGGCTGCAATTTTTTGAAATTCATTGAGACCTTTACGAAGGGTCTGGCGAAAAACTTTTTCTTCCCTTACGAGCACATCTACAACTAACTGGCGCTTTTCTGCTACTTCCGGGAAGTCATTATGGTATAGATCAGCAATAACCGGCACAACCTGCTCAAGAAAGTTCTGCTCAATGCCAAGTTCAAACGCATACCGTATAGCGCGCCTTATAAAACGGCGCATGACATAGCCCTGCTCCTTGTTGCTTGGCACTACGCCATCGACCGCCAAGAAGGTGGCTGTGCGCAAATGATCAGCAATCACTCTCATGCTTTCATGATGAGAGTCGTAACTCTTGCCGGACAGTTTTTCTAGTTTATCGATAATCGGCCAGACGACGCTAATTCGGAACATGTCATCACTGTTGATTGCTGCCTGGGCGATACGTTCTAATCCACCGCCAAAATCAACGTTCTGCTTGGGCAATTTTTCAAACCCTTTGTCAGTACGCAGGTACTCCATAAAAACTGAATTTCCTATTTCAATGTAACGGCCGCAGTCACAGTTAGGGTGACAGTGCTTGCCCCACTTTTCATTATGCTGAACATGGTCAAGCAGGTAGAAGACCTCGCTATCAGGACCACACGGCTCACCGACTTTCACATTTTTTGGCGCTCCATCACGGCTCCACCAGTTCTTTTCGTCGTAAAAGAAAATGCGACCGTCTTGTTCGCCAACCTTGTAGCCGTTATCTTCCGACCCTATTTCAACTTGCTTAACTTCAACATCTTTAGCAGCAAAGAGTTTGCTCCAGATCTCGGCACTTTCGGTATCTTTAGGTACATTGTATTCGGGGAAACCACTACAGCATGTGATGTAGAGTTTTTGCGGATTAAGCCCAACAATATCAGTTAGAAATTCAAAAAATGCAGGCAACTGTTCTTTTTTAAAGTAATCACCCAAACTCCAGTTACCGAGCATTTCGAAAAATGTAGTGTGACGGTTGTCGCCAACTTCATCAATATCCTGCGCACGCAAGCATGTTTGGCTATTCACAAGGCGAGTACCTTCAGGGTGATCCTCACCTAAAAGGTAAGGAATCAAGGGTTGCATGCCTGAACCTGTAAACAATGTGGAGGGGTCATTTTGCGGTACTAAAAGCGCCCGCGGTATTGCTTGATGCCCGCGTGACTTAAAGAAGTCTAAATACGCATTTCTGATGTCTTGTGCATTCATATCTGATACAGTCTAGCAGATTTTGTGGTTGAATAGATGTAGTGAAAAATCTTAGATTTACGCGCTTACTGTTGCAACCCTCGGCCGGTGGTTCATTTGGTATTATCATGCTTTCTTTAGCCGTTATGGCCGGGGCTGCGTTATCTTTTGTATCAAATCGAGGGCTTTTCTACGATTATTTGTTTGGCAGCGGTAGCTCTGCTGCTTTAATTGAGACGTCCCGGTCAAGTATTTCGCTTTTTAGCGAGATGATTTTTGGCAACCCATTACTTAATAAAATCCTTTTCTTTATGTTCTGGATGGTTGTCGGATTAATCGTTTATCTACTCATTAGCGGCATTGGAGCCGGTGCCGCTGGTGCAGAGCAGGCGCTAAAAGAGTCGGGTTTTATGCATGCAAAAAGGGCTAAAATCAGCCGCGATCTGATATTCCGAATTATATTGCGATTAATTGCCTTAGGCCTGCTAGTGATATACGGCGTATTGCTAATTAGAATTCTGTTGCCATTTGGCATTCTGTCGGCTCGGATCGTGGCTGGTAACCCCGGGCAGGTAAACAGCTGGTACTATGGCGCGCTTGGATTTATTGTCCTTGTCGGAAGTTTTTACGTCAGTTTAGTACTGTTGCGCTTTTTGATGCTTAGACCACGAATCTTTGGCGGACAAGAAGATTTGATAGCAGACGAAATAAAGCATAGCGACCACCAAGTCAGTTAAACCACGACACCCCCGCCTACTACGCGGCTACCATCATAAAAGACTGCAGATTGGCCGGGAGTAACGGCTCTGATTTCTTCAGCAATGTCTACGGTAAGTATCGATTTATTTAATTTTAACGTTGCTTCAACTAACGGCGCCCGATAACGGGTTCGCACCATATAACTTTTGTCCATCTTCGGGGCTTGGTTAATCCAGTGCAAGCTCGTTAATTTAAGTTGCTTACTCCAGAGCTTTTTGTCATCCAGGTCGGTTGTAACATGCACTTCATTTTTATCCATGTTTTTACCAATAACATAGTATGGCAGTCCGCCGCCAACACTCAGCCCATGACGCTGCCCGATGGTGTAGAAAATTGCGCCGTCATGCTGCCCTATTTCACGGCCATGCTGATTAATGATCGATCCAGGTTCGGAAGTAACATATTGTTCTAAAAATTCACGGATACCAACCTTACCGACAAAGCAGATGCCTTGACTGTCCTTTTTTTCAGCCGTTACAAGACCTAGCTTTTTGGCTAGACTTCGTACTTCTTCTTTGGTTTTGAATACACCTATAGGCATCAAACTTTTTTTAAGCGCCTTTTCTGTAGCGCGGTACAAAAAATATGATTGATCTTTATCTTGGTTACGCGCTACATGTAGCTCACCGTTTGTAGCCCTAGAGTAGTGGCCGGTGGCTATCAGATCTGCACCGTCGTCAAGCGCCGTTTCAAGAAAGAGCTTAAACTTCACTTCCTGGTTACACATAATATCCGGGTTTGGTGTCCGCCCTGCTTTGTATTCATCTATCATGTAGTCCACAACTTTTTGCAGGTACTGTGCTTGGAAGTCATAAACTTTAAAATCTATACCGAGTTGCACTGCTACGCGCTTGGCATCCTGAAAGTCATCTTTCCATGGGCACGGCATCCCCGGCAAATCTTTGGTCCAGTTCTTCATATACACGCCCACAACGTTATAGCCCTGCTGCATTAGCAGGGCAGCGGTCACGGAGCTATCAACTCCGCCAGACATTCCGACATATACCGTTTTCATAACCCGCCTATTTTAACAGATAAGCTGTTTAAAAAGTTGCTTTAAATACTATTGATTTTCCTAAATTTAATTAATAAACGCCTGGAGTAACTTCAGGCGTTTATATCTTTACTCAGGAAGGAGCAGCCGGAGACGCGGGTTCATCCCGCGCCCCGCGCGATGAGGGAACCTATCTCGGTTCTCTCATTACTTAGAACGGACGTTCGCCCTGTTCGATTTTCCTGCGAAGCATTTTTAATTCGTATTTTCTGCCGAGCCAAAATGTAGATATAAGCAGTGGGATTGAAATTGCTGCCGGCTGCCATAATATTCTTGTCCGAGTCGTAGTTGTGCCAGCACCCTCTCCACTGCCTTCACCCCCATTATCCTGGCTAAGAGCACCGTTAGCGATACCTACGAGCTGCAAGAATGCCACCCCGCCGTTTCTATCAGTTGCCTTAATGATAATGTTATACACACCAGGGCTGTCATATTCGTGTTTAATTTCAAAGGTACCAGGAAACGCCTGACTAATAAGGTCTGGTGTTTTACCATCTCCCCAGTCTACGCTTAAGGCGTATGGACCATCACCGCCCGATATAATAATGGGCCAGGTAAGCGTTTGACCCGGATTGGCTCCACGCTTTGCAAAATTGCTGGTGAGCGAAACGCGCGAAGTAGTCCCTTGCCTGGTATCGGTATAAACCACCGTAACAATATTTGAATCAGGTCCTGGCTGATCCAGCGAATCAAAAACACGTGCTACGAGTTCGTTCTGGCCGTTAAAAAGATCTATGATAAGCGAATAGCTACCGTTCTTGCACATAACCGAACCAGCAAATACATTATTTTTAAATAATTTTACCAGCAAGTCATTAGGACAAATACCACTTACCGTCACGGGCAGACTATTAAAACCCTGACCGTTTGCCGGGACTGTAATAGTAGCTGGCTGTGTGGGTGGAGGTGAAGATAACGTGCCCTGAACCCCGATAGCCCCATCCTGAGGATTTGGTGATTGAGCCGAAATCGGACCAGTAAGCAGTGCCCCTAAAAGCCCGAGACCCATTAGTATCCCAACATATCTACGCATAGTTATAGCTAGTGTACGTTTTAAGTCGCTTAAGCTCAAGCGTAAACACTAAAAATAGCCGGCATTAGCTCCGGCTATATTTAGTTTTAAGTGTTTTTACGGTTAACTATTTCTTCTTGAGGCCGTGTTTTGGCTTGGACAAACCGTAGCGTCTGTAAAGGTAGTAACCGCCAGCTACCAGTGCTGCAATCAATACCACGATCACGCCAATTGCCCACAAAGGAATATACCAAAAGCTGGTTGAAGCAACAATCAGCTCGCCACTGCCTTGACTGACACCAAGATTAAGGTTAATGGTGTAGCGACCCAAAAACTTTTGTTTAGGTATGGCGTCTTCAAAGCGACGGGTGCTATCAGGTAAAATGTTAGCACGAGGAGTAACATTATTAAATTCATATTCGTGAACGACTTTACCGAACATGTCTTTGACTTGAATTTTTCCGAATGGCTGCAAATGTATATCACCACTATTTTTAATACGGGTCATGACACTTACGTCACCACCAGTTAAGAAACTTTTAGCCTTACCGTTTTGAGAAGAAGTCAACTCGATCAAATCGAGCCGCTCCGTTAGATTGCCAGGCACGCGGACAAGTATTATTGTTCCTACGCTTGCAGTAAGACCAACATTGCCGGCACCAGGAGCCGGAGCGGGCACAAAACGAATGGTGCCATAATAACCACCGGAATTGGCATTCTCAGGTATTCGGATTGTAACTTGTATTTCTTTTTGTTCGCGAGGGCCAAGTGTCAACTCGGATGGAGTATTTACCAAAGTTTTAAAACTATTCTTTGGGGCAGGTGTACTATCATCAAGAATCAAACGCGGTTCGCCCGTTTCATTCTCACTACTAACAAAATCGTTTACTACTGGCTGTGCCACAACTGTAGCGTCAGTAGGATTCTCTATAGTTATTGGAAACTGTTGGCTACCACCTTTTTCAATTGTAAATTCATTTCTAACAGGCGAAATTCTAAAGCCATTTCCTCCACCTGTAGTTACTTGCGCTTTACTAATCCCAGTTGCCATTACCACTAACAGCAGTATTACAGCAATCAGGCTACTAGTTCTTTTAAAAACCGTCGTCATTAATAACCCCTTTTTATCATTAGCTTACGTCTTATAGCGCCAATATTACCATAAGGTTTAAAAGTTTGCCAAGCAAATAAAGGATATAGTTGTAGCATATACACCAGGCGGCTGCGCTGCATCTATATTGGCAATATAGCTAATTGTAAATTTTCGGTAGTCATTTGGTCCGGTCGAGCTGGCAACCACATCCCCGGGCTGAAATCTATACAGATTGGGATTGTTATAGGCTGCAGTAGGCGTAGCAATGCCTGGGCCGATAGGGTTAGATCCGATTGGTGGCGAACTGTTAGCGCGTAAATTTATTCCAAACTGACTGACGCCAGTACTGGAAGGCGCCTGCGACGTTAAAGGGCTTATGGTGTTGTTCCCTGAAGTCAGCGTGGTGCCACTAATCGAAATACTAAGACCAGAGGCAGCATTTGTAACGGCCATCATTTCTGCTTGCGCAAATTTGGTTTGCGACGTCGAAAATTCACCTAGGTCAATTAGAAAACTGTTCGCAGTAGAGCAGTCAAATCCCACGATTGTCACACTGGCACAAAATCGTAAAAATGGCGGCACCTCAGCACTAACGTTAAATTGTCTGTTAATCGACAACGCGATTCCTCCAACCTCTAAAGGAGTGCCTGTAGCGTTATCAGAGCTAAAGGTGCGCAGCCGGATATAGAACGTCCCGACATCACTAGGATTGATAATAGTATCGAACTCGTACTCAACATCGGCTGTTGTTATAGGCGCCGGAACGCGTGTCAATATTATATTATTTGCATTGGAGTTTGCATGGATAGTAAAGCCGGTTTCACCAGTCTGGTTGATCAAGCTCGCTCCACTAGCATCAAAGCCATTTGGAGGCACGCATGCCGATTCGGGAATCGGATTATTGGAGCAGAATTCAAGCTTAACCGACCCCACAACGTCAGTGAAATTTGTAAATGTAAAGCTAAGGACGTGTGTTGAGGTGGCACCTACGGCACTATCAGACATTTTATCGCTACGATTTAATAGTGCTGTGGCAGCAAAAACCCGCGGCACCGATTGAATAATCAGTGCCGCCGTGAAAAGAACTATGAGTAGAACTAGCTTGAGAGTACGAAAAGTATTTATTTCACTCCTTGTTTGCATAGCTCAATCATCTTAACTCTAGTAATTACCCGTAGCTATGAAAGTCATAGTTGCTGTGTAAATACCTGGTTCGGTTGTAGTTGCAATGTTACCAATGAACACTAGGACGCCAGTTGATTGCGCTCCAGGAGCTTTGGTGGCAATGGTGTTACCAAAGGTAGCCGAGAGGTTATTACCAGCCGTTGTAACATCGAAGGCGAACAAGGCGGCACCTGCACCACCAGGTGTGGCCGTACCGGCACTTTGTGTTGTCGCACTACACGCGCCATCATTATATGGCGCAGCTGATGTCAGTCCAGTTGCTCCACCACCCGTATCGCGGTAGGTACAGAAACCAAACTCTTCTGTGCCTGATGTACTGCTGTTTGCAGTAGCGCCCATACCGTTAATGGTAAAGCTGCCTGATGTCAGCGTCGCACCCTTGGCACGAATAGTCACGTTGTTGGAAGCATTAGTTGAAACATTGTACTTGGCGTTTTTGTCAACGAACGGTCCAGCGTCGCTTAGTACACCATTGGTGTCACCAAGCGCTACGGCCGTACCAGATACCGCGGTACAATCTGCGAAGTTAGCGGCAGAGGTGTAGACACAGAACGTTAAGCGTTCCTGAACCTTAGACGTCACGGTAATCTGAGAGGCTGTGCTCATAGCAACACCACCAGCGTGGGCCAATGGCGGCTCTGCACCGGGTGCTGTGGAAGTGTAGCTTAGTGCGCCGGCACTAGTTGTAAAAGTCAGAATACGAGCATAAAATGTCGTGTTTGAGTTAGTTGGGTTAGTAATACCGTCTGCGGCACCTGCGGCACCAAGATCAAAAGATACAGTTGTGGCTGCGGTCACGTTAGCGGCGGTACGCGTTAGAGTAATCTGAGTTGCTGTTGAATCAGCCACGTCAATTATCCAGTCAGCAATACCAGTTTGGTTAGCAATCGCGAGGGTAGCATCATTAGTGTTGAAACCTGTTGGTACTGTACAAGTATCACCAATGATAGGGCTGTTAGCACAAAAGTCTATAACCAAACCACCGATGTTTCCAGCGCTTGGAACGACAAAACTGGTGTCATACGTGACATCTTGACCGGCAGTACTGGCACCTGAGGCCGAACTGCTCATTTTAATTTCGCGGGCCGTGATTAGTCCGTAAGCACCTGCTTTTTGTTGAGCAAGGATTGGTACCAAGCTCGCTAAGACCAGCACGATAGCACCGGCTAAAGCACTAGGCCGTTTTATTTTTTCTGCAAAAACCATTTTAAGATTTCTCCTTTTATTGCTTGTTTATTTTTGATAATCCAAGGTAAATTTACCATAACAGGTAAGTACTTGCAATAGCTTTCCTTTTGCAGTTATCCACAATCAATAAAGTTAGTATGTGCCGGTTGCAACCAAGTTATGCCGGAAAACATACTCTCCAGCCAAGGTTGTCTCGCTAATATTAAACAGGTAACTGATAGTATAGACAGTTACACTTGAGCTCTTGCTTGAATATGCGATCGTGTCGCCCTTATTATACGTAAAACTATTAGGCGTAAGGTAATTAGCAGCTACTTGGCCGAAAGAAAAGGAGCTGTCTGGAGACTGAACTGGGTTGGTGCCGACATTAGGTGAGCTGTTATCGACTAAGTTTATACCAAATTGCTCGGTGCCTGGGGTTGAGCTACCCGGGGTTGTCATCGGATTAATCTGGTCGGTAGCACCGGATGAGTTAGTCGGAGGATCTGACTCCGTTCTTACTACGTAGCCCTCTGCCTGCCAAGCTCTGACGTAAAATGTTCCGACCGCAGTTGACGCCGATGTCGTATTCAAATATCCCAGGTCAATATTGTTGGCTGTGACAACGAATTCGATAAATGGTTCGTCTGTGGTATTAAATCCAGCAAACGCCCTAAAGTTAGCGCTGTCAGTTTGGCCAATCGCTAACTCACCGGCCGTCTGACGTGCCCTAAAGTTAGTACTCTGTGCATCAAGCTCGCCGCCGGTCCCAAAAATTGTCTGGTCGACCCGATAATTGGTAGATGACGAGGATTGCGCCCAGACTTTTAGTGGCGCTACTACCAGCAGTAAAGTTAGCATCAATGACGTTCCCGCGTATTTGTATTTCCACATGATTCCTACTTAGAATACCATAACCGGCATTTGAAGGCTGTTTCTAAATGAATATATATAGTATGCTTATGGTTAAAGTGATTAACCAGTGGTGGCATGGAAGAAAATAAAGCAGATAACTCATTAGAAGAGAACTCTCTGGAAAGTCTAGAGGGAAGTTCTGCTGCGCCTGCTTCTGGTGGCGAAAACAATCAAGCACTAAAAGACCAGAAGAAAAAAAGAAGAGGCGGCGGGCTTCGTGGCCTTGCGGGCAGAGTAAACATCTATCTGCTTTTATTTATCCTGATACTGGTCTTGGCTGGATTTGTGGTATTTATCGGCCTGCAACGAAGTAAAAAAGATCTGAGTACGCCGTCGGTTCCGACCACACCCCTCACCCAGGAAACGTTAGATCAGCTGAACGGCAGCGATGCTTCTGTAGGTGACCCTAAACAAACATTGTCGGTTGAATCAAACGCAATATTCAATGGCGCTGTACTGGTAAAAGGCAGTCTGGATGTAGCCGGATCAATCAAAGTAGGCGGTACGCTAAACTTGCCGGGCATTGCGGTATCTGGCTCAAGTACATTTGATCAGATAAATGCTAACCAGCTGGCCGTCTCAGGAGATACTGGCGTACAAGGTACACTTAATGTCCAAAAAAATCTGACAGTTGCGGGCTCTGCCCAATTTGGCGGACCGGTTTCAGTTCCACAGTTAACGGTACGTAACCTGGTGCTTGAGGGCGATCTAGCTATAAGCAGGCACATAGACGGTGGGGGCGGTACGCCTGGGCTTACAAGTGGTAACGCTCTTGGCGGCGGCGGTACAGCTTCGGTGGGTGGAACGGATACAGCCGGGACGTTAACCGTCAATACCGGCGGCAGTCCCAGCGCCGGTTGTTTTGCAACTATTAGTTTTGCGCAAAGTTTCAGACAAGTCCCTCATATTGTAATAACACCGGTTGGTTCAGCTGCTGCCGGATTGAATTACTACATAACGCGCACTACGTCTAGTTTTCAGGTGTGTACAACCAATCCCGCACCTGCCGGCGCCAACTTCAGCTTCGACTGGGTCGCGATAGACTAAGTTGATGGAAGTTATATTATTTGGTCTGGTGAATTTTTTGGCGGCCGCACTTAGTGGCGCAGCCGGAGGTGGTGGCGGTTTAATTAGTGTTCCCTTTATGGTCGTACTAGGACTTTCTCCGGCTACAGCAATTGCGACAGCTAAGTTTGGAGGCTTTGGGATTTCAGCGGGCACAAGTGCTCGATTTTTTAAAGAAAAGATAACCAATAGAAGAACCGTATTATTATTATTATTAATCTTGGGGATATTCGGGGGCCTGAGCGGAAGCATGTTACTTGTCAGGTTCAGCGGCTACGAGCAAGAGCTTGAAAAAATTATGGGCTTTATTATTTTGTTTGCGGGCATTCCGCTTTTGTATATCAGAAAAATGGGCATCAAAGCTAGACCCAAACCATTGTATATAAAAGTCATCGGATCGGTACTGCTGGCCATAGGAGTGCTACTCCAGGCGGCTTTTGGTGCCGGAATCGGCTCCTTGCAACTGGTGATTCTAATGGCTTTCTTTGGAATGACAGCCCTCACTGCAAGCGCAACCAGGCGGGCTATGCAGTTGGTGGTAGCAACCGTTAGTTTAATTGTTTTTATTACTGCCGGACTAGTGGATTATAAGTTTGGTTTAATGGGTCTGGTGACATCATTTGTAGGCGGTTTTATTGGTGCGCACATAGCTGTTAAAAAGGGCAACAAATTCATAATCAATCTATTTGCAATTACTAGTGCGATACTTGCATTGCAACTCATTTTATAACTTTAAACATCTAGGAAGACTACTACTTCATCAGCCTTAACGTGCATTATGCCGCGCTGAATCGGAACCTTCTCTTCTCCTTGGTCGCTCCGTACAATGACCTCACCGGTATTAATGAGCGTCATGAAATTATGGTGCCTAGGCAGGATATCGAACGGTCCGGTATCATTAACCGCTGAAATGCTCTGCGCAGCGCCGTCAAAATACACTTTAAATGGGGCATAAACCTTAACGCGCATATTTACGCCATCGCCGGCCTTGGTAGACTTTTTGTCTGCATCAGTCTTACTGCCTTGATTTGACACTATGCTACGATCTCCTCGATTGATTGCAGCGTCTGCTCTCGCGTAAAGAAGTCACCTTCGACGCCAGTATGTTTGGTCATCACGTTCATGTTCTGCGTAAAGTTCTTAATCAGCTGCTTAGCCTTGGCGTAATCTGCACGGTCTGAGGCTGAAAGTTCGTTTTCACCGATAATTGCGATAATACTTTTTAATGATTCATACTTTTGAAGCAAGGCCTGTACCTGGACACTCAGCAGATAATGGCGATCACCGACGACATCGGGTGTCAAAAGTGAAGAAGTTGTCTGGTTGAGATCGACTGCCGGACGGACGCCCTGCTCGGCAACCTTACGGCTGAGAACGATGATAGAGTCGAGCTCGTGCTGGATAAATTGTACCGCCGGATCGGAAAGGTCGTCAGCCGGAACATAAATGGTCTGCACAGAGGTAATCGAGCCCTTATCGTTAGAGCTTAGCCGGTCCTGCAGAACCTTAACATCTGAGAAAATAGTGGGCTCATAGCCGCCTTCGTTCGGAACCTGGTCTAAAATAGTCGCCAGCTCGTTACGAGCCTGGATATAGCGGTACATATTATCAGCAAAGAACAAAATATCTTTATTTTTTTCGTCACGGAAGTGTTCTGCTAGTGCCACGGCGGACACGGCAATAAGCGAACGCTGTACGGGGTTTTCATTCATCTGCGCAAAGAACATACAGGTATTTTTAAGAAGGTCGTTTTCACGCAACGTATCCCAAAGTTCATGGCCTTCACGAATACGTTCACCGATACCGGCGAAGAACGACAAGCCAGAGCCAGAGCGGGCAATGTTATTAATAAGCTCCATAGTAAGCACCGTCTTACCGACACCAGCGCCACCGATAATACCAATTTTGCGCCCTTTTACAAACGGCGTAAAGAAGTCGATAACTTTAATACCTGTCTCTAAAATTTCCGGCTTTTGAATCTCAAAATTAGTCGAAAGGCCGGGCAATTTTAAAATATCTTTGTATTCGATATCCTCGCCGCTTATCGGAGGCAAACCATCTAGCGGGTCACCGAGCGCATTTAGGATTCGTCCAATGGTTACTTCACCGGTTGGAATTTCGATGCCTTTATGTGTACGCACAACTGTCATGCCTTTTTGTATCCGACGATCCGTACGTACGTTCAGACACATAGCGATACCGCCCGGTTCAAGGTGATCGACCAGTAGCTTGGTTTCATGGCCGTTATCAACGGCAATAAGCTCGCCAACACGCGGTGCATCTTCGTCAAAACGTGCCCGAACCACCAGATCCTTAATAGAGACAACTACACCGGAACTCATCGTGCCGCCCCTGCTTTAATCTTTTTCATGCCGGTTATAATTTCTTTTAGTCGTTCGTCTTTTATTGCTCGCCTGGCCCGGTTGTAATCAAGCCGCAGCTCACCCTTAGCTTCATCGGCACGCGTATGTGAAGCGGACATAGCCCGGAAACGGCTGGCGTATTGGGCAAGTTTTGAGTTTAGGATAAGCTGACTCATAGCAATCTGCATCATCGAACGTTCAAGGTGATCGACGACATCATAGGTGCTTGGCTCAAAAATATAATTGGCTTCAGTAATAATATCTTCTCCTTCATCAACACTTTTACCCTTCTGTTGAACAGCAGACGATAGCTCGATTCGCTTAACATCCTGCACCATCAAGGACACATACTCCTGATAAAATACGCTGGTTGTACGGTACTGCTGCACTTCTTTAATAATTGGGCTAACGTTAATGTTCTTGTCCTGATTAGGTAATTTATAATATTTTTTATACGTAACCCCTCGCTGCGCTAGCTGGATGGCGCCGTGATGCCCTATAACAATAATCTCGTTCTTATCTTTGTCATAGGTTTGTAACATGAGCTGTATGAGCTTCTGATCAATATCACCGCTGAAACCGCCTTCGGCAGTGATAATTACGTACAGCTCCTTATCAATAACTTCGACACCGTCCTGGGCCATACGGCCGAATCCAAAGTACGTACTGACGCGCAGTTGTGAATAAATATGCCAGAGCTCATTGAAGAACTCTGTGGCCTGTAATACTTGGTTTTTAATCTGGGCGATGCGCATGCTTGCAATGCCCTCAAAAACACTCGTAAGCTCTACAAGTGTAGCCATCGCGACTTCGTCTTTTTCAATTTCTGCTGGTCGGCGGCTCACTGTTTTGCCTCCGCTGTTTCTTTGGACTCAGCGGTCGAGCTTTCAGTATCAGAACCTTTGTCTGATTTGTCTTTATGTTTTTCATCTGTTTGTTTGACGTCAGTCGGTTCAGTTGGTGTCTCTGGCTTTGGCGCGCCTTTTAACTCAAGCACGCACTTGGTTTTTAACTGCTCTCGAACCGCGTCGTATTCTTCGTCTGCCGTAACTTTGACCGCAAAATCTTTGACGTTCAGCTTCATGGAACTGATGTCAAGCTGAGCTCCGTCCTCAAGGTTAAGCACAATATCAAGCATCAACTGCTGAGACATGAGCGAGAACGTATCGCCTGGGCTTTGCGTAAATAGCTCAAACAAGCGCTTACCGGTTTCAAGCGCACGTTTAGCTTCTAGTGCAAGTTCTGAACCGAAGTGTGAGAACTCTTCTGCCTGCCGGTAATCTGCCAGCAGTTTAAGCGTTTGGGCCGCTAAAGACTTTTGGCGTTTATTATGGCCAACACCACCGGCACGAGTCACCGACAGGCCAATATTAACTGCCGGACGGACACCATTACGAAAGATGGCCATATCCAGAATCCACTGACCGTCTGTAATAGACATGACGTTTGTTGGCAAATAAGCGGTAATGTCACCGCCCGCGGCATTAATAATTGGTATGCTGGTTAGATGCTTCTGATTCCGATCAAGCCGGCCGGCTCGCTCAAGCAATGATGAGTGGGCATAGAACATATCACCTGGGTACGAGTCACGACCAGGGCTTATTCCAGACATAAGAGCTACCTCTCGGTAGGCATGGGCATGGGCGCTCAAATCATCATAAATAATAATCGTATCCTGGTCACATTGCTGCCACAAATACTCTGCCATGGCACAGCCAATATACGGTGCCAGATAGCTTGTCATTAATGATTCAAACATGGTACTAACAACTACAATTGCTTTTTCAAGGCCACCGTTTTCTTCAAGCCCTGAAAGTAGCATGTCAACGTCAGTCCGACGTTTTGCAATCAGCACGTAGACCACAATCTGGTCAGTGTTCTTTTGGTTTATAGTCAACTGGGTAGCTAATGTGCTTTTGCCTGACTTGCTGTCACCAAGTAGCGCCATACGTTGACCGCGCACAATCGGGAAAAGCGCGTCAATGGTGGTTACACCGCTTTCCAGCTGGTCACTCAAGAGCTTGCGCTCATACAATGGCGGGGCTTGGTTAAATACCGGCCAGACTGAATCTGGCGTAATTGGCCCTTTACCGTCCAGCGGCTCACCCATAATTGAAATTACGCGTCCAATATAATTCTTGCCTACTTTACAAACAAGCTCCTGGTGCTGAACAACTGCAATCTGGCCTATCTGTAATATGGTGCTTCCAAGATGTAATACAACCACATGATTAGGCATTACCTGGCTGACGAAGCCCTTGCTACCATCATCAAACATAATGAGCGCATTGACCGTACACGGTTGAAGCCCGTGTACCTGCACCAAAAACTTGTCTACGGCAATAACTTCGCCGACTGGCTTGCCGGCTGCAACTAGCCCTAGGAACTGTTTGTTGTCAGAATTCACTCGATGTCCTCTTGCGCAACCACGGGGCTTGGGTTTTTGGCACTGCGGATATTATCAATCAGAATCTGATGCTTGGCTTTGAGCGTAGTACGAAGACTGAAGTCATAGTATTTGTTTGTGGTACGCATCATAAAACCCGCGCCAATTGTAGGCTGCAAGCCGACCTGCAGCAAAATATGCGGATGAATGTTCTGACGCAAATACTCGGTCAACTTATGAATAAATGTCGTGCTGGGCTCAGTGCTAAAGCTCATATGAATTTCTGGTGCTTTTTCTAGAACTGCAGTCAGGAACTGAATGAGTGCCTTGCGCTCATTTTCTGTTAATAAGTTGACACTATTGGCAGTGACGAGCTCATCAATAATACGGGTTGTTTTTGGCAGCTTCAGCGCGGTTCCGGGTTGTCGAATAGCTGCTTGCTCTAAAAAATCATCAATAGCTGAAACCTCTTTAAGCAAACGGCCCACATCAACTTTGGTCACAATTGATATCGGCAATAAAGGCTGTTCTGACTTGCCGGCATCATGTTCCATCAGTTAAATCCCGGATTATGGCTGCTTTATTAGACTCAAGATTCCCAATAATAAAGCTCAACTGGTCATTCAGGTCTATTTGGTCACCAATTGCAGCCAACAGGTAATGGTTAACAATCTGCCCGAGATTCTCTTCAAAACGAGCGATAATGAGCGCCTTTTCTTTGTCTACCTCTGCCTGTAGCTGATCGCCCATAGCCTGCCGTTGTTGTTCGACAGCTTCTTGAGTTTTGGCAATTGCGTCAACGGCAAGTTGTTTTGCATCGCTAATGGATTCTTCATACTTAGTAAATGCCTCTTTCAAGCTCAGTGTGATCTCTTGCTTCATGTATTCATTGAGTTCAGACGTGGTAAGCCTAAGATCTTGCTGCAGGAACATGGCATTATCACCTATAATCTTTTCAAAATGCAGACGACCGCGGTTACGTAGCTCTTCACGGAACTCTTCATTAAACACGTGTTCAACGTCTGCTTCAGCAGCCGCCACGGCATCACCCATCAAGTCAGGCTTGCCTTTACCGGGGCCATTGACCTTAAAGGCCACCCACACAAATGCAGCGGTACACGCCATGATGCTGGCAATTATCAGAATAAGTCCGGTGATTGTCACTGTTTCTGGTCCCACCTATTTAGTTTAAGCATTACAACTTTAGTAGTAAATATACTCCAAAAAGCCCCAAAATGAAAACTATCAGCCCGAATAAGACCACTTGAAGCATGCCTCTCATGATTGGCTTTTTAGAAAGCGGGTTACGGCCAATAGAAATAATGCCGCTCTTAACACCGCCATACATCAATGTTCCGGCTACTATGGTGCTAATTACAAATATTGCCAGACCTAAATAAACCCGTGTTGTACTAACTTCTTTGCCGGCCACAGACTCAGCCAGTTTTTTGATTTGATCAGGCAGACCAGGATCAGGGGGTCCGTAGCTTGGATTACGCGAAACACTTATATCAGCCGACACACGGCCAATATTTACGCTACGGGATGCACCGGTACTGTCTTTGACTTCGGCCTTGCCGGCCACGTTGTCTTTGCCGTTAAAATCACTTAATGCACGTCCGACGACATGTGACTCAGTCCGGCTGGCTCGCATACCAATACCGCTCAGTGATGATATGGCAATATAGTCACCGGCTTTTATCTCTCCTTCCTGGTCACTAACAAGCACATCGTACTTGCCGCCTGTAGCAACAAATGCTTTTTGCCCTTCTGCGGACAGTGTTACAGGTGCATCGTTCGCATCTACCACAACACCGTGCATGCTATCCATTTCTTCATACGATAGTGATACGACCTTGGTGGTATCATCTTTTTTCAATCGCACGATCATGCCGCGTTGCAGTACTTCATCAGCGCCATAGCCCTGCGTAAATGCCGTTTGGGCACCGAGCGGGCTACCTGAACTCAAGCCAATCAGTAAAAGCAACGCCGACAGCGCCATTAGCCGCGGAAAAGAGAGTAGTTTCTTGATCTTTGTTTTACTGCTTACGTACATTTTTGTACCTTCTGGACGTAAGTATAGCGTAAGCAGTACGACTAGACAATCATTTTTGCCAACATATCGACAGTTGTCGTCACATCCTTTTCGGTCGTTGATCGGCCCATCGTAAACCGCAGTGAACTTTGGGCCTGCTCGTCGCTTAAACCAATTGCTTTTAATACATGTGACGGTTCGTCACTACTAGCGCTGCAGGCCGAGCCTGATGCACAAATGATGCCCACTTCATCAAGCTGCATCATCAGCCGCTCATTATCCCATCCCGGAATCCTGATATGGATAGTGCCCGGGATGACCTGTCTAGAAGCTGTAGTCAGTTCTGCAACCGGCACATTTTGTCGTAGTTGATCAATAAACAAATTTCGTAAACTGCTAAGTCGTTTGCTCTCCTCGTGACGGATGGCTTGAGCTGAGCTCAGCGCTTCGGCAAAGCCGACAATACTGGCTGGGTTCTCGGTACCACTTCGTACATTACGCTCTTGCCCACCCCCTAAAATTTGAGGAATGAGGCTTATGCCGGCTTTTACGTATAAAGCGCCCGACTGTTTCGGACCATATAGTTTACCAGCGTTCAATGTCATCATATCAACCCCCAGTTTATCGGCTAAAAGGTGCAGATAGTTGCCGGCTTGACAGGCATCTGTGTGGAAATAAAGCGGCAACTCATTGCCCGTTTTTTGACGCTCACGCCTGACTTCTCGTATTAACTTGGAAATTTCAGCCAACGGCTGGATCGTGCCGAGTTCGTTATTGACATACATAACGCTTACCAGCACTGTCTGACTATCTAATGATTTCTTAACGGTTTCTACGTCCACTGTACCCGCAGGTAAAGCTGGTAATTCGTGATAATCATAGCGACGGGCGGGTTCAAGCACAGAATCGTGTTCAATCGAGCCGATGAGAACTCGAGAGTCGGGATAGTTTTGCATAATGCCGTTAATGGCTAGATTATTGGCTTCAGTACCCCCGGCTGTAAACACAACCTCACCTGGCCGAACGCCAAGAACTTGAGCTGTCGTAACTCGTGCCGCTTCTATATCTTTTTTAACTTCTTTAGCAGCTAAATAGCCGGCCGAGGCGTTAAAATATCGGTCCGTTACATATGGCAGCATAGCCGCATATACCTCAGGCGCCAGTGGCGTTGCTGCGGCATGATCAAGATAAATCATATTCTACGCGAAAGAATAAAGTTCGGTTTCTACCCGTTGTTGGTACAGCTTAGCGGCTTCGTAGAGTTTCGTGGCTTCTTCCGGCTTTACTGCCTGATACTGCCCATCCTGCGCTTTTAAAATACCATTCGGTCGCACGTCATAGCGAGTAGTTCGAATCTGTTGCTGACCGTTTTTATCAGTCCACTCTTCGTGCCATACCCAGGTATGCTCATCAAGACAAAAGAATTCCCTATGAACGCCAGACTGGACAGGGCCAAATAGCTGTCCACCAATTTTTGCTTCATGGCGAATCAAATTACGATATAAATCTGCACGGCGGTCTTCGTCGCGCTGACTAGTAATATTTTTAAGCAGTTTTTTAAACATTGCTTAAATACTCCTCTAATAATGGACTATTGCCCAGGCCTTGTTGTGCCGCCTCAACCGCTTGGCGCGCCCGATACTCACCTAGATCAGTTATTGTGGCTAGGTTTTCTTTACTCATATGCAGCTGGCCTGCTGCTGGCTGCAAGTTTGCTGTTACCTGTTCGTCAAACGCCTCAGCAGGGCTGCGCTGGCGATATTGATCCATACTAACAACGTTTGTTGCCGGTGCGGCCTCAATTGCTACATGCGGACGGATGTTTGCAACGCCATGAGCAATAATAGCCTTTCTGCCTATGGCTAAAACCTCGGGGCTCCCCGGGCGTAAGAATTCTATACCAGATGGTGGTGGTGTGTTTTTAGGATGACTCATAGTTTAAATAACCGTTTTGCATTTGCTGTCGTTGCAGCTCCTAGCACTTCAAGGTCTTCACCTCTCAGTTTACTCAAGAACTCCGCAATGACACGCACATGCTTTGGCTGACAGATTGTACCACGAAAAGGCACAGGGGTCAAGTACGGCGCGTCCGTTTCTAGTAATAACCTGTCGAGTGGGATTGCTTTAGCAGCCTCTAGCTGAGCACTATTTTTTGTAAACGTCATGATTCCGTTCAGGCCTATATAGAGGCCTCTTGAGATGCTTTCCTCTACTTCCTTTAAAGTAGCAGTAAAGCTGTGTATAACGCCTGTTAACCCTTGATATTCATCAAAAATAGGCCAGAAGTCATCAAAAGCATCGCGGACATGAAAAATTAGCGGTAAATTGTGTTCTACGGCAAGATCCAACTGGAACCTTAAGAGTTTTTGTTGATCACTTTTTGACGAGTTTTCATAGTAATAATCCAGGCCTGTTTCACCTATTGCTATTACTTTAGGGTTCGAGGCTAAACCGCGAAATTTTTGCAAACTCTCGTGATCATCTACATATATGCTGCCTTCGTGGGGATGCAAGCCAATACTGGCCCATACATTGTCATGCGATTTGGCATAGGTTACTGCCTCTTGGCTGTCAGGCAATGTACATCCAACACAAATAAGTCTGGTTACACCGTCTTGGGTCGCAGCATCTCTAACCTCGTCAGGGTCGAGTGAATAATCGGGAAAGTGGATATGGCAATGCGTGTCTACTAGTTCTATCACTTAGTTTATTGTAACCTGCTCATACAACCCGTGATCAACAATAAACTGCCCGATTTGCGGACTTACCAGACCATCAATAGGCTGAGCAGTTCTAAACAGTTCACGAACTGCTGTTGACGACACGTTAACCTCTGCATTTTTGACCTGAAGATGCCTAATTGTTGCGCTCTTCGGAGGCATATGATAACCAGCACGTGCTACCAGCAACATTCCTAAGGATTTTTTTAACTCCTGACCGCACTCCCATGTATGCATCATTTCATAACTGTCGGCACCGTACACAAACCAAAAGCGGTTGTCTGGATACGCTTCTTCCAGTGCCCTTACGGTTGTACATGATTTAGTCGGCCTAGGCAATGTAAGCTCAAAATCAGAAACTTTTAGCGTAGGAAGCCAATATTTTTGTCTGATCAGGTCAAGCATTTCGATTCTGATTTCATCTGATCGCATGCCGGGTTTATCGGTACGTACACCGGATGGCATTAGCCAAATTTCGTCAATATCATTTTGCTCAAGGCACGCGTCAATAATTGCCTCGTGTGCAACTGTTGGTGGATCAAACGTTCCTCCAAATATAGCTATTTCCATATTTGCTCCAGTTATTAGTGTATTATTGACACTTACTAGTGAGTAGCGTACTATGGTGTTATGTAATTGTCAATTAAACACTAAGTTAAGGAACACACATGGAATTATTCAACCCAGCCGACAGCTATATACGCCTTGCTACTGCCTGCCCTGAGGTATCAGTTGCCGACGTTAAGACGAATATTGTGGCCATTAGTGAGCTCTATGCCCAGGCCTCACAAGATGGGGCCGCCCTGATTGTCTTTCCTGAATTAAGCATCACTGGTTATTCGCTTGGTGATTTGGTGCAGCAAAATGCTTTGTTGTTACAAGCCGAAAAGGGCTTAGGCGAGTTAGCCGCTGCCAGCAAAAATTCTGACACTGCGATGGTGGTTGGCCTGCCCCTACGGGTAAGCAATAGTCTATACAACTGCGCCGCTGTAATTGCAAAAGGCGAAATTAAAGGAATTGTTCCAAAACAAAATTTGCCGGCAAGCGGTGAATTTTACGAAAAACGTTGGTATAAAACCTGGGATCAACCCACCACTACGCTTACTATTGACGGCAAGAATGTACCTTTTGGAAACGACCTTTTGTTTGACGTTGGCGGAGTCAAAACCGGTGTAGAGGTTTGCGAAGATTTATGGGTACTTAATGCGCCCCATATTGATCAAGTTAATAACGGGGCGCTGGTAATCGCAAACCCTTCCGCCTCACCCGAGTTGGTTGCCAAGGCCGCTTATCGACGCGACCTTGTCCGTATTGATTCAGCGAAAATGATTGGCGCCTATGTCTATGCAGGGTGCGATTGGACTGAGTCAACAACCGATGTTGTTATGAGCGGACATCAGATTATTGCCGCAAGCGGCCGGATTGTGGCCGAGCGTAGACCATTCCAGCCAAATACTCGAGTTATGATGGCCGATATCGACATCGACCACTTGCGACACGACCGTTTGCGCGATACCAATTTTGTTAATAAGCTGGGCAGCACCGTTGTTCAGGTTACCGTCGAGCGGCCAGAGATTGAACCTGCGGCGGATATCAATCCGCACCCATTCCTACCTGGTGGAGAAACGAATGAACAGCACGCTGAACGGCTGCAGTCGATTATTGACATCCAGGCGCACGGCTTGGCGCGTAGGATTAAACAGAAAGGTTTACGTACGATACATCTAGGGCTTTCAGGAGGACTCGATTCAACCTTGGCGTTTCTAGTTGGAGTCCGGGCTGCCGAAATTGTTGGCGAGGAGCCCAAAAGTATCCTCAAAACCTATACAATGCCCGGCGAGGCAAGTTCAGACCGTACCCAAACAAATGCCGTCAAACTGGCTAAGCTCTACGGTATCGATAACGAGGTTGTTCCAATTGGTGAGCTAACCAATAAAATGCTGGAGGCTCTTAGGCACACCGGCGAGCAAGATATAACCTATGAAAACGCCCAGGCCAGGACGCGAACTACATTTTTGTATAACAAAGCCAACCAACTTGGGGGCATAGTACTTGGAACCGGAGACTTAAGCGAAATTGCGCTTGGCTGGTGCACTTTTAACGCCGATCAATCCAGCCATTATCATGTCAATGCCGGCGTACCAAAAACTCTGGTTCAGCACCTGGTACAGCATGTTGCAACGACTACTTTAGATAGCCAGGCAAGGACCGTGCTGCAAGATATACTGGACACACCAGTGTCACCAGAGCTGGTAAGCGAAAAAGACGGACAGATTAGTCAAAAAACCGAGGACATAATCGGACCGTATGAGCTGCATGACTTCTTTTTGTATCAGTTGATTCGCTGGGGTGACACGCCGGCTAAAGTCCAATGCTTAGCAGAAAAAGCGTTTCAGGACTCATATGAACCTGAAGAAATCAGCAAATGGTTACAGGTCTTTACGACTAGGTTTATATTTAGTCAGTTCAAGCGCTCAGTGATGCCTGACGGCGTCAAAGTCGGCAGCATTGCTTTAAGCCCGCGCGGCGACTGGCGCATGCCGTCTGATCTATATAACACGGCCGTTTGGCAGTAGATAGTGTAAGATAAGGAATATGTACAAAGGTGAATATAACCCACCGATTCTAACGGTTGACACTGTTATTCTTCAGTTGATTGACAATGAGTTATTTGTTTTGTTGATACAACGTCAAAATGAGCCGTTTAAGGGCACATGGGCACTACCGGGCGCTTATAATGCTGCAGGTGAAACAACTAAAGGTGCCATGACTAGGATGCTAAAAGCTAAGGGCGGAGTCGAGATCAATGATCTTCGACTGGTTGAGCAGCTCTATACTTTTGATACGGTGGCTCGTGATCCGCGCGGCCATGCTGTTTCAGTCACCTATATGGGGCTTGGTAAGGATATTGTACCGAAAGCCAGCAAAACTACGCAGGATCCGCAGTTCTTCCCTGTTAAGATTCTCCCAAAATTAGCCTATGATCATAAAGATATCATTGGCTATGCGCATGAGCGACTGCAATCTAAAGTAACATACACTAACGCGGTTTTTGCCTTGCTTGATCCTTTCTTTACGTTGTCTCAATTGCAAAGCGCATATGAAGCAATTTTATGTAGAGAACTTGATAAAAGAAACTTCCGTAAAAAGTTTTTAAGCCTTGATCTTATACATGCCACTAGTGAGATGCAGCGCGAAGGCGCTCATCGTCCGGCGCGTCTTTATACCTTTAATAGTCACGAGCTAGAAAGTTTGTCTAGGAGTTTTGATTAGCCATCAAGACTGAAAAAGCAGCCAGAACTCCAGTTCTGTATAGCTCTTCAGCTGGTAATCGACCGTCCGTCATAACACCAGAGCAATCACGGTCGATAACTGTATGAGTTTTGTAAAGTTCTGCTACCGCATCGCTCATTTCAAGCCCGCTTTGTTCCATAAGAGTTTTCACTTTATCTGGCACAAAATGGGCCGGTGTAGTGCCGTAGCAATGATTGCCTGTGTCAACATCAATCACACAGACCCAGCCTAAGTTAAACCAGCCTTCGGGCATTACTTTTATGCCACCCTCCATACCAACCGCGTATCTGGCAGAAGGCTTGTAACTTATGACATTCCGGGCACGGTTGTGCGCACCCATAATCATTTCTTCATCACTCATGGGTTGATCAGACACAGCGGATTTGGTGGCGAAGCCCATGATTTTTGTTTGCCCCAAATATAATTCAGGAACAGCAAGCCGCACCGCTTCTAGTTTTGTAGGGTTTTGAGATCCAACAGCGACTTCAATCATAATCCGACTCCTATCATTTTAACAATGTGTCTATTAATGCCATTCTTATGTACAAACCGTTCTCGGTTTGCCTAAAATAAGCAGCTCTTGGGTCATGATCCACGTTAGGATGAATCTCGTCAGTTCTAGGTAATGGGTGCATAATAATTGCCTGCTCAGGGATCACCTGTAAAGCAGCTTGATCTATAACAAACTGGTCTTCAATATTCGGGTTAATCCCCAAAGCCTCCAATCGTTCCCTCTGAATCCGAGTCCAATACACCACGTCAGCTACATGTATAGCTTCGAACATATCTTCAGTCACAGTGTACGAAACACCTTTATCCTCTAGAAAGAGTCTGACTTCATCACCTATTTGTAGTTCCGGTACAGATACAAAACTTATGTGATTATCATCGTAAAGTGCTAGCATCTGGGCAAGCGAACGAGCCGTACGCCCGCCCAATAAATCACCACCAATGACAACATTTAGCCCACTCAGACGTTCTTTCTCGCGTTTGATAGTATAAAGATCCAACAAAGCCTGTGTAGGGTGTTCGCCGTTGCCATCACCTGCGTTTATGATCGGTACACCGCTAACCGAAGCGGCGCGATCTGCAGAACCAACTTCTTTGTGTCTAAGCACAACGATATCAGCATAACCGTCCAATACCTGAACCGTGTCTTCGATTGTCTCACCCTTCACGGCTGATGAGAATTCTCCTGCGTTTTCTGTACTCAAAATACCCAGCCCGAGCCTTTGTGCGGCCGACTCAAAACTCAAGCGCGTTCTGGTTGATGGTTCATAAAATAACGTCGCCAGCATTGAACCAACATGGCGTCCAGCTAAGTCTTGTCTTGATTCTCTATCTGATAGCAGCTCGCGCATATCATCAGCTTCTTGGAAAATTTCCGATAATGACTCAGGCGTAAATTGTTTTGCAGATAAGACATGTCTCATGATGGCCTAATTGTACGCATCTCGGCATGCATAAACAAAAACGGTTTCACTTTTCGCTCTTTAGAGCTCGCCAGCATGACTGCACATTCATGAAAGTGAACTTGGGAAAGGATAAAAAATCGGAGCTGGAGGCTCAAAAACGATTTTTTACCCGGCCTGCTGGCGGGGACAACATTGTCCCCGCCACCCGTGCCGGTCTGTAGATCGTAGACCCGCTAGAAACCGATGATGCAGCGAGCTGCGAAGAAAACGCCGAGGGCGATCAGTATGCAGTTCAAGCTTCGCGCACGGTAACCACTTACAAGATTTATTCCACCCAGCAACACCAGGAACGAAGATGCATGCGTTGTGAGAATCCTCACCGTAAGGCTGAGATTGCTGTAATCGTACCACCACGTCAGTGGACTCACGATGGTTACGATTACCATCATCATGCTGAAATACACGAAGATGACGAAATTCGCCACGGGGGGCAGAGCTGAACTCTCGGTCACTTTTTCAGTGGTTGTGGACATGCCTAAACCATCCTTTCAAGGATGACTACAAGGTGCTACCTTTGGGCGTCAAAGGCCAACGTCTATTGCTAGATTAAATTACTATAGCATGTATTGTTTTTTTGTAAAGGTTTAACTTCTTACCCACAACGCAAAATTTAGTATAATATTTATATTACATATTATTGATGTTTGTTCTATAAGATTGTATAATTTGGTTCATGGAACTTCATACATCTGGCACCAATCCTGAACATTTTAATACCCGGAACGTGTCACGACCGGCAAGCGAATTATTGCTTGATTATGAATTGGCACGTACTGCCTGGCCGTATGAGAGTAGCTCTTACCCGGAATTTTTAACTCAGATCGACGAGCGATCAATGCAATCTGCTCTGATAAATGATGTTATTAGCCAGATTCCTAGCCCCACAATGGCAGTCGATGAGGCTGTTGAACAAGGTCACGTATCAGAGATGCAAGCAGGTGATTTGTACGACAACCTAGCAGCTGTTTTGGGGAATGACGATTATATGCGCCTTGCGCTGTACCTGCCGCTTGAACTCTTGCCAGACAGCGGGTGGGTACCCGAGACCAATGATCTTTCGGATGCTATTAATTGCTTTAAACAAAGCTACATGCGTGCGTGGTATAGTCTGCTAACAGTTCAAGATGTACGAGCGAATTTTGTCGACGGTGATGTTTTAGAGCCCGAGCTCAGAACCGGCGATCTGCCGAGAGTAATCAAGGCCGTTCATCTTATTCCTACGTTAGTTGCACGCGGTTTAATTTCGCTCGACCACATACAAGAATTGTTGAGTACTAGCGATGATCCTCTTTTAAAACAAAACCTTAAGGACATGTTGGACGTCATTGCTGGCACCGAGCAAACCTCTCAGATTGAGCCCCAGCGCCGGTCAGAGGGTGTGATAACCGAAAGAAGACAGGCTTGGTTGGATCAAAAAACAATAAACGAGGCTATAGAAACACAGTCCGAGCGTTTAATTAGCGAACTAACCGAGCATCCAGACGCTTACGAATCGCTGTCAGGACTTTTAACATCCACTAACATGACGTCAGTACTTGTTGGCATTGAGGCAGTGCGCAAGATTGTATTACAGTCTGAAGATCCTTTAAGCAAATATAAGCTATACGAGCCGTTACTGGTTGGATTATGGCAGGCGCCTGATCAAGACATCAAAGAACGATTAACAAAATCATTCCGACATTTTTTTAGGCAAGGCATTATGGACAATGAATCAGTAACCTCGCTGGGGGTACAATTACCCAACCCAGCAGGACTATTATCTGAAAACATGCGGCTGATTCCCACAGAAATCGAACAGCTAAAGAATGTTGCACACCGAATTGAAGCAGACCCTTGGATTTCGCGGTACGTATACCCTGTGATTGCTTTTGGAGGTTCTAAACTAAAAGGCTACGGCGAGGAAAGTTCTGATATTGATACTTGTATATTCATACGGCCCAACACGGCCGAAGACACAAAAAAGCAGCTTAGATTACGCTTGAAAGCTATTTTTGAAGCAGAGGGCCAACTTGAGGAACCTATTGAATTTTGGCTAGAGGAAGCGGGCGAACATTTAAGTGTTCGAAGATCAGAAGAGGGCGATTCACATACGGCTGATGCCTACTGGACGCACTTACTGTTTAATGCGGCATGGATTGGTTCGCTTGCAAATACCAACACGTTAAGAGAGACCTTACTAAGCAGCTATTTTTATACTACGGAGGCTCGTGAATTAGATATGAGCGAACGCAAGTTATATCTCGAGCGAATGGAGCAGGATGCGCTGCAATATCGGTTACTCCACAAAGGATATGCAAAGCATTATCCACCACATAGTACTAAAGGATTACCGCAGTCAGCCGCGATTGATAGCCAAAGTGTTTTTTGGGATGCTGGCTACCGCCGCCTAGCAACAAAGTTATTTTTAGAACGCGTATTCCTGCCTAAATTATAGGTATAAAAAGAAAAGAGGGCCCTCAAGCAAAAACGTAAAAACGTCATGCGAGGACCCTTAGGGGTCCAGGTGCAGTCACGAATGACTGCCCCTGGACCCCGGGTGGGGTTACGACCTCAAGGGCCTAGAGGCGGCTGCCTCCAATGCCCGAGATCTTGCGACCCCCTCCGCTCAGCTGAGCCCAGTCGATCTGAGCACCGAGCATTTGCAGAGCTCCGAAGTACTGGAGCTCTTCGTTGCCGGCAGGCTGGTCGTCTGCCTGCATCAGACCGAGGACGTACCTGGTGAGGTTCGTCTCCAGCCGGGGATAGGTGGCGCTGACGTTGGCACCCAACAGCTTGAGCATCTGCTCGCGGTTGGGCGCACCGACTAGCGCCGGAAGGCGCGGGTTTTCCAGCGACTTCTTGATCTCGACCGCCTCATAGGCGAGAGCAGCCGCGATCTGAGCACCAGTGCCGGCGAAGATGCGGTTGACGGCATCGTTCACGGCACTTGCGTGGTCCCGCAGAACACCCGTTTCGGGTGGCTGCATCATGCCCGGAGGCAAGGCCATACCTCCAGCACCACCCGACAGCAACGATGCCATGAGCACCGCCGGGTTGGCGACGCCTTGCATCCAAGCCTCCTGCCACGCCTTCAGCTGGTTGCTGAAGTCCTGGATGGCCGGCCACAGCAGGTTGTCGATCCGCTTGAGCAGCTCCTTCTTCCGGCCCTCGGTGACGTAGTTTCCCGTCAACCCAGGGATCGCCGAGAAGATGTCGCCGTAGCTACGGCGCGTCAGCTGCTCCCGCAACGGGAAGTAGATCGCCGGATCCACCTGCTCTTCGTTGGTGTCGGCGAACTTCTCCATCAGGGCCACCAGCTTGCCCGGGATTTCGTACAACCCGACCTGGTATGCCAAGGCCGCCCTGATGGCCGAGATGACGGTCGATTGGTCGACCTTCAGCACACCACCGGTTCGCAGAGCCGACAGCCACGAGGCATCATCGGGCACCGACGGCAGGATGTCGAAGGCCGCGGCTCCCAGAGCAGCCGTGTCAGGCACGGGTGCCACCGGGGCGAAAGCAGCGACCAGCTTGCGGGCCGGAACCACCTTCATGCCGACCTCGAGCAGGTCCTTCTCGGCCAGCGTGGCCAGGTCGTCCACCGTCGTGACGCCCAGCTCGTCCTTGATCTTGGCGATGATGTCGAGACCGACACCGTGCTCCAAGAGCCTGGCTGTCACCAGGTCAGGTGCTGTGGTCGCCGAAGCGGCCACGACGGGCGGCGGGTCAGCAGGAGCTGTGGGCTCCGGCGGAGGGGTTGCAGCAGTGTCATCTGCCATGTTTGTTTCTCAACTTTCTCTCATGTTGGGTGGGATTTTCACTTGCAGAGCTTGTCAAGCTCGGTTGCCCCGAACGAAACCATCCTGGTTGGCACTCCGACCAATTCATCGACTACTCCCGCACAAACGCCGAATAGGCCGTCTTTGCTTGCGGTAGTAGCGATTGGGATGGATGTGATTTCGGGCTGACAGTCTAGCAGCCTTCGGCCAAGAGCCGTTTGATGCTCAAGGCTTGGGCGCTCATTCACCAGGATTTCTCCTGAGGACGAAAAGAATGCGGAGTCATCCGTACCTTCGTACCTGTTGCAGAATTTCCAGATCTCGTTAATTTGGATCTGGTCAAACCACGTGATGGCTAAGCCGTCGAACGCACTCGGTCCGCCACATGCCTCAAGAGCATATCGCAGCAGTACGAGGTCAAGCGGACCGACACGAACTTTGCCTTGGTAACGGTTTTCGTCTTTGTTACTGCCAGGCAGCAGACGTTCCGCTACTCTCGGGTCGGCGGTTGGCATTGGGCCAGCGCCATGCCTGACAGCGTAGGCGCGGGTTACCCCAATGTTCACTACCTGATCTGCAAAACCGGCGTCCTCGAGCATGCTATGCGTGAAGCGTGGCAGTGTCCGAATAGCGCTGGTATGCGGATGAAACCCTATCAAGCGATCCGTGAGCACACCGTGCGACGTTTCCACGACTGCCGCGCCTTCTCTGGAAAGTATTTCATCTCCAAAAAATTCGTGGCCGACGATCCTCGCCAGACTGCCCGCTTCATAAAACCGCATGACGACGTAGTCCAAAAACGCGTCGTTGTACAGAAGCTCTATCTCCTCCATAGCCGAATCTTGATCGCCGGCAAGAAACTCACCGTCGACTATCGGCTGGAGGTCAGCCCGAATGCGATCACGAACAGTTGCCATCAGCTCTCGCAGATCAGGACGTTTCAAGTCCTTCGCCTTGATAGCTAACTCCGGCACTCGTCCGTAATCCCGATAGGCCTCACCGACGCCGGTGCCTATCGTCCCTCGCGGATTGTCACCCCTCGCCATTTCTTTTAGGCGGGAAGCGATGCCGTGGAAGGGCGTGGCACACAATGCTTCTTCGTCCACCGTCAGTAGACTAAAAACATCATGGATACCATGATGGTATCTCAGCGCGTCGGCTTCATTGAGTAATCCCTCCGGAGAGACAATCATCTGCTCCGAAAGGTGCGTTGGTATGCCTTCGAAAGTTCCGCACCCCCATTGGCTAAAAGCGAACTTCTCGCCTCTGGAAGTATGGACGCCGTGGCTTCCCTGGGCTCCACCTCGTTTGATGACGGTGTGGGCACGCATCATCGTTGCGATTTTGTGCACCACACCGCCTTTGCCACCGTCACCTGGCCCTAGATCGGTGACAACGTAAACCTTGCTGGTCATCGTCATCCCCTCTCTTGGGATAGATGCTTAGAGCCAGGTTGGCCCTTCGCTCGTGTCGAGAACTGGGTCGGTCTCCGCCTGCGCGACCTCGTCCTGGCTGATGGGCCAGAGATCGGTCTTGCTACGGAAGAGGTCGCCCTTCTGCGGCACGCGGATGTCCTTGCGGAGTGCCGCTTGCGCGCCGATGGGGATGTTGGCCACCGAACGAGCGATGCGCTGGGCATCGGAGGCACTGACGTTGTTGGTCGTCAGGAAGTCGATCACCTGGTCCAGGCTGAGCGTGCCCTCGGTGAGGCCGATGATGGTGGCCTGCACCTGCGGCAGCAGCCTGGTGTCCGGCAACACGATGACGCGGTCACCACCGAACACGTTGGTCCAGAATCTGGACGTTGACGAACTGCTCCCGACTTGCAGGAAGAAGGCATGCGCCCGCTTCAGCAGGTCAGCAACGACCTCCTTGGTCGTTGGCAAATCGTTGGCGTCGATTTGGAAGCCGTTGGCAGCAACCTTCTCGAACACCTCATTGCCGAAGACCCGCTTGAGCTGCTTCTCGCTCAACTGATCCCGTGCCGGAGCGTCAGAAATGGTGAAGTCGAAGCCCTTGAGACCAATGCGGTTGATGTACGCATTGACGAGGTAGGCGCCGCCGAAGAGTCCGTAGTGCGGATCCTCCTCTACGTCGGCTCCTGCCCGCTCCGGCACCATCAGCGTCAGTTGCTCGACGATCTTCTCGGCGAGCATCTCGAATTGCGGCCGACAGAGCACGAAGCGGTCTCGGACGTCACCGAATATGCCGGTGGCCATGTGCAGGTCGTAGCCCGGAAGCACGCCGCTGCAGAGGTCGTAGGCATCCGGCAAAACACCGATTGCCACATCGACGTTGCCTCCCATGCTGCCGGTGGTGTCCAAACGCGTCTCAACCGGCATGGAAGTGCCGATTGTCAGCTCGTACAGCCCGTTCGGGAGCTGCTCAAAGCGCAGACGCGACGGACGGACAACGCCGTACTCCGCCGGGTCAACCAGCGGGTTCAGCTTGCCCGTATCGCGAGCCTTCTGCTCGGCTGCCCGGGTCGCAGGACCGCTAGGCGGTACGTACGCTCTAGATGCCGAGGCATAGGACGCCCTTGTAAAAGTATCTCTTCCCATTGTCTGCTGTCCTTTGTTCGGGCCGCTTACAGCGGCAGGGTGGTGAATTCAACAAACGTACGCCCCCAGAGCTCTTCGACCAGTTCATAGAACTGCGCGTGAGCTCTATCAGCCTTGTGTTCACGACGACTTGCCAGGCGCCAAAGGCACTCGACATATCGACCGAACTCCTCACTGTCGTATGGATAATTGCCAGTGATAGGATCTCCACCAATGGCAGCAAACACTGCTTTTGCAGCGCCTGCGATATCATCCTTGCGAATTTCCACCGGTATCCCCGTCTGGTGCATCTGTGCAGACGACCAGTCAAAGACAACGGCGAAATGCTGTTGCGGTTCAAGCAGGATGTTGGCCGCCGTGAGCGAACCAACAGCGATGCCGTCACCGTGAGCGAGACCTAGCAGCTTAAGAAGCCTGCCCATAATCCAGGCGCTAGACCTGAGATCAACACGCAGATGGTCTTTGGCCACTAGGTTACTGAGCGGCACCATCTGCTTTACATCGTCCACTTCCGTGAAAGCCAGGATGTTAACCCGACGGCCACCTTGGTCTTCAGCGATGAAGCCGTCTACCATGAGGGGAAACAAACGATCATAGCTAAGCAACCTACCCGAACCGGTCTTAGCGTATTCCGCTTCGAACAGATCGGCTGTTTGCTTCAGTTCCTTCAGGACATACGTAGCCCTTTCGAGACTGCCGTTGTGTGCTACGCCTGACACGATCTGCAACAGATACGGCTTGTCGTTGTCCACCTCTTGACAGAGATAAACCCGATACAAGTCTGTTTCTGCGACTTTCGCGCCAACACGATATTTGCACGTACCACTCTCGACGATCACCGGTGCATCACCTCCCTTGTCAGGTACAGTTGAAACTACGGATATTTATATACATGCGTGATGTATGTGCGTGTATTTGAACCTAATTGTTAAAGAGCTGGTATAACGACCCTTTAGTTAGTGTAGCATGTACACAAACATTCGTCACGTACTTTATTATTACATTTACACTTGTTTAAGTCAATCATTTCACCCCTGTTAAGCACGAGCATTTATCACTATCATTTCATTGCGTAATCGCATTCGGTTAAAATTGCGATCACCCAATCTTATGACCACATTGATATTTAATCTGCCCACTATGTATGGTCTCATTTGCTTTAAAATCAAATTTTAATTACCATAAGCGGATGGATACTAGTGAGCTCTTAGGAGCCGCAGCGTTGGCTGAGCCGGCACAAAAAAAACATGAATTTGAAGAAATCACAGAGTCCCAGCCTGCTTCTACTATTGACCGATTGCAACAATTAGAAGTATTAAAAGAAGTTGCAGATGTTATGCGAGAAGATCCTGCTGTTTCTTCTATGTTTGATGTTGTACGTCAAACTCCTGATATTTTTACTGAAATCCAACCCGTTTTATCTCGTGATAAAGAATTTGACTCGGCAGCCTTACCTGGCGAGCTACACCGTACTTTTACTCCCTTATTTGCCGGGATTAGCATGTCGCGTCGCGGAAGCACCCTACTTGAGCTTGCCATCGACAGACACACCGACTGTGAGGCTGAGCAGCTTTGGGGTTTAATTATCAAAGGAGAGGCGTACACTTCCGAGCTTGTTGTTGGATCGGGAGTTCATGCAGCTATTTATAATTCAGAGCGCATGACGGCTGATCCAAAAGTGCCGGCACTTACAATTGACGGTGGTGCCAGCGCGGGCGGACAATTTGCGGGTCCAGAGGGACCAGTCTGGTTTTTGAACACACGTACCAGGCCTGAGGATCCCGACGCACCTAATGTCCCGGGGGGCAAGGGCAGCTTGAATACACTAGAGCGTGGCGTTCTTCAACAGTCTGATATCAGCGGATCATCATATGCCTCTCAAGATACATTAGCCCTACCAACGCAAGTCAATCATCTTTTATATAGTAAAGTGCTCAATAGAACGGAAGTTGTTCGTGTTGAGGAAAACAATAGCGATGAAAGCGGCCGACCAGGATTATACAAAGTGACCTTGAGGTGCGGAGAGCTAGAAGAAGCAACAGTTACTACTGACAGACTAGTTTTTGCGAGTGGTCTTGGTGACCCAGTTACTGGTTTTGAAAACAGTGACCAAGATACGCAGGATATTATTGAGGAAGAAAAAGCAAAATTTAAACGCGGCGAAGATGCCCAGATCATGACATTCGAACAATTTGCCGAACGTGTCGGTGACGAAAGCGACCCATTCCCGCTAAGACCCTTTGGGTGGGTGGCAGTAATCGGCCCGGGCGACGGCGGAGCTGTTGCCGCCGAATACCTATTGGGTAGTGGGCCATCGACACGCATGTCTTCTACCCAGCTTGATCAGGTTCAAGAAGTATTTTGGATCGGCCAAAAAGCCGAAACTCGCGAAGAATATATGCAATCAAGCCGGCAGCGTTATCGTAATCTCGGCCTTGAATTCCCAGTTGATACCAAAAGCGGCTATGCTCACCGGCTCACACCTATACCAACTCGAGCCTATAAAATTGAGCGAACCGAAGATGGCCGCATCAAGATACTCCATGGGAGGCGTGAAACTGACGGGACTATTACCCACGTTGATGATGTCGTGGTTGATCATGTAGTTCTTGCAACTGGTTTCAAAAAAAAGACAGAGAAAATTTGCAGTTCTGTTCTTAAGCCCGACCATGAGGGCAAGGTTGACGAATTTGTAACGGTAGATGACGGCTGGGCAATTGCTAGAAGATATTCAGGAACTCAAATATACATTGTTGGGCCGGCAGCCGAATTACCTGTTAGCCGCCAAGATAGAGATACTTCTCCAGCCATGAAAAGGGGGAAGGTCATATCGAAAACGGTGGCCGTATGGGCTAGCGCAGAGGAAACGGCAGCGGCAGCTAGATTGCTTAGCTCACAGAAGCCAGACGGAGAGCGCCCGGCTAGTCTAACTACTAAGCAAACTGCTAAGGTTGAGCCCGTTGAACTCCCGCCAATAGACCTATCGAATAATCAACAAGGGTCACAAATGGTGGCTGAGGTTGCAAAAGAAAAAATTCATAGTCTTTTGCCACACGATGCCAATTCAGAAGACATTACCCGATTAGCAGTTGGAACTGCATTACATAGGTACGTTTTCCCTGAGTCATTAGATAGTATACGTTTAACTATCCAAAGGATAAGCGAATCTGAAAACGGCTGGCGTTTTGATGTTAAGACAAATGTCGGCTTTCCGCAGTCTCCAGAATATATACGCCTTATGGACGACCTTATAGGCGAGCCTCTGTTGCAATCCGTTCTAGTAAGGCTAACTGAGCGGTCCGTCCACTCTTCTCAGACCGCAGTTTTAGACATCCCCTTATCCATGAGAAAAGTCTCTATAGGTGAAGTTGAGATTCGCGTCAAACGCCGCTAGGCGGTCGGTTTTAGTAGAGAAAACTGGCGGGAGATGTTACGCAAATCGTTTATGTCTCGCAGTTGCTCAATATCGCTCGGTTCTTTAAGGTCAGTAAGTGGGTATAGGGCATTCATGCCCGCAACGATTGACGCGATACTGTCCGTGTCACCGCCAAGCTCTACGGCTTGCCAAACGTTTTCCGGGAAACTGGCTTTCAGTACAAAAGCGCCGTAGGCCCGTCCGAGTGTACCGATTGAATCAAACCCGCCCTTCGGATTATGTCGAATCACCTCCCGAGCATCAAGTACGCCGAAATTAGACTTGAGTGCCATCCTGCCAAGACGCCTGCTGAGTATTGGTTCTTTCAGGGTTTGATCCATGCCGACATAGGCGTATTCAGCCATTTTGGCTATCTCAACCGCAGCATCAAGTAGCATTTGCCTAGAGTTAGCATCACCCTCGAGTAACCACCCTAGTACATCGTGGTGTACTCGGGCTGTCATGGCAGAAAAAGCATTGTCATGTGTCATACGAGCAAACTGCTCAACTACTTTGTCGCTCTCTGCAGAAGGCAAATTGCTAACTGCATGAAAGTACGCCAGTGGTGCTAGTTTCATAAGAACACCATTACCTAAACCGCCTTCTTCCCCGGACTCGCTCCAATGCCTGCCGCTAGCCAACCGCTCCATACTGCGAATTGTGCTGCGGCCAAAGCCAAATTTCTGTGGACCAAACGCCTCTGCATACCGTCCATAGGCAGTAATATGTTCGACAGCGACCGCATCCAATACATCCCCGCCATGTTTTTGGGTTTGAATAATTGCTTTGGTAACTGCCAGTGACAAAATCGTGTCATCGCTCCATCCACCCGTAGGTTGCCTGTCTATATATGGGTTCTTGGTAGTTGGTTGCAGGCTGTGAGGATCTTCGCCATTCGCGACCCGTTCACGCATGTGCTCAGCAATTGCCCCGGCTTTCATTGTTTCATATGGCAACCCAGCACTATCGCCGTAAGCTATCCACGGCAACAACCGCTCACCACATTCTTGTAGTGCGGCTTCCTCTTTGATCATAATTGTCTCTCTTGTTCCAATAGTGGCGGAATACTATCCGCAAAAGTCAGCAACGCTTCGTCGCTGTAGCGCTTACGTTCAATATGCACCCATTCTCCATTATTCCAGGATTTTGTTTCATCCCACGGGCTGATTGATCGTCGCCATTCAATTCTAGGCCCCATTTTTCCTGTCTCCGGATTGACACGTGAATAATGCATGATCTGGCAGTTCCATATTTTATAATCATCGTCATTTTCCTGAGCCAGCCATTCGAATGTATCAAGACCCTCAAGCACGTACTTGGCCGCATTTATAAAGTCACCGTGGGTAACTGCAATAACGCTTTGGCCATCGCATTCACGGTGCAAGGTATTTTGAATACGCTCATAACGTAACCGCACGCCGCTAGCCAGTGACTCGCCGCCTGGCGGACACCAGTACCAGTAATTTTGACCCTTGAGTTTATGGCTATGTTTAAATTGCTGCAAGCGTTCTTCATCGTTCAAAAGCCCGTACTCACCCCAGTCACGCTCACGCCACAAATCCTCTTTTTTCCAGCGACCTCCAAGCCCGAGTAAACCTGCAGTCTTTATGGTGCGGATTAAAGGAGATGTAAAATAGTGGTCAAAGCCTTCGGGAAACTCCCGTCGCAACCATTCACCAGCCGACTGGGCCTGCTCTACTCCCTGTGGTGCTAACACCATTTCGCTGTCGTGACGATCGTGGAAACCATCCGGAATTTCAAAACCAGGCGCCTTTTTTACGCGCGCTTGAATCTCATTTGCTTCAGACCGACCATGGCGCACCATCACTAGATCTCTTGGCATCCCCATATATATCTCCTTTGTATATATTGAAACATTTACTGCTAATAAAACCATGTGCAGTATTAGCAAGCTATATTAGTGTTGACAATACACTAAGTATCATCTACTATCCATTATACACAGTAAGTGTGTATACAACAATAAGTAGTAGAGGAGTAGATTATGAAAAACGTAGAGACATTCGACGAAGTCATAGCAATTAACGTAGATGTACAGAACGACTTTTGTCCTGGCGGTGCTCTGGCGGTGGCAGAAGGCGATATGGTAGTAGAACCATTAAACAAGGTTAATGACTGGGTACGTGACCAGGACGGTAAAGTCATCTTCACGGGCGACTGGCACCCGCGTGAAACTGCCCACTTTGCAAACAATGGCGGCCCCTGGCCTGCCCATTGTGTCCGTTATACGGCTGGCGCAGCTTTTCACGACGACTTAAAAGTAACTGACAACGACACCGTGGCGCTAAAAGGCACTGGTACTAAAGACGATGGTTATTCTGGCTGGTTTGCCGCCTTTGGCGCTGAAAGTCCTATATATCGGACATATACCGAGAAGGATGACGGCGTTAGCAGTGTCCAGGCCGCAATATTAGAAGCCGTCTGGTTGTATAAAGAAAATCAAAGGAAAGTTGCAGTTGTAATAGGCGGCTTAGCCACCGATTATTGCGTTAAAGCCACCGTGCTAGACGCCCTAAAAGGTGCCAAGAGTGCAGAGCGCTATGCCGCAAAAATCGGTATTTTTGTCCTTGAGGACGCTATCCGTGCAGTTGATGTAAATCCTGGAGACGGCGACCGTGCAGTCGATGAAATGAAAGCCGCCGGAGCAGTCTTTACCACAGCCGAAGAGTTATTAAGCGGCAAATTATTTGAAGTTACGGCGTAAGGATCAAACCATGGAACAATCACCACTTCCCTACGGCCCCGAGCTAGAAAGAACATACATTACCGCCGGACTCGACTACTACAAGCCGACCATGAGCCAGCTTGCGTACGAGAATGAACCAAATGCCGAAGTAACATTCACCTTCAAAAATCGCGGCGATCAACGGCTGGCCGATTACATTGATCCGATAGCTTTGCAAGAGCGTTTTGACAGCATTCGCGAACAAGGCTTTAATGCCGAAGAACTGGATTACTTAGCTGGCATCCTAAACAGTCGGGGCGATCGTACATTTAGCGACGAATATCTTGAACACTTGCGCAGCGGCCAGTTACCGGCTGTTGACGTTACCCTGGGTAACGACGATATCGCTATTGAAACAACTGGTGGCTGGAGCCTGGTTAGCTTTTGGGAAACAGTCATAATGAGCGAAGTAAACGAGGCGTACTTTGAAGGCTACGTACGAGCGCAAGGGCTCGACATCTTTGAAGTTTACAATGAGGGTGACCGCCGGCTTAGCGAAAAAATCAAAACACTAAAAGCCAATCCAGACATTAAAATCGTGGACTTTGGTACTAGGCGGCATTTTAGCCAACGCTGGCAGAGTCATGTTGTGAATCGCTTGCTAGCTGAATGCCCAGATAATGTAATCGGCACAAGCAATGTTGCCTTGGCACAGGCAAACAATATCAAACCGGTTGGCACATTTGCCCATGAAATGCCCATGACGTATGCAGGTCTTGCCGATGCACGAGGCCAAGATATAAAAGAATCACACAACCGCTTTATTGGTGACTGGTTTGCGCGCTACGGCGACGACCTGTCTACGGCGCTAACCGACACCTTTGGTAGTGATTTCTTCTTTAGCGATTTTACGCTTGAGCAGGCCACAAAATGGCGTGCTCTGCGTCATGATTCAGGTGATCCGGTTGAATTCGGCGAAAAAGCTTTGGCTTTTTATGAAGCCAACGGAATTGATCCAAAAACAAAAACCATCGTTTTTAGTGACGGCTTGGATATTAATGAAATCGTAAGACTGCATGACAAATTTAGCGATCGAATCAATGTTACGTTTGGCTGGGGCACTACGCTTACAAACGATCTTGGGCCTAAATCCCTTAATATAGTCATGAAAGCCACTCACGTTGAGGATACGACTACTGGCCAGGAAGCAGATGAAGTAAAATTAAGCGACAACGCCGGCAAACACACTGGTCCAGAAATCAAAGTAAACGAATACGAATTAATCTTTGGTGCAAAGGATTTGGCAGTTTGCTAATCTTAGCAGTAAAGTCAGAAGATATTATGGAGATTACGCAAGATGGGAACTAGTCAAACCGAGCTGTTCAAACAGGATGCGCTACAGTGCATGCGCGGTTCATTAGCGCAACAAAACTACCCCGGCTATCCCAACCAATCAGAAAGACTACATGGTGATGTCACAAATCTTGATATTCCAGATCAGTGGCCATTGCACCCATGGATTACTGATATGCTCGATGACCCTGAGATCGGTGCTGTAACTGGCCGGCGATTTTATAGGAATTTCGGAGCAAATTATACTGCCGATCCAATTATAGTCCGCCGTGATATGAGCAAACCGCATGTGCTGCTTATTGAGCGCGGTGACACAGGTTGTCTGGCACTGCCGGGTGGGTTTATCGAGCCGGATGAAGATCCCGCCACGGCCGCCAGACGTGAAGCCAAAGAAGAGACTGGTATTGATTTGCTACGGCTCATACATACGATCAAGCCCGTATATAGCGGTCCAGTTGCTGATATTAGACTAACAGCCAACGCCTGGCCCGAAACATTTGCGTTCTGCTTTGAACTACAACTTGACACAAATGAAGAGCAAAAAACACTAACAGAAATGATGTCGCGAAACCGTTTTGACAAAGTCATCAGGTCAGCGGGCCGTGCTGCCTCTATTAATTATTTGCAGAACAGAGGATGGCAAGGCACTGACGACGCCAAAACGGCTGGATGGTTTCCAGCCGATAAAGTTAACAATAGGCTGTTCGGTTCCCATAAAGCCCTGGTTGAACTGGCTATGAAAGGCTAGCCGGATTACTTCTCTGTAGTTGGAGTGGTTTCCCTGCGTGGGAATAATGTGCCTTCAATCGGGCGCACAATTCCCTCGTCAAATACCTTTCGAATTTTTTCAGATGTATCCGGGATAAACGGCTTCAGCAGCTCAGCAATTTCTAGCAATGAACTTACCTGATTAGCCAGGACTTCGCGCAGATGCTCTGTATCGTCCTTCTTTTTGAGTTCCCATGGTTTCTCAACCTCTATGTACTGGTTAAGCCCGCGAACTTGCTCCCAAACTTCTTCAAGGGCACGATCGAACCGGCACGCTTCAAGCGCCGCAACGTACTGGCCAGTATCGTGGCTAGACGGAGGGATAATGCCAATCAAGCCGTTTTGATATTGCGAAATCATAGCGGCTGTACGCTGTACGGCGTTGCCAAGTTCATTGGCCAGTTCACTGTTATATACTGCCTGCAATCGTTCCCAGCTAAACTCACCATCTTCATAAGACGGAACATGACGCAGCAGGTAATATCGGAACACGTCTGTTCCGTATTCTTTAATGATTTCTTGCGGGTCAATAACGTTTCCGAGAGACTTGCTCATTTTGGTGCCGCCTTCGGCGTTAATAAAGCCGTGTACATACAGGGTTTTAGGCAACGGCAGGCCAAGACCAAGTAAAATACCCGGCCAGATTGCGGCGTGAAACCGCAAAATATCTTTGCCAACGACCTGCACATTGGCCGGCCAGAACTTCTTAAAATCATCGTGTTCCGGATAGCCCAGCACCGTAATATAGTTCATCAGCGCCTCAAACCAAACGTACATTACTTGAGTTTTATCACCAGGCACTGGGACGCCCCACGATATTTTGTCTATCGGCCTTGAGATGCTGATGTCCTCCAGGCCTTCCTTAATCACGTGCATGATCTCATGCTTTCTGGTAGCCGGGATAATCGTAAAACTACCGTCTGTGATGGCCTTCTCAATAACGGATGCATACTTTGAAAGTTTGAAAAAGTAGTTTTCTTCTTCGATTTTTTCATACGTTTTATTATGATGCGGGCAAATGTTGTTATTTGCTTTAGCGGCCGCCTCTGTTACGTATTCTTCGCAACCCGTGCAGTACAAACCGGTATATTTTGACTTATAAATATCCTTTTCAAGCGCCTTCCAAATCAATTGCGCTCGCTGCTCGTGACCGGCATCGGTTGTGCGGATAAAGCGGTCATTGCTGATATCAAGGTCTTTTAGAAGCTTACGGAAATTATCGCTCATTTTATCAACAAGCACTTTTGGGGTAACGTTTAGTTCGGCTGCTTTTTCGGCAATCTTGCCTCCGTGTTCATCGGTGCCTGTACAAAAAATAACTGGTTTGCCTTGCTGGCGAGCGTAGCGCGCAATGACATCTGCCAGCACAAATTCAAAGGCATGGCCAATATGCGGCTCGCCGTTTACGTACGGAATAGAAGTTGTAATAAAGTAATTCACTGTTTTAGTCTACCTTGTTTAAGATTATATGAAAGAAATTTGAAGAGTAAGAAAAGCAAGCCCTAGCGGGGCATCGTGTTGGTTGCGTAATTGCTTTTCTGGAACATAAACATATATTAACAGATTAAGACCATTCACGCGACTGGTTTTTCTTTTCTTTCATTTCAAAAGCTTTTGCGAGGTCAATATTTAGGTGATTACACAGGTCGAGCAAGTACCAAAACACGTCCGCTGCCTCTTCTTCTAAATCATGCACACGTGAGTTTTTATCCGTTTTTATGCCGCTCGCTTTTCTGGTGGCCTTCGCAAACTCACCGACTTCTTCTAGAAACAACATAAAAATTTCAGACACGGATTCGTCAGCAAAACCCCGCTCTGTCACCATTTTTTCCACGTATTTCTGATATTCGGATACTGTCATAGTTCTATTGTAACAACTTAAGATGCTTAAGGTTTCATTCCCTAAGTTCATAGCCTACAATTTCAGTTGGACCAGAGAGTTCAAGCTGCACCTTTACAACCATCGACCACATGAGGAGCGAGTAGCATGCAACTGACGGAAGAAGCAGTAGCCAACGCCATTATCTGGAGCGCCGACGTCGATACCACCGAAACCTTGCTGGCTCAGGTAGAGAAGATGCCTAGGCTTTCGATCGTCAAAATCGACCGCCTGTTCGTGGCAAAGAACGGCTACGACATCTTCGACGCCCTTCGTGAGCGAGACAAGCACGTCTTCTACGACGCCAAGATCGTCGAAATCCCAAGCAAAAGCGAGGCGCTGGCCATAGCCGAGTGCCGGCATCAGCCCTGGATGCTCAACTGCATGGCCGGAATTGTGTCTGGTGGTGATTTTAGCCACGACGACCCCGATAAAATCGAAGCGCTGATGCGTTTTGCTGATGCCTGCCTCAGCGCAGACGTCCGTCCCTGTGCCGTGACGGTACTCACAAGCAAAAAGCCAGAGCTGGTCACCGAGGAATTCGGCCGCAGTGCCATCGATCAGGTGCTGTACTACGTCGAGCTCCTGGTGACTGCCGGTTTCACAGATGTCGTCTGCTCGCCAGCAGAGATCGAAGCCATCCGCTCGCGGTTCGAAGTCGACCTCGACATCAACACGCCCGGCTTGCGCCGCAATTCATCTGACACCGGCGACCAAGCCCGCGTCGCTACGCTTGGCTCGGCTCTTCGTTCTGGTGCCACTCGTGGCGTCATTGGTCGTGACCTGACCAAAGGCAACCCCGCTCAGAACTTTGACGACATCGTCGCCGAAGCCGTCGCCGAAGTCTGATCCCCAGACCGACAATCCGAAAGGACGTTATGACAACGCTCGAAGGAAAGAAGGAGTTGGTTGCCGATTTGCTTTATGCGCTCGGCGCCATCCAGATCGACACTGAAGTCGGATTCCGGCTCAAGTTGCACGAAAGGCTGCCCAGCGCACCGCTTTCGCCGATCTATCTGAACCTGAGGACACCGGATCATTCTAAGAACCCGGGACCTCTGACGCCAGAGATCATGCAACTCATCGCAGAGTTGATGGATGAGATGTCGCTCGGTCTGGGCAAAGAGTGCTTTACCGGCATCCCGGAAGCTGGCGAGCCTTTTGCGGACTATTTCGAGAAGATCGTCGGCGCAAGCCGCCTCCGCCTGCAGAAGGTAGAAAAAAACGGCAAGCGCTGGATCGACGATCATTTCACAGGCGATTTCGAGCCGGGCGACCGCTGCATCATCATCGACGACCTCATCACGCAGGCCGATAGCAAGCTGGAGGCCATCCGTGCTTTGACACACTCGACGCTCCAAATATCCGGAGTGCTAGTCGTTGTCGACCGTATGCAGGGAGGTCGTCAGCAGCTTATGGCAGCGGGTCACCGGCTATTCGCCATTTTCACGCTGCACGAACTGCTCAGCCATTACGCCCGGAAGGGCTACATCGATCAGTCGCAGGCCGAGACAGTGCTGAAGTACATCGCGGTCAACCAGGCCTGAACTCTCACCCCAGGGCCGCCGGTCCCTAGCGTCACGCATCCAGCGTGAATCTAAAACCGGCACCTACCAAGTTTATTCATTATGTTTAGTGGCTAAATGCCACAACTGGCAGTGCCGACACTTATAAGCTCTTAATTTGGCACCATGCTGCCAGTCAGCAACCACGCCAGCAGCTGTCGCTTGGGTCTTTGTATCGAAAACCATTTTCTCTGAACACGGTAAGGCAGGCTCTTCATCCTCTTTAAACATTCCATAAATTATACACGCCCAAAACCCAATGATACGTGTTATATATTTCACGCTATAGCGTGAAATATATAACAACCGACTTGGGTGGTCTGCAAGTCGGGGTTTAACAGATAAGCTTAATCAACAAATTCTTTGCAGAGGTATTCAAATACTGCGTTAGTCCAGCCAAAGCCGGTTTGAGATGGGTAGACTCCCTTGGCGGGCGGCTTACCCGGACTAACGACATTATATTTTTCAAGGAATAGACCGTGTTCGCTGAACCAGTTCAGGTTATTGCGTAGCCACTTCATAGCAATACGCTTTGCATCTTCATGGTAGCCGTATTTTAGAAGACCTTTAATGATCAAGAAGTGCAGCGGCGCCCAGCCATTTGGATACGCCCACTGAGCTGGCATTGTTCCTGGCACAACCGAGCCAGGAATGACCTGTTGCACCATTTGGCCGTCAGTAGTTGCAAGTCCGCCTCGTTGCTCAAAACGCCTAATTGACTTGACCATTTGAGCAGCCTGCTTTTGATCGACCATGCCTGCCCACAGTGGATAGTAACCAGCAAGCGAGCTAACTGTTCCACGCCGCTCTTTGGCAAAGTTATAATCAAAATAATAACCGCGCAAATTGCTCCACATAAGATTGCGCATGGTCTCTGCACGATGACGAGCAGCCGTCTCCCATTCGCCCGCTTTTCGGATATCTTGTATATGACGGTAGTACCGCGCAAAGTCCATTTCGTATTTATACAAAAGGGCGTTTAAATCTGCCGGCAAAAAATTAAGCGCCTTACGGCCAAAGCGGGTTGTCATGTCCCAGCCGCTTTCGGCTTCAGCAAGGTCGTGCAGATAGTTTGTATCGTAATACCGGCTCAGCCCCTGATAAACTAGGCGGGCATTCGGCTTGCTTTCACCCATCCATACCGTTTTATATTCTTGCTCTGCGGTTGCAATTGCTTGTTTAAGCCATTTTTCCGGCATATGGTAGGTATCAAAAATGTCCCAAATAAAACTAGTTAGAAATGGCGGCTGACTGCGGCCCATAAGATACATGCGCGAGGCGTTCGGAATGACCTTGTAGCGCCTAAACATATGCATAAGGTTTTCGACCATGCCGACCACCAAATCTTTATGCTCCTCATCAAGCATGCCTTGGATCATGAAATAACTGTCCCAGTAATACATTTCGTTAAAATCAAATTCATGGCCTTTTTCATAGGCCGGGACCAGGTATTTATTTGGCAGTCCGAGCAAGCTTTCATCGTCTTTGGGGTGGTAGCGCTCAAGATTATGCCAGTATGCCTCGATATAGGCTCTAGCGGCAGCTACATCCTCGGGCTTTAAGTCACTCCCTTTTTTAAAAGGGTTCAGGTTTTTGGCTTTACTAAGCATGCTCCTAGACTAGGGGATTAAGCGGTTTCCCGTCAATGACTTAATGGCTAGTTATGGCAATCCGGCCAACTTTGGCACGTAAAACGTTTATTTTTCATAGTGTAGAATAAAGGCAATATGATTTGTACGGCTGATGACGTGAATAAGCTAGGTACTATTCTTGGAGTCTGGGCACATCCAGACGACGAAAGCTGGTGCATGGGCGGTCTTATGGCTAGCGCCGCATCCTCCGGCCAACGAGTTGTCTGCGTAACCGCAACTTGCGGAGACGCTGGCAGAACCGCCGACGAAAAAAAATGGCCGCAAAATTGTTTGGGTGAAATACGTAGGGCTGAGCTTGAGAAATCCATGAAGATACTTGGCGTTACAGAACATATATGGCTGGATTATCAAGACGGCGAGCTCTCAAGTGTTGAAGATAAAGAGGCGGCCAATGAAATCGCAGCGATTATAAAGCGGATACACCCCGATACGATCATAAGCTTTGGGCCGGATGGCATAACCGGTCATGACGATCATCGAACTGTGTATGCCTGGACACTGGCTGCTATTAAACAGGCAAACTCAAGTGCTGTCTTTTACCGGGCGGTTGAATCGACAGAAAAATACGAAACAGTTGGCAGAAAGTGTGATGAGCGTTTTAATATTTACTTTAATATTGACGAGCCAGAGACAGTTCCGAAAGCAGAGATGGATTTATTATTTGAATTACCCGACCAGGTATTGCAACAAAAGGTCGAGTCACTGCGGGTTCAAGAGTGCCAAACCGCTGGCATGTTTGCTGATCCAATAGGCTATCAATATATTTTAAAGTGCATTGAGCACGAGGGTTTTATGAAAGTAGTAGCATGAAAAAATTATTTACACTGGTTTTCTTATTAGCGGTACTGTTTCCATACGCATCGGCAGGCGCAGACACCAGTCTTCAGATATCGCCGGCAAAAAACAGCTTTACCGCCCAGCCAGGCTCAACAGTTAGAGCAACTATCTCACTTAAGAACCCGACTAACACGCTGACGACTGTTACTGTCGTGCCGCGTGATTTTGATGCCAGTCCTAACCTTGACGGTCAACCGAAAGTTATCGAAAATGGCAGCTCGCCCTACGGCATTTCAAATTGGCTGACTGACGCTAATCTCGATAAAAAACTAACTGTGCCCGCCAATCAGGTAATCGAATATGAAGCTGTGTTCAGAGTGCCGAACACTGCCAGCGAAAAGACCTATTTTGGTTTAGTGACATTCGAGGTTGAAGACCATGAAGATGCCGCAGAAGCGCTTGGTAGCATTGTTTTTATTACGGTAGGCAACCCGAAGACCAGCCTGGGCATTAATAAGCTTGAATTTGGAGAATCAGACGACGCAAGCAAACGCCACGGTGTATTTACTGCCTTTGTTGATAATACGTCTGATGCGCTGTCGACTCCCAGGCTAAAACTTAAGATAAGTGACAATGAAGGCAATATCGTCGTTGAACTGGATCAGGATAGTGAAGGATCGGTGCTACCTAAATCGACTCGTAAATTTACGTTTACTCCCTCTTCGGAGTTGCCAAACAAACAGCTCACAGCCACGCTGACAGCTGTTGACCAGAACGGCACGACAGCAGACAAAAGCATACAGCTGGACCGCGAACCCGATAGCGCCGTTACTTCTGGTGACGGTACTGCAAAAGCGGACACAAATCTGCTCGTTCCAATATTGTTAGCCCTTGCGGTCATAGCGGCCGCAATAACCGCCGGAGCAATCAAACTATACAAACAAAGAAAACTAAAATCACCCATGACGCCTAGCGCACAAGAAGACATCGACCCGCAGAACGACAAAAAATAAACAAGTAGCTTACGTTAGTGATACTAACTATTGGTTTGAAGGGCAAAAATTATACTGTCCGGATTTACTTCAACGTACTTATCCGTATCAAGCGAATATTGCAACGCAGTTATCTGGTCTTTTACTTCAAATACTCGCGGCCAACCAAACTCCTTACCGTAATTTGTTAGTGTAGCAGTAGGATTGAACATTATCGGCAGTGTTGCGTACTCAAGCATGGGGATGTCACTTACCGTGTCGCCCATGGCCACGCTACCCGGAAGGATTACAGTGCCCGCGTTTACAAGCCGCTTCAGAATGACAGCTTTATCACCCACCGAAGAAGCAACGCCAGTAAATCGTCCATCTTCATGTTCAAAAATACTGCCATACGCCTTGTCGGTGTTAAGGTCTGCAAGAAAAGGTTCTACCAAAATATCAGGTGAACCGGAAATTGCGATAATGTGATGGCTTGTCCTCAGGCTCTGTATCAATCTACGCGGAAATGCAAATTTTCGAACTTGATGCTCTGCAATCATATCGTCTGTAACTTTCTTAAACCGCTCTACTTCTACGCCGGCAATCTGCCCCACAAAAGTTCCCACTAAACGATGCAAGAACGCTTGATAAACACCTTCATTATTATTAACTTGCCAGCGCCGCCTGTTTGCATATACCTCATTAAAGGGCTCAGCCGGAAATAGACCATCACTAATACACCTATCTACAACCTTTTCTGCCAGGCTTGATTTAAAGATAGTCCCGTCAACATCAAATGCAGCAAATGGTCGTGCCATGCCATATAGTTTGCATTAGCCGCCAAGCCCATGCAAGCATAAGCAAAACAAAAAAGCACTATCGAAAGTCGATAATGCCCATTTGGTGGAGCACCTTGAAAAAAGTTCACCCCTCATTGTCGAGGAAGTGCATCGCTGGCGCGATTTACTCTGGGACGACTATTTAGATTATCAGCACCACAAGAAATACTCATTAGAGATACATAACCCCTGAGGGTATACCCCTCTATATAGGAACAGGTGGGGCAGGTAGAATTTAGTAAGAGCTCGATGATGAGTATTAACTGCATCAAGTATCTATCTTAATTATAACATTTAGGGCTTTGGGGCTTGCTCTACTGCTTAGTAAGCTGAAAAACTAAGTTATCACATTCAAGCTGGGCTGTTCCAATAGCGGCGACCATTACATCTGGCTCTATAGTATGAAGACCTGGCTTCTCCCAAGGATCAGCGACCAAGAAATTACCCTTTTCGTCATTCCCGTAGATGACAACACTATGATTCCATGCTTTACCGTTAACATCATCTGGCTTTGTCTCATTCTCGCCGACATTACTTGTCCTGCCCTTACCGTACAAAGTATCAAACGATAGACATGGTAATACGGGTCCATTCATTAGTAATCCATAAAGTAGACTGCTCTTAATAGCATTCACAATGTGCAAATCACCGCCAGATTGAATAAATTCTATGTATGCCTGACAATATGCGTCGTTCCATAATTCGCCAAGACTAGGCACTTTTAACCCAGACTTCCTTGCTTCTAGTCGCTCAATAATCTCTGCTGGAGAGAGCTTAGACCAAGACTGGTCAATAACTTGAACATCTGCCGTGTAAAGCACGACATCAAAGCCAAGCGTCTTACACCAAGTTGCCATTTGTTGATTGATAGTGCCGAAGTTCTCACCTTTTTCATTTTTTACTTGAGGTACTTTGGAGGAAACATCATCAACGCTAATCTCGTTACCATAGTATTCAAGCAACATACTCAGAGCAGTAGGGCTACAAGTTGTGTTGGTCGGTTGATATTGGTGCTTGATTTCATATTCTGTCTTATTCATACACCAATAATAACAGAATTTAGGTCGCCAGAGCGTCGCACAATAAAGATTGTGAGACCTACCTCAACAGGGGTAGGGGTTTAATTTTAGCGACATATGAGCTTGTCAAGTGCTTGTTATTTTCCGCTCACCCCTGTTAAAAAACCTATTATACAATAATGACTTTTACAGTCCGAAATGGTCTAGGGATTGAGCTAAATGCACTTTACCAACCTCAATTTTCTCACGCACCTCATCAGTCGGCGACCATGTATATCGTCGTATTCGTAAAGTCATCTTAGACAAAACATATCTTAAACGCATCAGCTCGAATCTCTCATCAAAGTCGGCTGGCTTTTCGGCTACCTGCCAATAACCATCAAGGAAGTCTTTCATTCGTGAGGGATCAAAAAATGTACTCCAACAAGCAATATCGCTAGTCGGGTCACCGCCAACACACTCGTCCCAGTCCAAAATACCAGTAACGTCCTTACCGTCAGTTAGTAAGTTCCAATCGGCGAAGTCGTTATGAACTAATACAGCTTGTGGTACGTCTAGCAAAGGATTGCCTTCATTAAATAGTGTACTTACGGCTTGTGATTGTTCTCCGGTCAAAATGCTTTCTTTAGTCAGCACATCAAGATTAAATGGTAATCCCGCTCGAACGGCCTCACCAAACGTATCGTGAAGTCCAATCAGTTCGCCTGACTTAGCTTTTTCATTATCAAATGCACCAAAACCGTTAACTTGTATCTGATGTAGTCGTGCCATCATCCTGCCTATCTGTGGCAATAGCTTGGCTTCATCATCAGGATGTTGTTCCAACCATTTCTTAATTGCTGTACCTGACAACTTTTCTATGACTTGAAAGGCGAAGTCATCACCATTTTCATAGTCATGGACAGCTAACGTGTCATAGCTAGGTAAGTCGGACTCTTTTGCTCTTTTTGCAGCTTCCGCCTCCGCATGAAAGTAACCATTCTTAATACCTTTAGGGTGGCAACGGATAATAACTTCTTTGCCAGATGCAAGCACACCAGACCTAACAGAATTCACGTTACCAAGATTAGTCTGTGCCTCTAAATCCAGCGGCTCAATAGCAGCCAGCTTATTTTCACCGAGCACATTGTTAACAGCTCCAACGAGCTCATTATCAGTAAAATAACGGTGTCGGTCAGCCCATATATGCCCTGCTTGCTCTGGATCAACGGCACGGTCAGTCTGCCAGTAAAAGACATCTTGCCTGTCGGCTATACCAGCGTTGATTTTTTCCATATCAAGATTTGTCATTTGTTCAATCACTTTATTACCCTAGGTATTTTCCACGATATATTTTGCAGCATCAAGTAGCGTAGGTGCAGTATATATTGCTTCTGGTGACACCACTTTCTCTCCTGTAGCCGTCTCTACAAGTATTCCACCTTTGCAGCCAGCATTTATGGCAGCTTTTATGTCGGTCTGTGCGTCGCCAACCATATAAACCTGGGATAGGTCTAAGTCAAAATCCTCTGCCGCTTGTAGCAACATTTTTGGTCCAGGCTTACGCCAATCAGTATTGTCGGGTCGTTTCATTTCGCCGTTCATATATGTCTTAAGGAACCTTACTCTACTTGGCTCTAGCTGACGTAAGACCTGGTTGTGTATTTGCCAGAACTCTTCTTCGGTTAATCGTCCTTCTTCAATTCCAGCCTGATTTGTGATTAGAATAACTGCAAAATCATTGTCTGCCAAATACTTTAATCCCTCGATACTGTCGGGGAATAATTCTATCTTCTCAACTTTATCGACACGCAAATCTGGTGGATCAACAATAATGGTGCCATCTCGGTCTAGTAGTGCAACTTTCATAACTAAATGATAACAGGGATAAACAGTATTAGCCACAAAATACCTCAACATAAACCCTAAAGCTTGTCCAAAGCCCTGAAAATGCGTCATAGGGGGCGTTTTAATTGGGGTTTCTTGTTCACCTAATGCACTTTAATATCACAGTCCATCTGCTTCTGAGATTTTTTTCCATAATTTTGACCCTCAACGCCATTTATTCGTTATTTACTGAACACCAAATCTCGTAAAAACATAGCGAAAGCAACTGAAATTTTAGAAATATGTACTGAAACTAAATACTACTTTATTTCGATTTTCTTTAGCTGCCTTAATCTTCTCATTAAACACTTCACTATTCCTCATGTAATAAAAGAAAGTAGTGGTACTAATCCCACTCCAACGGCACGCTTCAGTGATTGAACTGTTATGTTGCAAAGCATCCATGAGACTTAGCATCGTTTTATATGTAACTTTTGGTGGTCTTCCTGTAGCTTTTTTAATTTCCATTAAACTCCTTTGTTTTCGGCATTATCTCTCTTCTCATTATCTCAAATACACAATTTTCGACTTGACAATGCTTATGGTAAAGAGTATAATTATAAGTACGATAGTGAGAGCCTTAGTGTCATTGAACAAATAGACACTATGCAGGAATCTCCCCATTAGTTTTTCGATACTTTCTAGTATTGACTGACAAATGGATGATCCATCGAAAGTTCAATCAGAATCAAAAACAGCAAGCCCACGCCAAGAAATGGTGGGTGGTTTTGTTGCACCAACAAAAAGGACAGAAGAGTCCTCATTTTTAAGCGTACCTGGTGGATCAAACTATTCATCTGAGACTCATCCGCAAACCCATAAACAAATATGTAGTTACGATAAAGCTGACCTGGACGAATATTGCTTATGGTTGTATGGCATTTATGAGGAATCAATTATAAACTCAAGTCAACGCACTTAGCGGAAATAGGGGGAGCTCGGCATGTTACTTTTTATCAATCTTCAAAAATACAAATGGCAGTCAAAACACGACTTTGCCGAGCCGTTCCCTTTGGCTGCCGTTCGTGCATTTGAGGTAGTCTTGTGATGGATGAAGCCATTGCTTTATGCCGTGTATCTAGCAAAGAGCAGCTAGATAGCAACAGCCTTAATCTCCAAGGCGAGAGCGTAGATGCAATGGCCGATGAACTTAAAGTAAAAATTGTCAAGAAGTGGGCGATACAACAGAGTAGCAAAAAGGGTCAGAATATTAAGCGTAAAGACTTGCAAGAAGCACTGGTACTTTGTCGTAAGAATAAGAAAATAAAGTATTTTTTGGTTGATAAAGTCCACCGTTACATGCGTGAAATGGAGATGATATTTTACTTTAAGGTACTCTTCAGAGAGCAAGGTGTTAAACTCATCTTCTGTGACCCGGGCCAAAGAGACCTCAACGAAGATACGCCAGAAGCAAGTCTCAAACTAGCACAAAAAGCATATGATGCAGAAATAGCCAATGTCGAAAGAAGAGATACTGCACTCAGTCGTATGTCTGCAAGAGTTGCAGCGGGCTACTATCCCTTTAATACGCATGCGGGCTACAAAAAGACGGAAGCAGAAGATGGCCTACATATACCTGATGAACCAAGATTTGGTCTACTTCAAGAGGGGTGTCGCTTAATTATCTACAAACAACACACTGTCTCACAGGCTGTTAAATGGATGAATGAAAATGGTTACCTAACAAAAGGCGGCAAGAAGTTAGATATTAACCACTTTGAGGAGTTCATTGTGGACGAATACTATTGTGGCTTCGTAAAAATTGACGGACCAGACTGGCCAGATAAAGTTCCCGGCCTACATGTGCCTCTGCTCTCCAAGAGAGAACATGCTCTACTAATCGCCATAATCAAAAAGCGTAACCCTAGAATGAGAAGCATACATAACCCAGAATTTCCGATGGCTAATATCATACGACATCAAGAATGCGAAGGACTTGGAGGCTATGAGAAATTTGCTGGACATAATCACAACCCTGGTAAAACACGAAAAGGTACCCAGAAAGCTCTCAAGCCCGTATACGATTGCAGAGATTGCAGAAAACGTATAGGCAGAGATATGACTCATGAAAACTTCTCAGACTACCTTGAGAGCCTAGTCTTCATACCAGACGATAAGAGCTTTAAGCATGCCCTGCTGAAAGTCTGGAAGAATCAGCGAGGCTCAAACGCTCAGAGATTACTTGTTTTAAACGCCAACAAAGATGTAATTGATAAGAAAATCAGGGACACAACCGTAACATATGCCACTGAGAGTGATGAAATCGTAAAGAGCTCACTACGTAAGCTACTGGGCGAATACAACGACGAGCTACAACAAGCCGAAACCGACATACACGAAGCAAGTAACATAGACTTAGAATCAGATGACTTTGTTAAGTTTGCTTTCCAGCAAGTAGATACCATGCGAGACAAATGGTGGAAATTGAACTGGAATGATAAAGCGAGGGGTGAACAAATTCTGTTTAATGGCAAAATTTATGTAGATAATGCTGCAAAAGTTCACACCCCAAATTTGAGTAACATTTACACCTTAGGGACAAACAAAAAAGCACTATCCGGAATGGATAATGCTCATTTGGTGGAGCTGGTGGGTACCGCCCCCACGTCCGTCAGTTTAACTGGTTAGTCTGTCCTACAGGCATAGGCTGTTCGAATTACGTTTCACTGCATAAGAACAGTCAAGAAGCAGTGAGCCGTTTAATCCTAATCTTAGACTGACTACGGATCACTTGTCAGTAGCATCCAGAAAATATGGCGTGATTATGTACTATCTGGCGTCGTATATATCACGGCTGTCAAAATTAATTAAGCAGCGTACGCTACAGGTGCGAATTGGAAATTACCAAAACGTGCAAGTAGCTGATCTTTAAGATTTGCATCTAAAAAGGTTTTGCCTATAACGCTGGCAAGCGGCCTGCTGATCTAACCGTTAAAGTCCAACGTCGAGCATAAATTTCAGCCCCTCGTTTGTAGTCACATATTAATACGTGACATCCTTATATTATACCACTTATGTCAATAGGAGTACAATGGTCTGCCGAAGAGCAAAGTAATATTATTTAATATATTGCGTTATGTATATAATTGTGCTATAATACCGTACATAACATAATAACAGGTTAAGGGTGGGCGAACCACGGTTATATCTCGCCCCAGGGAGTCAATATACAATGAGCCTCACACAGCTACAAGCCTATTACCAGCCTTGGTTAAAAAAGCAGTCTCTTAAGCGTGATCTTAAGAAAATGCTGATTACTGCCGAGAAACAGCTCAAAGCCAAAACTCGCCGCGCTAAGAGCAAGACGATAGCTGCCATCAACAGACAATATTACATCTCTACTGCTTATGCCGACGCCCGAGTAGCCGCCAGACATAACGAAGATATCGCAATTACTATGTTGATTTTGGCCTTTGTAATTGGCTACAGCGCTGCTGCTATGATTTTGGAGTTGTTGATTATTGCTTTCGGCACCGCATTTGTACTTGCTGATATCACAAAAATTGATCCTGGTGTATTTATGCTTGTTGCTGGCATGACACTTGGCATTGTCTGCAGTTGGTTGACGTCTTTGCTGCTCAATATGCAGTCCTTGGCACTTATGGACGGCGCACTAAGAAAGACCAAACGCTCTGTTCGTTCCACTATCCGCAAAAGTCTTCGCTATACTACTCGCGTTACCGAAGCGTGGGTGTTATTCCTGGGGATTCTTGTTGGTATACCGCTACTTGCCGTTTGGTCTGCATTCTCTATTATAAGTCTTACTGAAATCTCAATGAATCAGCTATTTAGCTATGCACCATTCGGTATAACAGCACTGATAGCCTGGGTAGTAATAATGCTTATGGAATATAGTCTGGTACCTTATGTTGCCCTTTTTGAGCCAACCGTACCCTTGCGACATTTATTGACCCGCAGTTCTCAGCTCGTTAACCGCCGAGGCCGAATATTTATCCTGCTATCCAGCATCCTGTTTGGGGCCTCATTATTTGGCGCCTATAAACTGGCAGTTTATTCCGAATCAGTACTTGGTGTACATCGCGGCCTGCAATTCTTTAGCTATAGTTTGATAATCGCGCTGCTGGCCAATGCGATTATGGTTATGCTGTACCGCAAGCGCAAACTGGCACGCGTCAACTAATCTAGGCTAGCCTCAGTAACTGACCACTACCTTCGTGTGACGCTATGCGTTAAATGGTCGGTCGCACGCCCCTGTTTTACCGGCGCTGCAGGCACAAGCGTGCATGTTTTGCAGCGCTTCTGTCAGTACATTTTGTTGCTCGGTTGTAAGCCGCTCAAACATGGGAGCGTGATAACTATTCAGTATTCTGATGGCTTCATCAATAGCCCGCTCTCCTTTAGCTGTAAGCGTAGTCAGATGCTCACGTCGGTTCTCGCTACTACGGTTACTTTGCAAGAGGCCTGAACTGACCATCAATTTAATCTGGCGGCTAATACTCGCTTCAGTCTGGCCAAGCATTTCGGCAATCTGACGCTGTTTAATATGAGGCGATTTAGTTAGTACCATTAAAATCTTAAACTGGGAATAACCAATACCGATTTTTTGCTGCAGAATCTGATCATTCTGGCGAGACATCGTATACGCAATGTGCTGGAACAAATATCCTAAGTTACCGTTTGGATGCATAGTAAAATACTATCATAAAACACTTAACAAGTTAAGTGTTGATTTGAAGATACAGCTTATGCCAATCATCAAGTGACAGAGCCTGGGCGCGTAGTCCTGGATCAACTTCAGCCAGTTCTAGTTTTTGACGGGCCTCTTCTTTGCTAATACGCAGGCCCCCGCTCAATGAGTTACCGAGCGTTTTACGCCGCTCACTAAACCCTGCCTTAACTATCTGAAAGAAAATTTTAGTATCAATGCCCGGGAATAATGGCCGTGTGCGCCACTTTAGTATCAGTATCTGTGAGGTAACTTTTGGCGGTGGCGTAAAAAGTATCGGCGGCACAACTCTGCCAAGTGATACTTCCCAATAAAACTGGGCACTAACGCTAAGTAACGACATCGATCCAGCCGGTGCTGCCACTCGCTCGGCAACTTCTTTTTGTACTAACAGAACCGTCGAGCTTGGTGGATTGCTTGATTCGCTTAAAACACGAATGAGATTACTTGTTAAATAATAAGGGATATTTGCGATCACTTTGTACTGGGGCGGCAGCGCCGTTAGATCAAACTCTAAAATTCCTTGGTTAGTGACCGTAAAGTCATGCTTTGCAAAGGTTTTTCGAAGCGACTGTAGCAGGCTCTCGTCTTTTTCGACGGCAATTACTTTTGCCCCTGTAGCAAGCAGGACTCCGGTAAGCGTACCGGTGCCCGGACCAATCTCCAGTATTACATCGCCTGCCTGCAAGCCATCTGCCATGGCTTCAAGTGTCGGCTTATCATGCAACCAGTGCTGCCCTAAAGATTTCTTTCCCCGCGGCTCATTCATGCTGCTAGTTTAACAGATGAACAATCAATTTTATTTGGATTCACTCCGAATAAAATTATCTATCGACAGGAAGTGCAGCGAAGCGATGAGAAACCCGCCCGGGGTTTCTCATTATTTCTAATACCAATGATTAACAATCCAGAACTGATAAGCCCCATTCCAGCTGCCGTAACGACCGTTCACATATTTGGTAAAGAAACGTAACTGGCAGTCGGCGTCGTTGGCATAATCAGGACAGGCGTTGATCAGCTTACTGCCCGGGCAAGCCTGGCCAAGCCCCAGGCAACCGCCGGCATTGCGAGCATCGAGCCGCCAACGTGACTCTCGGGAAATTATATATTCTGCTGAGCCGTGCTGAGATTCCGGGATACCGGCTTGCGTCATCAAGGCCGCGTGATCGCCAGCGACAATAACCGTTGGCTGTTTGGTTCCCTTTACAACTATTTCCTTTACGGCTTCTACGGCAATAATCTCCTGGATTGGCGTACGCGCAACTTCCTGACCGTTTTGCAGTTGTATCTGATAGGTTACGACTTTACGGCCCGGACTGCCCTTTTGGCGGACCGTTGTTCGGCCAAGTGTTTGTAGCGGATCTTCAATGGTCTCTATAGGCATGGCAATTACTTCCTCACGGGCTTCAATTGTTGTACCTACTCGGGTAATAAAAATTTGAGTCTGACTGGTTAAAATGGTTTGTGCGGCCGGGTTTATTACATCATCTGGCTGCGTAATAATGTTCTTTTCTTTGAGTGCATCCGAAACGGTCATTGCATGTGTTCGTAACGGTATTGAGCTACCGTAAAGATTAATGCTAATAGGTGTAGCTCTGTCGATTGTAAAGCGCTGCGCGACCGGCTGACCGCGTAAAACTTCTTCTGTATCAAGTGCTTCCGTAAGTGCTTCAAGCCGGTCTTCGGGATAAACAGCGATGCCCGCTCGTACTACAGCTTCGCGCGGAGTTGGTCCGGCGGCAACCGTTGTTACCACCTGATCACCATCAATAATTGTTATGGGCCGTGCTTTATGAAGTGTGACGCTCGTCTGGCCGTCAATAATTTCTGTCTCGAGCGCTGGCTCAATAATGTCTTGCTCGCCAACCTCTATTTTCAGATTTTTTAGTAATTCTTTGATGGTTTTTGCCCGAGTAGGAACCGTCTGCTCCTTACCATCAACACGGAGGTGAACCAGCTTAGTATCGCTTGGGCCCAAAGTTGTCGCATTGCCAACTACAAATAAAGCCATTGCCATAAATGAAAGGATAATAAACGTAGCTACTGGAACTACGAACGGATGGCTCCGCAGTGGGTGATTTAGGAGCCGTTTAACCCAGCCGCTTTTTTTACGCTTTTGTTTGCTACTACCCGCTGCCTTTTTACCTAAGGCTGGAGTAATTGGTTTTATCTGCTTGACCTGGCTTTTACGAGGCGGGCTTAAAGAGGACTTACGAACAGGACTAATGTCCAACATAAGCCGTTTAGTCTTTTTTATCGGTCGATTGTGATTCATATATGAAAGGTTTGTGCCGGTGCGGTTTGGTAGTTCCCAAAAAACAGAACGGTACTATATTTTAACACTTTCGCCTTGCTTTTCCCAGGCTTCCAAAGCCCGCTCAAGCAGCGGGCCAGCGCCGCTGTTGCCTTTTATTTGAGCAATCGGTTTCCACGATACTTCGGCTATTTCGCCTCTTGGTCTTACGTTCGGGGGCTTTTTATCAAGTCTTACGCCAAACGCCACACACTTGTACGATATTTTTTGAGGAGCAGAGACGGTGTCCTCAAACAATAATGTAAGCTGGGAACTCGACAATGAAAGTCCTGTTTCTTCATATAGTTCCCTTAGTGCGCCCTCTGTAGGATCTTCACGCCGATGCAAACCGCCACCAGGGTATATATAATTGCCGTCACCGTACCAGCTCCTTACAACTAGTATCTCTCGATCACATATAACAAACAAACGCGTTCTGCGACCAATTTTAAAATATACAAACAATGCTGGCCAGGTTATCCAGAATAAAATTGTGCCCAGTGTTTGAATCAAGTTTTTCACAACTTTTCTAACGGCGCGAAAGCGATGTTGAGCCGTTTGGTTCCTTTGCCCTTGAAATATATAGTGGCGTTCTCGCCTTCAATTTCAAGAACTGTTCCCTGGCCGAAGAGTTGGTGCCGGACGCTGTCGCCCTCGGTAAGGCTCGGTATTTGCCGCGGTTCTTCTTCGTAAATTGGGTGAGCCTGAGATGATTCATCATAGCTTGGCTGATCATTATTTCTGGTTTTTAAAAATGAGTTTTCTATTTCCAGTTGGGCGTCAAAGTCAGCCAGAAATCGGCTTGGTGGGTTGTGTTGCATACCGCCATACAGCATCCGTGAGGAGGCATGGCTGATGGTTAGCTCTTCTTTGGCGCGGGTCATGCCAACGTAGCACAGCCGACGCTCTTCTTCCATTTCGTGTTGATCGTACAATGCCCTTGAGTGTGGAAAAACCGTTTCTTCCATCCCAGTCATAAAGACGGCCGGAAATTCCAAGCCCTTGGCTGCATGCAGTGTCATGAGCGTCACGCTATTGCCCTTGTTGTCATAAGAATCGAGGTCGCTGACAAGCGAAACTTCTTCTAAGAAACCGTCCAGGCCAAGTTCCTGGTAGTTTTGCGCCACACTTAAAAGTTCCCGTACGTTTTCTGCACGAGCGTCTCCCTGCGGTGTACCGTCGTCAATATACGTAAAATAATCTAACCGCCTGAGCAGACTGTCAAGCAAGCCAGGCACGGTCGCTTCATCCAGTATTTCTCGGCAAGCACGCAATATTTCCCCCAGTTCCATAAGGCCTGATTTTGCTTTAGCAGTCAGGTTCGGATGATCTTTAACGGATGCGAGCGCCTGCTGCAAACCCATCCCGCCGGCGTCAAGCCAAGTATAAAAATTTTCTAGTGATTTAGTGCCGATACCGCGAGTCGGCACATTAACAACTCGCTGAAAGCTAACTCTATCCTCCGGCTGATAAATCAAACGGAGGTAGGCCATAATATCTTTTATTTCTTTACGATCATAAAAACGTACGCCGCCGACAATCCGATACGGCACACCATATCGCACAAAGGTTTCTTCTAGAGCGCGACTTTGGGCGTTGGTCCGGTACAGCACTGCGAAGTCTTTGTAATTTCTAAATCGCGCATCAGCCGCATTCTTGATGCGCCGGACAATTGCTTCTCCCTCGGCACGTTCGCTTGCTACTTGTAATATTTTAACCGGCTGACCCTCGCCTGCAGCCGTCCAAAGTTTTTTGTCTGACCGCTGCTCGTTTTTGGTTATCACTGCGTGAGCCGCATCAAGAATAGCTTTTGTGCTACGGTAATTTTGCTCTAACTTAATAATTACCGTTTTTGGATAATCTTTTTCAAAATTAAGGATATTTCTAAAATCAGCCCCACGCCAGCTATAAATGCTCTGCCAGTCGTCGCCAACTACTGCGATGTTCTGATGTTGGCCTGTTAAAAGTTTTACGAGCCTGTACTGCGCGGCGTTTGTGTCTTGATACTCATCAATCATGACGTACCTAAACTGCTCTCTCCACTTGTCTTTAATTGCTTCCTGCGTTTGTAAAAGATGAACCGTGCGGCCAATCAAATCATCAAAGTCTAGCGCACCATTATCCTTCAATATCTTCTGGTAAATAGGATAAATCTGAGCGGCTGCGCGGTGCACAGGGCCACTGCCAATTCCCGCAAAATCAGCAGAAGATATCAAATCGTTTTTAGCATTGCTGATAAGGCTGCCGATTGATCTGGGCGTAAACGCCTTTTCATCTATATGAGTTGTTTTACATGCTTGCTTAATGGCACTCAAACGGTCTGATTCATCAAAAATTACAAAGTTCTTTGGGATACCTGCTTGCTCGCCGTCCTGCCGAAGCAGCCGAACACAGATGGAGTGAAACGTACCCATAAATGGCATAAAGCTACGGTTGTCCGGATTTTCGCCCAGTAACACCGCCACGCGTTCGCGCATTTCTTTAGCGGCCTTATTAGTAAATGTTACGGCCAAAATGTTGTAGGGCGTAGCCTTCTGACTTTGCAGAAGATAAGCAATACGGTGCGTCAGTGTTTTGGTTTTGCCAGATCCGGCGCCGGCCAAAATTAAAAGCGGCCCTTCGGTTGTCTCAACCGCTCGGCTTTGTTCCTCGTTTAACCCACGTAGTAATTCATTTGACATCATATAATTCTAACAAAATACTGCTCATGTGACTGTTGTTGAATGCGCTGTTTATAAAACGTCAAAAGGTAGTGCGACACCGGTATCAACCAGTTCAGCATCAATAGCAGCCGCCGATCCAAGTAGTGCAAAAACTAACAGCAATACAATAACGGTTATTGCTTTGCTAGAACCTTGATGCAACTTCCCGAGTGGCACAAAATATTTCTTCTCGGCAATAAGCCTTTCTATCTTTTCCTGCTGCTTACGGTCTTCTTCTGTTGGGACATCGTGCTTTTTATCACCTACTTGATCAACGATAGCGTCCACAACGGCCGTATCGTCTAAGGATGCGCTGGCAGGATCTGGTGTTTCTGAACTTGCTACCTGAGTTTCTTCATCAGGTGTGACAGCTTCAGGCTCAGCGGTTGCTTCAGATTTTTGCTGCGTGATTGGTGAGATAATTTTTTTAGCTGCTGAGGGCGTGGCTACTACTGGCTGCGCCTTGGGCGCTTCCGGGCTTTCAGCCACCGGTTTAGTTTCGGCTGTAACCATAGGATCTTGGACCATAGGTCCATGCCCGACAATAATTGGCTTGGCCGATGCAGTCGGCGCCGTTTTTCCCGGTCTTGAAACGTCCATGACAGTATTTTCCTTTTTGGGGGTCTTACTTGGAGTTGGCATGTTAGCTTTCCTCGACTTCGTGACGGTTGCGATATGCCGCGTCCACGATTCCTGAGAATTTATGGTAATTAAGGCTGGCTCCTCCGACCAATACACCATCACAATCTTCGATCTCAAGGTAGCCGCCGACAATATGATCGTCAACGCTGCCACCGTACAATATTCTAACTCGCTCTGCAGCTCGTTTACCGTATAAATCAGCTATTTGCTTTCGTATAAAAGCCAGCTCCCGGGCTATATCAGTTGGTTTGGCCAATTCACCGCCAAAAGTACTAATCGCCCATATTGGCTCATATGCTATCACAATAGTTTCGACTTCGCCGGCAGTCAGGTTTGCCAGCGCCGTACTCAGTTGGTCGTGCAGAATCTGTCTTGTTTCGCCTGCTTTACGCTCGTGATCAGTCTCGCCCACGCACAAAATGGGGTGTATGCCATTGCGCACTGCGGCGGCAACTTTGTCGCGTACTACATCAAGGCCTTCATCAAAATAAAGCCGGCGCTCAGAGTGGCCAACAAGAACATAGTGCACTAAGTCTTGAAGCATCGTAAAACTGACTTCGCCGGTGAATGCCCCCTCGTCTTTGTGATAGGCATTTTGAGCAGCTAGACGGAATTTCCGACGATCAATCTGCATGCTAAGTGGTTGCAGCACCAACATGCTCGGCGCCAACACAACTTCGACGTTACGATGAATCTTAATACGCTCATGAAGCCGGTGCAGGAGCAGGCTGGCCTGCGAAGTATTCAGGTGCATCTTCCAGTTGGCTACGACTAAGGTTCTTTTATTCATGTTGCTAATGCTTTCTAGGACTATTGTATCACTTATGCTTCTTTATCTAATAAAGCTTCAACGCCTGGCAGCTTGTTGCCGCTCATTAGCTCCAGACTTGCGCCGCCGCCCGTCGATACAAAGTTGAACTTATCATGCAGCCCGGCATTGTCTACAAAATCGCAGGTATCGCCGCCGCCGACTAAGCTATACGCCCCGCTGCTAATAATCTTGTCAGCGAGAGCTGTAGTGCCACCCGAAAATTCATCGGTTTCAAAAATTCCGGCTGGCCCATTCCAAATAATAGTACCTTCGTGATTAAACAGCTCATCTAGCTGTCCGATTGTTTGCGGGCCAACGTCGGCTATAATATCGTTTTCGCCAACATCATCTACGCTAATGGTACGGACATTTGTTGGCGGATCAAGCTCGGAAGCCACCACTACATCTACCGGAAGCAGAATAGTTTTACCGGCTGCTTTGGCTTCTTCCAGAATTTTATTGGCAAGATCAATTTGATCATGTTCGACAAGGCTTTTACCGACAGGCTTTCCTAGGGCGGCCAAAAACGTATTGGCCATGGCCCCGCCCACAAAAACACTGTCTACTTTTTTAAGTAAAAAAGATAGAATTGGAATTTTGGTTGAAACTTTAGCACCACCCGTAATCGCGACTAGCGGTTTTTTTGGGTGTTCAAGTGCTTTTGTTATGGTGTCGACTTCTAGCTCAAGCCCTAGGCCTGCGACTGCCGGCAAATACTTAGGGATACCAACTAGCGAAGCGTGGGCACGATGGCAAGCGGTAAAATCATCCTCAACAAAAATGTCGCCGTAAGCCGCTAGTGACCGGGCAAATGCGTCGTCGTTTTGTTCTTCTTCCGGATGAAACCGGAGATTCTCAAGCACTAAAACATCCAACGGCTTGAGCGCATTTACGGCGCGCTCAACATCACTACTCAGCACACTGGGAATAAAACTTACGTCGTGATTAAGTACGTCTGCAAGCGCTGCGGCAACCGGCTCAAGACTCTGGTCTTTATCGCTGTGATGGCTGATTAAAACCACTCTTGCACCTTGGTCTAAGAGATACTCAATAGTTGGTTTTGCGGCCTGAAGCCGCATCGTATCGTCTATTTTTCCGTCTTCAATCGGAACGTTGAGCATGGTGCGGACAATGACGCGCTTGCCGCGCACATCGATATCTTTGACCGTTTTTTTAGTAAAGTCCAAGAAGTGGTCCCACCCTTTCTTTCTAATTACTCTAAAATGCGAACTTTTATAGTATCGGTTGTACCGACAACACCTGGATACTCGCCCGAAGCCGTAACGATCATATCGCCTTTATCAAGAACTTTATTGCTTCTGAGCCAATTAGTAAGTTTGGTAGCTGCATGCTTGTCATCTGGGCGTACATAGCTTTTTGTTCCAAAGCTTATAGCTAACTGCTGGGCAACGCGCGCATCTGATGTAACGGCAATAATCGGCCGCGTAGGACGGCGAGCAGATAATTGCAGTGCAGTTGCGCCCGATTTTGTTTCCGCCACAATTGCCTTGGCTTTAATAGTGTCCGCCAAATTGATAATCGCCTGACAAATAGCGCTTTGGCGCGATCCATAGGCTATGTAATCCGGCCAGGAAACAGTTAACGGTTGGTTCGCCTGGGTGTACATAATGACGCGCTTCATAACTTCGACTGCCTCTATCGGGTATTGCCCGCTGGCTGTTTCGTCCGAAAGCATGACACAATCAGCGCCCACGATTACGGCCGTTGCAACGTCCGACACTTCAGCTCTGGTAGGTTCAGGAGTTTCAGTCATACTGGCCAGCATTTGTGTGGCAACAATAGTTGGTTTACCGTACTTCATACCAAGTCCGATAATAGTGCGCTGCACAATCGGCACTGATTCTGCTGTGGTTTCAATTGCCAAATCACCGCGCGCAATCATGAGCGCATCTGATTCAACTACGATCTCTTCGAGGTTTTCAACCGCCGCCTTGGTTTCAATTTTAGCAATGATACGGGCGTTGCTGCCAAGATTTTTCAGCATTGTTCTAAGATTACGTACATCAGCCGAAGTCTGCACAAAACTAAGTGCCACATAATCCATGTCGTGCGTAGAGCCGAACGCGACATCTTCTTTGTCTTTTGCGGTGATAATATCGCCCTCAAAGTCCGTATCGGGCAAGTTAATACCCTTGCGCTTGATCAATATGCCGTTATTTTCTGCACGTGCATGAACAATACCGTCTTTGACGCTCATAATAGTAGTTCGTACCTTGCCGTCATAAAGATACAAACGTTCGCCGCGTTTCACTTTTTTAGACAAATCATACTGCGTTGGGATATTGCCACTACGCTCAAAATCAGCCTTGAATTTGAACGTTAAATCCTGGCCGGTAACAACGTTAATAATGCCTTCAAAGTCTCCAAGCCGGATCTTCGGACCCTGTAAGTCCTGAATAATAGCAACAGGTTTGCCATATTCTTTTGCTGCTTTTCTGATCCATTTAAGCTGTTTTTCTCGTTCTTCGTGGGTTCCATGGCTAAAGTTCAAACGAATACCGTTTGCGCCGGCTGTCAGCAAAGCCAGGACCTGCTCATAACTATTGGTGGATGGTCCCAAGGTAGCGATAATCTTTGTCCGCTTGAATTTCCCAATAGGAACATTGGGTGTTTTTGTCGTTATATTCATAATCTTCTTACTATTAGTTTACTTGTTTATGGTTATCTTGTAAAAGGATAAATTTTATAGTTAAAGTTGACTGAATTTTAATGGTAACCTAACGGGTAATTCGTTATCGCCTTCAGCTTAATAGGTTATCATAAAGTAATGTCCAACGACTCAGTTACCGAGAGCAACAACAGACCAAAAAGACTCATTACCCATTCAGAGGAATTTCACACTGATGATGTCTTTGCGACTGCCCTTTTGTTAACAATATTTCCAGATGCAGAAGTCATTCGTAGTCGTGATGGAGCAGTCCTCGCTACGGGCGATATAGTATACGATGTTGGCAGACGATACGACCCGGCTCATGGCCGTTATGACCACCATCAGGCACAAGCTGGTACACGTGAAAACGGCATCATTTACTCATCGTTTGGATTACTTTGGAAGGAATATGGAATACAGTACTGTGATGGCAATAAAGAAGTTGCCGGTATTATTGATCAAAAACTTGCTACCCCCATTGATGCTAATGATAATGGCCAGCCGATTTCTAACTCTATTTTCGATGGTATCCATCATTTTAGTATCGACGACATAGTTAAAATATATAACCCGTTACGATGGATAGAAGCTGGAGAAGAGCACGATACACAGTTTTATAAAGCCGTATCACTAGCCCAAGATATCCTTGCCCGTCTTAAGAAAAATATTGAAGATAACCTCACATCCCATAAAGCATTGTTAGACGCGTACGAAGCCGTTGCTGATAAACGAATAGTGTTAATGGAAAAGATGCCTGATTCAAAGGGAATATTAGACCGATGCCCGGAACTTCTCTATATTATTTCGCAACGGCCTGAAAAAACTTGGGGAGTTTTAGCAGTGTCTGTGAGTCCAGAATCATTTACGCCACGTCATCCTTTTCCTGAACAATGGCGGGCTAAACCTGCCGATGAATTGCCGGAGATCACTGGGGTACCTGATGCTACCTTTTGCCATGCTACCGGATTTTATGCTGTTGCTCGGACCAAAGAAGGCGCTATTGCACTTGCAAATAGCTCTTTAGCGCAGTAAAAAAGTTATAACAAGATAAAGGGTGATTTACTGCAATCTTAAGCCACTAATGATACCTATCGTGGTTCTTATGTAACGGACCGCTTAAGCCTGTTGCTAAAAAATACTATATAATTATTTTTAATGTCGGAAGTAACTGATGATTTTTTAAACTCCGCAAAAGATTTATTTGCCAAAAGAAAGGCATATAGAGTAGCCGCTACATTATTGGGGGTTAGTATGTTCCTGGCGCCAAGGCATGATGCCGCAGGTAGCATAATGGGTGTCATTTTATTTTTAAGTCTTCTGTTTGTCGGGCTTAAGCTAATGTTCATACAGCTTGCACTCAAAAATTATATATGGCAGAAATTCCAGAATTCTCTCACAAGCACGCAGCGTGATAGTGTCAAATATGAAAAACTACCCTTAAAACCAAAGAGCGTTATATCTAATTTGGGAGGTAGCCTTGATTTTAATGTACTTGCGCAAGGATCACTCAATGATTACGATGTCCGCCTTTTAGAGTTGCATGTCACTTTTAACCCTCAATCTAAAAATGGTAGATATGACAGAGAGTTTAGGGTCTTTGAAGTCAAAACAAATCAAAGCTACTATCATGTGTTCATGGATTCAAAATCCAACAGCCTATTGCCTTCTTCGTCGGCAATGTCAATTCTTTCAAGAAGCTTATCTAAAAATAAAACTCTTACCGTGGAAGGAGATGTTGAGCGTTATTTTAAGATTTATGTTCCTGAAGATAGTGGCTACGAAAGTTTAATTACACTCAGCCCGGACAAGTTAATTAGTCTGCGTAATCATGGCACAAGATTCGATATAGAATTTATAGACGATGTTATTTATATAATTACCAGTAATAAAATCAAGAATCTTAAAGATGTCATGCTCTACCAGAAGAGTCTATTGGATGTTGTCAGTGAGCTAGGCTTGAACCTTCAGAGAATGTATCAGGGTGAAGCCAAGGAGTTAAATCTCATAACTCCTACTGTGATTACATTCTTGTAAGGGGATTGATCTTTCTTTCTAGTAAAATTAAATAGCACCTCGCAAAGTGGTATTTGTAAATTTTGGCTCAGCTATGGTGATCTCACGGAGAATATAGCGCCTATGCGCATATATTTTTGCGGCGTGCTCTGAGCGAGCTCATGCGCGCGACCCTCGCACTTCGTTCCATAAGTTCGCTACTCGCGGGGGCCAACCTTATAAAAAGCCCAGACATAAGCACGGGCTTTTTATATAGTCGAAGGAACTTGGATTGGTTTGGAGCCAACTATTGAAAGAGTTGCATTCTTTCAGTAATCTAATAAAACAAGCTGGAGGGACAGCAGTTAAGTAGCTAACGTTGATAGAGGCGCCCAGCACTTACTGTCTCTCTGCATTATTGCACTATACCCACATTGATTGTGAACCGATACGTTTTCAACTGTTAATTTCGCATAGTTTCTTAGTAAGGATTTGGCAATAATTCAGATGGTTTTGAAGTTTTATGGTGATCTTGATCGTCAATTATTACTGAAACACTAGGTATATATTCTAGTAAAATCTGTCTACAATTCCCACAAGGGCTTATAACACTGGTTGTATTATCTGAATTTAATATCACCGCAACAATATATTCAAATTCTGAACCATTGTCCGCAAGTGCATTTGAAATTGCTATAGGCTCAGCGCACACATCAAAACCTTTTGTATCGAGGTGCAGCGAAAGATATATATTTGTTTTTGTTTTTAATGCTGCTGCGATATGATGCTTGCCTTTAACATAATTGGAGCGAATGTGTTCAGAGGCAATATCTATTAATTCTTTTTTAACATTGCTATTGGGAGCTTCCATTAAATGCTTTCTTAAAGTGCTTCGTAATTGAATTTATCCAATTCAACTTTTATGTTTTCAAAACTTTTACCAGCGAGTTTTCCTCCTGCGATAAACATCTCTTGTGTTACATCTGCTAGACAAACGCTAGGGGCAACGAATGCATCCTTAGATTCTTCACTATCAAATTCGAAATCTATCAGCACAAGTCCATGGAGTTCATTCAAAAAGACATCTACTTCAGCTGCATAGCCATCTATGTTTATGTCATATCTATCTTTTTCAACTATTTTTGAGCTAGAATTTTCCATTGCAAAAAATTCCTCTGAGGTAAGGGGTATAGTCAGTTCCGTATGAGCAGATGCGTCACCTTCGATTAATGGAATTTTTTTCGTTATCTCATATTTATCGCCTTTTTGACGTAACCGTAACCTAGGGTGTTGTCCGTCTGTGTCGGGTATATAAATGTCTTTTAATCTCGTAGGACGGGTTCCTTCCAGCCCATTAGGTAGGCTTGCGGCTAAGTAAGTTAATTCTTGTTCAATAGTGTCTACACGATCTGTCATAAATTCCTTTGAGATAAAATAGTATTACTTGGGTATGTATAATGATGATGATTACATCATCAAGAGCTAAAGTTCCATTTATAATCGAAGTAGGATACATGGTGGATAGAAGGGCAGTTGTCCGTAAACAATCCGTACGATGTTCAGTAATACGGCGCCACGCAAACTCTACATTAGCTTCGTCTTCACTACTACGAGTGCCCCGATTAAGAATTCTACTCTAGGCTACCCCTTCTGGCACGTCAAAAATAAGCAAACCAAGAATACTCAACTTTCTTCGCTTTAAATTGCTCCGCAGAACGGACACTTGCTCAGAATAGAGAGGATAGCCATCAATAAGTACCAGTCCAGACCCAGTAAGATTTCCTAAATATTCATCTACAACCGCATTAACCAGATTATCATCGAGTTTCTGAGACTTAGAAAGTATAGCTGATTCTAATCTAAGCCTTTCACTGAATTTAGATTCTATGTAACCTGCATTAATACTTCGAAGGTAGTTTCCTATAGAGAAATGTAATGCACCGTCGTAATCGTGCATACCTAAGCTGTTTGCTAAACTTGCCGCAGCTGATGATTTGCCACTACCGGGATAGCCTTGAAATAACACTAATTCGCATGGTACCAGATCAGTCATTATACAAATTTTGACATATTAGTCTGTTATTGTAAATGGAAGCATGCATTGTCGAATTTCGTGCTATGACTCATCATGTGATTCATGTATTTCAAAAATTTGTGCTAGATTTAACACCTGGCACCGAATAGAACCTAATTTCTCTTTGCTGATGTCCTTACGGAAAAGCAAATCGCAGACAAAGCTCAAGCTCCTTATACATTCCGAGGAGTTCTGGATCCTCGATATAGTGGGGGTCCGCAATCTGATTTTAGCCGAGGGACTTTACCCGAGTTGCACGAAAGGATTCAGAACCTTAAAACTAAGTGAATCACCTCTGTTGATTTAAAAAGTCACCGGGAATGATGACTTAAGGCCAAATTTGGTGATCTCACGGAGAATCCGTCGTCGCCTCTGGCTCCTTTGGGATATTCTGCAGCCGTGCTCGGTGCGAGCACCTGTGCGCGGATTTGATTATCGTACTCCTTCTGAGTTCGACTTTTCTACGAAAAGCACCACGAAAAAACCCCACTTTGGGGGTGGGGCATTTTCGTGGTGATCTCACGGAGAATCGAACTCCGATTGCCAGGATGAAAACCTGGTGTCCTAACCGTTAGACGACGGGACCGTATGTCACGGTAATTGTGGCTTAAAAGTGCGTTCTGGCAATTGCCAGGATGTATTGATGAATTTGCTCGGCAAGCCTCGCAGGCTGGTGTCCTAGACCGCTCAGACGACGGGACCCCCAGCTGGACTGCA
>JBBSLJ010000002.1:0-81044 GCA_038255465.1 Saccharimonadales bacterium (SeqCode)
CTTAGGTTACAAATAAATAGATGAGAGCTAACTGCTGACTATATCGTTAAGGCTGGCCGCTTATGAATTGCCGCGGATCGGCCGTCTGACCATTAACCGAGATTTCAAAATGCAGGTGCGTACCAGTAGAGGCGCCCGTTGACCCTTCGTAGCCTAGTGTAGTGTTCTTATCGACAGTTTGACCCACATCAACGGAAATTAAAGCTAGATGAGCATACACTGATTTGATTCCTTCGGCGTGTTCGACAACCACGTGATTACCAAGCCCGTGCTTCGATTGGACCGTATCTATAACTCGTCCGGGTTTGAAGGGCCTGACTGGGGTGCTGCCTGATGGTCGTCCACTGCTAATGTCCAGCCCGGTGTGTACCGGCTGATAAGGCCAGTGCGGTACACCGAACCTGGTGGTTATTGTTCCATTAATTGGCCACGCCGCTTCAGTATCAGGCAGCGTCTGGCTAGCTGTTTCTACAGGAGCATGTGCAGCTTGCAACTCTGTTATATGTGAGTCAATTATCACTACTGGAGCGTGGTCAGACGGTCTTGCAACCGCGCTCACTACAGACGTATTAGACACATATCCTAGTATATTGCCAGGAGTACGAATTACGAATATCAAACCACTGACCGCGGTGTGAGCAGTGAATGCTATGCCACGACCCACGCCGATAGCTACGAAGGTCACTCCACCACCAACGGCACGCGCCACACGCTTGCTGCCGTGGACGACAAAATTTGGGCTATTGGCGACAGCCACTGTGGTAGAATGCAGACTGTTGTACACCGTGTGTTCTATCGAACCTATACCCCGCCCTACCTCATCCATCAAATCCAACATTCCACCAGTAACTATATTAGGGCCTTCATAGCTGCTCGAAAGGCCGACATAAGGAGCGGTATTATTTGCTTGCTGTGAACTGTTTGCACCCGCGGTGCCTATAGCAGCCCACAAAAGCAGGCACAGAAATAGACCGGCACTAATCACTATGCCAGCGAAAATAAACCGCCATTTAAATAAAAAGATAATTACAGGCTCATTCATAACACGCCCTTCTACCACCCACCTTTTGCCCTTGTTTTATACCCTATTTTTGCGTAAATAGCTAGTGTAATCCCTCATACCGATTACGCTTGCCGAATTAAACGCGGCTTGGTCACTTCTTAAGCGGTCCAAATAAACTTCCAAAAATAAGGGGCATAATCTTTATATGAAACACCGTTTTAAACGGGAAAAACCAGTCTAATTTACGGACATGCTGTTAAAGTGCTGAATTAATTCTAGGAGTTCAGATTTTTCTACAGGTTTTAGAGTTAGGTCATATTTCACTACAAAAGGCTTGATTGCGATACCACCGCGGACATTAAAATTACCGAAAACGCGGATTAAACGCGGATTCAACACCTCGGATATATCATTTGCGATCTGGTTGACACAATCTTCATGAAATGACCCGTGATTACGATAACTCCCTAGATAGAGTTTTAGACTCTTGCTCTCTACGCATAATTTATTGGGGATATAAGCAATATGAATCGTGCCGAAATCAGGCTGCCCAGTCATAGGACAAACGCTAGTAAACTCCATGCACTCCAAACCCACAACATGTAAATTCTCCGGATGCTGGTTATCAAATATCTCGAGTATGTCTTTGCTAGGCTCATCGAATTTTAAGTGAGAAGTTTTAGCGCCCAATAACGATAGCTTCGAAGTATCGCTCATATTTTTATGTACCGCTCTTACTTATGTCGAAGGGGTTGTAGCTTACCTTTTCATCGAGAACATTAATGCCTTCTTTTCGTTTAAGAAAGTTCACAACAGCGTATGTGAGTGGGAGAAACAGAATTTCAATACTTAGCTTTATCACATAAGCCGTCACCGCTAAGCGAAAGATAACTGGAGCAGGTAATGTCCCGATGAACGCGGCGGTAAAAAATACTATCGTGTCAGCTGTCTGGCCAATAAACGACGAACCTATTGCGCGGGCCCAAAAACGACGACCTTGCATGCGCACCTTCAAACGCGAAAGTACATAAGCATTTACAAACTCACCTACAACGTAAGCTGCTAGACTGGCCGCCACGATGCGAGGGACAAAACCAAGAATCGACTCATAAGCTTGCTGGTTCGGCCAAAAAGGTGCTGCTGGTAGGTACTGGACAAGTAACAATGACAAGGACAAAAACGTAAGCGCTAAAAACCCGGTCCAGATAACTCGACGCGTTTTTGCGTATCCATAAACTTCCGCAAAGATATCCCCGAATATATACGCCAACGGAAACAATACGGCTCCACCGACAAAAGTGGCTGGACCAATAGTGATAAGTTTAGTCGAAACAATATTGGAAGTAATCAGAACCGCCACGAATAGTGCCAAGAGCACTTCAAAATATTTGAACTCAGTGGTGGCGGAAGATGATACTTTTGTCTTTACAGTTGACATCAACGTTTGATTATAGCAAGCAATCGGTAAGGTTCATAACCGATGGTAAAATTGCCGTGCGTTTTAACAACGAATGTAGGACTTAAGAATGCTGGTGGAGTACATGTACCAGCCTGGAGCAAGAAGTTAGTGGTTAGTTTATACGATTAATTTATATTTTGCTTGGTGAAAGTCTGGCCGCTTTCCAGTGTCGCGGTTAGAGTATACTGCACGCAATTCTTGGTGGCATTATTGCAGGTGCTTTTATCGGGTGCTGAAACATCATAAGCATATACATTTACACTTGGCCTGGGATCTAAAATGGACTTGGTACCCTTGGGATCTTTTAATGCATTTTCATCTAAGCCCTTCATGTTTGCTGCGCGCCAAGCGGAGTCATTTAAATCGGTCAACGTAGGATACTTGCCATACTGGGCGTAGTAGGCTTCTACTTGCCCATGGATAGCTTTAATATCTGTTTGCCTTTCGGTGTCGCGGGCAGCTGAATCCGCGGCGTCTAACTCACCATTTATTGAGTGTGACAACGATTCATCTTTCTTAAGTTCCGTAATCTGATTTTGGAGATCGCTTACTTGAGCGTTTAAGTTGTTTACTTTGTTTTGATGATAAAACCAAGCCCCTATTGCTACTAGGATCAAGAGAAGAATTATAACTATAAGGCGCATCAAGGCTGAACCTAACTTACCAAAAAAAGATTGCTTCTCCACGTTGTTCTCCTCTTATTACTATTGTTAATACTACAGTAACGTGAGGTTAATGACTATTAGGGTTTCAGGAACCGCTTAGGGTCTTGTTGCTTGGACTATCGACGCTACCATAACAAGCACACCCAAGAATCGTCTGAAATAACTGGTGCCGCCTGTAATTTCTAAATAAGCCCAAGTAAACAGGAACGCCGTACTTAGATTTTCTGACCAGTTTTTAATGCTTGGTGAGCTTAGTATAATTGAGAAAACTTTAAAAAGCATCCAGCCAATCAAAGGAACGTTAGGCCACTGCCACACCGCTAATTTTCCATTTGAGTCCTTAAAAAAACCCATGACTCGATTACTGTTAAAATTTTTCATGACAGAACAGTAGCATAAATATTATGTGTTCTACTGCAAGATACCTAACGCAAGTAAAGCAAAAGGTTGCTTATAATTATGAGGTTGGTTTGACCCTATAGAAATGTCTAATGGAACTGCTGCTTGGAACTATTTTTAGCATCTAGTAATTCGTGCATAAGTGTATCGTAACCTTTATAGACCCTATCCTCATCAACTACACCAAATTGCATCAAAAAATTCCAAAGATTTTTTTGTATTTCATCTCCATCTACATCATCGTTAGTAAGTTGCTCAACTTCGATAAATATACCGAGACCGTCAACTTCGTCAATGCAAATTTCCAGCTGATTATATTTTGCAATTTGTCTCGTCTTTTTGATAGGGACTCCATGGGCATAGCCTAATCTTTCAAGCATATGAGCGATTTCATTTGCATCTTCAATTTTCGACTCCCGCTCATAATTATCTCGTGAGTTTGATGATGCTTTATATTTCATTGTTAAGATTGTTGCATCATTCTGTCTACGAATCCGAAATATATTCCACGATGGGTCATCTTTGGGCATAGCAGTTTCGTATGTAATGTCGTCCTGTACAATAGGCTCCCTGAAAGCGATTCCAAGCACTGCCGCTTTTTCAAATAACTTTTTCTTATCACGGATTTTGGCCTTAACTTCAATTTCTCTCATAAAAGTAGTATATCAAAATTAAGAACTTATACCTGTAATACCGAATGGATGAAAATTTCTGCATTTCACGAACGGTTAACCATAATAAATTCTTAAAATTAGCTGAATTATTCGAATTAATGTAAGCCGAATTTAGACTCTACCTGCTCTTTGTTTATACCATTGATGACATTAGTATAGCCTAAACCGCTTAGAATATTTATGGCTACAGCACTTCGACTGCCGCTTCTACAGTAAACAATGATAGTACTGTCTTTAGCTATATCGCTTAATTTGGACGCACCTTTTATGAGCTGATCTGGAGGGATATTGCGAGCCCCTTTTATGTGGCCGCCTTGATATTCGCTTGGTTCTCGTACATCAATAATTGTGTAGTGCATTACATTTATTATAACGGAGCTGGAGGGACATGGTGCTCGCCAGATTAAATAGGGTAATCATGCCTATTAGTTAGTAGTAGCCATGAATTATTTCAAAAACAATCTAATCCAGACCTAATCTTTGAACGTAAGAGAATCGTAGATACTAATAAATGTTTCATGTTCAAAGAAGCTTACGCCTCTCTCGCTTCTTACTATTTTATTCGTTTCATTATTTATTAAAAACCAGGCGGGTACTAAAAAGAAGTTACCATCTAACTTTTTTTGGTTGTAACCAAGCTTTCGTACTGACTCTAGCCATGGAGGTAGGTGATATATAAAGCCGAATACTGCCAGTTTTGATATCTTAACGCCGTACTGCTTATAAAGTTTCATCTCATGATCTGGAATAATTGGGAAGGGTGGTTTAGGCTCATGTCTGTCGTATATGTTGTCAACAATATTTTTACGGTTTGATTGTACGATAACTATAACGTGACATTTCTCGTCAGTTAATCGTTTATACTCTAGCGTCAATCGATGTATCGCCAAGTTACACCATGGACAACCTGAATATCTAAGAAAAACTAATAATGTATACCCGCTACGGTGACTTGCCAGATCAACGGGTGAGCCGAATACATCAATAGCTTTAAAATTGGGCGCCTTTTGTTCGACGATAACCTTCCCTTTCATATCTGAAGTATGGCTTTGCTTTTGTTTTAAATCAAGCGGATAAAACTTAAAAAAGAAATGTTTAAGTATAAGCGTACTGGAGGGCCAGCGGGGACTTGACCTACCTTCGGCCGGCCCGCAACTTCACAATTGCAAGCAGGATTACATCGGAAGGTTGCCTTGCCTATTTTTCTAAGAGGATGTCTTTATGCGTATAGAGAACTTTAATTATAAATTTCTGGGTCTAGTCGTTGCGAGTGATTCTGATTAATTCTTCTTTGCGGGCGCTTATAGCCATCCCGAGCATAACAGCACCAAGCAATACTAATATTCCACCTATCCAAAGAGCAGTATTACTTGTCTTATTTCCAAGCCCGTAACCAAGGATTATACCTATGCCTATTAAGCCAGCCCCAGCTGCAACCCATGTATATATGTTTTTTCTTGTCATAATGGTGTACTCAATGAAGATTATTAGCTTTTGCAAGTCAGTTGTCAAGCTGCGAAATATAGCGACTTAATCTAATACAATACCTTCGTTTTTATATTCGTATACTTTAAGATTTTTTTCCAAAGGTTTATAATATTTACCGATTTTATCGCCCAAAAATCGTACAAAGCGATTGCCGTGCATGCGGTCAACTCCAGCTATCATTAACGATTGATCGACTGAAGCTAGAGTAATTCTCATAAAAACGCCCTCCTTTTGAAACAAAACTGACGCAATCGAGCTGTAGCTCATTATTATGACGGTTGAATTTATAAATTTTTTGTTACAAAACACAACTCGCTTATTTGTAGCCACAAGTACGGCTTCAGTGCCTTCGTGTATGCATAATATGAGACGAAGCACGACCTCACCTTTGTCGAGAATCGTACGTAATTTAGCAATGTCTTCGGACTCTTCTAATACCTCTATTTCATCTTCTTCTCTGAAGTTAGAGGGTATATCTAATACCAGATCAGTGTCTTTTTGCATGTCTTAATGATATCAAACTAAGGGCAATAACTTATTATCGTTTAATTTGAATCTCGTTTTTTCATTTCAGCATAAGCGTATTGGGGGCCATAGTAGCCGTTATCGCAACTAAAATTCGAGAGAGTGCATTGGTTCTTATTTTACCAATATGCCAATAACCATCACGAAGGTCGCCATAGCTAACGGAATATATCAGTTATGAGTGATCTAGTATTGTGTTCATCATACAAACAAAACTCACCCAACTTAAGTCGCAAATGACTTTCAGATTGGGTGAGTTTGTCCAAGCCGTGTTATTCAGAAACCACCAGCTCAGGGTTTAGTTAATTAATGGCTATTTACTGAGTTTTCAATACTGACACCAGCATCGATATCCCTATTGTTATCTGCATCACCACTAGAACTATCTCCGACTTCAGTGTTTCTATTTGACGAGACATCACCTGATCGAGCATCCTGCTCATTCGTAATGTCTATATCAACATCATTTCGATTAGTAATCGTAACTTCAGAATTACGACGAATCATTATCGAGTTGTCCGATCCTGAACCGTTGCCGTTACTAATTGAAGCACCGTCATTGGTTGCGTTAGAATTTTGGCGATCTAAACGACTTTGCTCACGCTCATTTTGGCGCATTTGTTTAGCTTGTTCCCGCTCTTCACGACGTTGCTCACGCTCGTCTTGACGCGCTTGTTGATCTCGCGCTTGTTCCCGCTGTCTCTCTGCACGATCAGGTCGCAAATCACCACAGGCACTCGGTGCTGTACCTTCAAATGGCAAGCTCATGTCAAGTGTACTTCTCTTCTCACCATCATAGGCATTCTTGTCCCCAAACAAGTCTGAAATACCATGCTGGACGACAACACCGTTGGCAACATCTGCTGCCGTAATACCAGCAGGCAATGTAAATGTTCGCTCGTATGTAACTATTCCATCGCTTGAAGCAACTGGAAATCTATCCAAGGCAAGTCCGCTACTTGCGCTAACATCACCCGTCTCTGTCAGCGAGACTTCCACCGGACCATAAGAAGGCAGGCCTTCCACAGATGAGATGAAACCGTCACCATCAGTGTCGGCACTCGTATTTGGACATTCGCTATTGCCACCAATGTGGAAATGTTGAGCGTGTGGTAAATTTTCAGATGCACCTTGCGTTACTAATCGAACCGTCGCCTGATCGCCTTTAACCATCGCATATAAATCTCCACTAACTCCCGATCGATTTAATGGTTTGAGTTGTGCCTCATAGGTTGCAACCCCACTGTCGTGATCCGCAAAAACTTGACCTGCTGGTGCTACAACAAGACCAAAGCTCATTAGGCCGACTATAAAGACTTTCTTCACACTAATAGTATTCGCTATATTCATAAATTACACTTTCTTTAATTACTTTACTATCAGTCACGATGGTTCGTGAGCTGGATTTATAAGTTATCATGGGCATTGCTTTAATTATGTTAGGTATCTAACATAATTATTTTTCAAATGCATACATTGTTTCTTGTAACTGATGTGGTTTGAAATAAACATAAGTAATTAACTTGGCTTAATAAACTAAATCCAACGATTCACAAATACCCAAATCATATAATAAAAATAGCCCTATCTTTTCAGACAGAGCTATTTTTATTGGAGGGCCTTAGTCCTGTCTATCGCAACTGAACTACACATCAAGCAAACTTACATATCTACAGTAATATAATCCTCGTCACCCATTTCTCTGACTTGATGGTGTGTAGTGGATCTATAATTTTCTAGTATCTTTTTATGTACATCATCAGCGTAATGCGGGAATACCTCAAAGTCAAAGATCCCCAAGCCAGTTAAGTCGGTAATACCAACTAGATTCTTGTCGAAGTTCGGTAAATTGCAGATAGCAATAGTGGGTGTTAGTACGAGCGCTCCAGCGCTAAAGCCTGAAAGAATAAAGTTAGACTTCTGAGTAAACTCTATAATGGTTTGATCTAGGCCCGACTTACGCAGGTTGTTCAGTAATGCAAATGCGTTACCCCCGCTTATTAAAAGTATATTTGAGTCCAAGAGCTTAGTTCTTTCTGTCTCATCGGAAGAGTGGTTATCCACTACATTAAAGCCAGCACCGAATCTTTGGGCGCAGCTTCGCCATTCCTCGATATATGTCGCCGAGTTGGCGACACCATCACTGGGCATGTATGCCAAAACTTTATCTTTAATTTCGTCATTGAAGATTTGAGATAAAATCATCTGCGAATTAGTGTCTGTGATCGTAGAAAATAGAACAGCTCGCTTCATAGACTTAATAGTAACAAAAAACAGAGACAATTGTCTCTGTTTTGATTTGATCCTAGACTGGAGGGCCAGCGGGTCCTTGCCCTACCTTTGGCAGGCCCGAAACTATCGTCTTCGAAACAGGTTTTGAAGAGTAGATTTCCTTGAGAAATGCCTCCTGGGCATTTCTCAACCGGACACCCTTTTGGCGTGTCCGGGATTCAAGTCTCACACACCAAGCCAAATGAAAAACCCCACGGCGAGGTGGGATTCTTCATTTGGAGGGCCAGCGGGGACTTGAACCCCGGACACCCTGCTTAAGAGGCAGGTGCTCTAACCAGCTGAGCTACTGGCCCGCATAGAGTAAACTGAAGATAAGGTACGACGACTTGTTAAAGCCATGTGGTTTGCTGGCTAGAGCACAGGTGCTGTTGTTGATTTTTGCAGCAAGCTGCGCCAGCTGAGCTACTGGCCTGAAACTCGGGTATATTAACAGATTGGCGATAACCTTTCAAGACAGCTTCGTTTTAACTTGTTCGATCTTGAACAAAATAAACTAGTTTATTTTGTTGCGGGTTCGACGTTTTTCTTAATGAGATGATTCACTAAAGCGGCTAGGTCCGCTGGGCTTGAATGAGCCTTAATGATGTATTTGTAAGCACCTAGTTCCATTGCCTCGTGGACGTCTTCTTCTCTTCCCAGATTAGTTAGAACAACAACTTTTACATCCTTGCCGTCCTTACGATCTCTAAATCGGCGTAGGAACTCAATACCACCCATTTTAGGCATCAAGAGATCAAGTAAGATCACTTTTGGTTTAAATGTTTCAAGCGCATCTAGAGCCTCCTGGCCATTTGAAGAAGCCTCAATTGTGTGACCATTTTTTTCAAGCACCATTCGGTAGGCTTTGTTGAGCATATCGTTATCTTCTACTATGAGTATGTCTGCCACTATTGCCTCCAGGTATTATTTAGCTTTGTCATGAGATTTAAATACATCCTATCTTATATATCACACTTTTTAAAAATGTTAAGCCAGAATCGTAACAATAAAGGTGGTGACTTTTCCTACTGCTGACTTTAAGTCTATTGTACCATCATGCAAATCAATGATCTTTTTAGCCCAGTAGAGTCCTATCCCCGTACCGCCTACTTGTATCGATAGAGGATTATCTAACCGCGAGAATTTTTGGAAAAGTTTGTTCATATCCTCGACAGCAATACCGACGCCCTCGTCTTTAACCTTAACCGTCACCGCCTTGCCATCATCCGATGAATCTATACTTACGGTGATCGATTTGCCTTCTACCGTATATTTACTGGCGTTGTCTATAAGGTTTTCAACCACCATGCGAATTCGTGACTTGTCTACAACCGCATAAATTTGTTCATTTGGCCGATCAAGCAATACTTTTTGCTTTCGTTTAGCAAACTGGGAACGTTGCTCCTGAAGAATGTTCTCTAATAGCTCGGCCATGTCGGTTTTTTGTTTCGCAAGCACTACTTTGCCCGCATCCACTTGCGCCACCTTCAGCAAATCATTGATGACTTCAAGCTGGCGCTCATTGCTTTCATAGGCATATTCAAGCATCGTACGCTGGTCATCAGTTACCTCACCAAAATAATTCTCAAGCAACATACCTATAAACTGCTTAACGCCGGTTGCGGGAGTGCGCAGCTGGTGTGAAGCAAGCGTAATAAATTCATCCTTCGCATCATTCAGCTCAACCAGTGCGTGCTGTTCTTCCAGCATGGTCTTATAGCGTTGTTCACTTTCATACAGCGCTTGCTCGGCTAGCTTTGATGAGGTAATGTCTCGGGCGGTACCAAGCATTTTTACTATGGCGCCGTCTTTGTAAAAAGCCTGTCCTTGGCTTTGCACCCAGTGAACGCTTCCATCAGGCCATATTATTCGATGATGTACCTGAAATGTTTTGCCTGACTTCATCGCGTCTTTAATAATTGCCTGCATTTCCGAACGTTCATCGGGATGCAGAAGGGTAATATACTTTTCATAAGTCACGCCCTCGTTTGGTTTCAGCCCGAATAAGCGTTTTAGTTCTGGCGGCCAATGCAAATTGCCTGACCTGACATCCCATTCCCAAATTCCCATCTTGGATACTTGCATAGCCAAGGCTAAGCGTTCCTCGCTTAAACGTAGCGCTTCGACAGATTTATGTTGGTCGGTTGCATCTTGTTGCATTCCCCACGCGCGAACCAGCTTGCCGTCATCCACGATTCCGACAAGGCTGTTACGAAAATATTTATCTGTTCCGTGCTTGTCTTTTTCATGTGACTCAACATCTGTAAGCCGATAGCCCGATTTAATAAAGGCAGTTAGGTATGCAGTGTTCTTTGGATCGTCTTTTATAAGTAGCTCATGCAGACGTAAGCCAGCTAGCGCTTTGTTATCTGGGAATCCATACATCTTTGCCATCGCATCGTTTGCTTCAGCCAGATAGCCGTATGTATACATGTGTTTAATTTGTGCGTTTCTGCTTAATGATATATCTAAAGGCACCTCAAATTCATAGCGCCAGATTCCCTCGTGACTATTGTTGATAAAATCGCTGTAGAGCGTTTCGCTTTTGTTTAAAGCAAATTTTGTTCTTTTAGGCTCATCGCTACTGGTCGCAGTTAGTTCAAGAAGTTGAAGCTCGGCCTCTTTACGGGCGGTAATATCAACTGAAACATTCATTAAGTGCGACACTTTTCCATCAGCTGTTCTGTCGTAGATGCTTCCGTCAGTATGCAGCCAAACCCAGTGCCCTTTTTTATGCTTCATGCGATACTCAAAATTGACGATCGTCTCGTTGTCTGCCGCGCCAGATTTTGCTTTTGAGATTTTATGCAAGGCCGCCTCGGTCTTCTTCAGTATCAACGGCATGTCATCGGGGTGGACCAAAGCTGAAACAAACGCTAATCCTTTTGATGTAAAATCAGACGGTTTGTAGCCAAGCAGTTTGGTTACCGTCTTGTTCACGTATTTATAATCACCCGTGATTAAGCTATACACGGCAATCATTGCCGGTAAATGGTCAGCTAGTTGCTCTAAAGCTATGCCATTTATCCGCTTACCGTAAACCGAGTTGCCTGTATCGGGACTTTTTTTGACCAAACCAAACCTCCAGTTAACCAACACTACTATTATACGTAAAAAACGAGTTATCGCCTTTGCCAAGTCTTATTTTAAGTTTGGGTCTGATGTGATTAAGCAAATAAAACGATCCAGTTACAAGGACAACACTACTTGAAGCATGCAGTAGCTCTTCAAAAGCTTTCTCGGGGTGAAGAATTATTCTCCACTGTCCGAGCCCTACACTTTCGCAAGCCGCAACTACTTTTGAGGGATCAGTCGATGCCTTTTCATTATTCTCAGTAGCAAACGTCGTAATTATAAGCTGGTCACATATAGGCATTAATGCTTTGATACAGCCGACAAGGCTGTCTTGTTTGGTATTTACAAAGCTAGCTAAGATAGTGAATTTTTGGTGAGGATATTTATCCGTTAGGCTACCTACCAACGTCTCAAGCTTTTGTTGATTATGAGAGCCGTCTAGAATAACTGTTTTATCAGTAAATTGAAGTATTTCCATGCGTGCTGGAATGTAAACGCTCGTTGAATCAAGTAGCTGGTTTTGGTTCAATTCGGGCAAATTATTCTTGGAAGCCAGAATTTTGTAGGTTGCAACTGCAAGATACCAGTTGCGTCGCTGAAACAAAGATAACGCTTCTGGCAACTGACTATTTTTAATAGGTAATATTTCATGTAGCTCTGCATGCTGTCGACTGGCAGCTTGACGAATTATCTCCATGACATCCTGCGCCTGATTGTAGCTTACCACCGAATTATAGGGTTTTATAATGCCGGATTTTTGAGCAGCGATTTCTGGCAAACTTTTGCCAAGTACTTCCTGATGATCAAGCCCAATATCAGTAATAACCGCCAGTTTATCCTTACTAAAAATAACGTTGGTTGCGTCAAGAAGTCCACCTATCCCTACTTCAATTACCGCATATTCACATTTAGCTCGTTTGAATTCCCAGAATGCAAAAGCAGTCAACAGCTCAAAATAAGTTGGGCTAATACCGCTCTGTTGCACAATATTATGAAAGATTGCAAATTCTTTGCAGAATCTTGCTTCTGACAACGGTTCAAGCTGGATCTGTGTACGTTCGTTTAATTCGTCAATATGTGGCGATACACTAAGTCCTGTTTTTATACCCGCCTGTTTTAAAAGCGCCGCCACATAGTAGCAAGTGGATGTCTTGCCTGAAGTGCCCGCTACATGGATTATTTTGTAATCATTTTGCGGGTTGCCTAAGAAATCCATTAACTTACCTATGCGTTCGAGTGTATACGCACCTTTTGGTGAATGGTGCGGGGACAAATAACCTTTAAGTAGCGCACGTACGTCAACAAACGATTTAGGCTGTTCGATAATCTCCTTCATATCTGGTAAGATGATACACTAGTGCGGCTAGTGCGCGCCCGTAGCTCAGCGGATTAGAGTACTTGGATTCGAACAATAAAAGTTGTTATAATCTCTGTGTGGCATATAAAAATAATGAGGACCAACGCGCCGCCAGTAAAAGTCATTATCAAGCTAATAAACATAAATACTTAGAGCGTAATAAAAATTACAGGCTCACTATCCGAAAATTTATTCAATCAATTAAAGAAAATGCACCTTGTTCTGATTGCGGCAAAAGTTATCCATATTATGTAATGGACTTTGACCACCTAGGCAACAAGGAGCAGGAAATTAGTTTCCTTGCCTCTACGGGTAGAATTGGCCTTTTAAAAAAGGAAATAAAGAAATGCGAGGTCATCTGCGCCAATTGTCATAGAGAAAGAACGCATGTAAGATTAATAAGTTTATGCACCCTTAGCTCAGCGGATTAGAGCGTCTGTCTTCGGAACAGAAGGTCGTAGGTTCGAATCCTACAGGGTGCACCAAATGCTTCTTTCTTAAATTTTGCGGATACAAGTATTGTATAGCTGGAAGATTATTCACCTTACTAGGTTGCGCCTCCCGGCTACTGACTTATCAAGTGTTTTGTTTGCTCTAGCACGGCTTTAGGGATTGATTTAATCGGTCTAAGGCGCTGAGGAGTGAACACTGGGGCCCACGTATTTTTATTACCTGCTACAAGATCGGTTAAAATCAATGCGGCCACTGTTCCGTTAGATAGGCCCCATTTCTTAAATGCCGTCGCAACATAAAGATTTTTTGACCAAGGATACAGCTTGCCAATAAGCGGTACTTTGTCATAGGCAATGTAGTCTCTGTCGGACCACTTGTGCGTAATTGTTGTAATACCAAAATGTTTTTCTGCGTAATTCGCTATTTGCTTAAACTTGGCCTCTTTGCTTACACGCATTCCAGAAAGATGCCCTCCCCCACCGATTAACAAGTATGGATTATTATTAAATTGTACGGGTAATATTGAATAGTGCTGTCTGTCGGGCGAAATATACATGCCTGGCATGTCTTTGCTATAGGGAGCTGCAACGATGTATGACTCAGTGGGATATTCGAGTATACAGTAACCACCGCGCGCCATAAGTGGCATTGTAGGAACATTTGTGGCCACAATTATATGCTTGGCAATCAGCTTGCCTTTTGCGGTGCGTATCGTGCAAGGATTGCCGTCTCTGATGCTAACTGCTTTACTGTGTTCGAATACGTAGCTACCGTTGCCATGAATTGTAGCAGCCAAACCGATGAGGTACTTCTGAGAGCTAAACTTTGCTTGGTTAGCAAATTTAACGGCACCCTGCACTTCAAAAGGAAGCGCAAGGCTAGTCTCAAATGATGCGGGCAAGCCTAAGCTGGCCGCTACTTTGGCCTCATTCTTGAACTTCTCTACCTGCTTTGGGTCAGCAGTATATACATAGTTGTCTGCCCGCTGCCAGTCACAATCGATCTTTTCTTGCTTAATTATACGCTCGACCTGCTCTATGGCCGCCTCATTGGCCTCACCATACAGCCGGGTAGCATCTGGCCCCAACTGACCCAGAAGTTCGGCATAAATAAGACTATGCTGCGACGTTACCTTGCCAGTCGTCCTTCCAGTAGTTCCGCCGCCAACCGTATCTTGATCAAGTACTGCGACTGTAAATCCGGCCTGCTTAAGTAGGTACGCCGAGCTGAGGCCAGTTATCCCAGCCCCAACTATTGCAGCATCTACCTCTAGTTCTTCATCAAGATGAGAGTAGAGAGATCTTGAATAAGCTTCGCGCCATAATGATTTTTCTTCTTTAGGTAGTTGCATAACAATCCTAAATTTACATAGAGCAAGCAATTGTAGCAATGATATTTCTTGCTACTCACGCAGGAATGTTATGTTCGTATCGGGTCGTACTTAAACGCTTGTATTTTTTGAAGCACGAACTGGAAGACCAAAACCAATGAACAGGGCTGTACCAGAAATAAAAATATGTAGCACAATATCAGCCGTGTTGTGTGCAACAAATCCAAGTAAAGGTCTGTCCATGTAGTAGAAACCTAGTAAGGTCACTAGTGCATAGATAACACCGAATACCTGGAAATATGTTTTGGAAGCAGCTTCACTTGCAAAGCCCGTTACTAGCGCAACAACACCACTTACTAGGTGAATAAGATTATGTACATCGTTTACCTCGAACAAACCCAACAGACGACCTCCGGGCGTAAATGCTGGCACAAAACCTAGTATACCCGCAACGAGCAATACCGCACCAAATACTTTTGCTAATGTTCTTAACATAGTAACTATACTTTCATTGATTTTAGAGTACATTATCAACAATAGCACACCGTAGTATTTTTAATTGGGCCGCTAAAGTTTTATGATAATTATCCACAATGGTAACACCCCGATTCTTGTCCGATTTGTTAATAAAAGCTAGGATACATCAGTACGCACCCTTAGCTCAGCTGGATAGAGCGTTGGTTTCCGGTACCAAAGGTCAGAGGTTCGAATCCTCTAGGGTGTACCATATCCCAGTTTTTGATAATGAGATGACCGCTTCAAACGGTTCCTTAAGTGTTAATTGCAGTTTTTGACCGTCTAAAGTAGCGTTCGAAAGTATGAAGTCTAGTAGGTAGCGTTTTTGCTCTACTTTCGTACTCTCAGCGTCAAATAGTTCAACAGCACGACTGCATACGTCTAGTAAGTAGCTTGCACCAATGACAAACGATTTATCACCAGCACTATGGTCTTGCAGGTCATCAAGTAATTCTTTCTGACGTTTTTCAATCTTCTTGACCATTCGCTCAAACACATCGTGACGAGATTTGAATTGTTTGCGGTCTTTGAATAATTCTTCTAGCTCCTCGTCCAATGCATCAAATTCTGTCTGTAAGCGAGTTTTAGTACCCGTATAACGTTCTTGTTCGCTGGCATGGTTCTTCTCAATCTCTACGATTAAATTGGGGATTAGCTTTTTGGGTAGTTGAATTGATTTGAGTAGCTTTCGTATTTGGTCAATGAGTAATTGCTCGTCTATCCATACAGCACCATGCTTACCACCGTATTCTGTGCATTTACCGTAAGTCCTGCCGTTATGCTTGGGACCGTCAAAGGTAATGGAATAATTACATGTGTGGCACTTAAGGTTTTTGAACAGGAACGGCTTACTGTTGTATTTGGTTTTACCATTTGCACGGCGGTTTTTGACCTCCTGCACTTTGTCCCATAACCATGGTTCAATAATGGTGTCGTAGTTATGGTCGTACTCTTTGCCTTTGTAGACCATTCTGCCGACGTAAAATGGGTTAGTTAATATATCTTCCCATTGCGCGGCACTGATGACCACCGCTTTAGCTGTACGGCTGCGTAATCCAGCAGCCTTCATCTCTTTTGCTATTGCCTTGTATGACAGTCCCGTAGAACGTAGTTCATAGCCTTTACGTATGTGATAATCACGGTCAGCGTCTAAGCGAATGCCCTTAAAAATTACCTTGCCATTATCGTCGTGTTCTTGGTAGTTCACGTAACCTATTGGTGCACGACCTATCCAGATACCGTCATCAAGCATTTGGTCAAAACGGCGTTTAACGTTATCCCGTATTGCACCTGAATAGTAGCTGGCTAAGGCTACGTTTATATCAAACTGAAAGTGTGCCGTTGCTGCTGATTCGGAGTTGATAATAAGGTGGTCGTGCGGAAAGTGCAGTTCAATCTTATCTTGCTTTGCAAGCCTAGTAAGGATAGATTTTTCTTCTGACGAGGAATCCCTAGTAAATCTGTCCACTTTGTCGTGGACGATTATTGACTTCTCTTTTGCCTTTAGTAATGGTTCTAAAACCAGTTCACCAAATCGCTTGCGATTGTCCTTGAAAGCCGTTTCGTCAAACTCAATATATTCGTAATCTTTATTTTCAAGCCAGTCCAAGCTCTTGGCATAATCTTCAAGCCTTTTCTTTTGGGCTGGGAGAGCCTTTTTCTGGTCCGGGTCAGAAACCCGTGCGATTAAATAGTTCATTTTTCATTCTTTCTGGACATACTTACATTATAGTTGTTTAGTATGCTTTTATCAACTGATTCTGGGAAGTTATTTTTGTTATGCTTTTTTACTATTTCCAGCAATTTTTTATGCTCATCTTCAGTGATTAACGGCTCGTGCAGCCCTTTGAATAGTTGCCCTTTGTAGCTGATATAGCCAACGTAATAGGGGTCTGACAGTAGGCGTTTAGTTCTTATCGTATTCCATGTCTTAATTGTGTTTAAGCCATAGAACATCAACGCAATGTTCATGTTGGCAGATTCTATGTTTGTTTCACCATTCGCCAGTTTCTTTAGCGTTTCACGTAAGGCTCTGCCGTAACGGTTTACTTTGTAAAGCCCTGCTGTCTCCGTCGTAAAATATCCAAAAGGTGGGCGGCTTATTGCATAGCCGTTTTTGGCACGGTGTAATAGACCACGCTTTACTGCTTCTGACATCTGTTTATTATGGTACTGTGACATTGCGATGGTTATATCCATCATAAATTTCTCTTTTGCTGATATATTCTCTTGCTTATTCATTTCTTTAGCTCCTTTATTGCTTAAAATTGGTTGTGGAGGGCTGCACTCTACCGCACAGCCCTTCTGTTTATGCTTCTTCTTTTGATTGGTTTTTTTTATTTTTGTCCCATGCTTGTTTCTGACGATCCATAGCGATTAGCGTTTTCACGAAATTGACTAGATTAAAGTTTATTTCCGCTTCTTCTGCTACTGTAAGTTGCTTACCACATAGCTCCTCGTATGGGCTTTCCGCAGGGTCGCTTCTCGCTCTTGGTTTCTTGTCTTCTTCCTTCATATTTCTCCCTTATTTTTGACATTACGAACCACAGGTTGCGTATACTCGCACCTATTCTTGCTTATTCTTGTATTGGTACTATCTATCTAGTTAAGAAGTAGTAATCCAAGTAGTATTAGTTATCCATTAGAAGTAATCTACTATTTGGGTATCTAGAATCTATTAGATGAATAACCTAATAGATATTAGTAATCTATGGCACTGTATAGCCATGGTCCGAATTAGAGGCCAACATCACGTACCTCGTCTTGGCTGACTGGCGTTGCACCTGGAAACAGGTTCTCCAGCTTATTGTCCCAGATGTAGCGGTCAGCCGCTCTCATGGCTTCGTCTTTTATTAAATCCTGAAGTTCGCTATCCCCACTGAATTCAATCGGCTTAATCCATTTGCTGCCAACTTTGAACTTAGGCATCTGGAACCATAGACCTCCAAATTTCGAAGGCATTACCGTGCAACTGTTGATGTACATACGCAAACTGGGTATGCTGACTTTTACGTACAAAGTGTTGCTATCACGGTTTTCAGCGTACACTTCCGCTGTAATCTTCGTTGTATCTATTTGCATGACGTTACTCCATTTATCTGGTGCCAAAGCTCGTGTAATAGTCCGTCCCAATCTTTGGGATTTTGGTCGTGGCTACAATACACTTGGTCAAGCTGGGCTTCTGCCAGCTCTGTGTTTAGACACTTACGGCGACGTTGGTCTATTAGGAACTTTTTACGTAACCAGTCAGGTTTACGTTTGCCAGCTTGCTCAAAAAGCCACTTGGCTTTATTTAGCTGCTGACGTGTGATTGTTATTTCGATTTTAGACGAAACTTTACGCTGTAAAGTCGGGTCATAAATCGGTGTTTGGGTACTGAGAGCATAATTTATGTGTCCAGTACCTTTTTGTGTATTTTTAGTGCGACTTTCTTCCTTGAAGTCTTTCATTGTTATTGTCCTTAGGTTTATGAGACGCTGACGGGTTCGCTATTAGTCAGCGTCCATGCGAACCTGCGGTTAATTTTAGAACAGAATAAAGGCGATTCTTAGGGGTAAATCGCTGTTCTTAGCAAGGGTAAAATGCGGATTTTAATCTGGAAAAATAAAAAAGTCTGGCAACTCGTCAATGGGGACTGTGATTGCATTCAGCACCCCTGAATCATGGAGAGAAATTACATTATTTGTTACACCACAACGCTTGCGTAAGTTATTGAAAGAATCGTTTAATCTATCGGATTCGTCGTGTGCTTCTTTACCTAATCGCAATGTAGTTGTGAGCCTATCACGTAGTACTGGATTAGGAGCACCAGCAAATAGTAAATCGAATATCTCTTTAGGCTTGAGTCTGTTCGTTGGTTTTGATTTTTTGAAGTATATAGGCTTGCCATTAACAAGACCCCTGCCTGAAACAGGATTGTAAAATACGAGATTATCTACCTGAGGAGCTTCACTTCGTTTATCTTCTGGCTCTCCCAACCACTTCAATTCTGCATACAATCGCTCTAATTTGTATCTGTTAGTAACAAGTATGCTGAATTCTTTGAAAGTAGCCCTGTTGCTACCTCTGTAATTTGGGTGCTTGAATTTGAAAAGTATGATTTGGTGTGTAGCCAACGTGCTTAACGCCGCCATGAATATTGCATAATCTGAATCACCTTCAGCGTCAATGCCAGTGCGTAAGCGACCAGGACCATTTAAGCCGATGGGACCGTTATCATTGTAGCCACGTAGACCACTTAGGATTTGGCGAATCATGAAGTGTGTATCTTTTCTCGCTCCACCTTCAAGATTGAGTCCAACTTGCTTACAAAGTAAATCCATGTCGCTATTATCGCATGAGATAATAAAGAAAGGAGTAAATAATTACTAAGAAAGCTATCGGTAGACCTCCAAAAGTTACCTACCGAACATATATCAAATTAGCAAATGCAATTCAGCATAATGCCACAGTTACTGATGCGACTAGGAACGCAAAAATTAGTCGCCAGACATTTTACCACTATCTAAATAATGAACCTGTATTCACCGAAATGATGATTAAAGCATATGAGAATCAGACCAAAGTTCCGATGTTTTTTACCCCATACTAATCTGACAGCTTGAAGAAAACTTGCACGCTTTTGCTGGGTTTTTGTGAGTTTTGGTGTCAGATAAATAATACGTTGCTTAAGCTATTTTTAGTGGCAAATGGCGTTGAGCGGTCAAAATATGGAAATAAAATTTTCGTGGCGTTGCTCAATGCCCAGAAACAAAAAGAGATGAAAGGGCTCTTTCAAACCCCTGTGGGCACTTTGGAGCACTTAGGACGAGTTTCTATACGGAAGTTGTGTAAATTATTTATCTGGTCAAAAAACGGATAATTGCCATTGAAGCAATTAGAATAGCAAAAATCTCCCAAGGAATTCTCTTAACCTTTTTAGCTCCCGTTGAATGAAGGGCTTCTTTCCATTGAGCAGTAAGCTGGTCTATATCATCTACCTCTCTGCCAATGGTTTCGCCACGTGCTTTACGGGCTGCAACTTCTGGTGATACATTAAGTGAGTACATCTTGCCGCCCACTTTAAGATAGATAAAGTTCATCTGTATTTTGATACTCCGTAACTCAGAGGGAACTACTTCAAAAACAACGTTACCTGTTTCATCAGTTAATGTAAGTTTGTCTGTCAAATTTAAAGTACCAGATTTTTTGCTTAGACCACTTCGCCAACTCACCTGGCTAGTTATCATTTTGTGTCTCTCTTTGGTTGCTTTGCAGCTAAAGCGTCAATCCTACTGACTACCTGATTGGCTTTTATTATGTTTGCATTATTCGGACCAATATCAGAGTCTTTAGTAGCGGCCCTGATGTATGTAAAATACTCGATTCTCAAGGAGTTATATTCCGTCAAATAGTCAACTTCTTTCTGGATAGGGGTTGGGAATGGCTTTAGTTCTTGAATTTTGGTTATTAAATCTTTATTTGCAGTATATAGTTGCAACGCACTATCTACTGACTTCTCAATTTCACGCGGATTGTCAGTAGTACTGCTAACCCTTTCAAATTCAGCTAATGCCTTACTGTCATTACTCGTGAATTCATCTACATATTGTAAATAAGTTTTTGAGTCAAATTTCTCTCCTAGCACAATAAGCGAAAATGTATCACCTAAAGTAATGGTGTTGTCTATTGTTCTGAAGTAAGCCCAGAATCCACCAAAGAACATAACAATATATGCAACGAGAAAGATAACTGTATTGAGTGTGGCGCGATTTGCACTCCGGAACTCGCCTTTCATGTGCTCATAATAATCTGTTAACGGTTTCATGTATTTTTGAGCTGCGAAAGTAATAAGCCCTACATATAAACCAGTGAAGGCGGCCCTTGGTATACTTTGCGGCAATATAATCGCTAGAACTAGAAGCAGTGCAGGTACTCCGATAATGAATGAAAATAGTGCAATTTTTGCTGGTTTTATATTCCCTGAGATTTTAAAATTCTTATAGAAAAAGTAAGCAGCAGCAAAGGGTCCACCGACTATACTGCCAGCAACAACGTCTCTATATCTAAACATTTTGTCAGGCACATTAAGTTGTTCGGGATTTTGAGCTAATTGCGGTTCAATATTTTGATTTTCTTGAAGTTGTTGATTATTTTCCATAGTCTTATAATACAACAGTGTTCACGTATTATTACCATCTTTAGGCTCCCGACAATCCTAGTTCGGGCAAACCGTTGCCAAGATACTCTTTAGCAATACGCAACTCTTTGGATATTTGTATAATAGCTTGGTAACAGTCTGTACGTAATACATCGGGTAGGTGGTACCATTTCTTATTCTGCAAGCAAGTCAGGCCTAGATCATTGCTCGATTCCCTAAAATTTTTATGTTAAAGTTGTGTTACGAATACGGAGGATATATGACAGAGTACCCTGCTACACTTGATGAATTACTGGCGTTAAAAAATGTACCTGTCGTGTCAATCGACCAACAAAGTATGTTCACGTATATTAATGCCGCCTTTACTAAAGAGTATGGGTGGACCAAGGCAGACCTTATTGGTAAATCGGTTGTTAAAATTATGCCTGAACATATGAGAAACGCGCATACCGTGGGCTTTGCAAGATACCTTGCAACAGAAACATCAGACTTGCTAGGAAAGCCCTTAGCGCTCAACGTTGTATATAAAGACGGCACCGTAAAAACCTCAAACCATTATATTCTGGGAGATAAAAAAGAATCAACTTGGAGGTTTGCTGCAATAATTGATTACCCACTAGATGGCAAGTAGCAAAGAAAAATTATTAGCCGAAGAATTATTACAACTGCATAGAATCCTCGGTTGGATGGACCTTGTAATAGGTAGCGTCGATACTGCCGTATGTGTCGTAGATAAGCCCGGCAATATCATATTCAGCAACAATTATTTTGCCAAATTGCTAGCAACTCAACGTGTATTTTTACTCGGGCAACGATTTAATGAAGTATTTCCTTTGAAACACACATCATCTCCACTACCTGAATATCTGATTACCACAAATAAGCTTGGAGAAACGTCAAATAACAATGATGTTATCTATGAATGGACCGATAAAGAAAACAACCTGTTGATTTTCAGGGTTTTTAAGCGCCTTATGCCGGGCAATGAGCAAGTCGTATATCTAATTCAAAATATTACAGATGAGTATGAATTGTCTCTTATGAAAAACAATTTTATTAATCTTGCTTCACACCAGTTAAGGACGCCGATGACAGCTATTATGACTTACTCGCATATGTTAAAAAGCTGCTACATGGGTGAACTGAATGAACAGCAACAGCAATTAGTAAATACGCTTGTTGATTCATCGGAGCGAATGATTGCTTTAGTTGAGGGTCTTTTAAACATCACGCGGGCACAAAGCACCAGCAGACTCGTTCAAAATATAGATGTTTTGATAAGTGAAATATTTGAAAAAATACATACGGAACTTGAACCAAGATTGAAAGAGAAAAAACTGCAGTACACGTTTGTTATGGATAAGAATATTCCGTTTATACATACTGATGCATCGATACTGCATGAAATTTTTTCGAATTTGATTGTTAATGCGATCCAATATACTCCAGTTAAAGGTTCTATTCACATCAATGTTAAGTTAAAAAATAACAAGATTTTAATTTCAGTCAGCGACACGGGAATCGGCATACCGAAAGAGCATCAACCGTACCTATTCAATCAATTTTCAAGGGCTGAAAATGCAATGCAAGAATTTACTGAGGGAACCGGTTTGGGGCTTTATATGGTGAAACTTCTGCTTGATAAAATTGGTGGCACCATATCATACACGAGCACATTAAACGTCGGTACAACATTTGTAATATCCGTGCCCTTATCTTAAAAGCTGGTTGTGTATTTAACGGATGTCGTCATTAGACTCGATCATGACCCTACCTATCGTTTCTCGGACGCTAGCTCGTCTTTGCTGCCGCGATAGCATTACTAATTATTTTGGGAAAATTGTTCTATTATATATCTACTGAGTAGGTGCTTGTAAAAAAGAGGTAAACTATAGCCTATGATCGATAAGCTATCCAGAACTAGCAATTCTTCAACTTCAAAGATCGTAAACACTACGAACATTGGATTTTTGATTGGTGGCGGTAAAATGGGAAGGATCATGCGTTCATTCGACTGGTCTAAAACTGCCATCGGAGAAACTGAGACCTGGGCCGAAAGCCTGCGAACGGCAGTAAGTATCATGTTGAACTCACCTCTCCCAATGTTCGTCTTGTGGGATAAGAATAAACTGACAAATTTATACAATGATGCTTATAGTGAAATTCTAGGCAGCAAGCACCCAACGGCACTAGCACAACCCGCTAATGAAGTCTGGGCAGAGATATGGAACAGTCTCGACCCACTCGTTACTAAGGCATTCAAAACAGGCGAGCCTGTCTATGAGAAGGACCTTCGTCTACTTATAAACCGTCATGGGTCTGAGGAGGAAACCTACTTTACTTTCTCGTACAGCCCCTTGAGAAATGACACGGGCAGTATTGTCGGCCTCTTTTGCGTCGTAACCGAAACCACGGACGATGTGCTCTCGCGGCAGATATTACAAGAAAGTGAAGAACGGTTCCGTACGCTCATAGAAAGAAGTGCTGATGCTGTACAACTAGTCTCGCTAAAAGGAGAAATACTGTTTACAAGCGATTCAGTCAAGCACGTACTTGGTTATACTCCGGATGAGCTTGCTCATACGGGGATTATGCCCTTTTTACACCCTGAAGATACGGCCTATTTTTTTGAAAATTTCAATAACCTGATTAAACACCCGGACAAGCAGATCACGATGCAATACCGCGTAAAACATAAAGACGGTAGTTGGGCTTGGCTTGAAACGGTTGGCGTCAACCATATTAACACCCCGAATATTCATGCGTTACTCGGTAACTTTAGAAATATTACAAAGCAGAAGGAAGCAGAAGACAGGCTACGAAGCAGTAATGAGCGATTCCGCGCCCTAGCGGAGAACATACCTAACCTTGCCTGGATGGCAGATGCCGAAGGATATATTTTTTGGTATAACAATCGCTGGTACGAATATACAGGAACAAAGCCTAAAGAAATGGAAGGCTGGGGCTGGCAAACCGTACATGACCCCGAGCATCTTCCAAACGTGCTTAAAAGATGGAAACATTCTATTAAAACCGGCAAACCTTTTGAAATGGTCTTTCCGCTCAAAGGCTATGACGGAAACTACCGCCCTTTCCTAACACGCGTAGTGCCTCTTATAGGCGATGACGGCAAGGTCAAACAGTGGATAGGGACTAATACCGATATTTCTGAGCAACAAGAGGTAAAGCGCGCCGAGGCTCGTAACGAAGAGCTTGAAAAAATCGCAAGACAACTAGCAGTACAACGTAAAGAGCTTATTTCGCTTAATAAAACTAAAGATGAATTTATAGGTATGGCTTCTCATCAGCTACGAACTCCTGCGACCGCCGTCAAACAGTACATCAGCTTACTCATAGATGAGGTCGTTGGGCCGCTGAACCCAGAACAACTGCAGTTTTTGCACATAGCCTACGACAGCAACGAACGCGAGCTGAATATCATTCATGACCTGCTAAAAACAGCTCAAATGGATTCGACTGAATATACACTCAATCAGCAGCGGCATGATATTGTGCGGATCGTGAGTGAGGCCATAAATGATATGAAATCAAGTTTCGAGTTCCGGAAGCAGGAAGTTTCTTTTATTAAGCCAGGTAAACCAATCAGGGCATTAGTTGATGAAACAGAAATGAAACTAGTCTTTGTTAATTTATTAGAAAATGCCAGCAAATATAGCTACCATGGCACAAAAATTAAAGTTGCAATTGAAAAGAAGGATAAATATATAAACATTGTATTCACTGACAAAGGAGTAGGCATTAGCAAAGATGACCAACAGAGAATATTTGAAAAGTTCACACGTGTTGATAATAGCCTCTCCGACACCGTCACCGGTACGGGGCTTGGATTATATTGGGTGAAGCAGCTGATTGGACTGCATAACGGCACCGTTAAACTCACTTCAAGCGCTGGAAAAGGTTCAAAATTTGCCGTTAGACTGCCTCGATGACCAAATCAATTCTGATTGTTGAAGACGAAAAGATTTTGCAAAATGTGTATAAAATAATCCTGAGTTCTAAGGGTTATGCGGTTCATACGGCTGATAACGGCGTTGAAGGATTACAACAACTAAAGGCTTTGCGACCAGACCTGGTATTACTTGATGTATTTATGCCCGTTATGAACGGCAGAGAGTTTATGAGAAACATAGTCCCAGACGATTATCCCAAGACAAAAATTATCGTTTATACCAATTTATCAGACACTGGCACAGAGACCGAGATGCTCCATCTTGGCGCACATAAGTTCGTTGTGAAATCCAGCCTAGACCCTCAAGGCTTACTAGCAATGGTGCATGAAATACTAAATGACTGAGCCGTTATTGTGATTTAAAATAGATATTTTAAACAACTCAGTATACAAGGCCCGGAAAACTCGTTTAAGATTTAACTAATAAAAATAAGGTACAAAATTCCGATTGCCGTGGCAACTACATATGTTACTGCTACTGTTTTTATAAATATTTTAAGAGATAGTGATTTTGGTATTCTGCCGACTGTACCGAGCGGTATTTCTAGTGACGGTAGCGTTACGTTCTTGCTATTTACAACATCTTGATCTGCGCCATTTTTTGGATGAAAAGTTACCGGTTCCATTGCCCCGCCTTTATTAGTACTTATCGGTTCTAGCTTAGCGTTTATGCTTTGAAAAGAAAAGAATTACTTAGAATCTTTTCGAGACTTGGGCGCTGGCAGTTGCTTTTGCGCGGCTAAGGTTTTTTGTAAAACTTCAAGCACACTTAAGGCATGATCACGGCTCATGCCTACTCGAGCTATCGCTAGCGGTTGATTATTTGTCCCGCCACCCTGCATAAAATTCATAACCACACCAAAATCATTGGCGCTAACATGAACCATGTCGGTATAGACAATCTTAAGATCCTCGGGCGTTACCATTACCGTCTGTTTTACGGACACATCTGATTGCGTGACAACACTGGGCGGATAGCCTGCCAAATCCCAAAGCTTTTCAGCCTCTTCTTCTTTTAATTCAAAGTGACTGATCAGAAGCAATAAAATATCTTCACCGGGCCGATTTTTGCCCGCCTCAATAACCTCAAGGTGATCCACACCAATCTCAACAGCACCAGATACATCGGCTAGTGTTTCTTGACGGCTTATACGCATTTTTTTAAGCTTGCGGCCAAGCTGTTCAAAGGGGTTGTCTGGTCTACTGGTTTTACTCATTCTGTTCTATGCTATCGCTCTCGGGCATTTCATGCAAGTACAAGCAGCAGATCTACTAGGTAGCTTCAGTAATACTGGAGGGGTATACTGTGCTTACAATGTTTATATTAGAAGATGTACCCCTTGCCCAATATTCAACAATGAGGCTTGGCGGCAAAGCGGCCTATCTGTCGGAAGTACAGTCGCGGGATGATGTTCGTAGTCTAACCGCCTGGGCAAAAGAGCGGAATCTGCCACTTATTATGATTGGCGGCGGCAGTAATATTATATGGCGTGACGAAGGCTTTGCTGGTCTGGTGTTAGTAAATAAAATCATGGGCTTTGAGATAATTGACGAAGATGTAGAAAACGCATACATTACGATTGGTGCCGGTGAAAACTGGGACCAAGCCGTTGAGCGAGCGGTTGCAACCGGTAAAAGCGGTTTGGAGTACTTGTCACTTATACCAGGAACGGCCGGCGGCGCACCTGTGCAAAATATTGGCGCGTATGGTCATGAGCTAGCAGAAACTTTTGTCTCGCTTGAAGCGTTTGATCTAAACGAGCAAAAGCTTATAAACATACCCGCCGCTGACTGTGGTTTTGGTTATCGGACAAGTAGATTTAAAATTGGGCCAGATAAAGGCAGATACTTAATTACCAGCATCACGCTTCACCTAACAAGACCAGTACCTGACGGAAAATACTACCACTGGCTTGAAGAATATTTGCAGGCAAATAACATTTCAAACCCAACTATTCAGGACATAAGGCAGGCGGTTATTGCAATCAGAACAAAGCGTTTGCCTGATCCTGCCGTCATACCAAACAACGGATCTTTTTTTGCTAACCCCATTATCGACGCCAGCAAATATCACGAGCTATTAAATAATCACCCCGATCTGGCAGCCTGGCCTTCCAAGTGCTTTTGGGAATTGCCTGACGGCCGTTACAAAGTCGCCGCCGGTGCACTGCTCGACTACCTTGGCTTTAAGGATTACCACGATGAAAGTACCGGCATGGCGACCTGGAAAGAACAAGCTTTGGTGCTCATTAACGAACATGCAACCTCGACTGCTAGTCTTTTAACGTTCAAGCAACAGCTTGTCGATAAAGTGCACGAAAATTTTGGCATTGAACTTGAACAAGAGCCGGAGCTATTACCCGTTCAGTAGCATGGCGCGCTAGTTGTCGCTAGGCAGCGGGAACTGTTTTGCAAAAGTTGTGATTTCTTTGCGTAATCCGGCAATGAGATTACTGTCGTTTGGCGCTTTTGCGACTTTACTCATCCACTCGGCAATCGTCACCATATCGGCTTCCTGCAAGCCGCGAGTGGTAAGCGCCGGCGTTCCAATCCTAAGACCGCTTGGTCGAAACGGCGGCAGTTTATCATCGGGTATGGCATTACAATTGGCCGTGAGCCCGATACTGTCATACAAATCCTGCGCTACTCGGCCGTCGATACCATAGCTAGTCATCATATCAATCTGAATCAAGTGATTGTCCGTGCCATTTGTCACAAGCTTGAAACCTCTTTCCATAAGCTCATCTGCGAGACACTTGGCGTTTTTGATGATCTGCTGCGCATAATCTCTAAATTCAGGTTTTAAAGCCTCGCCAAACGCAACTGCTTTTGCGGCAATTGAATGCATGTGCGGTCCTCCCTGGAAGCCTGGGAATATTTCGCGGTCAATCAGCGTCGGTAAGTTTTCTATAGACTTTTCTAATGTTTTCAGTGGATTGCCAACCGTACCATTGCTCAGGATTAATCCACCCCGTGGGCCCCGCAGTGTTTTATGTGTCGTGCTGGTAACAATATGAAAACCAAAATCGAAAGGATTAGGCAATGCCTTCCCGACAATAAGGCCAGCAATATGTGCCATATCTGCCATCAGTACCGCCCCAACATCGTTACCTATTTCAGCAAACTTGGCGTAATCGAGACTTCGCGGGTAGCCGCTGAAGCCGGCTAGAATAATCTTCGGCTTTTCTTTTTTAGCAACTGCGTACATTTCTTCATAATCAATTTCACCGGTTTCTACATCCTTAATGCCGTATCGCACAAAGTTATATAGTTTAGCGCTCGACGTAACGGGGTGGCCGTGCGTTAGGTGACCGCCATGGTCAAGCCGCATGGCCATGATAGTATCACCCGGCTCAAGCCAGGCTTGATAAACGGCGATATTTGCGGGCGCTCCGGAATGCGGCTGCACGTTTGCATGATCACATCCAAATAATTTTTTAGCACGTTCAATCGCAAGTAATTCGAGCGGATCAGTATTATCCTGGCCGCCGTAATACCGCCTGCCCGGATAACCTTCCGAATATTTGTTTGTAAATACGCTTCCCAGCGCCGTTAGCACGTCCCGGCTTACGTAATTTTCTGATGGAATGAGCTCCAAACCTTCGCGCTGGCGTTGCTCTTCTGCTTTGATTAAATCCCAAACTGCGTTGTCTTGCATAACCTATCTCCATACCAATATTTAGGTTTATTCTGTTTGCGTAGAAGATGGTACCTGTCAGATCATTGCTTTATTGTAGCAGTGGAAAACTAAACTAAAAAGCGGTTGACCCGTATATCACGACTGGTATAATAATCTAGCTTATGATTACAACCAATGAAAAGATCGGTCAACTAATTTATCATGTAAGACAAGAGCGCGGCATGACCCAAGCTGAGTTTGCAAAACGGCTTGGCACTAGCCAGTCGGCTGTAAATCGAATAGAAAAAGGCAAACAAAATTTAAGCCTCGATACGCTTGGCCGTATTAGCGATGTACTCAATAAACAAATTGTTAGTATTGGTGAGGGCTCGATCAATCTTAGAGTCGAAGGTGGCCATGAACTGCACGGGGAAATCACCCTCAAGCGCAGCAAAAACGCAGCCGTGGCACTGCTCTGTGCCAGTTTACTTAACTATGGCGTAACGAAGTTTAAGGCCTTTCCTAAAATTGAAGAGGTTTTTCGGATTATTGAAGTGCTCAAGAGCATCGGCGTGCAGGTCAAATGGCTGCCAAATAATGATATAGAAATTCGACGACCACAAGAATTACAGCTAGATAAAATTAATGTCAATTCTGCAAAGAAAACCCGTAGCGTTTTAATGCTGTTAGGTGTTCTTATGCACGACCACAAGTCTTTTCAAATACCTTTTTCTGGTGGCTGCAAGCTAGGGGAACGCACCGTTGAGCCTCATTTGTATGCACTAGAGCAATTTGGAGTAGGCATAACAGCTAAAACCGGCCGCTACGAAGTTGTCGTCGACAAACAACAGCCAGATTATATTGTGTTATACGAAACCGGCAATACAGTGACAAACAATGTACTGATGGCTGCGGCTCGTACAGGCACGGAAACCATCGTTCAAGCCGCAAGTGCTGACTATATGGTGCAGGATCTATGTCTTTTCTTGCGAAAGTTAGGCGTAAAGATAGATGGTTTTGGCTCACCAGTACTCAAGATTAAAGGCGTGCCATATATTAAAAAGAACGTTACCTACGCCCCAACCGAAGATCCGATTGAGGCCATGTTTTTTATTTCTGTCGCCACGACTACTAACTCGCACATTACCATAAAGCGCGTTCCGCTTCGCTGGATTGGCCTAGAGTTATTCAAATTAAAGACTATGGGGCTCCCATTTACTGTCCATGATGTATACAAGGCCGACAATGGCGTCATAGAACTGGCTGACATAGAAATCCATAAACATAATGGCAGTATGATTGCACCGCTTGATAAAATACACCCGAATCTATGGCCAGGAGTTAACCCGGATTCAATCCCCTATTTTGTGCCGATTGTTGGCGTTTGCAAGGGCCGTACACTCATACATGACTGGATATTCGAGAACCGAGCTATTTACTATACGGAAATGACTAAAGTGGGGATGAACATTGAGCTTGCCGACCCGCATCGTGTTTATATCACTGGTCCTACAAAATTTAATAACGCCGAGGTTGTTTGCCCGCCAGCTCTTCGCCCTGCTAGTTTGCTCCTTATCGGTATGTTAGCAGCGGAGGGAACAAGTATCCTGCGTAATGTCTATACGATCAATCGTGGATATGAAGATATTGCTGCCCGCTTGAACAGCCTTGGCGCCAAAGTCACCGTTCTTCATGAACTGTAAATGAATAGTATTAACACGATATTTTTTGACTGGGGCGGCGTAATCGCAGATGATCCCGGTAATGAGTTTTTGAGTTTGCTACTCAAAAATATTGGTGCAAGCGACGAGCAAGTTCAGATAATATACGACACCTACATGCGGCGCTTTATGAGGGGCGAACTATCTGAAGCAGAATACTGGAACGAGCTACGAATTAATTACGGCCTCACTATTCATGATTCAATTTCTGATGACTTCAAAAATTGGCGGGGCTTATATAAAAATGATGACATTTTGGCGCTAGTAACTAAAGCAAGGGCTCTGGGCCTTCAGACTGCAGTGTTATCAAATGTTATTGAGCCGACCTACAATGTACTGCTCGCGGCTGGATATTATGATTATTTTGACGAGGTTATCGCCTCATGTCAGGTTGGATTTGCTAAGCCACAGCAAGAAATCTACCAAATTGCTCTCGATCGGTTACATACAACTGCAGCTCAATCAGTATTTATTGATGATAAACAGAAGAATCTAACGCCTGCTGAAAAAATGGGTTTTGAGACTATACTCGCGCAAAATCCTAAACAAATCATTGATGATCTAACTAACTATTTTCCGACTTAGTATTCTAAACACTCGCCTACTTAATAAGAACCATAGCTTAAAATCGAGCTTGTCAAAGCTTATCTAAGGCCTGCTTAACGGATGATATCGAGACCGATATGTCATCTTTGCCGTGCAGGGTTACGGTATTGTACCCATGCTCCCTGAAGCTTGTGAAATCATTTACAAATCGATTAAACGTATCGTCTGACGGGCCGTGGCCGCCCTCTTGTTTTCTTTTTTCGACTCTTTCTTTGGCTACTGTTGCATCAATTTCCACTTCGACAACCAATATAGACAAGGTGGTCGTATGCTCGGATGCTTGCAATCGCAAATTGGCGACCATCTTATTAAAAATCTCAAGATTAGTGAAAGGCTGGTTCCAGATTATCACCTTGCCGGATGCTATACCTTTATAAGCCTTCGCCCGTAAAAACCTATACGCATGCAGCTTTGGGTCAACACCTTCTTGTGTTTGAACGCTCACGTGTTTTTTGTATTCTTCACTTTCGTAATCGGTTGCATCCGGGTCCAATAGCACAACTTTGTCGGCACCAATTGATTCCTGAAGTTTAGTAGCAAGATAGGTTTTGCCGCTGCCTGGCAGGCCTCTAATTATTACTACCGCCGGATAATTTTTTGGTATACTCATTCGTTCCAATCTCTCCGTTTGCTGTAATTATATTTTAGGACTTTGTTTAAAAAACGACGACGCGTTATCCACTTATCCTATGATAAACTTAATCCAAGCAACCTATCAACTATATCACTGAAGGAATTCTATGTTCACAGCCGAACAGTTCACGGAAGAAATTACTACCATATTATTGCTCAGTATTCTTACGTTCTGCGTGGCTATGCTTTTGACGCCGATCTATACATATTTTGCTTATAAGCATCAGCTCTGGAAGCGCTCCCGTACCCATTCAACCACCGGCGAAGTGCTCACCGTTATAAGTAGTCTTCGAATTAAGCGAACCGTACCGCTTATGGCTGGGCTTATTACTATAGCTGCAGTTACTTTGGTAACTGCCGTGTTTAATCTTGATCGCCACCAGACTTGGCTGCCATTGGCAGCTCTTTTGGGCGGTGGAGTGGTTGGTCTTATCGATGATATTATCAACATTAAAGGCAGGGGCGGTAATGTTGCGGGCTTACGAGCGCCAATAAAATTCGGCATGATCACAGTCGTTGCGGCAATCGGCGCCTGCTTCTTTTATTACAAACTTGGCTACACAACTATACATATCCCATTCGCGGGAGACCTTATGCTTGGATGGCTACTCATTCCACTCTTTACCCTAGTAGTCGTTAGTACAAGTAATGCCGTAAATATTAGTGATGGTATGGACGGTCTGGCGGGTGGGCTTTTAATAAGTGCTTACAGCGCTTTTGGTGTTATTGCCGCATTGCAGGGAAATTTTGGAATTGCCGGCTTTTGTTTGACAGTTGCCGGCGCCTTGCTGTCATATGTTTGGTTTAATATTCCGCCGGCACGCTTCTTTATGGGGGACGTAGGTTCGTTTTCGCTTGGGACGGCCTTGGGCGTTGTAGCTATGCTGACTGATACGCTATTCTTGCTGCCAATAATTGCAATAGTGTTCGTTGCAGAGGCCGGTTCAACCCTGATTCAAATACTCTCCAAAAAAATACTTCATCGTAAGATTTTTATTGCAGCACCCGTACATCACCATTTTGAAGCTTCGGGCTGGCCAAAGACAAAGGTAACAATGCGTTTTTGGGTGCTTGGTCAAGCATCCGGGGCAATCGGTATTATTTTGGCGCTTATCGGCGGATACACCACTTAGATCGGTAAATTTAGTTTATCGTTATTTAACAGATTAAATTATTAACGGCTTAACACGTCGAGGAGGTTAGACTGATAACCTGTTTTTAGCCAAACAATGTAACTACCAGCCGCAGTAATAAGCGTTAATAAGATGACTGTACGGTGCCATTCTTTCATGTAGGGTCTTTCAATTTAGCTTGTACAACTAGCCGGTCTTTAGCAGTCCAGATAGGCGTACAGGTGTAAAGCGTAAGTAACGGCTGGTCAGTTGGCGCTTCAATTTCTACGGCCGAAGCCGGCACAACGAATACTCTCGTCACTTCATATACATATATTGCTTTATCCCAGTAGAGTACTATTTCATCTCCTGTTTGTATTTTATCAAGATGATAAAATACCGCCGGATCGTTATATGTAAATCGATGTCCGACAATTACCGTATTACCACCTTGGTCAGGGTTACTAGTTTTAGGACGCCGCCAGATCCCTTTGCTTAACGCTGCTGCTGTTTGGCCTTCATTAATTTTCTCTTGTAAAACCAACCTAGGTATTACTAGGGTATTTTCATCGGGCACTTGCTCATTATTTTGGCTACCGCCATTGTGGTATGCCTCTACTAGCGACGGCTTAGATGGGGAGGATTTCTTCCACCAATACGAAAGATTCGGCAGTAATGGAGCAAACATAATGTAAGCGGCCAAAAATACAACTAAAACGCTAAGCCCATTATTTATGCGCTTCAAGCGTGGCTTACCCTTTTGGTGTTTCATATCTTTCATATTTTACTCCTAAAATGCATTAACATAAGCGAAACCATGCTATGGAATATTGTTGACATATATAGTATTTTACAGTATCATACGTTAGATACAAAACATTAGGAGAAAATAATGAGTATTGAAGGTCAAGTTTTAGGTGCTTCTAGCGTAGCCGGTGGCGGCGCTGCAGCAGCTTCACAACTAGCAAACACTGGCAGCCCAGCATTAGTTGGAATTCTAGCCGGGCTTGCGATGATTGTTGTATTGGGTCTAGTTACCCGTTCAGCACAGAGTCGTTAAGTAATAAGTTAAGGCAAAGGGAGGGTGTCTAAGATTCTTTCTTAGACCCCTCTTTTTCTATTGCAATTATGAATAATAGTACACTTTTAATTTTGTTGACCCTGGCCATTGTGTCTCTGATTGATTATATACCTAGAGCATTCTTATGGGTAAAGAAAGCCATCCAACCGCAAGTTGGTTATGGTCCTGTTCCACGCTATCTTATTATGCCTACCGTATACGGTAACATCTCTTATTTGCAGAATATTAAATTCCTAAAACGATATGCCGACAAGGTAGTTATCTGTACTTCAGCATACGAATCACAAGAGTTTTACGGGGCGCTTCGAAAAGCTTGCCGAAAATATAATTTTAAATACATCTGTGTGCAATTGCCACACGCCAACGGGCGGCCAATTAAAAATGCATATACAATTTATAAGGGCGCGTTATCTGATATCAACCGTCTTGGCGCACGGAAAGATACCCCGTGTTTACTAATGGATGCGGACACTTACTCCAACGCCAATGTAAACAATCTAGTTCGGACGTTTATTCATAAAAATCTTGATATTGCTTCGCTTCGTTGTGAAGTAGATAATCCAAGGACTGTTATTGAACAGCTGCAAGCATTTGAGTATCGTTTGGCCATGGACAACAGACGTATGGATCCATGGTTAACTTCTGGCGCCTGCAACCTTGCTAAGGCGGGCGTTATTAAACATGTATTCTCAAAACACTCTAATTTCTTTGCTGGGGGGGATATTGAAATTGGTAAACTAGCTCAAGTAATGGGGTATAAGGTTAAGCACATTAATTTTACCTTTTATACTGCAGCACCTGACACCTTTAAGGCTTGGTACAACCAGCGACTTATTTGGTTTGCCGGTGGGTTTAGACACCATGTAGCCAATATGGGCAGTTTTGGTTGGCACCACTTCTTTATGCTGTTTTATAATTCACTGCTTCTATACATGCTTTTCCCACTCCGTTGGCTCGAACTTATTAACTTTCCGCTAACACTCGTTGCAGCAATTTTTCTTTCATGGATATATACCGCTATTCTTGCTTATAACAGGGGCTGGAAGGCCGTATATCTCCTGTTGCCTTTTTATGCGTTTATACAGTCGATGTTTATTCTACCTTTGGCCGTTGGAAGATACGTTAAACTATCTTGGATTCAACGCAGTTTCGGTCTGCTTAAGTACGACCTAACAAACGTAAGCCTGGCTACAAGACTACTTTATAAGGGCCTTAACGTCTCAAGCGTTTTATTCATCATCTACACTGCGACAAACTTTACAATGTCACGATGGTATTACTGGAGCCAAAACGGTTGGTACTAATAGCACCTAGGTATCTTTTATCGATGAAAGTATTCTAGGGACTTTTAGTTAGTCTTTGATTTATTATATTCTTCTTGCCATTCGGCTAGGCGTTTGCGCTGTTGCTCGTTTGGCTGAACAACAGGACGGTTCTTGATAAGTAGGGTGATTGCTTCATCTACCGTAAAGCCCTTGGTGATAAGGTAAGCGGCAGCCATCGTCGGCCCCCTGCCCTCACCTAGTTGACAGTGAACATATACAGAACCACCATTAGCAATATGTCTCCTGATAAAATCAGTTCCTTGTTTTAAGGCTTTTAATGTAGGAGGATGCCAATCACGGGTTGGGAGTGAAAGTACTTCAATATCTTCAGGAGGTTTTGGTGATGCTGTCGTTCGCATGCTTACTATTCCTGTAACACCCCACGATCGAAAAAGACTGTAGCTCCTGCCTGAATATTTACCCCCCAGATACAGACCGGGTGCCACATGGCTGTAACGCAAGGATGGATGTGAGCGCATAAATGATCTTAAGCGCTGTCCGTAACGATGCAAGCGCAACTTAATACTACGAACAGCTTTTACTAAAGGTGCGACTTCTGTCGGTGCAGGCGGAACAATAATCCGGGCCGAGAGTTCGCCCCCGATAATCGTGATTGGTAGGCTGATCTTTCGACTATCGTCGTCGGACAAAACGCTTCTTGGCGCCGTAGTGATAAGTAACTTATTTGCTCGATGGACTTCAACTACAGAATCTACGTTTTTGCCAAATGATCTGACTACAAACCACCACAAAAGTCGATGTATTTTGAATGATTTAATAATGGCCAGTTGCACGAGACCCGGCGCATGGTTATATGGAAATAACGGTACGCCTAAAACATTATGATTTCCCTGATTCGCAACAATAAATGTATAACCGTGGACTGTCCGCGCGTCTTTATTATTTAGGGCAAACTCGTACGTTTGTAGTTTTGCACTGCGTGATTTTTTAAGCGCACTCCATGCATACGCAGCTTCTCCTAGCTTTTTTTTGAGCTTACGGCTGGTTGATTTAATACCCTCCGTCCAGACGCCCATGTGCATATCCAGCACCAATGGCTCGCCATTAATTGTAGCGAGATCAACACGCTCGACTACATAAGTACTGTTTGCGTACAGTTCAAGACATTCTATATGCGATGCCGGCAGCCCATAAAACTTCGCTAAAACATTTGCTGTGCCCCCCGGAAGTATTAGTACTGGCAACTGCTTCAGTCCAAATAATTTGAGCGCAGCAATTATCGTTCCGTCACCCCCATACACGGCTACGGCAGCGTAATCTTTAAGTCGCACGTTTGCCAGAGCTTTTTCCATTTCAGGAGGAGAAACAATAGTGATAATTCGGTACTTAACTAATTTCTCGTCCAGTACGTCTCGAATTTCAGCAAGAACGCCGTCCTGCTTCCCTGCCGTGATACACACAACTACCAAAAGTTTCCTAAGCATTAAGTAATCATATCAAAACTACAGATTTAGTGCGCTTAATCTATGACGTCCGGGATTAGGCTATAAAATGGGTTCCCGATTCACCATGCAATAACTTGCGTACCACATCTTCTGTTCGTCCATTACCAACCCACATATCGACTCCGGAATTGTTTGCAATTCGGGCTGCTGAAAATTTGCTAACCATACCGCCCGTACCGTTTGTGCCGTGTGACTGCTGCGCGAAGTGCTCATAATCCGAGATATTTTTTATACTACGAATAATTGAATCTGTGTCAGTAACGTCTTCATACACGCCGTCAATATCACTGAGCAGGATCAGCTTCACTCTGCTGCCAAAAAGTTTCGAATGGCGGATTTTTGCGGCAAGAGTAGCAGCCAGTGTGTCGTTATCGCCAAAAGCAATCTCTTCATGCGTAATAGCATCGTTTTCGTTCACAATAGCTATGTTGCCATTCTTTAGCAAAGCATGTATTACTTGTAACGCTTCATTACGCTCGCCGTCAGACCCGAGTTCTCTTTGGGTAAGCAATAACTCGCCCACAACCTTACCGGACAAGGCATTCGCCCATGCATTGAGAACATGTCGCCAGCCAATGCTTGCCAAACGTTGAAGATCGACAATATCCGTCTCTTTATTGGGTCGCTTACTTAGCCCTGCCTCAACCATACCGGCGGTAATGGCTGCTGAGGATACCAGCAATATGCTGTTACCTTTTTCTTGTAGTGAAATAACTTGATTGCTAATACGCTCAAACGAAGCAACGTCCAAACATTCTGAGCCGTCTTTTGCCCGTTTTATTAAAGCGTTAGTACCTACCTTAATGACTAGTATATTATCAATAACTTCTATCATTATTTACTCCTTTAAAGCGACAGAGATTAGGCATAAAAATAGCCCCTTCACCGGGGCTTCTGTGCTTTTTAGTTACTTGTTGAAATATATCAAAACACCCCGGTTGCTATAGAGGCAGCGGGCGCGGCAACACTGATTTGGTGTATTGATATGAATAACTCATGAATCGTACAGTACGTTAATTATATCGCCGCGTCAATAATAACTTGTTTTTACACGCTACTACAAAATAAAATACCCGGCAAATGCCGAGTACTTTATTTTGGGGCGAGCTATGGGGATCGAACCCACGACCTCCGGAACCACAACCCGGCGCTCTAACCAACTGAGCTAAGCCCGCCACGTCAAAGTGTGATGGTTTGATGACCAAATTGCCGACAAAATAAATTTGCTCGGCAATTCTAGCCATCAAGCCAAGCCTTCTCCTTTCAGTTTCGAGAATCCTCTCTCGAAACTGGCTAGAAAACAGGGGTGATTATATCCTATACCAGCTGTAAATACTAGTCTGTCGCCGGCTTTTTTGGCTTCGAAAAATAAAACAAGTAGATAAGTTCTAGAAAGCCGAGGGTATTAAACAACAGCAAAGCACCGAACCAAACCTTTTGATTGTTTTGCGCCGAGCGCCACATGCCTACTATTTTAAAAGGCAACGACAACAAAAAACCAATCATTACTGCACGAAATAACGGGTCATGAAAATCGTATGTCATACATATTCCTTATTTTGGTGGCCCGAGTAGGACTTGAACCTACGACCTTAGGCTTAGAAGTCCTCTGCTCTATCCATCTGAGCTATCGGGCCACGCTAGTACTTTGGTGCGGGTGGGGAGAATCGAACTCCCATCTCAAGTTTGGAAAACTTGCATACTAACCGTTGTACTACACCCGCGTTAACAGATAGAGTATATCACTAGTTATCATTGTATTACATCATATTTGTTATTATTTAGCTAAGATATGACCTTTTCCAGCAAGTCTCCGAGAACATAGGCCAGACTTGCGGCAATCGCTCCAAGCACCAAGGTTTCGGCGATTGATCGAATAACGGGGGCTTGGGCAACGCGGCTCTTTAACATCCCGATGCCGGCAAAGGCCAGTGCGGTTAGCACGCTGGCAATCAAAAAGAGGTTGCCCGTATTAAGCTTAAACACAAAATCAATAAGGTATGCAAGCAGCGGCACCAACCCGACAAGAATAAAAGCAGTATAGGTAGTTACCCCGTTAATAACCGGTGACGGCTCGTCTTTAATGGATTTGCCCTTTTTCACCAGTAATTGTTGCTCTGATTTTGTAGAAAGATACGAACCAACGCCCATTGAAAATCCGTCAGCAACCAGATTGGCAAAGCCGAGCACCAGCAGCACTTTTACATCAAAGCGTGCACCAGTCGCTCCCGCTACCACCGCAAAAGTCGTCACAGCTCCGTCAATACCACCGTAAACAAACTCGCTCAAATAGTCTTCTAGATGCTGTTTGCTTTTCGTTACAATTCCTGCCACTTCTGCCTCCCGGTTTTTTTAGCTATACTAGTACATAGCATAACAGGAGCAGTACGCACTGAACAGAATCGCACAATATATTCGTAGGTATCCATTTTTTTATGCGGTACTGTTATTTGGTTGTTTTGGGATAGTCCTTGCTATCGCAAATAAATGGCCGCTTTCAAATGCGGTATTCTTAATAATCGCTCTGCTCGCCTTAGTAAACGCAAGTAGAAGATCGCTGGACAACCTGCGACATGGCTTTTACGCTATCTACATATTGCCGCTAACCGGCATAATTGTTGCGTTGCTTATAAAAGATTTTGAAACAGCAGCCGTATTAGCATTTGTTATAAGCCTCGAACAACCGCTTGTAGATATGGCCGTAAGCGCAAAGAAGCGTCATGCCAACCTGAGTGCGGCACGCCAGACACCATTTGTGCGCCTGCTCGATAAAGCCAGCCTGCCATTTTTTGTAATGACGCTATTAATAGCAGGAGGCGTTTGGCTAGCTACTGATCAAATCGGACGTTTTCTTGAAGTTATAGCAAGTGCCTCAGCAGTCCCTTTAATACTTACAGCTCCACTAGTAATAACTGCTGGGATAAAGAAGTTAAAGCTTGCTGGAATACAACTTTCATCCGCTGCTGTTATAGAACGCACGCACGAAGTCAAAACTCTTATAGTAAAAAAGAGTGGCGTATTGACAGACACAATAATTGAGGTAAGTAGCGTTACAGCATACAGCACGTTTACAAAGACGGATGTAATCAGGGTGGCTTCGGCGTTAGCTGCCAGCTCAGACCACGCCGTTGCAAAAGCCATCATTGCGCACTCCGGTCCTGAACAAAAATCAACTATAGCAAAGCATGCCCAGGAAACCACTGGACAGGGCGTAAGCGGCCGTATGAAGGGCGCGAGCCTGCACATGGGCCGCTTATCATATCTTGAGAGCATGGGGGTGAATATACCGCCTCAGGCGGCTAAAACTACAAAAACATCAGTATTTGTAGCCATGGATACAACTATGATGGGTGTCATTGAATTTAATGAGCATCTGCTTCCTGACGCCAAGCGGTTCGCGCAGAAGTTAGGCAAACTGGGTATTGCCGCCGTAGAGCTCGTTAGCGGCACTAGTCAGAAATCTACTGACACGATTGCAAAAGCGGCTGGTATCGCCTCTGCGCACGGCAATATGACAGCGAGCGGCATAATAAGGCTGTTTGATGAGAAGACACCTCTTGTAGCTTTTGTGGGCAGCGATGTTTCTGATGAGCCGGCAGCAACCGCTGCAGATCTTAGTATTGCGACAACCCCCTTGCCTGGTTTTGATATAACGATTGACGAGTACACTCCCGACAGATTACTTCTAACGATTAAAACCACTAGACAAATATTTAGACTGGCGCAAGTACTGTCAGTAACAGGTTTGCTTGCAACGCTGGGACTGATTATTATTGCCGCAACGGGAATTTTACAGCCGATTCAGGCGGCCATGCTTAACGGGGTGGTTGGCGCGTTATCAATAATTATGGCTGGTATAGCCATCCCAAAGCAAAACCAGTAAATTTTAAGTGATGGATGAGCTTGTTACAAAGACTGTTTTCTGATTGAGGCATATCCGTAGATATGTCGAGTGAAGAAACAGTTTTTGTAGCTGCTCAGGCGCGGTTAAAAATGCGGGTTTTGTTTTGGAATGGCTATAAGCTTACAAACTGGCCAAAAGCGCGCATACAACAATCGGAATAAGCAAATCGTCAGACCCATAAATTGCTACATTCTCGGCTATAGTTGCGATTACTGGGACTAGCAAGGCAAACACCAGACTAACTGGTAATCCCGGCTCAAACACCATAACCGTTAAAATAATAAAAATAGAAGCATTAAGAAAAGTTAGCGTACCTACCGTGGTCTTCTGCTGTCCGAATACTCTGTAGCCATTCTTTTTAACATACTTCCGACCTATAAGTGCCGCTAGGCCGTCCGCCAAACTAACGTGCAGCAACGCTGCTAAGAAAATCCACGGGGAATTGGTGAGTAATGCTGTGGCGGCAATGCCGAGCGGAAAGAACAACTCACCCCATGTTTTGCGTTTTACGCTATGTATTGATGCGAACAGGCCGGCAAATCTTGAAACCAAAACGACCGCAAACATTGCGGCAACCAGCATCAATATCTGTTGATCATTTAAAAAAAATCCCCAGGTTGCCGCAAATGTCCCAACCAAAATATGGATTAATTTTCGGGAATATTCCCCTTCCAGGATCTTGGCTCGCCAAAGTACTTCTGCCAGTACTACAATAACGAAAATCACAAAGACCGTTAGAAGCAAAATTAGCATAATAGTATTATCAGGTGCAGGCCACGAATTGAAAAGCTATTTGGTATAGACGCCACTGCTATAGTTATTTTGCCGATGTTCATATTGTGCTGGTGTAGCGCCTGAAATACTTTGCAAAATACCCGCGATACCCAAAAGCGCCACTAGAGCGATAGAGATGTAACGCAAGATATCCTTGAAATTAAATTCCTGGCGCAATAAACCATAGTTTTTTTGCAATAAATGAGCCATGTGAAAATTCCTTCGAACGTTTTATTTATTTTTTGTTTCTATGAACTGCTTATGATTTTAGCAGAGTTTACGAAACTAACGCAAGCTTAAGCTTGTTGTAATTACCTTCATTTATGCTATTATCAAACCATAATCTTACAGAAAGAAAAAAATGCAACCCGAAAATAGTAGTATACCGCAGCAATTTGTCGCCCCCAAACCAAAGAAATCCCGGCCTTGGGCACTAATGTTTATCAGTATTGTCCTGTTGTGCGCGGTCGGCGCTCTTGGGTATTATTTAAAATCAGAGATAGAAGCACACAGGACCACGTCAAAACAGTTAACCGAGCAAACAAATATTATCCACGAAAACACGCAGACAATCCGTGATGCAAGGCTTGAACCGAGCTTTCGCAAAGTTCTTCAAGACAACGCCAACCGCGATTGCAGCAGTAACTCAGCTGTTCTATTTAACACCACAACCTCAATAGAAAAGAATTTGGACGGAACTGCCAAAAAGTATTTTGCGGTTGGGCAGTATGTATGCAATAACGGTGGCGTAGCGCTTGGTGGTCCTATACGTTTTGCTTCGGCACAATCAGTTAACGCAATTACCTGGGACTTTACATATGGTTCGTCAACTCTAGAGCCCACCTCTTTGCCTAGTTACATATTTAATACCGATCCGGCCTTGTTCAATCGAAAATACAATAACCCAAAGGTATTTTAAGGAGATTAGCGTGGACAACGAACAATACATAATTAGGCTGGGTAAGTGCACGGGGCTAGTGTTCTATGCAAGCTATCGTTACTATGAAAAAGAAGGTACATATGAAGAGCTGCAACGGGAATATAAGAAAGTCCAGAAACATAATAAGATTTTTGGCTGGTGGTTTGGTCTCAGCCCGTTCGTAAACTACCGCTATATAAAAGAAAATAAAAAATCAATTAGTGAGCTGCGAGAACTAAGGCGTCAGCAAGGTTTGCCTATATAATATCCAGCACAGCTGTTGGCGTCATAAAAGAGTGGTAAATTACTGTAAAAATGCTAAAATAGCAGTCTGTAAGTCGGTCATGATATCGGGGTGTGGCGCAGTTGGCTAGCGCGCGCGGTTTGGGACCGTGAGGTCGAAGGTTCGAGTCCTTTCACCCCGACCAAGAAAAAAAGCCCAGTCTTGCACTGGGCTTTTTTTCTTGGCTTGAGTTAGTGATCGGTTCTTCGACTATCGACAGCTAGAGCTGGCGATAGTCGAAGGTTCGGCGTAGCCAAAGTTCTCGCAGGAATTTATTCCGAGAAAGCTTTGGCGGAGAAGGACTTTAGTCCGCTGTCCTTTCATCCCAACGTAATTCGCATTTTTCCCATCTGTTAGAGGCACGGCTTCTTACTTCTCCTCCTCTTATTTCTCCTCATTGAGCAATGAAATAATTTGATAACCGTATTTGTCTATTTCTTCTTTAGCCCAAAAATTAAAGTCATTAGTTTTACACACATAACCGACTTTACGCGTTAAGCTGCGGCCTGTCGGTTCTTTGGTCTTTGAATCAATCTCAACCAAAATAAGCGTGTCGCCTTGATTACACTCCCAGTCCGCTAAACGAAGTTCATACGTCTTTTCGCCACGCTTAATTTTTTCAAAGTATTCGGGCAGTATCTTCTTCTCAATAGTATTAACCATATCATCTGTTATTTTAACAGTTTACGGGGGTTATTGATATATTGTGGCTTCCGCTGAGATGGATGGGCGGGCCACCGTCCGACTTCCGAGCGACCACGAAGGCCTTGGTGTCGGTGATGATGGCAGGGCTGGATGTGACGCACATGAGTGCACCACTCCTTTCACTGGGTAGTGTGCCGGTTGGCACGGTTTGGCTTGGGAAACAACAACTTCTCAGGAAAACCCCGAAAGGTCATAAATATTATAGCATTATATTAAAGTTATGTAAATCTTGTGCGCCCAGCAAGAGATTGCGGCGGTTATTTTAAAACACGATGTATGTGTGTGATGCTATTTGCTAAACCGTTTTGGATATCAACAAGTACGGCATTAAATTGTTTGGGGCCGTTTGTTTCTAGTTCGTTTTTGCTGGACCGACCGGTTTTCCAGCGATCAGTAATAATCTCCGTTTTTATCCCTAAGCTAGAATGCAAAATGCCACACATACCTACATCGGTAATATGTGCTGTGCCTTTGGGTAGAACCATTGCGTCGGCCGTGGGCACATGCCAGTGATCGCCAATTACCGCGCTGGCCCGACCGTCAAGATAATAGCCAATAACACGCTTTTCACTGGAGAAATCGCCATGAAAGTTAACAACAATAGCGTCTGCATTGCTTTGTGGTTCAAGAATTTCATCAACCGTTTGAAGCGGATTCCTTACTGGTTTTTCGGCGTCTTTCCCGACTATTTGGCCAAGTAAACTAATAATAAGCAAGCTGCCTGAAGCGTGCTCTACCCGTTTATACCCCACCCCAGGTGTGCCTAGCGGGTAATTAGCCGGGCGAATAACTGGATGCTCGTCAGTTAGTACGCCGCCGCGGAACAAGCTCCAGTTGCCGCCCGTAAAGAAGTCCACGCCGTAGCTTTGTAGCTCCTGCATGTCTTCTAACGACATGCCTCGGCCTTCTGTCACATTCTCGCCTTGAGCTATGACAAAATCTATTGCTTGCTCCTGCTTTAAGCTTGGTAAAAGCTCTGCAACCGTATCGATGCCTGGCCGCCCCATAATATCGCCAATATAAAGTATATTCACAGGCTTAGTGTACTACTGACTGGTCCGCCGAGGCATTTGTATATCGGGCCGAAGGGTGCCTTCGCGCGTAAAACCGCGTAATAGCCACGTTAATTTACTTATTAGCTCTCTTTGCTCACTTGGATACGCAGCTGCCTCGCTGGTGGATATTCTGTAGCCCTCACCAGTACGGATGTGCAGTCTTGGCTGATCTTCTGCAGTGTATGGTTGCCTTATGGATAAAATTGGCCCGCCCCCCTGCATATATTCCCACTCATCAAATAGTGAATATCGTGCGGCCTGAGTGCTCTTACAAACAATTAATCCGGCGTGGCTACTGTACAGGAACTCTTGAATATCTAATCGCTGGCTACCGCCGGGTTCATCAATCTCATCATTTACGACTAATCGCAGAAGGTTGCCATAGGTGGGGTGTTGGGCGGTGCGAAAATAGGCTCGCTGAATAGTTTCTCTTCCGTTAGATGTAACTTCTCTGTAGTGAAACGATGCATTTTCGTAATCATCATCAGCAAACCCAACTATACGGTTGGCTTGCTTCTCAAGCTCACTGACTAATTGCTCAGTAGGCTTGGCATCATCCGGATTAAAATCAGGCAGGGTTTGTAAGCCGTTATGACTCAGCTCCCAGCCACTCACATTTTGAGCTGTTACCTGACGGTCTGTTGCAAGTTCCTCGTGATCAGGTTGGAATGGAAGTTCACCGTAAGCCATATATTCTTTCTAGGCTTTAATTTTACTATATTCACTTTAACAAGTGAATTTACCATTAGACAAGCCGATTATGCGTTATCGACGCTTTACTTCTAGCCAATCCGGGACGGGGCTAAATAATATCTCGGTCCAATGATCTATTTCCGCCTCCGTAACATCATAAACAGCCTGATAGGCAATTTCGACACTGCCATGTAACGCTTTGTCCCACGCCAAGCCTAGCTCACTTGCAATCTTTTGTATAGCCACCTCGTTTGGCCCCTCGATTTCAACAAATGGCGGTATCCATGGCCACTCGTCAAGTTCAATCTCAAGATCATCAAGTTTCCAGCTTTCACGCTTGGTTTCCTGGTACGACTGCAAATGCAAACCGATTGCCTCAAGAAACTGGGCCGTTTTATCAAAGTCCTCGACTGTAACTGATACCTCCTTGGTGCCATGAATAGTACGGTCGTTTAGTTGTTTGTAGGCGAGAGTTACTTTGTCTCCTTCATCACGCAACCGCACCCAGCCGCCAACTTTTTCAAGCCCAAAATCTGAGTAGTCATAGTTTTTACGACGCATAATGCGTAGCGGATGCACACACTGCGCGCCAATAGCCTCTAACTTTTGGCGGACAGCATTATGATCGACATTCAGAAACTTTGCTTCAATTTCTGTCTGCATGTTTATTTTGCAAACTCTATGGCGCGGGTTTCACGGATGACGTTGACCTTGATAGTACCCGGATACTGCATGCTTGATTCAATCTTGTTAGCAACATCGCGTGCTAGCTTAATAGCCGAAAGGTCATCAATTTGACCTGGTTTAACGAACACACGAATTTCACGGCCAGCACTGATTGCATATGATTTTTCAATGCCTGGGAAACCATTGGCAATATTTTCTAGATCTTTCATGCGCTCGGCAAAGTTTTCAGCAGAAACATTACGGGCTCCTGGGCGCGAAGCGCTGATGGCATCAACCACACGAACAATCAAAGCTTCGGTAGTAGTAGCTTCCATATCGTCGTGATGGGCCTCTGCGGCATGAGCCACTTCTTCTGGTGCGCCGTATTTACGGAGCATTTCACCACTTATATGGTGATGTTTTCCTTCCATTTTATGGGTGAGTGCCTTGCCTAAGTCATGGACTAAGGCTGCATATTTGGCGGTTTTCACATTTGCACCCACTTCTTCAGCAATAATTCCAGCAATGTGGGCCATTTCGGTGCTATGCTTGAGCACGTTTTGGCCATAACTGGTTCGGAATTTGAGTTCGCCAAGTAGCTCTAGCACTTCACGAGGTATGCCTATAATCCCGACTTCACGCGCGGCGTCTTCACCCGCACGAACAACTTCTTTCTGAACAGTTTTCTGAGCTTTTTCAACTACTTCCTCAATCCGACCGGGATGTACGCGGCCGTCTTTGAGCAGCAGCTCCAGCGCCTGGCGGGCAACCTCGCGGCGCACGGGATCGAAACTGGATAAAATAATCATCCCGGGAGTGTCATCAACCATAATATCGACACCCGTCGCGCGTTGCAAAGCCTGAATATTGCGGCCTTCCTTGCCGATAATGCGGCCCTTCATTTCCTCGTCTTCAAGCCTGACAGCCGTGACAGTCCGCTCAGCCGTAACTTCACTTGCCATCCGTTCCATAGCGCCGACAATAATTGCACCGGCTTTTTCCTCTGCTAAATCTTTAGCTTCGTTTTGCAGTTTGGCAACCAGACCGGTTAAATCATTGCGAATATCGCGTTCAGTCATTTGCATCAGTTTTTCGGCTGCATCAGCTTTGGTAAGTTTAGCTATTTTCTCAAGCTTTTCCTGCTGTTTGCCACGAATATCACGGATTTCGTTCTTTAAGGACTCAACTTCGTCCTCGCCTTTTCTTAAGGCTTCGGCCCGCTTATCAAGATTATCCAGTTTTCTGTCGAGTGATTCTTCCCGGTCTAGCAATCGTTGTTCAATTTCTTTTACTTCTTTTCGCCTTGTAGCTTCTTCTCTGCGAGCGTTTTCAGCTAGCTTGGCTGCTTCTTCGCGCGCATCTTCAAGTGCTTTAGCTGCTTCCTTTTTGGCTTTTTTAATCTCTTTTTCAGCCGCATCTTCAGCTGATCCCAGCTTTTTCTTGGCTATGGCTTGGTTTGCCCCAAAGCCAAGCCCGGCCCCGACCGCAACGAGTAGTAGGGTAATTGGTTCCATGTCTGTTTCCTTTCAATACCGGAATATCGCCCAGGCATCACTATCACTTCATTAGCCAGTTTGAAATTCCAGAAAAACAAGTATTAATAACAATATCGGACTTTTCTCCCAAAATAAGTATAAAAATCCTATCTAAATAATACGCGGTTTTATAACTTATGGTCAATAACTATTGCTGAACTGCGTAAACTATAAGACGTTTTTGATATGTATTAGTCCTGACGTCATACCCGCCCGTACAGCTAATCAGGTTAAGCCCTGGCTTGCCGGGCTCTACTGAAGTAAGCGCTTTTGTCATGTCAACCTTGTCCTGGTCAACGATTTCGGTAGAGACGACCTTGTAACTAAACGTTTTGTTGTCGCCGCGCTCTATCTCTATAGTATCGCCCTGCACTAACTTGTTTAGCCGATAAAATACGCCTGGCTTAGACGGGCCATGCACGTGGCCATCAATTAAGACTGTGCCGTTTTCGCCGGGTTTAGAGCTGCCCTCATACCAACCAGCATCGTTAATATTAGACGGTGCGTTTAGCTCGCCACTAGCCTTCACGCCAAGCCGTTTAATACGAGCACTTACTTCGAGCCGTGGGATCGTAATAAGTCGCGGCATGTCAGGAGCAACCTGATAGGAGTTAACTGCTTCAGTAGTGACCTCATCTTCTGTGGGCACATCACTCCCTTCGTCTTCGCTCGTGCTCGCCAATACGGCTACTTGTGCGGCTGCTTCGCGGTTAGTCTTCCAGCCCAAATAGGTAACGGTTGCGCCGCCCATAAATACCATGACAGCCATTGCTACAAGCATATTTGATACATGCGTGTTACGGGTAGTAGTTTTAGCTTTGAGCTTTTTAGGCTTATTCCTCACTGCATGCCGTACTAAAACAGCTGATTTTGCTTGTCTTGGTAGTGCGGGTTTTATATTTGTCTGCATGCGAGCGACGCTAGTGGGCGCTTTAAAGGTTTTTACAATAGGCTTCAGGGAGTTGCTCGCATGCAACTTTGTTTTTGCTGGCGCAGGAGGCAGCGCAAACCCATCAAGAGATCTGCGGACACGATTTTGCATAGGTTTACGCTCGAAACGGGCAGAGCGGTCGTGTCCTATGACTCGACCGCTTGGAGCGGAATTATCTATTCCAATTGTTCTGCCTATAGGCATGTTTGCCTCCGTTTTTGTTTTATCGTGTTGAAGTTACGCGGTTATATTTTTTGGCTAGTACAATCATTGCACCGGCTGCTAGTACAGTCGCGCCAAGTGTGATGAGCGGATTATTTGCCAGGATTTGGAAGCCAGTATTAGGGCTCGCTGGTACGCTAACCACAGTTATCACTACATCGTTACCATCACCACCAACGTAGCTGACGCTGTACACGTAACCATCTGCTGTAAATGTAGCGCCTTGTGCAAGGTTTAAGAAGGTACCAGCCAGTGCATCAGCCGCATCGTTATCGATGATCGTGTATTTTTCTCCGGCCTTTGGCTTGTAGTCATTGAATAGAATGGTACTTAATGTACCGTTACCCAAGCTTACTGTACCAGTTACCTTTGTTTGGTCGTAACCAGTACAGGCTTCCGTGCCACCTACTTCAAATTCGTATGTTGAACCTTCAGCAAAAAATAAATCACCAGTACTAAGACAGCCGGGGCTCAAGCCAGGGGACAGTTTAGCGCCATTAAAAATATCGACTCGTTTTACGGTGCCAGTGCCCTTTAGAGTACCGCCACTTTGAATTAAAACATCGGCCCGAGAACCAGTTACAATGGCTGTTTCATTGTTTTTAACTACTATATCTTGATTAGGTTGTGAATCGGCGTAGTTAGTGGTGTAAGGAGCTTCTGCTGTACCACCTTGTGTGCCATTTGGTGTAGCCGAGCCATTTGCCGATGAATTAATAACTAGCGTGCCGGTGGAACTCGGATCTAAGCTAATTGTAAAATTACCGGTTATTGGTCCTGTAATCGTAACCTTACCGCTGGTGAATACTGATATATTCTTAGCAATAACTAAAGCACCCGCAAATGTTATGTCCGAGTCAGTACATAATCCAAAACCACAAGCAGCACCAATGTCGAGGCCCCCAGAGCTAATTCCGGCATTTATAGTAACCGGCTCGGTCAAGGTACCCATTTTATCCGCGGTCGGTAATAAGAAGTGCAAGAGACCCCCATCAACAATAGTGCCGGCAGACACTGCCCCCAAGGCAGTTAAGCTGCCGGCAGTTACATTCCCGCCCGTAACTGTAGTAGTACCTGTGAAAGTATTATTACCCGTTAGTTCCAAAAAACCAGTTCCATTTATAGTAATATTACCCGTACCGCTTAATACACCAGATAATTTCACACTTCCAGTGCCGGTATTCACTACTGGGTTTGTAGATAAAGATATATCAAGACTAATATCCAAAAAGCCGTCAGCGGAGTTGCTTATGATGCCTCCGCTCAAAGTTATAGCATTCCCAGCAATTGTATAGCTGGATGAAGCATTGCCATTAAGTGTTATGTTTGCTAGGACAAGCCCTGAGATATCGTTAGTGTAGGTTTGATCACCCACATCTGTTTCATTATTAAACACAATGTCGTCACCATTTTGAGGCACTACGTCACCAGCCCAGTTAGTGGCTGTACTAAAATTATTATTTGCTCCTTCACCGTCCCAGGTTACGGTTGCCGCATGAGCTTTGGGTACTGCTATAACCAATAACGACGACAGGCTGAGCAGCATTGAAAGCCCGAATTCGGAAATTCTTTTGAGGTTCACTTTTTTGATCCTTTTATTTTTTGAGATTTTTGTTGTTAATTAATACTACTAGATGACTATAGGTTTCTCTGTTTTTTTGTCAAGCCCTTTATGTTTATGTGTTGTGTTAATTACCAGTTTTTGAGCATCATTTGCGCTGGATTGTTGTGTGTACCGGTGCCCCGTAATCCGGAACTGCAATTTTGTCGGTTTTACCTGCAATAAGATCGTCTATGCCTTCTTCTATCCAGCCGGTACTTCTGGCGACAATCGGGATAGCCAGGCTATAAGCTAAAGCGTTCACAACCGACAGGCCTATGCGCAGACCAGTAAAGCTACCACCGCCTTTGTATACAACGATACCTTTAACATCAGCAAGCTGCTTATCTTGAGAGGCAAGCAGTGTATCAATTTTGTTATTGATTGTCTCGGCTAGGCGACGGTGCGCTTCCCAAACTTCATATACAAGCTGCTTGTTGTTATCATACAGGCCAATTTCTGACTCGGGTTTGTCTGTTCTAATGGTCAGTATCAACATTTAATCCTCCTCCGTAAGATATGCCAAGGATTCATCGGCAGAAACTCTTATTGCACGCTCGTCGGTGTCCAACTGTTCGATCTCTATTGTTAAACGCTTTTCGGGTAGTACATGCCTAAGCGCGTCACCCCATTCAATAACCGTTACAATTTTTTGGTCACCCGATAGTTCCATAAGTTCATGCTCCATCAGGCCAGCTTCGGTTAAACGATAAAAATCAAAATGATGAATAGCAAAATGAGTCGCTATGTATATTTTGCTGACCGTATAAGTCGGGCTAGATACATGATCGACACTGCCGGCACCTTTTACTAATCCGCGCACAAACGTCGTCTTACCGCCTCCCAAATCGCTGATAAGTTCAATAAGTTCGCCACCCTTAAGTTTGCGGCCTATGTCCTCGCCAAGCTGTTCTGTTTCAGCTGCTGCGTGGGTAGTAATAACGCTTTGTGGTTTCATTGGTTATATATGGTACGCCAAACAGTGGTAATTACGCTATACTTATAATATGCTTCAGCTTAGTGCAGCTCTTATAGGGAAACCGATTTTATCACTGCAAACCGGCGCGCCAGTTGGTGCGACGCTTGGTGCAATTATTAATCCCAATAATCTTAAAATTGAAGGCTTTTACTGCCAGGACCGTTATGAAAAAAAGCAGATGATTCTGCTATCACAGGAAATTCGGGACATATTGCCGCAGGGGTTAGTTGTGAACGATCATCATGCGCTCACCGAAGCGGACGAGCTGGTGCGGATGAAAAAACTTATTTCTATTGCATTTGAACTAGTTGGAAAATCGGTTTACACCGGTGGGCGAACACGTATTGGAAAGGTTGCGGACTTTGCCGTTGACGATATGTCGCTGTATGTGCAAAAGCTGTATGTTACGCGATCTATATTAAAAAGTTTAAATACCGGCCAGCTCAGTATCGATCGTTCCGCCATAATCGAAATTACCGACAAAAAAATTGTGATCCAGGACATCCTGAAACCAACGCCTGCTGCAGCTCCGGCTACCGCTCCCTTAACCTCTTAAAATAACCCTATAAGCCAAACTTTTTATGAAAAAATACGCTATAGCGTGAAATATTATTACTGATTGTCGGTTGAAGAAAGGGCGGATTTTATAGCGTCGTAAGAGAAGCCTTGGCGGGCCAGATATTGCATGAGTTTTAAATTGTCTTGGTATTTAGATTGTTTTCGCTTGCGCTCAATTAATTCCGCTAGAACCGCTGATTCGTCTGTTTCGTCGGCCTCAATCGCTTGATTGATGATGTCATCAGCAATTCTTTTTTGACGAAGTTCTTGCGCTAATCGGCGCTTAGAAGTCGCTTTCAGTAGACGCCTGTTTTCTACCCATCGCTTGGCAAAATCCGTATCATCAATATAACCACGATCGCTTAGTCGGATGATGGTAACCTCCTGTACGCCCTCGTCGTAGTCTTTGCGCTTCAAATAGTCACGTAACTCCCACTCGCTCCGCATACGGTGAGAAATCAGGTTAAGTGATCGGTCATAGGCTTTATCGAGTACGGCCTTGTCTTTAAGGTCCACCAATTTTGCTTCATCCAGCTCGAGACCAATTTTTATCCCACTCGCCAAGAGCTCGGATTCTGAAAATGAAAACAGATAGCTACCATCTACATAAATAGAGTAGCGATCTTGTCTTTTAACCTGCTGCTTAATGGCAGTTATTTTCATCTGTGAAGATATAAGTCAATCAGATCAGGAGTGGTCATTACAATGCCACCAATCAATTGGCCAGGCGCCCAGTGAGGATAGTTGGTGGGAGCAGGAATAAATCCTTCGGGTATTCCCTTAATGCCAACAGCTTTAGCGTCAGCAAGCAAAGACTCATCAACCTCTGGGCTCGTGCGGTAAGCATCGTCAATCTGTCGCTCACGGTCATCATAAACGATTTGTTCTTCAGGCGATATGGGCGGATCAACCACCCCAGCTTCTTCTGGTGAAAGTGTTTCACCGGGCATTTGAACTGGTCTGCCTAGCATGTAATACGTCCTTATACTTACTTGTACTTATTTTAACCAATTTTTAAATCCTAATCCAATACAGGTTATATCACCTTCGGCAATATCAGCCCATCCATCTATGTTCGTAACGATCGTATTGCCGTTATCTATGTCTCTTTTACGACTGCCGCACGTACCTTTTGGGCGATTTCTTCCATGACTTTTGGATTTTCTTTTAAGTAGGTTCTCATGGATTCGCGGCCGGATACTTTTGTCGCGCCGTACGTCAGCCAGGCACCGCCCTTTTCTACAATTTCATATTTGATACCAAGGTCGAGTATGTCTCCGGATTTTGAAATACCTTCGTTATACATAATATCGAACTCTGACTCTCGAAAAGGTGGAGCGACTTTGTTCTTGACCACCTTAACGCGCGTGCGGTTACCGACAACCACATCACCGTGCTTAATTTGTGAAATACGGCGAATATCCATGCGTACAGACGCATAAAATTTTAAGGCGTTACCACCGGTAGTTGTTTCCGGGTTGCCAAACATGACGCCAATTTTCATACGAATCTGGTTAATGAAAATAACCGTACCCTTGGATTTATTAATAACACCAGTAAGTTTACGGAGCGCTTGACTCATCAGACGTGCTTGCAAGCCCGGCAAGCTGTCTCCCATATCACCTTCAATTTCGGCTCGTGGCACCAGAGCGGCAACGGAGTCAACCACGATTAAATCAACCGCGTTTGAACGGACCAATGTTTCAACAATCTCAAGCGCCTGCTCTCCGTTATCAGGTTGAGAAAGCAACAGATTCTCGACATCCACGCCAATTCGTTTGGCGTAGGACGGATCAAGCGCGTGCTCAGCATCAATAAATGCCGCTGTGCCGCCTCGCCGCTGGACTTCTGCAATGGCATGCAGTGTAAGCGTGGTTTTACCGGAACTTTCGGGACCATAAACCTCAACTACACGGCCCTTCGGAATACCGCCGCCAAGGGCAATATCAAGGCTAAGACAGCCGATCGGAATTGTCTCTACATCTAGTTTGTGAGCATCGCCCAATTTCATAATCGAGCCCTTGCCGAACTGTTTCTCGATTGTCTCAAGGGCCAGGCCCAAAGCCTTAGACTTGCCTTCAGACGCAGCACTAATCTTGTTTTCTTTTGCATTTTCTTTTGCGGTCGCCATAGTATGCCTCCTTCCCTACCCTAGTTGGTTGACAATCAAAAGTATAGCAAAAATCTCGCCAGTAGCCTTATGGCGTATTTCGCTTATGTCTTTTATAATGACAGGAACTCATGCGTATATCTGATGCTCTGGTGGAAAAATTATTAGTTAATGCCGATCGGCTAACTAATGAGCAGCTTGCTGCGCTTAAAGAACAGCGTGAAGCTGAGAAAAAGCCACTGCAGGATCTTGTTGTCCAAAACAATATGATTGATGAAAAAGATCTGACGCGTATCTACGCCGAGGAGATTGACATACCGTATGTTGAGCTTAACCCTAAAGAAATTAAACGCGAAGTCTTAAAACTCATTCCTGAACGGGTCGCGAGACAATACAACGTGGTTTTGTTTGGGATAGAAGGAGACAAAACCAAGTTACTGGCGATGGAAGATCCTGATGATATCCAAGCCGTTAGCTTCTTGCAGAAACAGCTCGGCGAGGACATAAGGGTTCATATAGCCACCAGAAGCAGCGTTCAGGCGGCACTCGACCAGTACCGAGGTAGCATGGGCAATGAAATTACTAAAGTTGTCGCCACCGAAGACGAAGAAGAAATCAAGGAAGAAGAGCTTAACGAGCAGGACTTGGCCGAGGACTCCCCGATTGCCCAGACGGTTAATTTAATTATTGAGTACGCGATTCGTTCCAGCGCTAGTGACATACATATTGAACCACGCGATAGCTTTGTAATTGTCCGCTACCGCGTAGATGGCGTCCTGCGCGAAGCCAACAAGTTGCCCAAGAAAGTTCATGGCGCCCTTGTCTCACGCATAAAGATTCTGAGTAACCTTAAAATCGACGAACGCCGCGCTCCACAGGACGGCCGTTTTAAGATACAGGTTGGCTCAAATACGTACGCCTTACGGGTATCCACACTGCCGATTACTGAAGGCGAGAAGGTTGTTATGCGTATTCTCAACGAAGGCAGTCAAGCCGCAGCGCTGGAAGAGCTTGGTTACTGGGGAGCAGCACTTAGTTTGGTCAACAGTGCAATTAAGCAACCACACGGCATGGTTCTAGTGACTGGTCCGACCGGCTCAGGTAAGTCAACCAGCCTCTTTAGCGTTTTAAGCATACTCAACAAACCAGCTGTCAATATCTCTACTATTGAAGATCCAGTTGAATATAAAATTCCGGGAGCCAACCAGACACAGGTTAACCCAAAGGCCGGCATGACCTTTGCTGCCGGCCTGCGCGCTCTCTTACGGCAAGATCCGAACATTATCATGGTTGGTGAGATTCGAGACTCTGAGACCGCCGGGTTGGCCGTCCAGGCAGCCCTAACCGGGCACTTGGTCTTTGCGACACTGCACACCAACAATGCAGCGACCTGTCTGCCACGCTTGCTTGATATGGAAATCGAACCGTTCTTAATTGCCAGTACTGTCCGTGCCGTTGTCGGTCAGCGGCTCGTTCGACGATTATGCGTTGATTGCCGAGATGAAGTAACACCAGAGGCAGCAATGATTAAACAGCTGGAGGGAATTTTTGGCTTCGGTGATGCCGGCGTCATGAAGCGCGTTCACCAGCTGGAAGAACAAGCGCTTGAAGGTGGAATTGGCAAAGCTAATGCTGGCAAAAGTAAAGTCGATACAACCAAGCTGTCAACTACCGATACTAAGATAACGCGGCTATTCAAGATGCATGAAGGCGGCTGTGACTCGTGCGGACGTATTGGTTACCGTGGCAGAATGGGTATTTATGAGGTACTTGGTAACAGCGCCGACGTGCAGAGGCTAATTATCGCCAACGGCACAAGCGACCAGATCCAGCAACAGGCTATCAAGGAAGGCATGATAACTATGCAGTTTGACGGCTTTATCAAAGCACTTCGCGGCCAAACAACGGTAGAAGAAATCCTTAGAGTCACGGCAGAAAAATAATAGGTAACAATACATATGCAATTCAGCTACACCGCACAAACCAAAGAAGGTAAAACCATTCAAGGAACGGCTGACGCGGCCAATAAAGAAGCCTTAGTTAGTCTTCTTGCCAAACAGGGTGCTAGGCCAATTGTGATTAGATCTGAAGGCGAAAAAACCAATAAGTCCAAAAGAGGCAAAAAGGTTAAATCCAAGGATCTAGTTGTTTTTACGCGCCAGCTTTCTACCATGGTCTCTGCGGGCGTACCCCTTACCCGCTCACTCGCAACAATGCAGACTCAAACTGAGAGCAAATACTTCCGACAAGTATTAGCAAATATTATGAAAGAGGTAGAGTCGGGGCAGCCGCTTGGTGATACATTTGCCAAGTACCCGAGTGTTTTTTCAGAGGTATACGTCAACATGGTTCGTGCCGGCGAGGCTGGTGGTATTTTAGATGAGATCTTAAAACGACTCGCTTCGCAGGTTGAACAAGATGCATCGATGCGTAAAAAAATTAAAAGTGCCATGATGTATCCGACCGTTATATTTGGCATTACGATCCTAGCTTTTTTTGGGATTATGATATTTGTCATACCTAAACTTGGCAAGATCATTGAAGATTTGGGCGGCCCTGATGCTGAGTTGCCGGTTTATACCCAGGCTATGCTTGGTGCCAGTAAATTTATGCAAAGCAACGCAATACTTATTGGTATAGCACTTTTTGGCGCTATTTACGCGTTTAGACGTTACATTAAGACGCCCAAAGGCAAATTGCAGTGGCACGGAGCACTACTACGTATGCCAGTCATAAAGACACTGATAACTAAAATTGCTATCGCACGGTTTGCAAGAACCTTTGCGTCTTTGATGTCGGCTGGCGTTGCGGTACTTGATGCGCTTGAGGTTACGGGGGGAGCCATTGGCAATAAAGTTATCGAGAACGAGCTTAAAGAAGCGGCAAAAGCTGTCAGAAATGGCAAGCAACTCAGCGAGCCGCTGTCTCATAGTAAGCACTTCCCCGCTATCGTTCCGCAGATGCTTGCTATTGGGGAGGAAACCGGTCAGATTGATACCATTCTAATTAAAGTTGCAGACTTTTACGAAGAAGAGGTAGAGACAACGATAGACGGCCTGAGCTCGCTAATTGAGCCACTTATGATCGTAGTCTTAGGTGGAATGGTCGGCCTCATTGCCGCCTCCGTAATGGGTCCGATTGCTTCGCTTAGTAAGAATGTAGGAACGTAAATATCTTGATTTGATACTGGTTATGATTATAATCATCAGCAGATACTTACGCCTGTGTAAGATCAATAAAGTTATAAAAATTTAGAAAGGGTGGGCATACAAACATGTCTCTTAAGCAAAATAATAAGGGTTTCACAATTGTTGAACTCTTAATCGTTATTGTCGTTATTGGTATATTAGCGGCGTTGGTTATTACAACCTTTACGGGTATCCAACAACGAGCTCGTAATACCGAACGACAAACAGACGTTAAAGCCATTCATGGGCAGGTGGAAGCCTACTACGCTCAGAACGGACGGTATCCAACACTAGATAACATGAACGACGCAGGTTTTCGAACGGCAAACATGAAGGGTCTTGATATTGATGCATTGAAAGATCCAAAGGGTACGGCCGGAACCTTAGTTGGTGCAGCAGCTGCTAACGTCTACAGTTACGACGTACAACGAGCTGGTGGTGGTACGTGTGATAACACTACTAATGACTGTGCACAGTACACGCTGACTGCTACTAATGAGGGTGGTGGTACGTATACTAAGACTAATTTGAACTAGTATTTTCCTAGTCAGACAAAAACCCGGGCATTTCGCTCGGGTTTTTGTATAATAAAGCATAAGCATGACGTGGTTACGACGACCGTTACTTGAAAACGGGTTTACAATTTTAGAGCTATTGATTGCATGCTTTATATTTCCGATAATTGTCGTGGGCATATCTAACGCCTATGACGCAGTTCGTAAATCGTATACCACCGCCCGAGAACTCAATGAAATATATGCCGTGTTAAGTGCCTGCCCTGAAATAGACCGGGCCTTGGAGTTTAATTCACTCACCAGCTCGACCAACTGTTTTCCAAACAATACCTTCCAGTCAGAAGGAGCCGGAACGAGCACCATTGTATATAGCCCTGTGCTAACTGTTACAAACACCGCAGATCTTCCAATAGCCGACCCACTTAAATCAGTAAACGATTCGAAAGTCGTTGATATTAGTGTTGGCTTTCAGAAAAGCACCGCTCCGCCCCTTAGATTACGTATGCTTGTTACAAGAAATGGGGTAGGTCAGCAGTGAACATCCGGCGTATAAGACTTATGCAACTAAAAAGCACCGAGGCGGGATTCACGCTGCCAGAAATGATGACCGTGCTGTTTATAACCGGACTGTTTAGCTCGCTCATTCTCTTTTTTGCATTCAGTTACTGGCGTTATGGCGCTTTACTTGAGGCGGATATGGATACATTTGTAACAAGGCTTAATTCTGGTGATGTGTTGCGCGAGCTGGTCGGTTCATCTACCGGCATGACGATCCAAAATGGCTTGCCTGATCCAAACCCGCTCGTAATTGACCCCACCGACTCTACGGGCAATTATTGGATCCCTATACATGCTATCCCGGGTAGTCGCCCCATTGGCAGCACGGGTAGCTACACCCCATTGTCATATTTTAAGCGTATTAGCTTTAACAGTTCCAACCAAGCGGTCATGAACGGTCAGTACCCCTACGAGGACGAATATGTCTTGTACCTTGATGGCACGGCCAAGCAGCTCAAGCTACGCTCAATCGCAAATACGGCCGCCACTGGAAACAAGCTGAAGACCAGCTGCCCGCCGGCAATTGCCAGCAACAGCTGCCCGGCAGATAGAGTCATTGCGGGCGATATTGAATCGGTTGATCTCAGGTTTTTCTCGAGAACCGGAAACTTAATTGACTATACATCGGCCTATGATCCCGATATTGATCAGTATATCGGGCCCGATTATCCGGCTGTAGAAGTCATGGAGTTTAAGATTACGCTGACAAAGAAACCGTTTTTGCAAACCACTAACGCCACCAGAACAAGCACCATTATCCGCATAGCACTGAGGAATACATAATATGAAGACTACCCAACAAAACCAACGTGGCTCAATCCTCGTATCAATCATGATTATTACCCTGTTTTTAACAACTTTTATATTTAGCTTAATGGTGCTTGCGAACGCCAATCTTGTCCGTGCCCGTCACCGTATACTTCTGCTCCAAGCTATGTACGCAGCCGAATCCGGTGCAGATAGTGCTGTCGCCGCCCTAAACAATGGCAATGATGCCTATACCGGCTCTACTTCAGATGTCCAGATTCTCTCTGCCGAAACGTACCGGTCTACCTATACCGTAACGGTGGCGCCAGGATCAAATGACAAAGAAAAAATTATTACGGCAGTTGGGAAAGTTTTTGCTCCTAAAACAGAAGCCACACCTAGCTTTACCCGAAGCATAGAGGTGATAGTGCAGCGAACCAGCCTGACCTCAAGTGCATCGATCATGAGCCGTAATATTATTGACATCCATTCCGGCGTTAAAAGTGTACGTGCAAAGGATGTATATATTAACGGTTACCTGAATATGAACAAGGACACGACTGAATTTATTGCAGAGAACGTTACGGTCGGCGATCGTAACACCGGAGCTGGCAATTGTTCGATTGGCGGCGAAGGCAAGCTAACCAAGCCGGCGACATTCTACAATGCCGGTCAAACAAAAACTAACCTCCTCCTGGCGTTTAACAATTGTATTGCTCCTCCTGGGAACAGTAGTAACACTAACTTTACTGTCACCGCCAATGAACCGAACATTCCTAAAATACAGTCAACCTACATCCCATGGGCCGAATATATGAATAACACTTACCAAAATGCGCCCGGGGGCTGCAGTGATTGGACAACCGGGTCATCACCGCGCAGTATCCCAAGCACGGGAAATACAAAAAAAACGCACTACCCCAATTCTGCCCCAAATGTTAGCACTGCCTGTGGGACGGGCGGCGACCTTAATCTCGGTAGTACACGATATGACATACGTGATCACGCACATATACGGGCCAGCTTGTGCGCCGCAGCGGCATGTACGCCAAGCTTTTATAATCCCGATACTGGCCCCTCCGGCATAAAGTTCGTCTTTGTTGAGGGCACCATTAACTTCAACAGTTTCCAAACTGTTTCGGGCAGCGGTTCGATTGTGTTTGTTTCATATGGCAGCGATCCCGCCTCTAAAGCCAGTGACTGCCCACTCGGTGGGGCTGTGTATCTTGGTAACAGCGGTACAACTGTTGGCCCAGCAGTTTATTTTTTGGCGAACAACGGTATCTGTCTAGACAAAACCAGGTTTGGGGCTAGTCCATCCCTTGGGGGCATTTCCGGAAAAAACGTTTATATTGCCACCAACCCGGGCACACCGTTTGACCTAGGCCTTGACCCACTCTTCCCGGTTGATCAAATCCCGGTTGATCTTTCATGGAAAGCCATTAGATTCAGACGGCTATAAATGATATAGTTATCTGGAATAGCTTATGCTTTGATGGGCAGCATACGAATACATGAACAATACTTACTTTTATCATGATAAACCGGTGTTTGGGCTTGATATCGGCCTTAGCAGCCTGAAGGTTATGCAGATAAATCGCAGTCGAAAACAAGACACTGTGGTTGGCTATGGTGTGACAAGTTTTGCTAGCGACCTCTTTGTAGACGGCGTCCTAACCGACCCCGAGGGGCTAGCCAAAATTGCATACGAACTATTTAGCCAGCATATTGTGGGCGCTATTTCCTCGCGCAGGACGGTAGTCGGTATTCCTGCCAGCAAGACTTTTACCCGCAGCATGACGTTACCCAAGCTCAAGTCTAAGGATCTTTCTGCGGCCGTGCAACTTGAAGCCGAGCAATACATCCCGATGCCGACTGATGATTTGTATATGGACTACACCGTTGTTGCGCATACAGATAAAGAGATAGAAATTCTAGCAGTTGCCGTCCCGAAAAAAATTGTTGACTCGTACTTAGTCTTAACAAACTTGCTAGGTCTAGAAGTTGTGGCAATCGAAACGACTATTAGCGCTGCCGGACGTCTATTTGTGCAGGCCGAACAAAGCGACGTGCCCACTGTCTTAATTGACCTAGGGTCACTTTCAACAGATATAAGTATCTACGATAAAGGCCTGGTGGTAACGGGTACGACAGCTGCTGGCGGCGACAGCTTTACAAAATTGATTGCAGAAAAGCTAAAAGTCACAAGCCAGGAAGCGCACATAATTAAAACAAAGTACGGGCTAGGGCTTAGCAAGAAGCAGAAAGACATATCCGACGGTCTACAACCGATCCTTGACCAGCTTGTCAAAGAAATTAGGCGTATGATCCGATACTATGAAGAACGTTCCAATACTGAAAAGAAAATTGCCCAAATCGTAACAATGGGCGGTGGCGCAAACATGCCCGGCTTGAGCGAGCACCTAACCAGTACCCTTCGGATACCAGTGCGTATGTGCGATCCTTGGCAGCATCTTGAGTTTGACGGTTTGCAGCAACCCAATAGCGTTGAAAAATCAATGTACGTAACGGTAGGCGGTCTGGCCTTGGTGACTCCAAAGGAAGTAGCCTTATCATGATAAATTTACTGCCGCCCCAGTCAAAACAATCAGTACTGTACGCCCGCCGCAATGCCAAACTAATTAAGTGGGTGCTAGCGATCATTCTAGTTGCTGTCGGCAGTTTAATTATCATAGGGTTTGGGCAGTTATATCTTTCGCGGACAGCCAAAACCTATCAAAAACAGATTGAAGAAGGTCACGAGCGTTTACGAATCCAGAAGCTCGAAGAAACACAAAATCGGGTTAGTGAAATAAGCAATAATCTTAAGCTTGTCGTGGACGTACTGTCACGAGAAATTTTGTTTTCAAACGTACTGCGGGCTGTTGGCGCAGCCATACCCAGCGGTTCAGTACTGACTCAACTTACCATAAATAAAGTTCAGGGCGGTATTGACCTTAAGTTTGAATCCAAGGATTACCAAACCGGTTCTCAAGTAGTTTTAAACCTGCAGGATCCCGAAAATAAAGTCTTCGAAACCGCGGATATTATTTCTATTATCTGTAATGCCGAAACCCAGGAAGGCAGTACGTACCCATGTGAAGTCACCGTACGCGCCTTGTTTGGCGATAACAGCCCGTACTTATTTATTAATAATAAGGTGCGACCATGAGTGCTAAAAAAGCTTACTTTGCTATGCTTGGCCTGATTTGCTTGCTGACCGTATTAACAGTTGCCGGATTAGTGGGCGGTAATACCATGCTCAAGAAGAAGTCGGCCGAACTTGTTGAGCTTAAATTACAAGACAGGTTAATTGAAGAACAACAAACAGCGCTGGTACAGGCCAACAAAGACATTGAAAAATATCAGGAGCTTGAAGCAATTTCGAGAGCAATTGTGCCGCAGGACAAAGATCAAGCAAGAACTGTTCGAGAAATTATTTCGCTTGCTGAGCAGTCAAAAATAAAAATAAATTCGATTTCTTTCCCGCAATCAAATCTAGGAGCTGCGCAATCGTCTGCCCCGGCTACAAGCACAAATGGTGGCACCGGCACATCAAAGACACAAACTTCCCCTATTACCCAAGCTACACCGGTTGAAGGCATTAAAGGGTTGTACCAATTAGCAATTACCATTGAAGTTAATCAGGTTGCTCCGACATATAACCAGCTAATTGATTTTTTAAGACGGCTCGAGCAAAACCGCAGGACAGCCCAAGTTACGTCAATTGCAATCAATCCGGAAGGTGAAAACCGTAATTTTGTTAAGTTCCAGATAGTAATGAATGTATTTATAAAGCCATAGGATAAGTTATGAATTTAGATATCAAAAATATTATTGCCAAGCTGGAACCCATAGTCAAAAATGCTAAACGATATACGGTATTTGTTTTTATACTTGCCGTAGTTGGCACGTACGGCTTCTTGGTTTTTCGCATCAACACGCTTGCCAGCCAGGAACCTGATGAAGACGCAGTTACAGAACGCCTAAAGACCGTACAGCGCCCAAGAATTGATGAAGATGCACTAAGCAAAATTGAAAAGCTTGAAGACCAGAACATTCAACTCAAAACATTGTTTCAAGACGCCCGCGACAACCCGTTTGTTGAGTAGCCCCATCGAGAGGCGGAGAAAACCGCAGGTTTGTCATATTACCGTTAATTACCGAAGGCTTTTAAGTTTTCTTCGTGTGAATTTACGATGGCTTTACTTGTTTCATATGGCCGAGGAGTGTAGGTAAAGATGTAGTTATTTTGCTCTCCAGCTGTTTCTATTACGAGCGTACCGTAATTAAAAATTCGCGCAAAAATTCCCTTTTGTTGCACACTCACATCCTGCACATCACCAATGCTAAGCTGTGAAATTTTCCTGTCAAACAGGCTGGTATATAAAAGCTGCGCGATTTTTTCAGACGTTACAAGTACTATGTTTGCCTGGTACAAATAGGCTCCAATGGCTGTTCCAACCAAGCCACCTATGGTTAATAGAAAGCCAACGCCAATAGCAATGGGTCGTAGCGTTCCCAGGTCAATCCCTAGACCTAAAAAGTCGCGCGTAAATAGTACGGGCCCTAGCACCAGAAAGGTAAAGATTAACGCTGATATGGCAGCGCCTGAAAAATAAATAATAAACAGTCCGAAGGGATGTTTACGGATCTCCCAGATGAGTTGTTCATTCTCATCGAACTCTATCATGTCAAAAAAGCGTCGGGCCCGGGCTGAAAGTTGTTCTACATGCATAAGACCATTCTACAGCAACGGCTCTTGCTTGTTACTGGTATTCTTCTTACCGAGATGCTGATACGCCTTATGGGTCACTCTCCGACCACGTGGCGTACGCTCAAGCAAGCCAATCTGCATAAGATAAGGCTCGTAAAAATCCTCTATTGTTCCACGCTCTTCAGAGGTTAGTGCGGCCACCGTTTCAACTCCCACTGGTCCGCCTTCATAATTATCAATAATTGCCAGCAGCAGCATGCGATCTGCTGGATCCAAACCTAAATTATCGATCTCAAGTAGGCCAAGAGCTTTTTCCGACAACTCCAAATCAATAAAACCATCTCCGTTTACGTCAGCGTAATCACGCACCCGCTTAAGCAAACGGTTGGCAATTCGGGGAGTGAGCCTCGCTCTAGTTGCCAATGTTTCGGCGGCTGCCTTATCGATTTTAATACCTAATATTTGCGCGGCACGTTGAATGATCTGCTGGATTTCATCATGACTATAAAATTCTAAGCGGTGAAGCATACCGAACCGATCGCGAAGTGGCGCGGCCAATGAACCGGTACGGGTAGTAGCGCCAATAATCGTAAACTTAGGCAAATCAAGTCGGAGTGACCTGGCGCTCGGGCCTTTGCCAAGCATAATATCTAGCTTGAAGTCTTCCATGGCACTATAAAGCACTTCTTCTACGGTTCGATGCAAACGGTGAATCTCATCAATAAATAATATGTCGCCGTCTTGTAGATTAGTAAGCAGACTGGCAAGGTCACCAGCCCGTTCAATAGCCGGCCCGGAAGTTACCCGAATTGTAGCGCCCATTTCATTCGCAATAACGGTTGCCATTGTTGTTTTTCCTAGGCCCGGGGGTCCGTACAGCAAAACATGATCTAACGGTTCACCGCGTTTTCTTGCTGCTGTAATTGCCAGTTGTAGATTTTGTTTTAGCCGTTTTTGACCGATATAGTTCTTGAAATCTCTTGGTCGCAGGGTTACTTCAAGTTCTTCCTCTTGAGGGTCCTGATTATCGATGTCTGTATTTACAATGCGCTCAATCATAGTGCACTACCTTTAAGCGCCTGTTTAATCCGCTCTTCTGTTGAGAGTTTTTTGTCTATTGATTCAAGCGCCACAACTGCATCAGGAACACTGTACCCAAGCGAAACCAGGGCTTGGATTGCCTCGTCTTTTTCGGCATACGTACTAGCTGTAAATAATGAATCTGATGCAGTTGCGATAAGTCCAACTTTGTCTTTAAGTTCAACTACCAGTCGCTCGGCTACACGTTTGCCGACGCCCGGAGCAACAGTAATAAATTTGGTATCTCCCGCAGCGATTGCTCTTCTAACATCCTCAACCGAACCAATGCCTAATATATGCATTGCCATCTTTGGGCCAATACCATTCACATCCAACAGCTGCTCAAACAACCTTTTGGTATCTATATGAGTAAAGCCGTAAAGGTCATGGGAATTTTCACGGATATGCTCATAAATATACACTTTTACTTCATCGCCTTCAGCAAGCTTGTTAAAATCCTCAGCCGGAGTTAACACTCCATAGCCTGTACCATGAACATCAATAACCACTGACTCACCGATTTTCTCGGCAACAGTTCCACATAGCGTTGCAATCATAACCGTATTATCTCATTATATAGCCGTTTCAACAAAGCCAAACAGGCAAAAATATACCGTAATCAGTTTCGTTTAGGCCAATGAGCTAACTAGCTCCAACGAAATCAATTTCCTTAATCGGTTCGCCTTTGCATGCTGTGGCAGATAGCTGCTGCAAGTGCATCTGCGCAGTCATCGGGTTTGGGAATATCTTTGAGTCCAAGGATTACCCGAACCATTTCTTGAATCTGTTTTTTCTCTGCACGGCCATAGCCGGTTAGTGCTTGCTTAATTTGAAGCGGAGTATATTCAAACAATTCCAACTTATGCTGCTTACCACACAAAAGCACCACTCCTCTTGCCTGCGCCACACTCATAGCGGTTGTAACATTCTGCGCAAAAAACAGTTTTTCTACAGACATTGTGTCGGGTTTTAAATCAATAATGATTTCATGCAGCTCATCATATATGGTAGATAAGCGGTTGCTGTCTGTTTCTTTTACCGGCGTACGAATAACTCCGGCGTCCACTAGTTTAGCCTTACCTTTGGCATCAATATCGACTACGCCAAATCCCAAAATTCCAGTTCCAGGATCAATTCCAAGTATGCGCATGATTTTATTATGACGCATGCTGAACTTTTACGTTACTTTGCGGCCAGCTTTACAGCTCTTCTTGTCCTAAGTTTAGCTATCAGGTTACTAATATCACGTCTGTATTCATACCCCCCGTAACCCAGCACCATAAGACTCATTACTCCTAAGAAGGCGTGGTTTAATCTGCTTTTTGGTGGCTGAATACCAACACTTGGGGACGTTGCTAATACCGGCGGAATCTTGCGACAACGATTTGTTTCAGCGTTTCGTTCATAACCTTCTTGGCAAGCAGTCGTCGTAGCGCCTGCAACCGAACGACAACGATTTGTCTCGGGATTACGTTCCTGACCCTCTCGGCAGGGAAGCAAGCCGCTTGCCACATTAGTAATGCTTCGGCATCTATTTGTTTCGAGGTTGCGAATCTGATCACTGCGGCAAGGTGTAAGTGCAGCAGAAGCAATCTGTACGTTCCGGCAACGATTTGTTTCGGGACTGCGGTACTTACCTTCTGGGCATGGCGCTAGTTCAGTCTCATCAGTAACAGCGATCGTTTCTACCACCGTCAGCTGGTTTAGGGCATTAGGCGTGATACTTGATGAATCAATCCACGTATCGTTTACCCACGACCAACTGTGGCCTGACTTCATATCAGCTGGGTATTGCACCATCTCATCACTATCGGTACCTGCAAGCAGTACTTCCCCGCCAGCACTATTAGGAAGCGTCAGACCAGTCTCGCTGTCATAAAAAGCACGGTACTGGCCAGGAACCATGAATTCGCCTTCAGCGAATATATACTGTTTCGTATTGCCGGATGTACTCAGCTTACAATCACTTAGAAAAATTATATCCATCGTTGGATTGTGCAGTTCAATATATTCTTTACCACCGTCCGCGCCGTCGGGGTTGGGAACAATTTCAGAAATACGCAGATTTATACATGGTGGTATCTCAGGCGATGGATTAGGTAACGGTTCAGGCTCGATTTCTGGTTCTAGCAGTGAACCGCCTTGAGGCGTCGGGGTTAAGAGCGGAGAAAAGTCAGTAAAATTATTGTCCGTATCGACACTAAGAGTATCAATTATTTTTCTTTCAATGCTTGAACCCGCTTGTATTTCAGCAACAGCTTTTGTCTCAGGCGACTTGGCACTTCCCCATCCAACGGCATCAACTATTGCCCCGGTCACGTCTACTATTCTGAGGTGACCCCCGCTTTTTGCCAGCAACCCGGACGTAGCCGTACTACCGGCCCCAAAATAACCATCAGCCACACTAAGATAACCCTCAAAGCTAAAAAGCACATAACCGTTTCCGGCTAACAAGCCATCGAGCACGATTATTTCCCGAGTAGGCGTGCTTCCTACGACCAACGTATCCTCACGTGTCGAAGAAAAGTATTGCAGCCGCAAACCAGTCAGATCAACCGTTTCAACTGTCTGGCTTTTTAATTCTATAAATTCCCGGCGGCCGTCTTCATGCAATAATTCTGTCAGGCCACCCGTTTGAATCTCATTTATTACTACCTTTCGTGAGTTTTCCTGCGCAAAAGTAACATTATAAACAAAGAATGATTGCGTTACGGCTAGCACAAACGCTGCAACTAAAAATCGCATTCGCCACATACTAAAATGCTACAACGAAGATACTTAATATGTCAAAATGTTTATGCTATAAACTAGCTAATATCTCTTCCGAGATATCAAAGTTTGTATGTGTTGCCGAAACATCATCAAGATTATCAAGTGCATCCATCACGCGCATAATCTTCCCTGCCGTTACGGCATCTGTAACTTCAACTGTGTTGTTGGGAACATATGTTAATTGAGCCTCAACAATCTCAACCCCGGCTTTTTTAAGGTTATCGCGCACACTAGCAAGCGCTTTTGCGTCAGTATAAATTATCGATTCAGCACCGTCTTCTGCTACGTCGTCCGCGCCGGCATCAAGTGCGATCATCATGCATTCATCGCCACTGCCAATAACACGTATCATTCCCTTTCTATCAAATTGAAAGGCCACCGCACCCTTCTCGGCAACACTACCGCCATGCTTACTAAAGGCTAGTTTTACTTCTGGATAAGTACGGTTCAGATTATCGGTTGCGCATTCAACCAGTATTGCAACGCCACCAGGTCCGTAACCCTCGTACATGACTTCCTGCAATTGCGCGGCGCTTTTGTCTGCTACGCGCTGAATGGCCCGCTCGATGTTATTCATCGGCATATTGGCTGCCTTGGCTTTATCGACAGCCAATCGAAGTGCAAAGTTAGTATCAGGGTCTATGCCACTTCGGGCTGCAAGTGCGATTGCATTGCCCAATTTAGTAAAGAGTGCGCCCCGTTTTGCGTCATTGGCTCCCTTTTGCCGTTTGATTGTTTCCCATTTTGAGTGGCCTGACACGCTTGATAACTCCGCTTAGATTGATCTGTCCTTATCTGTTATTGTACCATATTTTGCTTTGGTTTGAACCACTGCGATTAGTGTTGTTACCAGCAGCAAAACATACATAACAAGCATTTGCCATAAGCTGATAGTGCGTTCAATAAGCGCATTCGGCACACGGGCAAACAAAGAAACAACTTCTAAGATATAGCTCAGCAACAACCGTGCCGGGAATGCGATAAACCCAGAAAGAATAGGAAATATCATGCCAGACAAACCAGCTAACAGCGTTAAGAGCATAGCCACCGGTACCAACGGACCTATAATTAGATTACTGACGAGACCAATCAGCGAAGCCCGACCGAAAATATACAGAATAATTGGTGCTGTCATTATTTGTGCGGCAGTAGTTTCAAGTAACAAAAGTGATAAGCCAGGAACATCTTTGCGATTGCCATATAAACGCCGGGTCAATATTGGCGCAATGATAAGTATCCCAAAGAAAGCCAAAAACGACAGGTACCAGCCTATATCACTCCAAACATAGAGCGGGCTCCATCCGGCCGTTATAGCTGCCGCAAGGGCAATAATTAGTAACGGCTTAAAGCGCCGTCCGTAGTACCAAGCGCATAAGCTTAACCCGCTAACAATTGAAGCTCGCACAATTGAAGCGCTAAAATCCGTAACCAAGAGAAACAAAATAATTAAAAGCGCACAAACAACAGTTTGTTGATATTTAGACCATCTGCCTAAGAACCGCCTAACACTCCGAATAATAATAGTAAGGTTATAGCCGGATACCGCGATAATATGCGTAAGCCCTGTAATTGCTAATTGCTCTGAGGTAATTTCTGGCAGACTGGTGCGATACCCAATCAGCAATCCTAACCCAAACGAAGCCGCTGGTTCTGGTAGGGCGGTAGCAATACCGGCGATAAACTCCCGTCTTGTATTCTCAACAATCGAACGGTCGCGTTCAACCGCATTAAAATTTGCAAAGCTAATACGAGCTTGGCGGCTGCCACGAGAAGGTGACAGTTTACCAGTAATTTGTAACGTGTCACCGCGGTACACCGCTTGTTCGCCAGTTCCGCTAACCGTTATTCGTCCGGGGACTCGTCCTTGTGTAGGGCTCGTAAAGTGCGCGTCATCAACGTCGAAACTCAGTTGACGCTGATCGTTATACACCGCATCACTTTGAACTTTAGCAATAAAATCAACTTGCCTACCTGTTAGCTGCCGGTATGGCTCTAGTTGATTTAAAAAAATAGCACCACGCCACATCCCCACGGCTTGGCCAAGCAGTATAACCGCGCCCAATGTTAGAACACTGCGCCGCCGCCCCGAAAAAATAACAAACAAACTAAAAACTACTACCCATCCAAATGAGAAGCCTGGAGACACGCGCGCCATTCCCAAACCAATTAAGAAAGCAAACAACCCAACCGTTATTAGAGTCGTCCGTTTGAATCTAATTTTCTGCTTCACGTTATGAAGCACTATAGCAGAAGTTTTAGCTTTGCTATTTAGTTCGCATAATTATGTGCTAGTCAATTAGACCCTGGCCAGTTCTTTTGATTGTGATAAATGGGCAAACAAGAATTATCGTTTTGTAACGTCCAACACTTCATTGACTTTTCCCTGTAAATCAGGATAATGTAAGGAGTTATTTTTGGCCTGCCAAGGATTGCAGCCTTCCCAAAATACCAAACCAAGCAGCTTGCCTGCTGTTTGGGATTTTGAGAGGAGGAAGCGACTGGAGGGTGGAAGAAAACTGATTTATCAGTTTTTGAAAGCCGACCGTCGATTCCGACGAGGGTCCATAGCTCAGCCGGTTAGAGCACCTGCCTTTTAAGCAGGGTGTCGTGGGTTCGAGTCCCACTGGACCCTCCAATGAAATGACCTCACCTTGTGTGGGGTCTTTTCATTGGTTGTTTTAGCGACTCGAAACCATGACACGCCAAAAAGGGTGTCGTGGGTGAGGATTGCCAGTGGCAATCTGCAAGGAAACCTACTCTTCAAAACTTGTTTTGAAAGATGTAGTTTCGGGGTCGCTGAAAGTGACCGAGGCCCACTGGACCCTCCATAAACTTTATAAGTGTTTGCTCAAACCCGTAATTTAGTTATTTGATTTTATAATGTTCTTAACATGCTCATAAATTTCTTGCGGCGTAAGAATAGCTTTAACAAGATATTCTTCTGGAGAATACTTGTAAACTTCATTGGTGGTGGTAACGTCATGAATATTGCTAAGAATCACAACCTTGACTTTGTCTCCACCGGGAGTTTCGCGCAAACGGCGCAGCATTTCTACCCCGTCCATATTTGGCATCATAAGGTCAAGTAAAACAATATCCGGCTTAAAATCAGCAATTAGTTCTAGACCTAAGACTCCATCCCCTGCTGTTTTAACTACAAAACCCTCTAATTCAAACTTCATCGTATAAAGTTCACAAAGCGCAGCATCATCTTCTATAATTGCTAAGTTAGCTTTAACTTTATCTGTCATTACATTATTACTTTAGTGGACAATAAGTTCCTTTGCAAATAATTAGCAGCGTAGTATACTCCAATTAATGCTATCTCAAGCGTCGCTACTAATACTGATTATATCCGATATACTGACAGCCCTTATTGCAATAGTAGCCTACCGTAAGAACCCTAACAGTGCTACAAACAAACTATTTAGCCTGTTGTGCGTTGCACTAATAGGCTGGACAGCCGCTAGCTATTTCGCCAATTCAGACGTAGGAGTTACGCTTTCACAAACAAACATTATATTTATAAAAATTGCGTTTGTCCTAACTAGTTTACAAAATCTATTCTTTCTACTTTTAATAAAAACTTTTCCGGATAGTAGTTTGCGTATTAGTAAGTTTTGGATGTTTTTAGTAATTATGTTTGTTTTAATTGCTGGGGCACTACCATTTAGTGGGCCGTTTTTTATAAGCCACAACGACGGAATGACTGTTCCGGGACCCGGCATGATGGTAATAATGCTATCGATTTTAGTTTTTACTATAACGGGATTAACAATGTTAGTACGCAAACTTCATCGGCTTAGCGGCATTGCTAAAAACCAGGCACGCTTTCTTATATTGGCCGCTGTGATTATATGGGCACTTATACCTTTGAGTGTGGGCATCTTACCAATTTTGTTTAACCTCGGCATAGCTTACACCTTAAGCCCTTTAATTGCCCTGCTATTTTCATTGACTATAGCCTATGCCGTTATCCGCCAACGTTTATTCGATATTAGACCTATAGCCGCCAGGTCATTGTCTTATAGCTTGTTCCTTATAGCACTAGTTGTAGCCTATGTAGTAGTTGCCTTTGGGGTTTCCAGCCTTTTTGGCAAAAAATAGCTATGCAACAACAACTTGTATACATTATCTTGGCGGTTGTATTGGCATTAACTTTTCAACCGCTAAGACGAGTATTTGAGAAAGCTACTGATAGAATATTCTTTAGAGATCGCTACGATACCCAAACTGTTTTGAATGATGTGGGTAATATCCTAACATCAGAACGACATTTAAATATATTAATGCGTGATGCCCTCAGGGTGGTGTGCGATAACCTAAGGCTCTGCCACGGGCATTTCGTGGTACTGGAGGCGGGTAAAATTGCCGAAACTAACACTTATGGTTCTACCTCCAGCGCCTTATTAGATCTAAAAGATCTAGGCGACCTGGGCAAGCAAACAATTGTTTCAGACAAGCTAGAAGCCCAAGACAATAAACTTAGTATTTTAAATAAATACAAAGCAGCAGTTTGTGTGCGCTTACAAGTCAGGGAGCAGCTAATAGGTTATTTATTATTAGGTGACAAGCGAAGTGGCAGTATCTACTCAAAACAAGATCTCGATCTTTTGGCAGCAATAGCACCAGGGCTTGCGGTGGCAACTAGTAATGCTCAAGCCTATGCGGAAATTGCCCAGTTTAACCTGACTCTACAAAAAGAGGTAGCCCAAGCCACCCAAAGCTTAAGAACTGCTAACGAAAACTTAAAAGTCTTAGACAAAACAAAAGATGAATTTTTATCTATAACATCCCACCAGTTACGCACACCGCTTGCAACAATTGAAGGTTATCTTAGTATTTTAGAACATGGCGATCTTGGTAAAGTAAGCCCCAAACAACAAAAATTTCTAATTTCTGCATCGCAAGCTGCACTTCGGATGTCCGATATAGTAACTGAAATTTTAGATATATCGACAATTTCTGCGGGACATTTCACGGTAACTAAGAAGCCTGAAGATCTTGAAGTCATTGTTCTAGAAGAAGTAAATATCCTGAAAACTACTGCCGAAACAAAGGGTTTGGTTCTGAAATACGTTAAACCTGAACATAACCTGCCGCAAATAGACTTAGACAAGAGTAAACTACAAAGGGTTATAGCAAATTTCATAGATAACGCTATTCATTACACATTGAGCGGTAGTATATCGGTTAGGCTTGAGAAATATGGTAGCAACGTTCGCTTATTAGTGGAAGATTGTGGCATAGGTATTCCGGAAAACGAACAAGCCAAACTTTTTGATAAATTTTTTCGTGGGTCTAATGCCCGTAAACTTAGGCCTGACGGCACCGGTTTGGGACTGTATATGGCTAAACAAGTAATTAAAGCCCACGACGGACAGCTAATCTTCCGCAGTATAGAAAACGAAGGGTCCACCTTTGGCTTCGAAATACCTATACCAACCCCAGGCACAAGTAATCAAATATCTTAATAATGTTATTGGTACTTTGTAAATAAAAGTTATTCTTTGCTTAGCTCATTGATAAATCTTAGGTATAATTCATCGGGGCTTATAGCCTGTAGGAATCCCGATTTATGCAAAGTACGAGCGCTAGCTTCTGTGAATTTGGTGCCCTTTAAAACTTCTGAAGTAAAAGTATGGATACCAAAGCGTTCATTCATGCCATTCATGACCACGTTTAGTGCTTGGCTTGCTATGCCGCGACCATTAAACTGCTCTCCCACAAAATAACTAAACTCTGCTTCTATTGCCTGATCCGGGCGCAAAGTTGGAGTCCCGTTTTTGCGTGGAATAACATCTAATCGGCCGACTAAGGAATGATGCTCAAAAATTCCAAAACATAAAATTGCTGGCATAGGCGGATGCTGCAGTTTATTGGCAACTTCACGAGGTGACTCTGGAGGAGTTTTACCATCTATAAACCACGAAGAGCTTAAATGCTCCTTGTTAGCGCTTATTAATGTGAATAAAGTGTTTGCATCTTCCGGAACTAATTGCCTAGCTAAAATTGAACCGTCAATTGACCCAAACTCAAGATTGCTTTCGCCCGTATCTATGTTTGGCGTCCGTATCTGATCAATTGACATGATTTATATTGTAGCATAAGCAAATGTGTGTGCTTGCTGCCAAGTTATGAAGCCAAATAAAACTAGATATAGCGTAATGTACTATAAAAACATAGGGTTAACCCTATGACCAAAATAAATCTTCACGTTAGATCTAACCCGGGTCCATAGCTCAGCCGGTTAGAGCACCTGCCTTTTAAGCAGGGTGTCGTGGGTGAGGATTGCCAGTGGCAATCTGCAAGGAAACCTACTCTTCAAAACTTGTTTTGAAAGATGTAGTTTCGGGGTCGCTGAAAGTGACCGAGTCCCACTGGACCCTCCAATCTAAGCCTTTGTAGAAATACTGCAACCTAGAATCGTTTATCAGTTCTTATTTGTTATATAGTTATGCCATGAAAAAGAAAAACATCATTGTAGTAAGTTTAATCGTCGCCGTACTAGTTGGTTCTTTTTTTGCGTTTAGGTTAGTTATTAACAGGAAGAGAGACCAAACAGGTGAGGACAAATTTGTTAAAGCAATGGCTGAGCTAAGAAGTACTGAACCCCAATTTGATAATCCTTGTCTGGGAGGCTCTGTACTTAGAGCATACTCCTATAGTCAGTTAAGCAATAAATCCGTATCAGACATTAAAGAATTGGCAAAAAAAGACCCGGGCTCCTGCTAGATAACAATTAGTTGTAATAGATTCCATTATAACCCTCCCATTTGAATTTAGAAGATCATACAAGATAGAATAGAACTAAGTGTAGCGGAAGCGACTTCTTTTGTTATTATTGATACATGGCTATCAAACCGACTTGCGACAAGTGCCGAACAGAATTAAACGAATTTGGCGCTATTTTGTTAAGACCACCGAATGGTAGAAATGAAGTTAGGAAGTTTCATCTCTGCAAATCGTGCTATGAAGATATTGCCACTACACTTTAGCTTGCTTTCGTAGCTATGCCGCTCCACCATTTATTTCTAGCGCATAGGTAGCTGGAAAGAGCCCTCGCATTGACTTAAACATACACATACTTATGGATGGTGATTTATGATTGCAACTAATTATTGTATAATATTTTTGTCCATAGTGGACGCAAGGAATGATAGCTTGCCTATCACAGTTGAACCTTCAAAGGAGGCATTCAGCATGGCAGTTGACCAGTCAAGAAGACGACTGACTGAAGAGGAAGTCAAGCGATGGAACGAGCTTCAGCATTCGAAGGATGTTCACCCGCTAACCTGCGGGAACCGATCCCGCGACACCCACCCTTGGCGCGCGACTTCGGCGTTCTCATTGCTACGCCCGACGCCTTGGTCTGTCGAGACTGTGACTACACGCAGACAGTCGCCCCAATAGTCTCATAGCCTCTAAGAGCTGTGAGTTGATCTAATCCTTGTTCCTTGCCGGGACGGTACATGTTGAGCCGTCACTCACGTGACAATATTTCCGCTCCATGTACCATCCCACCCCTTAACTCATACACATCAGTAAATCATAGTAATAATTCTTGATATTTATACTGCTTGATTAGTGAATATATTATAGCTAAGCTAAGCTAATCTTATGAAATTTGAATCTGTCGATACCAATCAAGAACCATTCAGCGTTACTTTTAGGCCGAGCCTAACAGGCGGTAGGTTTATTGTAAGGACGGCCCAAGGCTCTGATTTTGTGGGTGACAAAGCCGTAGTCTTTGGAATCAGTAAGCAAGATGCGGATGCCTTAGATGCGGGCGATGATACTCCTCTAACAAAATATTTGAAACCTGATGGTCAAAATAATGGGACGGTACGAGCAACCGACTTAGTGGTTGGAATAGATGTTGAAGAAAGCCGTACCTACACATCAGCCATAGGAGTAACGGAATTTCAGGAATTTATTCCTTATACCGACCGTTAGGCGCAAAATGTTACAGAATCTGGCTACAATCGCACTCTTCTAAACGGTACTGCCGAAAGTTGGGGCAGGAGTTACGGGAGGAACTGGCGGAGTCACTGCTGCGGGTTCGCCAACGACACCTATACTGTCAGCAAAATGTACGTGCTCAGCTTGAAAGCGGTACATATTACGCAAGAACCAGAAGTAGTAAATCCCAAACGTTACGACAACTAGAAGTATTTGCACAAAAAGAAACTTTAATGCTTCCATATATCCCACGCTGTACGTAAGGGCACGGCCATTAACTTTAGTTCTGGAGGCGATAATGCTGCCCGCTTTTTGCATAGTTAGTGGCGCACCAAATATTGATAATAGTGCGAATAGTATTGACCACAGAAAAATCTTAAAAAAGTCTCCCGCAGTTCCGGTAAATTCAAAATCTTTATTATTTGGTTGCATTTTTTGATTCTCGCTTATGTTATATAATGCGTATCTTATAGTTAAACCGTATGAAGCGCAAGTTTTGCCACTAGCGGATTGATAAGGCAACATATTCATTTATTTTACTGGGCATGCTTTGGAAAGCTTTTTCTAGGGCTTAGAATAATGGTATGCCAGAAATAATGAAAGCAACAGTTCCGGTCTTTATATTTCTTGTTGATCCTGACGAACGAGTTTATTTGCAGCGCCGTTATCAGACTGGATATCTCGACGGATTTTACGAACCTCCCGCCGGAAAAATGGACGTTGGAGAATTCCCTAAAAATGCTGCCGCCAGAGAGTTATACGAAGAAACTGGTGCTCTTATTCAACCCGATGACCTTGAGCTCTTTCATGCGTATATGAATACTTCAAACAAGAGACCGTGGCTGGGTCTGATGTTCCGTACCAGAATCTGGCAAGGCACTCCGATGATCAAGGAGCCGGAAAAATGTGATCATGGTGGCTTTTTTGCTCTAGATTCGCTACCCAATGTTACGCCGCAGGTACGTGACGGGCTTGCTAGGTTGTTAGTTGCACAAAGTATTGAAATAAGTACCTACGACAATATAAATACTGCGTAGCTAGTAATGTTTTTTACCGTGCTTACCGTCATGGTGACCGTATGCACGCCACATCAGAAGCAGTACTAAAACGGCTGTAATGCCAACAATAAGATCCTGTGAATTTTTAAATATGACACCTGACGGATGACCGACAATCTGACCCTGAACCTCGTTAGGAAGTAGCGGCAACGTCAATACAGCTACCGAGAGGCCGCAGCCAATCAGCGGGAACAGATGCAGGAAAAACTGACCGCGCGTAACCGATCTGCGTAGCAAAAATAACGTCAGAAGTATTGGCGCTAACAAAAGTGTTAGCTGAACAATCATCGGTATATTCTTGTCCTTGCTAAAAGCATTGAGAGCCAAGACAATGTCGTCACTCAGATATAGGACAAGAAAGTTACCGGCCGCTATCGATACAAATAAATAAACTGCACTAACCCGCAGAATAATTGCGCTTAGAATCGGCAGGCCGGCTATGACCGCAAAGAGCACAATAGGAACCATAAGCTCAATAATAACAGTAAACCGCTAAAGCTCAACGTCTAAGGCTTGGCCGATTTGTAATTGGTTTTTGTCGGCAGTGCCGGCTGTCATTTCTGCCACATATTTGGTCGGAACAGTAGAACAAAAGCTTTGCGGATACGTATCTGGCGATACATTGCGCTGTTCGTAAACTAGACGCTTATTTGCATCAAACCATAAAATGTCTATGGCAAACTGCATGTCTTTCATCCAGAAACAGTGTTCATCTTCTGTACCAAAAACAAACAGCATGGCATCGGTCGGTGGCAATTGTTTTCTACCAGACAAACCTTGCGTGCGCTTAAACCTGGTATCGGCAAGTTCAAAGTTAAAATAGCCCTCCCCTATTCTGCCTAACGTAACAATCGTAGTTTCTTTATTTGTAGATACTGGCGCAGGCGGGCGTTTGCTTTCCTGCCGCCAGGCATAACCTGCCAAAATAGCCAGAATAATAAGAGCAGCCGAGATGTTCTTTCGCATACCCTTAATCTTACACCAGCCGAGTTAAATCTGGGCTTCTATGCCCCAACTCGGTCACGTCTGCGCCTACCGCGAACATTTTGCTCAATATAATCCAAAATTGAACATGCAACATCACGGCCAGTAACTAATTCTGGCGTCTTTAAACTTGCAGAAGAGTTTACCTCTAGAACTAGCGGTCCACGATTGGAACGCATCATGTCTACTCCGCATACAGCGAGTCCCATAGTTTTAGCAGCCTTTTGAGCTGTTTTGCGTTCTTGGTCAGTAAGTTTGATCGGACTTCCAACACCGCCTTGATGCGTATTTGAACGAAAGTCATCATCTAAGCTTTGTCTTTTAATGCTCGCGACGACCTTGCCGTTCACAACCAAAACACGTATGTCAGTACCAGCGCTTTCGGCTATGAACTCCTGCACTAAAAAGTTAACGCCTTCAACATAAAAAGCCTGCATTACTGCCTGTGCGGCCTTTTTAGTTTCCGCAAGCACTACGCCATTACCATGCGTGCCACGGGCCACTTTAATAATGACGGGTGCGCCGCCCACTTGCTCCAAGACATCCTGCAAATCAGCTGTTTCCCGGGCAAAGACGGTTTTGGGTATGCCTACGCCTGCTTTTGCCAAAAGCTGCATACTACGCAGCTTATCGCGTGAGCGCACAATTGCAATTGAGCTGGCGGTAGTAAATACGTTTTGCATCTCAAACTGACGTACAATCGAACTGCCGTATTTAGTCAAACTTGAAGCAATGCGGGGGATGATTACATCAACATCCGAGAGGTCCTTGCCCTTATATCGAACAACCGGGTTATGACTTTCGAGTGATACATAACACTTAGCATAGTTGACTACGCGAACATGGTGGCCACGCGCCTTAGCCTCTTCTTTGAGGCGTTTGGTAGAGTAATTGCCCGGTCCTTTAGAAAGTATAACTATATTCATGATTCAGGCTCCCGGCCATCTTCCTCGTCAATCGGGAAGTCAATGTTATATTTTTGCTTTAGTTCAACTCGATTGATACTGGTGCGATCCGTATCGACTAGAAAACGTCCATTTAGTAGCTTGCGACCAAGTAAAATCGGGTATATCTTTTTAGATCGGTTTGCTAGCGAAAACGAGCTCATAAATACTTTAGGCCCTAATTTAACCCGAAGCTTTATTTCATAACGGACTTCGCGGTGGCCAAAAGAATTTGCAATTTTAACCTCCTTGAACTCGGGAGTACGGAATTCATGTCCAAGTGATTCACAGACCGGATGGCCACCAAGCAGCGTACAAACCAGTTCCTCGCCCTCTACGCGTATATCAGCGGCATGGATAGCGTTCCTGTATGCCCCGGAATCAACTTTCGCGGGTACGTCATAAACACGGGCCGCGGGAAAACTAAGTGTTTCTGCGCGGCCGATAATAATCTTATGAAATTCACGACGTGTGGCCATATCGGCTATTCTATATCTTTCCTGCTTGAATTGTGAGTATTTTTGATTATAGTTGCCCTAGTCTGGCGACTAAGATAGATAATATAATAACATAAGAAGTAAATTTTTTCAATAAATAATTATGCTAATACTTATAATCGGAAGAAGCACGTCCGGAACCCTGCGCTCCATCGAAGCACGAGGCGACACTTACATCGTTCTACGTGACCGTATTGGTGCTAAAACCCCAGAGAAAAAGCTAAAGCGCCGCGTATTGTGTGATTTTTCAAACAAGGCGGCAATTTTAGCTGCCGTCGATAGTATTACCCGCGACATTGCCGCAGTTATCGCTACCTACGAAAACTATATTCTGCCCGCCGCTTGGATAACTGAGCATCTTGGGCTGCCGGGTATGCCGGTCGATGCTGCGGAAGCCTGTACTGATAAAGAACTAATGCGGCTTGCCTTTGCCAAAGCGCCTGAAAAGATCAGCCCGGATTTTGCCGTTGCCGCAAGTCTCGATGCCGTCCGGACATTTGCTAGCAGTCATTCGTTTCCGCTCATTCTTAAACCCGCCAACTTAGCGAAGAGTTTGTTGGTCAGCAAAAGCAGTTCAATGGATGAGCTGCTCAGTAATTACCACAAAACTGTTGGTCTGCTTGAAAAAGTCTATGCCAAGTATGCTGTTGGCAGACAGCCTAAGCTAATAATAGAAGAGTTTTTGGAGGGCAGTATTCATTCGGTTGACGCATTCGTAGATAGCAATGGTGAGCCCGAAGTATTTGATAGTATTGTTGATTATCTGACCGGGTATGATATAGGCTATGCCGATAATTTTCATTACGTCCGGTTGCTGCCTAGCAAACTAACCCGTGAAGACCAGCAGGCGCTTCGCTATACCGCAGCCGTTGGTTGCAGGGCACTGAACATAAAGAATTCACCAGCTCACGTTGAAATTATTATGACCTCGCAAGGCCCCCGAATCGTTGAGATAGGCGCCAGGAATGGTGGCTATCGAGAGCGTATGCATGCCTTGGCGAATGGCCTTAACCTCATACAGATGAGTCTTGACTTGAGGTTAGGAATCACGCCAACAGCCGTGAGTACTAAACATGAGCCAGTAGCTGTGCTTGAACTATTCCCAAAGACGCCCGGTATATTTAAAGGGATACACAGTGAAGGTCGGCTCAAAGAACTCTCGTCACTACAGTATTTTGTCACCAAACAAAAAGTAGGCGAATTTGTAGGCAGTTCATCAGACGGCTACAAAATGTGCGCTATTGTGATTCTGCACAATAACGACCCCGCACAATTCGAAAAAGACCTACAGTTTGTAAACGATGAAGTTTTTGCTGTTACAACCTAAGGATTTGTTAGATTCCAAAAAACGGCTTTTTACTGGTTTGTTCTTTTTTTAATTCTTCAAGCAGTTCTTTCTGCTTTTTAGAGAGTTTAGTGGGCGTTTGCACACTAATGGTTACAATATGAGCACCTCTTGTCTCTTTGCGCAAATGTGGAACACCGTGACCCGAGAGCTTAAAGTCCGTTCCACTCTGTGTACCCGCCGGAATCTTCATGCGTACTTTGCCGTCAACTGTTTCTACGTCCATTTCAGTTCCGAGTGCAGCGTCAACCATGCTCACGGTTTCTTCACTTAAAATCAGATCACCCTCACGTGTAAATTTCTTGTGCGGCTTAACGCGAATATTTACATACAGGTCGCCACTTGTGCCGTTTGCAACCGCATCGCCGTGTTCACGCAAACGGATTGTCGCGCCGTCGTCCACTCCGGCGGGAATTTTGAGTGTAATCTCTTCGTTTGTACGTTCAGTGCCTTTGCCGCCGCAAACACTACAATTTTTCTCTGGAATTTTGCCAATGCCTTTGCAAACGTCACATACGGCTGCTTGCTGGATGTTTCCAAAAACGGTGCGCATAACACGAGTAACCTGACCCTGGCCTTTGCAAGTATCGCAGGTCGACATTTGATAACCCGGCTCAACGCGTGAACCTTTGCAGTGTTTACATTGGCGGTTTAGCGTAAGGTTCAAGTCAACGCTTGTGCCAAATACTGCTTGCTCAAAAGTGATGTCAATCGTTGTTTCAATATCCTGCCCGCGCGATGGCTGTTTGCTACGTTGGCCGCCTCCAAAAAAGTTTCCAAAAATATCGCCCAGCCCAAGGTCTCCAAAGTCAAAATTAATGTTCTGGCCTTGCCCACCATAACCACCTCCGGAAAA
>JBBSLJ010000003.1:0-67964 GCA_038255465.1 Saccharimonadales bacterium (SeqCode)
AGCTTTTCAATTAGATCGTCTATTTCGCCGTTTAGGGCTGCTGGAATGTTGCTGCGAGAGTAACCAATGCGATGGTCGGTGATGCGGTCTTGTGGGAAGTTGTAGGTACGAATCTTTTCCGACCGGTCGCCGCTGCCAATTAATTTCTTACGCGCATCACTCAGCTGCTGCTGTTCTTTGTCGATCTTCAGTTGAAGTAACCGTGAACGAAGCACGCTCATAGCCTTGTCCTTATTCTTGATTTGAGATTTTTCGTCCTGGTTAGCGACGACAAGGCCAGACGGCAGGTGAGTAATACGCACAGCAGAATCGGTAGTGTTGACAGATTGCCCGCCGTGTCCGCCAGAACGGTAGACGTCAATACGGAGGTCGCTCGGGCTAATTTCAATATCAGTTTCTTCGGCTTCGGGCATGACAGCTACGGTAACGGTGCTGGTATGAATGCGGCCTTGGCTTTCGGTTACCGGAACCCGCTGAACACGGTGGACACCAGCCTCATACTTGAGCGTGCGGTACGCGTCATCACCCTTAAGCTCAAAAATAATTTCTTTAAAACCGCCAGCCTCCGAGGGACTTTCGCTCACAAGCTCGGACTTGTATCCGTGCGCCTCTGCCCAGCGAATATACATACGGTAAAGTTCGCCGCCAAATAGGCTGGCCTCATCGCCACCAGCAGCGGCACGAATCTCAATAATTATATTTTTTTCATCGTTAGGGTCTTTGGGCGTCAGCGCTTCGGCAAGTGCAGCCTCATTAATGCTAAGCAACTCTTCGGATTTTGCTAGCTCTTCTTTGGCTAGCTCCGCGAGTTCATCATTGCCTTGCGAAAGTTTTTTGTCTTCGGATACCTGTTTGATAAGTTTTGAGTGCTGGTCAAATAGTTCTATAACCCGATTTAAATAAGGAAGCCGTTTTGTTGCCGCACGATCCATGTAGAAATTAGGATCGGCTGTAGCCCGCTCCTTAAGCTCTTTTAGTTCCATGCGTAACGCTGATTCTTTCTGGTCCATAGTTATAGGTTATAGGTTTTAGGTTATAGGCGCTAGTTAGATTTGCTAACTAATAAGGGTTAATTCTAAAACCTATAACCTAGTCCCTCAAACTTTTGACCTATCTTTCGCGTTTAAGGGAACCGATTTTTTGGGTTTCATCAATTTTAGGCACTTTAATACGAGTTTTTGTAGCTTTGGCTTTCATGCCTTCGGCGCGGTTTTTGGCTGCTTCCTGGCGGGCCTTGAATTTATCTACGCGACCTTCAATATCCAACAGTTTTTCCTGACCAGTAAAGAAGGGGTGCGAGCTGCTGCTGATGTGGACTTTAACTAAAGGGTATTTAACCCCATCAAGCGTAATTGTTTCTTCTGTTGCGACAGCTGAGCGGGTCAAAAACGTTGTGTTGTCATTGAGATCCTGGAATACCACAGGGCGGTAATTGCTTGGATGTAAATCTTTCTTCATATGTTTCCTATGGCTACATTAATTATTCTAGGCTGGTTAGCAGCGAGCCACACTGCAGTCAGACTTTAACCGGCATATTATACATCTCAGTCATAGTATAGTCAACGGGGGTCGGCTGGTGGAGGATTCTTTGACTTATCTGCGGCTTGTTTCTGCGCGGCTTCTTCGCGCATAGATTCAATGACTAGATCCTTTAGCGATTGACCGGCACGAGGGTCGGCATGTGGAGTAACTGGCCTTGAGTCGGTTGATGGTGTGACGCTTGGAAGACTTGGTGTAAAATACGCGTCGTCATATGCCACGGATGATCGTTTTTTCCTGATAAACCATACCAGTCCGCCACAAATCAATCCTAACAGTAGCAAGACAAGCACAATGAGCCCCCACGAAACACCTTTTTTATCCGTTGCTATAGGTTCGCTATCATTGCTTGCTGCTTGCTCAACAAGTTGTACGTCCGCTGCCACAATCCCAATGACAGGATCATTTAACGCTTCCGGCTGAACGCTATTTTGGAATATCTCTACGTCGCGTTCATAGTCTTTGCCTTCATGGTTGAATGTCAATTTGTGAACACCTTCGGGCAATTGCTGTAGTTTAATTATGCCGTTCTCATCAGTTTTTCCCGAAAGCATGAGACTACCTATAGATGCTTCAATTCCAGCCACCGGACTATCCCCATTCAAAAAATACAAAACAACATCCAGGTTTAATGTCTTAAAGCTGGAAACTGGTGACGTACTAGATGTGCCGTCACTTTTAAGACGTACGATTTTATAATAATACGTCGTGTCGAGTTTCAGACTTTTTAACGTTATCGTGGTTGTATCCGGCGAAACAGCTTGAGTTTCTGATGTCTGATCCAATGTTTGATCAGTGGTGCCGTACATAATCTGCACTTTATCGGCATTGCCATTTGCGATTTGTAGCGATGTCACAAACGATCCGGCCGTGATAGTAGCATTGGTCTCGCTTGAAAGCGCTGGTACTACCGGTGTAGGTTGTGGAGCAGGACGGACTGTCGGACGAGTAGTCGGTCTTGGAGCGGGAGCAGGTGCGGGCGTTGGGGCTGGTGCTGGTGTTGGAGCGGGAGCAGGTGCTGGTGTTGGCGTCGGTGTAGGGGTCGGCGTAGGCGTAGGAGTTGGCGCAGCTGGCAAGCAGTTATCTGGTATCCTATTGCCAATAAAATAATTGGGCCCGTTAACCGTCCTGAAGTTGTTAATGCTTAATGGTGCGTCAGCACCCGCGCCATAGTTATGCACCGTACCGCTTATGGTCGGTGATGAACCCTTGTAAACCCCACTAAACGTTGCCCTGAACCCGTAAACATCAGAAGAGTTCCAGCCTCTAGCAACAAGGTCTTGATCAATCTCTGCTTCGCGGTATCCAGCCCGGTCGGTCGCTATTCTAACGAACTGACCAGTACTAAGCCGCACCGTTACTTTTGGCTCAGCCCCTACTGGGGCCTGATCATCATGAGCCCAGCCATAAATTACCGTTGTGTTAGATTCCAGATAACAGTAGTCGGCATAGCCAGTAGGAGTAGAATTAGCAGCATAACCAGATTTAAGAAAAAGCACACCAGCAATACCGAATACAGCCAAAAACATCAAAATTAAAAAATATTTTTGGGATTTTACGGTTTTTACGGGTGGCCTAAACTTTTTCATGATTACTCTTAGTATATAAGTATACAAGAAAACGTGTCAGACTGGCGAGCCCAGTCATAAAGCCATATGAACACCAACTGTTTTTTAGCTCGTGGCGCTGTTTGCAACTTTGGACACTATCTGTTATATTGCACTCACAACAACTAAGCAGTTTGGGATGTAATCCTCCTGAGTTCAACCCGTGCAGGGCAACTGAGGCACCCAGATGAAGGTAAAGGATTAAGAAAGGTTTTATACATGGCTACTTCTGTAGATATTAAGCAATTATTGGAGGCGGGTGCGCACTTTGGTCATAAGACCAGTCGTTGGCACCCAAAAATGGCACAGTACATTCATTCAAAGCGTGCCGGCAATCACATTATTGACCTGACTAAGACGGTTGACGGTCTTGAAAAGGCGTTGAATTTTTTGGAAGACACGGCAGCTGAAGGCAAGCAAGTATTGCTTGTGAGTACTAAGCGTCAGGCGCAGGATATTATGAATAAACTGGCAGAAGAGACGAACATGCCATTTGTTACCGAGCGCTGGCTCGGCGGTATGCTGACAAATCGTAACACTATGGATGCTCGTGTTAAGCACCTCAAAGATCTTGAAACTAAGATGGAAACCGGTCAGCTTGCTAGCAAATATTCAAAGCTTGAAGTGCAGCGCTTCCAAGAAGAAATTGATGAGATGAATCATATGTATGGTGGCGTCAAGAATATGGCTGCCAAAGTTGGCGCTGTGTTTGTGATTGATGTTACACATGACGTAAACGCCGTACGCGAAGCTCGCAAACTTAATATCCCAGTTGTCGCACTCGTGGATACCAACTCAGACCCGACTCTAATCAACTACCCAATTCCATGCAACGACGACGCAATTAAAACAATTAAGCTGATTGCCGAATACGTAAAATCTGCAATCGACACGGGCAAGGCTCAACACGCTAAAAAAGCCGAGAAGCTTGCACCGGCGCCTGAAAAAGTTGAAAAAGAAGAAAAAGTAGAGAAAAAAAGTGAAGGAGTAAAAACGAATGGCTGATATTAGCATTGACGAGATAAAGAGGTTGCGTAGCCTTACGGGCGTCGGTATTACCGACGCTAAAGCTGCGCTTGTTGAAGCGGAAGGGGATTTTGATACAGCCCTGGCAGCAATGCGAAAAAAAGGTCTTACCAAGGCTGAAAAGCGCGGCGAACGCGAAGCCCGCGCCGGAATTGTCGGAACCTATAATCACGATAGCCGGATCGGCGTACTAGTAGAGGTCAATTGTGAAACTGATTTTGTTGCTCGTAATGAACTGTTTACCGATCTCGTACGCGACCTTGCAATGCATATTGCAGCCAGTGCACCAGAGTTTGTTTCTAAAGAATCCGTACCATCTGACGTCCATGATGCCAAAATGACAGAGTTTAAGGACAAAGCCAAAGCAGAAGGCAAGCCGGAAAACATGCTTGAACAAATCGCTGCTGGCATGGTTCACAAATATTTTGCAGAGCGCGTACTGCTTGAACAGCCTTTTGTAAAAAACCCCGACCTAACAGTTGGCGACTACATCAAGGAAAGCATCGCCAAGCTCGGCGAAAACATAATAGTCCGCCGCTTCAGCCGTATAGCTTTAGGCGAAGTTACGGAGTAGAATACTTACTATATGAGCCCTAACCAACTTGTTGATCAAGCAAAAAGTAAGTTTAAGCTAGCCGTAGAGCATTTCCGGGAAGAGCTTAAAAAAGTTCGGACCGGACGGGCGCATCCAAGCATGCTTGATGGGCTAATGGTTGAAGCCTATGGCGTGCAAATGCCGCTGATTCAGCTTGGACAAGTCACCGCCCCGGAAGGGCAGCTCTTACAGATCACTCCATTTGATCCAGGCAGCTTACAGGCAATTGCAACCGCAATTCGAAACAATCCGAACCTTGGAATGAACCCAATGGACGACGGCAAGGTCGTACGTGTACCGATTCCAGCATTGAATGAAGAGCGCCGCCGAGAATACGTAAAAGTCGTCAATGGCAAAGTCGAAGACACCATGATCTCCATGCGCAACATCCGCCATGAGGCAATGGATGCAATCGAAAAAGCCAAGAAAGACAAAGAAATCGGTGAAGATGACGCCAAGCGGCTTAAACAACAGATTGAAGAGGCTATAAACCACGCCAAAGCCGAAGCCGAATCCGCCGCAAAAACCAAAGAACAAGAAATAATGACGGTCTAATTCTTATATCCGCAACTGCTACGGTATAATAAATCCACATGACTTTAAGTGAGACACAAACGCTGCCGACACATGTAGGGATAATTCTTGATGGTAACCGACGTTGGGCTAAAGAAAATGGCTTGGCGCCCCTCAAGGGTCACCGTCAGGGAATGGATGTCTTAAGAGATGTCAGTTTTTATGCATTTGAACGTGGCGTGCAGTACTTGTCGGCTTTTATTTTTTCGACTGAGAACTGGCGCCGTACCGACGAGGAAGTAAATTACTTGATGGGCCTTACGGTCAAAGCAGTAGAAAAATATCTTGATGAATACCACCAGCGCGGAATTAAACTCGTAGCCCTGGGCCGTCGCAAGGGCGTTAGTCAAAAAGTTCTAGACGCAATTACACGTGCCGAGGAAAAGACCAGTGGCAATACGCAGGGAACACTAGCGCTCTGTTTTAATTACGGTGGCAAAGAAGAACTGGTTGACGCCGTAAAGCAGATGGTGGCTTCTGGCATCACGCCCCTCGAAATTACAACTGATGTAGTTGCTGGTGCATTGTATTACCCAGGAATCCCAGACGTGGACCTGATTATTCGCACCAGTGGCGAACAACGCACCAGTGGTTTTATGCTCTACCGTTCTGATTATGCCGAACTCTACTTTGTAAAAAAGCACTGGCCGGCCTTTACGATTGATGATTTTAACGATGCGCTGATTGAATTTGATAAACGCAAAAGGAGATACGGTAAGTAATGAGTATCCCGCTAATTGTTCTCGGATTTATTTTATTTATTGGTCTTGTGGTTCTGCATGAATTAGGGCACTTCCTGATAGCTCGCCGCAATAACGTTGAGGTTGAAGAATTTGGCCTAGGATTTCCGCCCCGAGCGAAGGTGCTGGGCAAAAAGAACGGCACCGTGTATACCCTTAACTGGCTGCCACTTGGCGGTTTTGTAAAGCTAAAAGGCGAACATGACATGGATACCGAGCCGGGCACATTTGGCGCGGCTAGTCTCTGGGCCAAGGTTAAAATCATGATGGCAGGCGTAGTTGTAAACGCGCTGACGGCATTTTTTATGCTAACTATTCTAGCCGCTATCGGCATGCCACAGATTATCGAGAATCAGTTTACCGTTGAGCGTGATACCAAGGTTGTCAGGCGTGATGTGTTGACCGCATACATCGAGCCAGGCTCGCCGGCACAAGCAGCCGGGCTGAGCGATCAGGATCAGCTAGTGGCCATCGGCAAACCGGGTAACATTACGACCATATCAAGTGCTGATCAACTACCCGACATTACTAAAAAATATGCCGGCCAAGATATTCAGTTAGTGTTTCAATCCGGTAGCGAACGCCGTGAAGCAATCACAAAACTTAGGACAACAGAAGAAGTTGAAGCCAGTAAAAATACAGACGACCCGAAGGGCTACTTAGGTATCGTACCTGCAGAATATGTTGTCAAGCGATCCACTTGGTCGTCGCCACTAGTTGCAGTCGGCTTCATGAAACAGATTACACAAGAGACATTTAAGGGCATTGGTAACGCGCTGGCCGGACTGTTCCAAGGCGACACCGAAAAAGCTTCAAGCAAGGTTGCCGGTATCGTAGGCATCGGATACGTCATAGGCAAGGGAAGTGCGCTAGGTTTGCAGTTTATCTTGCTGATAATCGCTGTTATATCACTCACATTGGCAATTATGAATGCGTTGCCGATTCCGGCGCTCGACGGGGGCCGGCTGTTTGTAACGCTACTGTTTCGGGCGATTAAAAAACCGCTAACTGAACGCAAAGAAGAACTGATACATGGTAGCGGCTTTGTGGTGCTGATGCTGCTATTCCTGGTTATAACCTGGGTTGATATCAACCGAATTACCTGACATGGATAGTGCCGTAGCGAAACGTCCGCGGATTACATGGGGACCTGTTAGCGCCATTATAGGTTCACTGTTGCTGTTTTTTGGTAGCCAACTTGTGGTTGGCATTATCATTTCTTCCGTACTGGCTTTGATGGGTTGGAGCGATGCCCAAATCGAAACGTGGTTTCAAGACGGTGGCAACGTAGCGGTTTTTATAATTAGCCTTTCGGTAGCTGCGGTCGAGCTGGGAGCGCTATTTGTGTACCTAGCCAGTAAGCGCGCGCACCCTCGGGATATCGGCCTTGTGAGGCCAAAAGTAAGGGATCTTGGTTATCTGCTTCAGGGAACTGGTCTGTATGTAGTGGCTTACATCGTTATAGTAGGGCTAGCTGCTAATCTGCTGCCTAAGCTCGATACCGAGCAAACTCAGGACCTTGGTTTTACTGCCACAGCAACTAACAACGAGTTAATTCTTATATTTATCAGTCTGGTGGTTTTGCCACCACTTATTGAGGAAATTATTGTGCGTGGCTTTTTGTTCAGCGGTTTGCGAAGCAAGCTTAGTTTTTGGGTTGCAGCAGTAATTTCAAGCGGGCTATTTGGTCTGGCGCATTTGCTGGGGGGAGAAAACGGTTCGGCCATATGGATAGCCACTATTGATACGTTTATTCTTGGCATGGCACTAGCCTATCTGCGTGAAAAGACGGGCAGCTTATGGGCTCCAATCGGCCTCCATGCCTTAAAAAACTTCGTAGCCTTTATGGCTCTGTTTGTGTTCAAGGTGACATGAGTTACTATTAACAGATGAGATTATCGCAATTATATACTCGAACGCGTAAAGACGCGCCAGCAGACGAGCAAGCCAAAAACGCTCAACTTCTAATAAAAGCCGGGTTTGTCCATAAGGAAATGGCCGGAGTTTATGTGTTTTTGCCACTCGGGCTGAAAGTACTGGAAAACATTAAACAGATTGTCAGAGAAGAGATGAATGCCATCGGTGGTCAAGAAGTTCAGATGACCGTATTGCAGCCAAAAGAAATATTTGAAAAAACCGATAGGTGGGATGACCGAAAAGTCGATAACTGGTTTAAGACGAAGCTCACTAATGGCACAGAACTGGGTATGGGGCTAACCCATGAGGAACCTTTTGTCGACATGTTGGCAGATTACATTAACTCATATAAAGACCTTCCGATATTGACGTATCAAATTCAAGCCAAGTTTAGAAACGAGCTTAGGGCGCAGGCAGGACTATTGCGTGGCCGTGAATTTGTCATGAAAGATATGTATAGCTTTGCTCGCACGCAGAAAGAGCACGAAGAAATCTACGAAAAGGTAGCAGAAGCGTACGTCAGGGTTTACGAGCGTCTCGGAATCGGTGACATTACCTATCGAACTTATGCTGACGGCGGTATCTTTACAGCAAAATTCAGTGACGAATTTCAGATGCTAAGTGAGATCGGTGAAGACACGATCTTTGTTGATACGGAACGCAAGATAGCCGTGAATCAGGAAGTAATAGATGACGAACGCCTGGCACACACGGATGTTGATAAAACTAAACTTAAAGAATTTAAAGCTATAGAGGTTGGCAATATTTTTCCGCTTGAGAGCAAATATACAGATGCGCTCAACGTTTTTTATACCGATCAAGACGGTGCTCAGCAGAAGATTATCGCTGGATGTTACGGTATTGGCGTTAGTAGGCTGGTAGGTGCTTTAGCAGAGCATTTTAGTGATGAAAAAGGATTAGTATGGCCCGAGGCTGTTGCCCCGGCCAAGGTTTACCTTGCGAGGCTGTCTGACGCAGCGGATGTAGTGTCGGTATCAGATGAATTATACAAACGCTTGACTGAATCAGGAGTTGGCGTACTATATGATGACCGCGACACGCGCGCGGGGGAGAAGTTCGCCGATGCCGACCTGATGGGAATTCCGTACAGGGTTGTCATCAGCCAGAAAACGGTGGGGGCTGGCAAGCACGAACTTAAAAAACGAACTAGCGACGAAGTATTTTTACTCAACGAGGAAGAAATTCTGAAAACACTAACGGCCTGAGTAAAAAACTTGTTATACTAGTAATATACCCGAGAGACCAAAACTTATCCCTGAAAGGAGTTATTTTTTATGAAGAAACTATTTTACCTTACAAAAGAAGGCGTTGTAGAGCTGAAGGAAGAGCTTGAAACGTTAACCGCGCAGCGCGGAGGTATCGCTGAGCGCATTAAGACAGCCCGCGAGTTCGGCGACCTGAGTGAAAATGCCGAGTATTCGTCTGCGCGGCAAGAACAGGAGCGAGTTGAGGGCCGTATTTCAGATATTGAAAATATTTTGCTTAATGTCGAAATTATCAAGAAGACCAATGGCTCTAAAAAAGTTCAGCTTGGCTCATCAGTAACTATTAAAAACCATGAGACTAAAACCTTCCAAGTAGTAGGAACGGTTGAAGCCGATCCCTTAAATGGCAAAATTTCGGATGAATCACCAATCGGCCAGGCCCTGATGGGCAAGGTCGAAGGCGACCAAGTTGAGATTGGTACGCATACGTACAAAATTGCGGCAATCGCTTAACTAGGGCTTTGCACTTTAGCATTTAGGCTTTAAGCTTATAGAGACATGGCAACACTTAAAGAACTTCGCGACGAACGTCTGCGAAAATTAGAAGAACTCAAGGATCTTGGTATTAATGCATACCCAGCGACGGCCGTGCGGACGCACGTGTCTAGCGATATTGTAACCAGGTTTGAAGAACTTGAGGGTCAGCAGGTTACTCTGTCCGGCCGCCTGATGGGAACGCGTAAATTTGGCAAGATTGCCTTTTTTGTAATCAAAGATGCAAGCGGACAGATGCAGCTCTTTTTGAAGCATGATGTTATGCAGCCGCTTGATGCTAAAGAGAACCGGATTGGATTTGAGCACATCAACCTGCTTGATCCAGGAGACTTTATTGAGGCCTCCGGCAAAGTTATCAAAACACAGACAGGCGAGATCTCTCTTGAGGTTACCGGATTGCGATTACTCACCAAAAGCCTCAGACCGATGCCGACAGAGCAGGAGGGCTTTACCAATAAAGAAGAACGTTTACGGCGGAGATATGTCGATACCAATGTTAACAAAGACGTGTATGAGCGTTTCGTGCGTCGCAGTAAGTTCTGGCAATCAACACGGCAGTTTTTGCTGGACAACGATTTTCTTGAAATAAATGTACCTGTGCTTGAGCAGACGACAGGGGGCGCGGATGCTAATCCATTTGTAACCCATATGGATGCGCTTGATCAGGAACTGTATCTGCGGATTAGCCATGAGTTGCCATTAAAACGCCTCATCGGCGGTGGATATGAGAGGGTATTTGATATTGGTCCGCGCTTTAGAAACGAGAATTACTCTGACGAACATCTGCCCGAGCACATAGCCATGGAATGGTATGCGGCCTACTGGGATTGGCGCGAGGGTATGAGATTTATGACAGACATGTACAGAAAAATCCTGCAAGATACCTTTGGAACGTTACAGTTCCAGTTAGGAAAGTTTAACATTGACCTCAGTAAAGATTGGGAGGAATGGGATTATGGGCAAGTTATTAAAGACCGCTATGATATTGACCCCTATAGCTGTACGCTGGATGAAGTCAAGAAAGCACTCAAAGACAACAAACTCGAGGTAGAGAAGACGGAGAACAAAGCCCGTGGAATCGATAAACTCTGGAAGAACATCCGAAAAGACGTCGCCGGACCCATCTGGTTGGTTAATACGCCGCTGTTCATCAGTCCATTGGCAAAATCCAACCCAGACAGACCAGAGACAGTGCAACGGTTCCAGCCGATAATAGCCGGAAGCGAACTAGGCAACGGCTTTTCTGAGCTTAATGACCCAATAGACCAGCTACAGCGATTTACCGAACAGCAGCAGATGCGCGATGCAGGCGATGATGAAGCGATGATGCTCGACATCGACTTCATTGAAATGCTCGAATACGGTATGCCGCCAGCTTGCGGCTGGGGCTTTTCTGAGCGCGTATTCTGGATTTTTGAAGGTGTTACCGCCCGCGAAGGCGTGCCATTCCCAACTCTCCGCCACGAAATCGACGACGTTACAAAAACAATCTACCCGCATTTAAAGCTAGACGCCAACTAGATAATCTTTAAAATAATTCCAAAAAGCTTGGAACTGCAATAATGCAATGAACTGTTGTTGTGGTTTTTCAAATGCATGTACTTATCTTAAGGACATACGTAGTATCTTATATAAATAAGGAACAGTATGTTTTATTCTGAAAGTAAAGTTGAGACCACCCCAGAACAAGATAAGGCAGAACTAGCGTATGCTCAAGCATGGGCGTATCAAGCGGAACTCAACGCTACTAGTGATGGTGTTACTCGTGATAAAAGGCAACTTATACAGAATGAGCTTGATTCCATTTTCCCTTATATGGGTCAGCAGGTTTATGTGTCAGGGAATGGAGTCTACCCCGTATGCGATGTTGAAACAGGCGAGGTACTAGACGAAATCCATGGATTTGTATCTGGTCAACAGGGCCTACACGTTGGATTTTTTGTTGCTGAAATTAATGAAGGATCGACTCTTCGGTATCAGGTACTGCAACAAATAGCACTTGGACAAGTAAAGTCAAAACCGTGTCTTACGGTTGATCGACAGGAAACGATTAGTACTTTTGTTGATCTCGATGCTTCCGTATTACTCATTAGTGATATTAATAATGTTTACAACCCGGACTCAGATGTAGAAGATGACGACTTCCACGACCGCATAGAACGAATGCTTGGGATGAGCAAAGAGCTTACCGGTCTATATAAATCAACGACTTTTCGCCGGATGCGTCATGCAAAGCAGCTACGGACGGTCATGGACTTTTTAATAAATGCCGATCGGGAAACCCGTCTTCGTAATGTGGGCATTATGACCGAGGCTGAATATGCATACACACCATCACTTAGCGACGGCTGGCGCCTCATACCACTACTGATAGAAAAAACGTTAATAGAAGGCACTATTGTAGGGCTAGACTCAACAGAATCAGTTACAATGAAAGCCAAGGCCATACGTAACAACGACGACCTTTTAGATAAAAACGCAGGATTATGCCTGGTAATTGACCCGACTGAAGAATCAAAGGATGTACTTAGTCTGAGCGCTAACTCCGTCGTGCTATTGCCAACCGCGAGCCAAGAATTTGAAATAGCACTTAATGCCTAGAAAGATATAGAGGTTATCATCATGAAAGCAGTTTGGAAAAACCAAGTTATTGCGGAAGCGCCCAAAGAAGAACTTATTTACATTGAGGGGAACTGGTACTTCCCAAAAAATACCACTAAACCTGAATTTTATCAGGCGAGTGACACGCATACGTCATGTCCGTGGAAGGGCGATGCAAGTTATTATCACGTGGTGGTTAACGGCGAGACCAATGAAGACGCGGCTTGGTATTATCCAGAGCCTAAACAATCAGCAATCGATCAAGTTAAAAAAGATTTCACTAGTTACGTAGCGTTCTGGCGCGGCGTTATTGTTTCCGAAGATTAATTTTTTAAGCGTTCAGCAAACTGTTTGCGGAACTTAGTGAGCTTTGGGTTAATGATTATCTGGCAGTAGGCCTGTTCTGGATTCTGGGCAAAGAAATTCTGATGATATTCCTCGGCAGGGTAAAACACATCAAGCGGTTTTAGCTCGGTAGTAACTGGCTTATCCCAATGTTTAGTTGCAAAGTTTTTAGTAACATCTTCGGCAATTTCTTTTTGATTTTCATCGTGATAAAGAATAATTGAGCGGTATTCTTCACCAACATCATTACCCTGTTGATTCGGGGTTGTCGGGTCATGGACGGCATAAAATATTTCGAGCAGGTCACGGTAGCTAATAATTTCGGAATCAAAAGTAACTTGAATAACTTCGGCATGCCCAGTGGCATCATAATGCATCTGTTGATAGGTTGGGTTCGTGGTATGTCCGCCGGCGTATCCTGAAACAACTTTGGTTACGCCTTTTAGCTGGCTATAAAGAGCCTCAATGCACCAGAAACAGCCACCGCCGATTGTCATCATTTCTTTCACTAGGCTATATTTTACTCTAGTCGAACAGAGTATGATATATTATTCGCATGGCAACAACTAAGAAATCAACCAAAGCAAAGACCAAAACTACCAAAAAGCCAGCAGTTAAAGCGCGCACCACTGCTGTTAAAACCACTCGCGCTACCAAGACTACTAAAGTAACAAAGCAGCCCGTCGTAAAAAAACCGGTTGTAAAAGCAGCAGCAGTTGTTAAAGCGAAAACAACTGAATTAACCGCTAATACATTACGCAAACTTAATTTTGTTAAGGCATTTGTCTTTGCTGCGCTTGCAGTACTGGCCGGTGTATTAATGAGCAGCGCCAGCTATCCGGTTAGCATTGGCTACCAGGCTAAAGATGCACTAGTTAGCCTTACGGCAGGCAAGACGGCTTTTGTGCATGGCAACCAAAACCTGTTTGATATCGAGGTTCGCTGGTTAGTTGTGACAATTCTAGGTTTGGCAGCCGTGTTCTCATTGTTAATTGCAACTAGATTACGCGCTAAATACGAAGCGACACTTACGGATGGTGTTTCATCAATGCGTTGGATTGGCTGGGGCATTACTGCTGCGCTCATGGTAGAAACGGTGGCACTTTTGTCTGGTGTGAGCGATATCCTGACGCTCAAGCTTATCGCCGGTTTAATGCTCGTAACCTGTGCGCTGGCATGGGTTGCTGAGAAGCGCAACAAGCAGGCCGGGCGACCTGCCTGGAGCGAATTTGTAGTCAGCCTTTTCACCGGCTCACTGCCGTGGATGTTAATCGGTGGCTATGCTATTGCAACGTGGGTGTGGGGTTTGATCCGCTATCCTTGGTATGTTTACGCGCTTTACGCAGCATTGCTGGTCGGTTTCATTACACTTACCTTCACACAGTACAAGCGAATTAATGGCTGGAAGAATACGCTCATTGTTGAGCGAAACTATCTTCTGATCGGTCTTGTTACTAAAGTTGCGTTTGCTGTTATCCTCATCCTTGCATTTCAGAAATAACTATAGATGCTAGAAGAAGTAAAAATAGAGAAGCTGGTTCATGGCGGTCAAGGCCTGGGCCAGCTTTCTGACGGTAGAAAAATATTTGTATGGAATGCATTACCGGGTGAGCTGGTAAGGGTTGCGATTACAAAAAAGAAACGGGATTATGCAGAAGGCATAGCTGATGAAATAATAAACCCGTCTAAAGAACGTATCGAGCCAATAGACCAGGCATATTTAAGTACAAGCCCCTGGCAAATAATGACCTATGAAGCCGAGAACAAATACAAAAAAGAAATCCTCACCGAATCTTTCTCGCGTGAAAAAATTCTTATGCCGGATGTTGACTTTGTCGCGGCAGGAAAGGCAGGCCCGGTTCGCTTTAGCGAATCTGAATTTACTTCAGAAGGGCCGATGTCGGGGCCCCCGTTGAGAGGGGATTCTCAATGGGGTGGCGATAACCCGCCCGGGGTTTTCCATTATCGGAATAAAATGGAATATTCATTCTGGGCAGATGAAGCAGGCTTGCACTTAGCATTATTTAAACGTGCCAGTCATGTTAAGCAAATTGTAGCAGGTAGCTCAATTGCGAGGCCAGAGATCGATGTAGTAGCAAATAATATTGTTGCAATATTGAATAAAAATGGTATTCGAGGATCTCAGCTTAAAACAATAATTTTAAGAGTGAATAAAACGGGTGAAGTTGTTGCGGCGCTGTTTACGAAAGACGAACAGTTTCCTCTGTTAAATGAGCTGAAAACAGTTTGCAACGGAGTCATTGTCTTTTATTCTAACCCTAAAAGTCCGGCCAGTGTGGTGACGCGTGAACTGTATACATTTGGCTCAGTTATTTTACGTGATGAGTTGTTCGGCAAAGAGATTATGTATAGCGTCAACTCGTTTTTTCAGGTAAATTTACCCGTATTTGAAACTGCTCTGCAGAGTATAAAAAACGCGACAAAGAACGAGCCGATAATTATTGATATGTACGCTGGTGTGGGCGCTATTGGGCTGAGTGTCGGTGCCCAAAAGCTAATCGAGATTGATTCTGACAATGTCGCAATGGCCAAAGAAAATGTTGGCTACAGCGGTGCTGCTGTAATCCAGGCAAGCACCGAGCAGGCATTAGAGCACATTACTGCCGACTCCTGTGTTATTTTTGACCCACCGCGCGCTGGTCTGCACGAAAAAGTTATAGGCCGTATTCTTAAGGAGCTACCAGACATGCTTGTGTACTTATCTTGCAACCCATCCACGCAGGCGCGTGATGTAGCTAGGCTACAATCTAAATATGAAATAGCCTTTTTGACGGGATACAACTTTTTCCCAAGAACGCCCCACATAGAATCACTTGCAATACTTCAAAAGAATGTATAATAAGCCTAAACATAAGTATTAAAAGGGGTAAAATGGAAAATAATTCGCCGGAACAAGATACCGCTGCAGCGGGTCTTGCTCCAATTTATAGTAATAACTCGGTCCCTGATTCTTATCAAAATTTAGGAGCTTCGGCAGTAAATCATGGGACTGTAAGCACCGCTAATGCATCATTTGCAGAAGCAGCATATTCGGATAGACCAGTACCAGTGGTGAAGGTGCTCAGCGTACGAGGCGTTGAGTACTTGTTTATGAGTATTTTTCTGTGGTTAACGGCCGGTTCATTCGTCGGTTTAATACTTTCACTTATTAATGGCCAGACTGGTTTTTCGTCTTTGGCGTTTCCACTGTCGGTGCTAGTAGTGAGCCTGCCGGGTCTTGCGGTGCTGTTTCTTAGATTAAAAGCTGCGGAACTAGCAGATCCTGCGTTAAGGCTTGAAGCGTCAAAACGGCGGCTTACGCAGATAACTCAGCTGCTGGCGTTTTTGACCTGCTTGATTAATGTGATTACTTTTGTATATCTCGTGCTACAAAAAATAGGCGGAGAAGGAAAGTTAGAGGTGGTAAAAGCCATTTTAAATATGATGGTTATCCTAGTCGTGGCCGGTGGAATACTGGTTTACTACTGGTATGACGAGCACAAGAGAAGGGGATAAATATGAAAAATCCAGGACTAAAAAAGTATGTACTTGGTTTTGCCTTAATTGGACTTATTACTCTAGGTTTAGCAGTATTTACATTGATGCAAGGTGCCGCCGCTAAGCAGGACAACGAAACAAGCAAGCGCGCCCAAGAGATAGCCGATAAATTAAATGATTATATAGACAGCTCAAGTCGTATTCCGGAAAATCTGGATGATGCGGGCATTAGCAACGTACCATCAACCATTAAATACAGTAAAAAAAATAGCAGTGAATATGAATTCTGTGTCACTTATAAGGCGGAAAAATCATACGGTGGGAGTGATGTATCGAGCGTATTTTGGGGTTCAGCACTTCGCTCTTCCGCAACTTCCGAATACGAGGAAGATGACTCATATAAACCGAGCAGCCTCTACCTGCCATACAGCTACAAAAAAGGAGAGAACTGCCAGACGGTCAAGCCATATATTGCTTCGTCAAGATTCGATGATTTGTATAACGATGATCAATATAAAGAATACGACAATAATTACGACTACAACTATTACGACGCAGACATGAACTAGACGAATACGTCCACGAATGCAAGACATATATTGTTGAAAAATTAAATAAATAGTATATAATTTGCCATAATTAAAGGAGTTACATATGGCTGGTTTATTTATTCCTCGTAATCCAATCGAGACAGCGAAGGAGCTTCAATGGGAAATTGATTTGGCAGACCCAGACCATGCCCCAGTACTTGCGGAACATGCCGGGCGCATAATCGGAGACGTTGATGAAATATACGGTACTAAAAACCTATTGATACATACTCTTGGATGTTTTGTAATAAAAAGACGGATTATTCCTGGCGAAAGTGTGATTGAAGATACGCTTGGTGAAACGATTTTAGAAGGCAATATGGTTTATTTACATTACCTACAGCTTCAAGATGCCCCAAGAATTCAGACATTTAGTGTACTCATGCATGAGGTAGAGGCTACTGACCTTGCGGGTGGTGTGGCAACAAAAAGCAATATTACTTCACTCGTTGCCATACCTGTATTAGATATCCAAGAAGTTAGAGCTGCATGAGACTACATCGTTTTTATGTTGGTGACGAGGTTGAACTTAAGCACAACTTTTGGCTACATGACGAGCATTTGCTACATCAATGGTCTAAGGTTCTGAGATTTCAATCAGGCCAAGAGGTGGTGCTTTTTAATGATACCCACGAGCGACTGTACAAAATTATTGAAATTACTGCCAAAGAAGCGCACCTGGAGTATATGACGGATTTTAAGCGTAAAACCCCAAAAAAAGACATATATTTACTCTGGTCATTACTTAAAAAAGACAAAAATGATTGGGTACTGCAAAAATGCACGGAGCTGGGAGTCAGTCATTTTGTGCCGGTGCTTACGGAACGGACAGAAAAAACAGGATTTGACCTAGAGCGGGCCAAAAAAATTGTCATTGAAGCAGCAGAGCAATGCGGACGCAGTGATATTCCGAACGTTCGCGAACCTATGCTTCTCGAAACGGCTATTACAGAACTGGCCGATAACGTGCAACTTTATATTTGCGAACAAGATGGCACTGACGTAGCACAAACCATAGATCAACCAATCGGTATTTTTATTGGCCCGGAAGGCGGCTGGTCGGATAACGAGAAAAACTTGTTTACGACTAAGCAAATTAAGCATTTAAATTTGCATGATTTTACACTACGGGCTGAGACAGCAGCCATAACCGCCATCTCAAAACTGGTACAATAGTAGTCTGATGAATTATTGGAAAGAACGTAGCCAGCCGTATCAGCCTGGACAAACTAAGCCGTTTAAAATCTCGCGGTCGAAAATCGAGTTGTTTATGCAGTGCCCGCGTTGCTTCTGGCTCGATGCCCGGCTCAAGATAAAACGCCCAAACGGCCCGCCTTTTAATATCAACAAGGCCATTGACGAACTATTTAAAAAAGAGTTTGATGTGCATCGCCAGGCAGGCACTCAGCATCCCTTGCAAGTAAAATTTAACATTGCTGCTAAGCCATACGCCCATGATGACATAGACCAGTGGCGATATAATTTCACAGGGGTCTTTACGGTACATAAAGCCACGAATCTGCATGTATTTGGTGCTGTTGACGATGTGTGGGTAAATGACGCGGGTGAGCTAATCGTAGTTGACTACAAAGCAACCGCGAAAGATAAACCGGTAATGGAACTTGGCCCCGTCGGTGGGTGGCAGGACGGCTACCGCCGGCAAATGGAAACGTATCAATGGTTACTCCGTGCAAATGGCTTCAAGGTGAGTAATACCGGCTATTTTGTTTACGCCACCGGCGACATGAATGCCGACAGCTTTAATGATGTAGTGGCTTTTAAGACTCACGTATTTCCCCATGTTGGCAGCGATACTTGGGTAGAAAAAACCATTTTAAAAATGAAAGCATGTCTAGAAGGTGATATACCTGAAGTCGGAGTAGCTGCCATGGGCGGTCCATGTGATTTTTGTACCTATGCCAGGCAACGGACTGAGCTTACGCTCGCGGCAATAAAAAATAAACATTAGACCATTTTCTTTTATAAATTCCAGGCCCTCATGTATAATCACCAACAATTCCAAGGAGTTGTTGAAGTATGTCAGAAGTTAGGCCCAGGTTTCTTTTAGATGAAGCCGGTGAACCCACAGATGGTGTTGGCGGTTTCGAAACTGAGTTTGGATTTCGGTGTGAGGTAAAAGGAAACCGAGCACTAAACACTAAAGCAACTCAAGACGTAGCATTCGAAGCCGGTGGGATGTATACCTGTGCTTATAAGGCCGACGGAGATCGGGAATATGTAGACGTGGGTCATCATCCGGAAATCTCGACAGCAGAAGATACGGATCCAGTAATTTCCGCACACCGTGTGATGCGCTCTTTTGTTAAAGCCCAACAAAAACATCAAATTAGTGCAGCGCAAGTTGGAAAATGTATGGTATCCAAGGGAAGTGAAGCCGCAATAAAAGTAAATCTTTTTGCGAATACCTGCGATCCGCACGGCAATACATGGGCAAGCCATAATAATGTTTTAGCGCCGCGAGGCCTGCCATTTGGCGACTACGTATACCCGCTGCTTATTCACAATGTCAGTCACATTGTCTGGTCAGGCGCGGGTCACGTACAACCAACAGAGGATGGCGGTTACCGCTATTGTTTAAGTGAACGAGCCGATCATTTTTGGGATACAGTAAGTCTTAATACGACTCAAAACAGACCGTTAGTTAATACAAGAGACGTGCCGTATGCTGACAAGCAACGCTTTCGTCGCATCCATGACATATCGGGTGACGCGGTGATGAGTCCATTCGTCTATGCGCTCAGAAGAGCGAGCGTCGCAATCATCTTGCGAGCATGCGGTTTAGGTGTAAAGTTCGATGACCTGATGCCAGAGAACCCAATTGCAGCTATCAGGACTATAAATCATGATCCTACGCTGAAGGCAAAAGTAAGCTTGGCAGATGGTAGAAAAATGAGCGGATTAGACTTAGAACGATACGTTATGGAACGTTCGCTCGTGGCTACCAGAAGAGCTAAATGCTTAACAGCTCAAGATGAGTTATTTGGTAAAAAATGGGAAAAGCTGCTTGATGATCTTTCGCAAGACCCGGCGCTTTGCGAACGACGAGTTAACTGGGTGGTTAAAGAGGAGTTAATTTTGCGTGAGCTGGAGGCTAAGTTTGCGCAAATAAACAGTCTTGGCAAAGATAGAGTGTCGGCCGGAGCTGTAGCACTGCAAAAATCTATAGAATTTCATCGTTTGTCGCCGTATGAGGGCGCAGGCATGAAGTTGCTAAGAAGAGGTTTTTTTGAGGATTCCCCATCTGCCGACGTATTAGAAAATGGCGTGCCATTACCGAATACCAGGGCCAAAGTCAGGGGTCAGGCAATTGGCCGCCTTATGACATTGAATCCGGAGGATGGTCGATACAATCAGATCTTTTCGACCAGTTGGGACGTCCTTACACTACACTGGGTTACCAACGGCAGGACGATGATGAACGATCCGTTTAAAGCCGAAATGCCGGAATCCCTTGATCGACGCCTGCAACAACTCGGAGTCTAGTCTGACGCGAATCTTTTATATATCCCTCCGGGCATAGGTTATAATGAAAAACATATGGCGCTAGAATTTACCAATATTCCCGACAGAACCGGTCCGGCAGTTTATCTTGTAGGCATGAGTATGCTCGAAAACCGACTTACTGCCTACGGCCAGGAACTTGACAAAGCAACAGACGAAAAGACGCAGGTAGTCTATCTTGACGTCAGAAGCAAAGACGGAGCTCAAGTCGCAGATTTTTATGATATTCAGGAATCAAGTCTTCCGGCTGTCCTGATAGTTATGGACGACGATACGATTTATAAAAGTTGGTTTGGTCAGGATTTACCAAGGCCCGGAGATGTAGCACACGACGTAAAACGAATATCCGGACATTCAGTGTAACGCTGAAGTTCTGGGCTATAATAGACATATGCTAGATATTCAATTTATCCGCGAAAATGCCGAATTTGTTGCAGAAAAGTCAAAACAAAAAGGTTATGAAGTCGATATAACCCAGCTGCTTGGCTTTGATGGTAAGCGGCGAGATTTGCAAGCGCAAATTGAAGATCTGCGCCGCCAACGAAACCAACTGGCAGACGCTACAAAAGGTCAACGACCAGATGAAGACCAGGTAGTTAAAGGACGCGAAATTAAGGATCATATCAGTGACCTTGAACATCAGCTAAACGCAGTCGGTCAGCAATTTACTGATCTGCTTAAACTGGTTCCAAATATGCCCATGGCCGATGTACCAACAGGCGCAAGCGAAGATGATAACGTTGTTAGCAAAGAAGTCGGTGAGAAAAAACAGCTCGACTTTGAGCCAAAAAATCACTGGGATTTAGCCGAGTCACGCATGATGATTGATAAAGAACGTGCCACTAAAGTTGCCGGCAGTCGGTTCGCCTACATTAAGGGCGACCTAGTATTTCTCCAGATGGCGATTATTCACTTTACTATGGATGTTTTGGCAAGTGAAGAGAAGCTAAAAGAGATTGCCGCCCAAGCCGGCCTTAGCGTAAGCACAAAACCGTTCACGCCCGTACTTCCTCCGCTCATGATTAAGACCGAGCCATATGATGCCATGGATCGCCTTGAGCCGCGTGATGACCGTTATAAAATTGAGGGCGAAGAACTGTGGCTGCAGGGAAGCGCGGAGCACGTGCTGGGTAGCATGCATGCTGATGAAATCTTTGATGAAGAAAACCTTCCGATTCGTTATTTGGGATACGCCACCAGTTTTCGTAAAGAAGCGGGCACGTACGGCAAAGACATGGAAGGCATTATTAGGATGCACCAGTTTGATAAGCTCGAAATGGAAAGCTTCACCACTAAAGAAAACGGCCTAGATGAACATTTGTTTATGGTGGCCATTCAGGAGTATCTGCTTACACAACTGGGCTTGCACTATCAAGTAATGAAAAAATGCACTGCAGACATTGGCAAACCGAATGCATGCGGTGTTGATATGAATACATGGCTTCCTGGCCAGGGTAAATACCGCGAAACGCACACGGCCGACTACATGACTGACTATCAAGCGCGAAGGCTTAAAACGCGTGTACGTCGAGCCGGGGGTGTTGTCGAACTAGCTCACACGAACGATGCGACTGCTTTTGCCCTTGGGAGGACTATGGTAGCAGTAATTGAAAACTATCAGACACCTGAAGGCGGTATACTAATACCTGAAGTGCTTAAAGCGTACATGGGGGGAAGGGAAGTCATATGATCAAATTGGAGATAACCGGAGTTCATACCGAACTGGACACCAAGATTAAAAAGTACGTAACTACAAAAATTAACAAGCTCGAAAAATACATGCCAAGACATGCCCGTGAGTCTGCCCACGCTGAAGTGTTCCTAAAAGAAAAGAAAATCAGAGCTAAAAAAGAATGTGCATGTGAGGTGGTTTTACACCTTCCTAAAGAAACAATCCGTATAGAAGAAACCACCATAAACATGTACGCAGCAGTTGATATTGTTGAGGAAAAGCTCAAAAACCAACTTAAGAAATATAAAGAAACTCACTCTTCCTTGCGAATCCACAAGCGTGTCATTTCAAAACTTCGTCGCAACCCGGTTGTTGAATAAAAACTACATCATAAATATATGTACGCTGTAACCTGTTATAGGGTACAATATCTTGAGTCCGCAATTGTCAGAAAATATCCGTAGAGGGAGAACATGGTTAAGAACAAGCTATTAAAACGAGTATTAGGTGATCCTCAGATCAAAACTGTTAAACGGCTGAGGAAGCGTGTCAAAGAAATTAATGCGCTTGAGTCAAAGTATAAGAAGTTATCCGATGCAAAACTAAAAGAACAGACTAAGAAGCTTAGGGAGCGTCTTAAAAAAGATTCACTCGACAAGATTTTACCTGATGCTTTTTCGGTTGTTCGTGAGGCGGCCGATCGTACACTCGGGCAACGGCACTTTGATGTGCAGCTGATTGGTGGCATGGTGCTACATGAGGGTAACGTTGCAGAAATGAAAACCGGTGAAGGTAAAACGCTCGTAGCGACACTGCCGTTGTACTTAAACGCTCTTAGTGGCAAGGGCTCACATCTCGTGACCGTAAACGATTATTTGGCGCGTATCGGTGCCGGTTGGATGGGCCCAGTGTACGACTTTTTAGGTATGACTGTTGGTGTTATTGTGCCTGATCAATCGTTTATTTTTGACCCTAAATTCGTCGACGAAAGTCATGACGACCCAAGGTTTAAGCACTTAAAGCCGTGTACGCGTCAAGAAGCGTATCGGGCTGACATCACCTATAGTACAAACAACGAGCTTGGGTTTGATTATCTCCGCGACAACATGGTACGTGAAACCGAGCAACTCCGGCAGCGCGAGCTTCACTACGCTATCGTTGACGAGGTTGACTCCATTTTAATTGACGAAGCACGTACGCCACTGATTATTTCGGCACCAAGTGTTACAAGCGGCGCGGCCTACATGCAGTTTTCAAAAGTTGTCCGCAATCTTAAAAAAGAGGAACATTACGAAGTTGATGAAAAACGCCGCAGCGTTGTACTCAACGATACCGGTGTCGAAAAAATCGAAAAAGTGCTTGGCATTAAAAGCCTGTACGGCACCGATAACATTCGTACAATTTACCACCTTGAACAGGCACTTAAAGCCCAGGCATTATTCAAGCGCGACAAAGATTATGTAATTACATCTGACGGCGAAGTTGTCATTGTCGATGAATTCACGGGTAGGTTACTCAAAGGAAGACGATATAACGAGGGCTTGCACCAGGCCATAGAGGCCAAAGAAGGCGTTGAAGTTCAGGAAGAGTCAATGACACTTGCGACAATATCGTTCCAAAATTACTTCCGCTTATATGAAAAATTAGCAGGTATGACGGGTACGGCATCAACTGAGGCCGAAGAATTTCACCAGATCTACAAACTCGATGTCGTGGAAATCCCATCAAACAGACCGGTTGTTCGTAAGGATCATGCCGATAGGATTTATAAGTCCGAAATGGGCAAGTTCAACGCAATTATCAAAGAAGTTAAAAGTTTGAACACGAAGGGTCAGCCTGTTCTAATCGGGACAAACTCTATTGAAAAGAACGAACTGCTAGGAAGCTTGCTTGCGAAAGCCAAGATTCCGCACCAGGTTCTAAACGCCAAAAATAACGAGCGAGAGGCAGCTATTGTTGCTAAGGCTGGTCAAAATGGAGCCGTAACGCTCGCGACCAACATTGCCGGGCGAGGTACTGACATTGTGCTAGCAGAAAGCGTAAAAGAACTCGGTGGCTTGTTTGTCATCGGTACTGAGCGCAATGAATCAAGGCGCGTTGACAACCAGCTGCGAGGACGTTCCGGTCGTCAAGGCGATCCGGGTGCCAGTCAGTTCTTTATAAGTACTGAAGACGACCTGTTGCGTATTTTTGGAGGTGATCGTATCGCGAGCATCATGCAGAAACTAGGCGTTGACGACGAAACACCAATCGAAAACCGCATAATCAGCAAGAGCCTTGAAGGGGCGCAGAAAAAAGTAGAAGGCTACAACTTCGATGCTCGTAAAAACGTCGTCCAGTATGACGACGTTATGAACCGACATCGTCGCGCTACCTACGCCATGCGTCGTGAAATCCTGCTTCAGGCAGATATTAAAAAGCGCGTCAGACAGTTTGTTGAAGATGAAGTAAGGTTGCTTGCCAACTCGCCGGATATTTTGTCAGACAAGTTTGAATCTGTTGTGACCGAAGTATTTCCGTTTGACGAAGAAACCTTGGATCGCTTATTTGATACAGATGCAGCCAAATTCGGCAAAGTCCTGCTTGAAGAAGCAAATGCACTATATGAAGGCCGTGAATCTGCATTTACCGAAGAAGTAATGCGCAAAGTTGAACGAGACATATACCTGCAAATTCTGGATAACCTCTGGATGCAGCACCTTGAAAACATGGATCACCTGCGCGAGGGGATTCACTGGCTCAGTGTTGGTCAGCGTGATCCGTTGGTTGAATACCGCCGGCAGTCGCAACAATTATTTGAAGAAATGCAGATCACGCTTCGTCACGATGTACTTCGGGCACTCTTCCACGCGGAGCCTGTAGTTAGCGTGGAAATGACAGAAACAGAACTAACTAGAGCAGCTCGTAATTCAGTCGACAACGCCGACAAAATTATAGAGGCAGAAGAATTCCACGAAACTGACTTTGTACCAGGCAAGGTAGCGAATGCCGAAGAAAAAAAATCTCACGATAAGCTTAAAAATACCCGCAAACAGGAACGTAAGCGCAAAACTAAAGCTAAAGCCCGAAAGAGAAAGTAGCCGATGAAACATACTGTCAGTGAAATAGTGCTGTCTAATGGTGTCCGTGGGTTATTTGTCCACATTCCTGATGCCAGCGTGATGACTTTTGAGGTTAATTTCAGGGCAGGGGAATACCTGGTACCCCGAGAAAAGTGGGAAGCACCCCACCTTATGGAACATGTGCTGCTCGGAGCTAACGACCTTATCCCAAAAGCTCGAGCGTTCCAGGCTGAGTTTGAGAAAAACGGTGCGTACAGCAACGCCAGCACTGGCAGTTACGATATTATTTATGAGGCCGAGTGCGCCGATTTTGAATGGGACCGCATTGCTAGTCTGCTTTTAACCGCCATAACCAAGCCGCTTTTTCTAGAAGAAGAATTTAAGGCCGAGTTTGGCAATGTGCGCGAAGAGCTCATGGCTCGCTCCAACAATCATTTTAGACATTTAAGCCTCGCCCTCCGTGAAGCTTACGGTTTTAAGGTATTAACTGACCAAACCCGTATACAGCTCATGGACAATGTCGAGTTAGACGATATACGAGGACACTACTTGCTGACACATAGCGCCAGTAATATGCGTTTTGTAATCGGTGGTAAGCTGCCCCCAAACCGCCAAAAAATACTTACTGGATTATTTGAAAATATCGAGCTTTGGGCTGGAGAGGGCAGAAGCACGCTGCCACACGAAGTACCAAAAACCCTCCGTGCGCCGCTGTATATCCATAACGAAACTGTTGAAAACCTGTACTTTTATATAGACACGTTTATGCATCGCCGCATGGAAGATGCCGAATCCGACGCGTTAGGTTTGATCAATACTATGCTAACAGAAACGCTGTATTCGAGAATTCTTGGCACCGCCCGTGAACGAGGGTTAGTCTACGGAATGAGCTCAGGTTTTGGGCAAACAAGAGATTCCAGTAACTGGTGGTTTGGAGCGCAGGTTATGCCCAAGAATGCTCCGGAACTCTACAAAATTATCGTTAAAGAACTAACAAATGTATTTCATGGCAAAGTAGCCGAAGAAGATATCGCCAACGCCAAACAGTATTCGCTCGGACGATTCCAGCGTAGCGGCCAGACGGTAAGCGGTACGGCTTCGGGCTACAGTGGCCGTTATTTCTTTGATGATCATATTGATGATTACTATAAATTCCCAGAGAGAATCGAAGCCGTAACTAAAGACGCGATTGTTACTATTTCAAGCCAGTTATTTGAAGATAAAACCTGGGGTATGGGATGTCTTGGCAGCTCAGGTGATAAATTCACCCAGGATTTGCAAACCAAAATTTTGCCACTCTGGGAAAAATGAGACAAAGCTGCGGTTTCTCTCTCCGCGCGGCATTTAAACTACGCCAAAGTCTCTGGTTGCGGTTTTCGTTTAACATCCCACAAAAGGTATAATTTTTAGCATGCAAGAATTACTTAAGCAGGCAGAAGCACTGTCCCTAGCTATTGCAGATGCGCTTACTAAGCTCGATATTCAAAAACTTCAAGCGGAACTGATTGAACTCCAAAAAAAATCACAGTCTCCCGATTTTTGGTCTGATAATTTAAAGGCCCAGGAAATCATGAAGCAGGCAAGTAAGCTTGAGGCCAGGGTTACCCCGTGGCAAGAACTCGACGCATCCGTCAAAGAAGTTGTTGAACTTGCGCAAACTGAAGACGAGTCATTGGTCATTGATCTTCAGGATCAGCTAACAACCGCAGACATAAAATTTAAGGCGCTCAAATCGCAGCTTAAATTGAGTGGCAAGTTTGATGATTTTGACGTGCTTTTAAGTATCCACGCCGGCGCCGGCGGAACTGATGCGCAAGATTGGGCCGGCATGTTACTGCGCATGTATGTGCGCTACGGCGAAAAAGCTGGCTTTATTGTTTCTACAATTGATGAATCAGCGGGCGAAGAAGCAGGAATCAAAAGTGTTACTTTAGATATTTCGGGAAACTTTGCGTACGGCAAACTAAAAGGCGAAAACGGTGTTCATCGGTTAGTGCGCTTAAGTCCGTTCAACGCCGATAACTTGCGCCAAACGAGCTTTGCAAAAGTTGAAATAATGCCCAAAATCGCCACACCTGAAGTCGTACAGATTGATGAAAAAGATCTTAAGATAGATGTCTACCGTAGTGGCGGTAAGGGCGGTCAAAGCGTGAATACCACTGACTCAGCGGTGCGTGTGACACATACGCCTACCAACATCGTGGTTGCAATCCAAAACGAACGTTCTCAGCTACAAAATAAAGAAACCGCCATGACAATATTGCGCTCAAAACTTGCCCAACTGCAGGCAGAACAGCATCTCGAAAACCTGGCCGAACTCAAAGGCCCGAACGAACAGGCGGCGTGGGGCAATCAAATCAGAAGCTACGTACTCCATCCGTACAAGCAGGTAAAAGATCTCAGGACCCGCTTTGAAACAAGCGACCCCGATGCTGTCCTTGACGGTGAACTAGACCTATTTATAGAAGCATACCTTGAGCACACAATTGGCGGCTCATAATCTGGTATACTTACCTGAGTGATACTTCTTGATAGGGTAACGAAGGTTTATAACAGAACGAATACGGCGCTTGACCGTCTTTCTCTTCATATTGAGGCGAAGGAATTCGTTATTATTATTGGCACAAGCGGAGCGGGGAAGTCGACGCTCCTTAAACTACTTACTAAAGAAGAAAAACCAACGTCGGGCAAAATTGTAGTCGGCGGTTTAGATTACGATAAATTAAAAGACCGAGATATCCCATTGGTGCGACGCAAGATTGGCGTTGTTTTTCAGGACTTCAAACTGTTATCGAATAAAAATGTCTATGAAAACGTAGCTTTTGCGCTCGAAATTGTTGGTTACGGCAATAAGGAGATTCAGCATACTGTGCCAAGAGTCTTAGATCTGGTAGGCCTAAAAGGCAAAGAAAAGCGCATGACGAACGAGCTGTCCGGCGGTGAGCGGCAGCGGGTGGCGATTGCACGCGCTGTTGTCCGCCAGCCAAAAATTCTAATCGCCGATGAGCCGACAGGCAACCTTGACCCAAAACATGCCTGGGAAGTCATTAAGGTACTAGAGAAAATTAATCGATACGGTACCACCGTACTGTTAACAACTCACAACCAGGACATTGTGAATAAGCTAAAGCGACGCGTGATCACTATTGATGATGGCCGGGTTGTCAGTGACCGGGCTAATGCCGAATACAATGCCAGGGGTAAGAGCTAATGAAGAAGGATTTTAATCATCGTTTAATTACGCAGTGGCGGATTATTAAAACTGGCTGCCAAAACTTTGTGCGTAATCTAACCCTGGCCATCGCCGCAATAGCCGTGATGCTCATTACGCTCACTATCTTATTATTTTCTGTAATAGCTAACGAAACATTCAATAATACGATTACCCAAATAACTGACCGCATTGACGTATCTGTGTACCTTAAAGATGACGTAACGGATGAAACGCGTGAAAAGCTTATCGCCGACTTAAAAAACATCCAAAACGTGAAAGAGGTTAAATACGTCAGTAAAGAACAGGCACTAGAAGATTATAAAAAAGCAAATCAAGATAACCCCGATCTACTATTGGCTATTTCGCAAACTGACAACCCCTTGCCAGCCTCTTTGCGGTTAAAGCCAAAAGACCCAAACCGAATTGAAGAAATCAAAACATATCTTGAAAAAGAGGATATCAAAGCACTCCAATCTGATGAAACGTCATACTCGGGCGACCGCAAGGAAGCGATTGATAAAATTACCAGCGCAACACGCTTTTTAGGCCAGGCGGGGATTGTCGGGGTGGCTATCTTTACTGTAGTTTCCATGCTAATTATTTTTAATACCATCCGCATGGCAATCTTTAACCGTCGAGACGAACTGCAGATTATGCGTTTGCTTGGCGCCAGCACTAGCTTTATTCGCGGACCGTTTGTGGTCGAAACCGTTATATACGGTATCATCGCTGGTCTTTTGTCGGTGGTAATATGTGAAACGCTCTTTAGTGTCTCGGCGAATGCCTTTGGTGCAAGCTCGCTAGGGCTTCTTGATATATCATTTGCGAATGATTATTTTGCAAAACACTTTTGGTTAATATTGACCACACAATTGTCGATTGGTATACTAATTGGTGCCGCATCGTCCATGATCGCAACGCGGCGATATCTAAAATTTAAGACTTCCAAATAATCTACATTGACCGCCCTAGGCCAACATGTAATAAGAATGAGTGAGGGTACCATAAGCAAAAAGTAACTAATTAGAGGGGGAACAACCTGCCGTACGCGGATGGTTTGTTTTATTGGCTTGCATTTATAACGTAATTTTGTAAGGATAGTATGACAAAGTTCCAAACTATTAAACAAAAAATCCCAATCATGAAAACAAAAACCCAGCAGCTAGTCAAACTATTTTTTATACCCGTTATCGCAGTTACGCTGTCACTCGGTGGGCTTGTTGGTGCCGAGACTTTTCAATCGCAAATTAATAACCTTAATACGCAAAACAGTGGCTTGCAGGCTCAGCGCCAGGACTTGCTGCAAGAGGCCGAGAGCCTAGAAGCAGTAATTTCAAGTCTGGGATCTCAGATTGCAGAGTTGCAAAGCCAGATCAACAACAATCAGGCCAAAATGGTCGACTTGAAGCGTCAAATAATAGAAGCAGAAGCCGAAATAGTTCGTCAACAAGAGCTGATGGGCGATAGCATTCGTGCGATGTATCTTGAAGGTGACATATCTACCCTTGAAATATTGGCATCGAGCAAAGATCTCAGCGAATATTTAGACCGCGAACAGTATCGCAACGAAGTCCAGAATAAGGTAAAAACAACACTCGATAGAATACGTGAACTACGTGAGCAGCTTGAAGCTCAAAAATTGGAAATAGAAAAGATTTTAGCTGATCAACGGGCCATTCAGGTGCAACTTGATGTTCAGCGCGGCGAGCAGTCGCGGCTATTATCTCTAAATGAGGGCCAGCGTAGCAGCTTAAGTAGCCAGATAAAATCCAATACTGGCAAAATTGCCGACCTAAGGCGTCAGCAGGCAGCAGCTAACGCGCGACTTTTTGGCAGCCGGGGTACTATTAATGTGCCGGACACGACAGGCTATCCGTGGGCAAATGTGTCTTTTCCAAACACCGTTTCTGATCCATGGGGGATGTACAAGCGCCAATGTGTCAGCTATACCGCTTGGAAGGTCTGGAAAAGCGGCCGACACATGCCGTTCTGGGGCGGCCGCGGCAACGCAAACCAGTGGGATGACAATGCCCGCGCTGCCGGTATACCCGTAGATGGCAGTCCTCGCGTCGGTGACATTGCAGTTAGCAATAGTGGCTACTACGGCCACGTTATGTATGTTGAGGCCGTCTACGACGACGGAACAATCTATGTCAGTCAGTACAATGCCAACTGGGGCGGCACATACTCGGAAGCTCGAGTTAACATCGGCAGTTTAGTCTTCATACATTTTTAAAACCATTTCGGCGCTACTTCGTAGCTCTCCCGACCAACTTTTGACAGCAAAAGTTGGGCAAAACTGCTGGGCCACTTCAGCTCTTGATGACTTCGCTGTCAAAACTACAAGGCTCGGAGAACTCAGGCCTTGCTTTCATACTTGGGATAGCAAGGCCTTCAAACAAGCTCCTCGCAACTACTTGTAGTTATTGACACTCAGGCATCAGGAGCTTCCGCCATGCCCAGACACCAACCCCCATGGCCATTTGGCTAAAGACGAAATGTATTTATATTCGCAAAAGAACAGGGAGAGTATACTCTTTATAAATGGGAGATATTGTAAACATGAAGCTGAATTCATCAGAACTAGTAATAAAATTGGCTGACGCTGCGAGTCAAATTGTCAGTCGAGATGATACACAGTACTATGCACAAGAAACTGTCGAGGCGCATTTACGGAAGTCGCCTCGTACTAACACCTTAAAGTCGTCAATCGGAGACCTGGAAGAACTTTTAAAATGAGTGAGATTAAAGCCATTGGGTTTGATTGGGGCGGGGTGTTAAATGGCAGACCTGGGAAGTTTTTTGGTCAGAGTGTAGCTACACTGCTGGGCATTTCTTATCAACAATATCTAGATGCTTATTTTAAGCATAACAAAAAGGTCAACCGAGGCGAAGTGACATGGGAAGAGCTGTGGACGCTTGTGCTGACAGATTTGGGTAAGCGAGATAAAGTGCATGCAATCATGAAGTTGAGTCAGGAAGCAAACGCTGAAAGGCTGAACCAAGATGTTTTGGATTTGGCAGACAAACTTCGTGCCCTGGGATATAAAATAGGCTTATTGAGCAATAACACCCACGAAAAAGCTGCCAGTATGAGACAGACTGGCCTAGATAAACACTTTGACGTCTTTCATATTTCTGCAGAAACGGGCTTGGTAAAACCTGAACCACATGCCTTTACTCACTTCTCAGAGGAGCTGGGCGTTAAGCCAAGCGAGTTAGTGTTTATAGATGATTCCGAAAAAAGCCTAAGCACCGCCACAGAAGTTGGGTTTACGTCAATACTATTCGATACCTATGAAGAACTAATCCAAGACCTAACGAATTTAAAAATAATTTAATTAACACATTTTGTCTTTAGCGAAATGGCCGTGGGGGTTGGGGTCTGGGCATGGCGAAAGCTCCTGATACGTGAATGGCAAAGCCACAATAGACAGCGAAAGATTATTTGAAGCCCGCCATCCCAAGTAACAGGGCGGGCTGAGTTCCTTGAGCGTTGTGGCGCTTGACAATGAACGTCTCAAGAGCTGGAGTGGCCCAGCAGTTTTGTCCAACTTTTGCTGTCAAAAGGTGGTCGGGAGAGGTCGCCGTGGCGACCGTCGAAATGATTTAGTTCTTGAGATTCAACAGGGGGGTTGAAAATGGTTGTGGTTTTTGATATAATGTGGTTGTCATTAACTAAAATTAAACATGACAAACAAAAAGCAAAAAATATTACCTAAACCTATACATGGCCTACTGCTACTCATTTTAGTAGCAGGTTTTGTCGTTTCGCCTCTGTCAAAAACCGTTAGGGCAGACCGTTTTAGCGACCAAATCAATGAGCTTAAAAACCAAAATACTCAAAATGAACAATCCGTTAAGGCTCTCCAGGTTGAAGCCGGCAATATTGCCGAAGTAATTGCGGGATTACAAACTCAAATAAATGGCCTCCAGGATCAGATAAATGCCAACCAAGCCAAGTCAGACGAACTGGCCCGCCAAATTACTGAAGCTGAAATTGAACTGGACAAGCAGAAGAACCTGATGGGCCAGAATATTCGGGCTATGTATTTAGAGGGTGATATTACTACGCTTGAAATGCTGGCTTCTAGCAAAGATCTTAGTGAATTTATCGACAGGCAACAGTACCGCGATGCGGTAAAGGACAAAATTAAGTCCACGCTAGACCGTATTAGCATCTTAAAAGCTCAGCTGAATACCGCTAAAGAAGAGACTGAACGTCTGATTCAAGAAGATAATGTCCTAAAAGCCCAGGCAGACGCGAATAAGGCTGAACAGAGGCGACTTCTAGGGTTTAACCAAGCCCAACAGAGCGAGTACAACAAACAGATTAAGGAAAACAAGGCGCAGATTACTGAACTGAAGCGCCAACAGGTACTTGAAAACATCCGTCTTTTTGGTGCGGGTGGGGCTCCCGGCATTCCTGGCGGTGGCGGCTATCCGTGGGGTAACGCCTATTGTGTCCATACCAATAAGGTTAGTGGCCCTTGTGATAACTACGACTGGTACTTCAGGGGCGGTCCATGGGACGTTTGGGGTTACGGCTACCGCAACTGCACGTCATGGGTGGCATATAAATTGGCTGCCGATGGCAAAACCGGTTTTAGCTACCTTGGAAATGCAGCAGACTGGCCAAGCGCAGCTGCGGCCCGTGGCTATAAAGTTAGTTATGGAAGCGGTGCACGGGTTGGTGACGCGGCGGTTAACCCGAATGGTTACTATGGCCATGTAATGTACGTCGAGGCAGTATTTGACGATGGCCGAGTGGTCGTAAGCGACTATAACCGACTTGGAGACGGCTTGTATCGTGGGCCTGAGGGAAATAGTGCAGGGGTAATTAATCAAAGCGGTTTGGTGTTTATAAGCTTCTAACAGTAAGCTCTACTATTTGGAATATGCAGCAAAGTAAACAAAAAGCCACAGTTTGGGTCATTATAGCTTTTGTGAGTGGTTACTTATGGGTTATGGCGCTTGGAAATAGTATATTTCCACCGATAGATGTTACTCCCCCAGCACATTCACAAAGAATAGTTAATGGTCAAATCATAAACTATGACAAAAACGGACGCTCTATTAAGCCTGCATATCAAAGTAATCCGATAAACATGCTAGTTAGGATATTCGCGGGCTTACTATTTATTGTTGCGTATTGGCAGATACTCGGCTTAGTAATTCCAATGCCAGGGGTACGGTTGATTGTTTTCCTGGTTAGTATTCCAATCGGATATATGGTCTTTGTTGCGATGGCTTTCGCAACTATTTTCGGCAATTAGTTGTTAGATACTACACTAGCCTTAAAATTCCAAAACTGAGATAATGAATTGTCATTATCTCAGTTTTCTATTGGAGGATTAGTTGGAAGAGTCTACTACTAGCGAGAATATACATACTAAAAAGCAGAAATTTACGTTTGCCCAACTTATTAGTGGCGGTTTTGTTGCGGTTGTAATCTTTGCACTTGGCGTGGGTGTTGGAAGCGGACGAATTAATGTCGGTCCAGACGCTGCGCTTAAGAACAATCAGAACAAGGAGTTGCCAGCAGATCTTGACTACCAAACCGTCGAGCAAGTCTACGATTCTATAAAAGCGAATTATGACGGCGAGCTAACCACACAAGAATTACTGGATGGCTTAAAAGAAGGTTTGGCTAAATCAACCGGTGACCCATACACGGAATTTCTGAACCAAAAAGCTGCCAAGGAATTTGACGAAGGTCTTAACGGTACATTTAGCGGCATTGGTGCAGAGCTTAGTAAAGACAAGGAATTTATTAGTATTGTTTCGCCAATCGCCGGTTATCCAGCCGAACGAGCAGGGCTGAGGCCAAAAGATATCATTACTGAAATTAACGGCGAGCCAGCTTTTGACCTTAGTGTTAGCGAAGCGGTCAGCAAAATCCGCGGCGAAGTGGGTACAAAAGTTAAACTTAAAATTGTTCGAGAAAACAGCGAACCGTTAGAATTTGAAATCACCAGAGAACAGATCAATATTCCAAGCGTAGAAAATGAAATTTTAGAAGGCAATATTGGATACTTAAAAATTTCACGCTTTGGTGATGACACGGCTCCATTAAGCCGGGAAGCGGCACAAAAATTCAAGAAGGCGAATGTTCGGGGCGTCATTCTAGACGTACGCGGCAACCCCGGCGGCTTGCTTGATTCGTCGGTTGAAGTCGCCAGTTTGTGGCTGGACGGGGGCGATAAAGTTCTCGAAGAAAAACGCGGCGGTGAAGTGGTTAAATCTTTTAACGCAACTGGCAGGCCAATCTTAAATGGCATTCCGACGGTTGTGCTGATAAACGAGGGCTCCGCCTCGGCCTCAGAAATTATCGCCGGAGCGCTCAAAGACAACAATGCAGCAACCCTTATAGGAGAGAAGACCTTTGGCAAGGGAAGCGTACAGTCGCTTGTCCGCCTTGGTGACGGCGCGGTCCTTAAGGTTACGATTGCCCGCTGGTTCACGCCTGGCGGCAAAAACATAGATAAAGAAGGCATTGAACCTGACCAAAAAGTAGAACGAACAGAAGAAGACTTTACGGCCAAGCGCGACCCCCAAAAAGACGCCGCCCTGAATTTTTTGAAAAAATAGCTGTTTTGTAGCGCGATTTCATATGGTAGAGTAAAGAGCATAAAAGAGAGGCGTGAGTGGCAAAACCCACTAAATATGTGTTTGTAACAGGTGGTGTGCTTTCCGGGGTAGGAAAGGGTATCACCGCCGCCTCAATCGGAAACCTTTTAAAGGCCCGCGGCCTAAAGGTAAATATTCAGAAGTGCGATCCTTATCTTAATGTTGACGCCGGCACACTTAATCCGGCCGAGCATGGTGAATGCTATGTAACTACTGATGGCGCCGAAACCGATCTGGATCTTGGTCATTACGAGCGGTTTTTAGACCAGGAGCTAACCCAAAGCAGCTCGCTTATGAGCGGCCGCATACTTATGAAGGTCATTAGTGACGAACGTCACGGCAAATACCTGGGCAAAACCGTCCAGTTTATTCCGCACGTAACCCAGGCCAGCCAAGTGGAGATTCAAAAAGCGGCCGAAGGCTTTGACGTCCATATTGTCGAAATCGGCGGCACCGTAGGCGATTATGAGGGTCTAAGTTTTCTCGAAGCAATCCGTGAGTTAGCCCAAAAGGTAGGCCGCGAAAACTGCGTCTTTGTGCATGTCGTATATATGCCGTACCTGGGCGCCAGCCAAGAGGTAAAAACCAAGCCGGCCCAAAACGCCGTCCGTGAACTCAGAGGCTTGGGTATCGTGCCGGATGTGCTGGTGGCTCGATCAGAAGTCGCTGCGCCAAAAAGCGTCATTAATAAACTGAGCCTTTTCTCGGGCGTGGCGCCTGAAGCCATAGCCTTACTGCCAAACGCTGAAACTATATATGAAGTGCCGCTGACTCTTGAAGATACAGGAATCGCTGAAGTGATTGCTAGGCGTCTAAAACTTATGATTGATAAGCCGCACCTCAAAGATTGGCGTGATGTCGTTAAGCGCGCAACAACTAAATATAAAAAGTCGGTAACAGTCGGTGTTGTTGCCAAATACATGGACAACACTGATACATATATGTCGGTTTTTGAGGCGCTCAGAAGCGCCGCCTGGTGGAATGACGTAAACCTCAAAATACGCTGGGTAGACGCCGAAACTATTGATGACAACACGGCAAGTATTACAGAAACGCTAGCCGGCCTTGATGGCATAGTCGTCCCGGGCGGTTTTGGTAAGCGCGGGCTCGAGGGCAAAATCAAGGCGGCCCAGCATGCGCTTGAACACAAGCTGCCATACCTGGGCCTATGTCTAGGGCTTCAAATGGCCGTGATTGCTGCAGCGCGTGCCGGCGGCTTAAAACAAGCTACAACGGCCGAGCTTGACCCGGATGGCGCGGATTTGGTTATCAACACGATGGAAGATCAAAAAGGCAAAGAAAACACCGGCGGCACCATGCGTCTCGGCAACTACGACTGTGTGCTTCAAAAAGACAGTTTGGCAGCCAGACTCTACGGCACAACTGAAATAGTTGAAAGGCACCGGCATCGTTACGAATGCAACAATGCTTACCGAGGTGAGTACGAGTCATGGGGAATCAAACCAGTGGGTATTAACCCGAAAAACAACCTAGTAGAGGTTATTGAAGGGGTTGATCATCCGTTCTTCATGGCCAGCCAGTACCATCCTGAGTTCAAATCCCGCCCGAATCGTCCGCACCCGATGTTCGACGGTTTCATTAAGGCTCTTTTGTAGCAGTTTGCAATAGTTTATAGCGTGAGGTAGCATAAACAGTATGGACGAACAACAAACCAACCAATCACTTGCACAGCCAGCTGGGCATGCAAAGAAAATTTTACTCGTAGAGGACGACGACGCTCTAGCCAGTGTCTATCAAACCCGGCTTGACGCTGAAGGCTTCGATATCAAGCGTGTCCCGAACGGCGAGGACGCCCTGGCCGCCGCATTAGCATATAAGCCGGATCTTATCCTGCTCGATGTCATGATGCCTAAAGTCAGTGGTTTTGACGTGCTTGACATCTTAAGAAACACACCAGAGACCACCAACGTCAAAATCATTATGTTAACTGCCCTAAGTCAGGACAGTGACCGTGAACGCGCGCAATCTATGGGGGTTGACGATTACTTAGTAAAATCTCAGGTCGTCATTGCAGACGTAGTAGACAAAATCAAAGCCCACCTAAACGTATAACACAGAGTCATAAGCAAATAATAAAAGTCCACGCATGGTGGACTTTTAAGTGTACGCGCCCATAAACGATTAACCGCTAAACAGATTATTGACTAATAAGAGAATTCATGCTAATATTGTATTTGTAAACAGAAAAACAAATATGTCAGAACACTATCCAGCGAAATTAGACCAGTTATCAGAAAATGACCAGCTTTTTAATGAGATTGCTGGGCTCGAACATGTAGCGACATACCAAGTGCCCCGTACGCCAACTAACGTTACTATTGATAATAATCTCTTAAAGGGGTGCGCAGCTAATGAGCAAGAAGGTGTATACCAGGATATAAAGGGTGTCATCCAGGCCGGTGACGAACTATTCGGTATTGTTGAGGCTGCCGTAGCGGGCCGTGAAGCATCACCAGACTCAATTACTAAATTTATTCTTACCAGGTTCGGGCGTGATGGCAGGCGTGCTCAAATAGAAGGAGTTATGACGCCAGGCGAACCGCTAATGATCGGTCGTACCGCGGAGAACGGTATGAGAAGCGATGTATCGCGTTATCATTTTAAAGTTGGCGTAAACCGTAATGGCCATTTAGCAATTGAAGATCTTAATTCGGCGAATGGTACAAGATTGCAGGTTGCAACCAAACCGCCTATACCAGAGCTAGAGCCTAAAAATCCATTAGCTCAATATAGTCGATGGGCCCCTAAGTCGGCGGATGTGAAGTCGTTGCTAAGTGGTCAACCAGCACAACCAAAGACACCGCGAGGATTTAGCAGTCAGGGCGTTTCATTCGCCGCGCCGGCTTTAATTTCGGAAGTTCCCGGTATAAGCCAGTGGGCAAGGCCAGATACTGAAGCCGTGCCAGCTGTTCCGCAAGTGTCACCCGAACAAGCAGTCCAGCCGGACATAGAACTCATTTTAACTGCAAGGGCCGAATTAGTATTATCACTTAGTCAAGTGGATAAAGATAATCTTCAAAAATATGCTCAGGGCACTATCGATAAAAAACGCGCCCAAGACATCGGTGACGGCGAGTCTTCAATTTATTTTGGTCAACAGGCTGGACAGGGAATAAATGCGTTATCACCAGAAGCCAGAAAAGTAGCAAATCACTATTTGCAATTAAGCCAACAGCTAGAGAAGATTCGCTAATATATTATTCGACGGTTACTTCGGTGCGAGGGGCTGATTTGCCGGTAAAACGGCGGACTTTGCGCTGCTTGAAAGTTACAATGCCGTCTTTTGCAGCATGAATAGTAAAGTTTCGGCTCATAAATGCACCAACACCAGCACGTTTGGTAGCGCCGACTTGTCGGATGATGACTTGACCGGTTTTAACTTTTTGACCACCAAAAATCTTTACACCAAGCCGTTGGCCGGGACTGTCATGTACGTTTTTACTGGATCCACCTGCTTTAACTTTAGACATTGCTTACTTCCTTATTAGTACTACTAGTTCACGGGCGACTATTTGATTTTCGCGGTGATAAATCAACTGGTCGTTTGAGGCGTGAACAAAACTTAGACGAGTATACCCCAAATCCTCGAGAGAATCAAGGGTTTTAAGGTGTTTAAAGCCGTTTTTGGTTTTCCAGGCCGGTACTGCAACGCAAAGCCGGAAACCGGGAGGAGTCTGATTAGCTAGATTACGCAAAAATTTTTTATGTATTGTGTCTACATCTTGCATAACGTCTGCCAGTACATCCGGCGAGGGTAGGGCAGAGAACGCTCGGCCAAGATACGTTTCGCCGGCAAGTGCCTCAAAAGGTTGCCACGCGTGCGACGTAGCATCGCCTGTCTCTAGCAAATAGATCACGCCCGCCACATCCTTACCGCTTGCCAGCCATTCCAGGTTGTCTTTGGAGTAATCAATCATCCGAGCCTCAATATCGCTGCCGTAAGCATTGTGACCCATTAGGAGCGCTTCTTGCAGAACGACGCCGGTGCCACAAAAAGGATCGAGTACGGTGGCTTTTTCGGCGGGCTTAGCCAGGTTAATAATAATTTGAGCTAACTTTGGCGGCAGCATACCAACTTTGGCATCACGTTTAGGGCGGGCTTGATCTCGCGCAGCGTAGGCGCTGATATTTTGTACGGCTGTAGTTTGGGCTAGTGCGGTGCGGTCGCCGTCTCGAATCAATAACAGCTCCATACCAAGCGGCGCTTCTGCTAGTTTGTTATGCAGTACCTGTGCGGTGTTAAGCTCGCTATCCTTGTTTGGGATGATCCGAATGCTGCGCCCCTCATTTTTGACTATTTTTTTAAGCGTCAGTGCACTTGCGTTTATGCGCGAAGGATTTATCGGTAAACCGATTAGGCTTAGGCCAAAGCGAATTTTGCCAGGTGCTATGCAACAGACATGCTTTGGCAGTTCTTGGGCGATGTATTTTTCAAGCTGATACCAATCGGTATATGGCAAGTAGGCCAGTAGCTTTGCAATGCGCGTGCTGCCGCCCAGTCGGTTAATGTTGATATCGCCAGGCTCAACATCAAGAACGGCTGCGCTGGCACCGAGCCGTGTGATTTTATCGGCCCCAAACAGACTCTCGAGCTCTGTTATGCCCAGCGCTGGCTGACGTCCAAGAATTGCTATGCTTTGTGTCATATCACTTCAGTATATAATGAACTGATATGACTTCTGAAACCTCATTCTGGCGCCGGCACTGGCGGACTATCATAACGGCTATTACTTTTGCCGCGCTTGGCGGGTTGATGTATGCGCTGCGTGAGCAGATATTTAATACGTTTCGGAGCCTCGAGAACGTCAATCTGTTCATTTTACTGGCGATGCCAATGCTTCAATTTAGCCATTATCATGTCGTAGCACTATTCTATCGACGGTTGTTTAGCATTTTAGATGAAACGGTGCGTTATAAATTTCTGTTTAAAACTGCGCTTGAATTAAATTTTGTTAATCTTGTGTTTCCGAGTGGTGGGGTCTCCGGATTCTCATATTTTAGCCTCCGAATGCGCACGAAAGGGGTTAGCGCAGGCAAGGCCTCGCTCGTTATGACGATGCGTTTTGTGTTGCTGTTTATTTCGTTCCAAATATTTTTGGGGTTGGGGGTATTCTTGCTGGCGCTTGACGGCAAGGCTAATAATTTTATGATTCTTATCGCCAGCTCGCTGGGAACACTCATGTTTGTCCTAACGGCTGGGCTAGCATTTGTCATCGGTAGCGAAAAACGCATAGACGGCTTTCTAACATTTGTCACAAAAGTAGTTAATAAAATAATCCAGATTGTACGGCCTAAGCACCCGGAAACAATTAATATAGTCGGGGCTCGAAAAGCCTTCAAGGAATACCATGCTAGCTATAAAATCTTGAGCAAGCAATACAAAAGACTTAAAAAACCGATGGTGTACGCACTACTTATTAATTTAACTGAGATTGCCACCGTTTACGTGGTTTTTGTGGCTTTTGGCCAGTGGATCAATCCTGGCGCCGTGATTATTGCCTATGCGGTTGCGAACTTTGCCGGTCTTATATCTGTCTTGCCGGGTGGCATCGGTATTTATGAAGCCCTGATGACCGGCGTATTGGCTGCCGGCGGGGTGCCGCCATCGTTAAGCCTGCCGATCATTGTGGCATACCGTGTGTTGAACATTGGTATTCAGCTGCCGGCCGGCGGGTACTTTTATAACCGCGCGGTTCACGAAAAAACATAAGTATGGAAGATGTAGTTTTATCGGTATCGGATTTCGTAGGGCTGCTTAACCAGACGTTGGAGTTTGCATACCCGGTTGTTATGGTGCAGGGTGAACTGGCCAACTTTCGGGTTAGCAAAAACAAATGGGTTTACTTTGATTTAAAAGACGAACATTCGTCTGTTAAGTTCTTTGGAACGATCTACAGTCTGCCCGGACCGCTTGAAGACGGCATGTTGTTGCAGGTGCGCGGTAATCCTCGACTTCATAATTTGTATGGTTTTAGTATTAACGTGCAGACTATGCAGCCAGTTGGCAAGGGCTCTATTAAAAAGGCTGCCGCTTTGCTGGAGACTAAACTAGCCGCCGAAGGTCTGTTTGCAGCTGAGCGTAAGCGCCCGCTCCCGTATCCACCCGCCAAAATTGGTCTTATTGCTTCGCGTGAATCAGCGGCTTATCATGACTTTATTAAAATCTTGAATGAACGGTGGGGCGGGGTAGAGATCTTGCTAGCGGACGTGCAGGTGCAGGGTGATTTGGCTCCTGGGCAAATTGTCCGGGCACTTGAACATTTGAACACGCATGAGGATGTAGACGCGATAGTAATTACGCGCGGGGGCGGCAGTGCCGATGACCTGGGCGCATTTAGCACCGAACAGGTAACCCGTGCAGTTGCCGGCAGTCGTACGCCAACTATCGTGGCCATTGGGCATGAAATTGATGTAAGTCTGGCAGAACTTGCAGCCGATCAACGCGCAAGCACACCATCTAACGCCGCACAGCTGCTCGTGCCGGATAAAAAGCATAGTTTGGAACAACTAGCAGCTAGCAAAAAATTATTAAGCCAGCTTTTAAGCCAGATTGTTGTTGATGCCAAGAGTTTACTTGAACAAAATGCAGAAAAATTACACGCACACATTACTGTGCTTATTGAAGAGCGTAAGCGGCGACTTCAGCTGTGCTATCAGGTAATTGAAGCTTTTAACCCCACGGCTGCCCTCAAACGGGGTTACGCAATTATACGGAGCGATACAAAGCTAATTCGTAGCGCAAAAGACACAAAAGCCGGTGACAAGCTTACGATACAGCTGTCAGATGGTACTATACATGCGGTAACGGAGTAGATTATGACAAGTAAAAAAACGGATTATACAGCATTACATACTGAGCTTGATGACGTGATTGAGGCCCTGCAGTCCAGCGACCTTGACGTTGACGAAGCGGTCAAACTGTATGAACGCGGTACCGCAATAGTTAAAGAACTTGAAACGTATTTAAACGAGGCAGAGAACAAAGTAACAAAAATTAAAACCGACTTTTCGTGATTATTGTTTTTGTAGTGTTCGCTAGTCTGACTGTTTTATTTGGTTTTGTGGTGCTGTTTGGGGCGCCATATCTGCCAACCCTGCGCAAGCAGACTGAAATTGCATTGGATTTACTTGAGGTTAAAAAAGGAATGAAAATTCTTGAGCTTGGTAGCGGGGATGGTAGTGTGGCGTTGGCTGCAGCCAAGCGGGGAGCTATCGTTACCGGATATGAGCTTAATCCGATCTTAGTGATTGTAAGCCGCATGAGATGCTGGCAATATCGCAAACAAGTTAGTATTCATTGGGGCAACTTCTGGCACGCCGATTGGCCTGCAACAGATGGAATATTCGTATTTTTATTAGACAAATATATGAACAAATTGGACAATAATATTATTCAAAAATATAGCGGCAAAAACACAAGACTAGTCAGTTTTGCGTTTAAAATACCGAACAAAAAACCTCTAAAAACTAGAGGCGGTATGTTTCTGTACGACTATAACTTACTATCCAAGTAGTCTTTAAGCCGATTTTTAAGGTCAGGCACAAAGTTGGGGTGAGCCAGAATTTCCGTCGTGCTCATGAGCTTCCAATCCTGACCTTCGTTAGTAAAGGCTATGACTAAAATTTGCTTGTTGGTGATAGGTGCGACCATAAAATATGAAGGTGCGTCAGGATACTTGGCTGAAGGGTAGTGTTTTTTCCAGATAATGCTTTTGGCGCTGATTTTGATTGATAGTTCTTCACTTGTCTCTCTTATGGCGCAGGCTTCAGGCGATTCATTGTCCTCTCTGCCACCTCCTGGAAAATCCCAATATCCAGCAAAATCGAGCCCGGGTTTATCGTCTCTCAAAATAACCACTGCCTGGTCTCCACATAGTAAAACTATTTTTACACCATTGAATTCCATAGTATTAGACTACCAACAACAGAAATCTCATGCTACCATAACCGTTATGGATCCTAACCAGCCGCAAGGCATGCAGCAATTTCAACAGCCTCAGACCGCTGCTCAGCTGAAAAGGCGTACACCACTGTGGATGATTATTACGCTTGTACTATTTGTTTTGTTGTTTTTTGGGGCAAGCGGCTTCGGCATTTGGGCGTTTATGGAACGTGGCAAGTTTAAAAATGACACTGATAAAATTGTTGCCAAAGAAGTTGCTTTAACGGAAAAACGGGTATCGACAGCTAAGGATGCAGAATTTGTCGAGGCAGAGAAGCGACCCACAAAGGGCTACAAAGGTCCTGCAACGTTTGGAAGTGTTGAGCTGGAGTATCCTAAAACATGGGCGGCTTTTATTACTGAATCTGATAAAACCAGCACTCCAATAGATGGTTACTTACATCCGGATTATGTCCCTGGCGTAAAGTCGGGCACATCCTTTGCTTTAAGAATTGAGCTTGAGCAGAAAAGTTATGACAACGAGCTGAAGAATCTGGATAGTAAGGTACGTTCAGGCAAAATATCCGTTACACCATTTAGGGCAGACAAGGTTCCTCATATTTTAGGTGCACGCATTCAGGGCGAGATCAATCAGGGGCAAAAAAACCTTATGGTGATGTTCCCAATCCGCGATAAAACACTAAAAATCTCAACTCAATCAGAAATATTTTTTAAAGATTTTGACGCTATAATTCTTAAAACTCTAACGTTTGCCCCTTAGCAAGCCCGGCTGTATACTGAACGGTAAGAAGGAGGTAACGGCTTTTTGGGTGTTTGGGATGATGATCGGTATCGTTTGCTTGCAGGATTGGCTGAAGAGCTAAAGCTGCCGTTGCTACAAATTGCCCGCATTAGTGAGCTTGAAAATAATCAGGCAATTACACATACGGCTGAAATGGCCCTAAAACTGATTGACGGTTATGTACTTGGCATACCGACCACAGAGCAGACTGCGCTCAGACTTGAACCAATTGCGATATCGTCAGTTCTTTATGATGCAGCTGAGGCTCTCAGGCCCTTAGCCAAACAGAACGGCTGTGAAATCAGGGTTTCAATCGGTGCTAAAATGCCGCCCGTGATGGGAGATCGGCGTTTACTTGAGCAAGCATTTACAATTCTTGGGTATGAACTTTTACGCGCTATTACCGATGAATCGAAACCAGTGGTAACGTTTGCCATGCACCGCCGTAAATCGCATATTACAGCAGGCATATTTACTGATAATCCTGGTCTCACAACCGATGCGTATCGTCGGGCAGGAGCACTCATGGGCTTGGCTCGTCAAACGCTTCCAGGTGGTTCGTCATCAAACGGGGCAGGTATTTTCATCGCCGACAGTTTGCTGGCGGGAATGGCCAGCTCATTTAAAATCGCCAGATACAATAAGCAGGTTGGCTTAGCTGCCAGCTTGCTGCCAAGCACTCAGATGCAACTGGTCTAGTGCCATGAAGCATGTACTCATAATTGAGCCGGACAGCTCGCTACGTAAAACGTACAGTACGGCTTTAGAAAAAGCCGGCTTTTCAGTAGCTGGAACGGCCGACGCACAAAAGGCTATAGGCTTATGCGAAACCCGAGCGCCTGATGTAATAGTTCTGGAACTTCAGTTGCGGGCGCATAGCGGCGTTGAATTTTTGCATGAGCTTCGTTCGTATACTGAATGGCAGTCTATCCCCGTTATTTTACACACGTTCGTACCTTTTACGCAGTTGGCGGGCTTTAAGAATGCATTTAAAACGCTGAAGATTACGGACTATGCTTTTAAGCCCGAAACATCACTTAAGAAGCTTGTAGCTTTGGTTGAAGACGGCGTACTTGTAAAATTGTGAGAACACAAATCGTTACAACTGGGATGGTGTTGGCACGAACCGACTTCCAGGAAGCCGACCGCATACTGACTATCCTTACACCCGATCACGGCAAGCTGCGTGCTATTGCAAAAGGGGTTAGGCGGCCACGATCAAAATTAGCCGGAGGTATCGAACTTTTTAGTGTTAGCGATCTGACAGTACTGCCTGGTCGGGGAGAATTAGGAATGCTTATTTCAAGCCGACTGCTAATACATTTTGGAAACATCGTAAAAGACATCAACCGCACTATGCTTGGCTATGAACTGCTTAAACGGATGAATAGACTGACAGAAGATGCAGCGGGCCAAGAATACTTTAATCTGCTCCGTGCGGCTTTTCGGGGACTTGATGACCTTGAGCTTTCGTATGAGCTTGTTGAACTTTGGTTTACCATGCAACTGCTCAAAATTACCGGCCATACACCAAATTTAAGGACGGATGACAAGGACAATAAATTATTAGTTGATCAAACATATGTTTTTAATTTTGACGATATGGCGTTTCAACAGCAGCCAGAAGGACCGTTTAATGCCAATCACATTAAGCTGCTCAGGCTTGGCTATGGGACGGAGTCGCCTGAGGTACTTAAGCAGGTCACAGACGCCAGTACAGACGCTCCGGTTGCAGCAAAGCTTGCCAAAAATATGCTAGAGCTTCACGTCCGAATTTAAGGAGGAAACAAAAATTGCTGTATCAAAGTATTTATCGTATAATAGGTTTATGTCTTTTGAAGATCTCCTAATTTTGCCTGATGTACACCATGAACGCAGGGCACAACGTGCTGTGGTTCGAGACAGAATATTGCTGAATATGGATGAAGTACTGCAGCGAGTAAAAGCTGACGAATGTATTCGAACGTCATCAATACCCATGAAGAATGGACGACCAGGGATGGGTATTAAAGGTCACGAGGGAGTACACGAAGAAGAAGGGTGCATTATTAACATCCGTCGGTACCCTACGCTAGGTAGAGCATCTATCTGGCTAACTCGTCCTGACCAGTTGCCGGTCAGCAGGCCGTTAGGCATAAGTTGCGATTTCGGTGTGGCTGATGGACGGCAGGGTGATTCGTATGCCGCGTTGCTCGTGGAGCTTGATCAAAAAAAAGAGGTGCCAGCTCGATTATTTGGCATAACGGCATGTAGCTCACTAATGTCGCTTATCCACGATCCTGCCCCCGGTGACTCAAGAAATTATCCTGCGGAATCATTCGCCGCTGCGTGTATCAGTGCGTGCAATAAAGAATCTAATATGTTAAGGCCTGGTTCATGCGATTTGCCAGATAGTCAGTCATTGCTAATAGCCCATTAGTTATTCTATATTACTCATGAACGATAACCACACAAATAACGAAGCTGCCGATATGGGAATACCCCGACTACCGGTTTTGCGCCAGCGGCATGGTCATTGGCATAATGAGGTGGGAAGGTTGTTGGCGAGATACGAGACGTATGCCATACAACGTCCGGGTTCTAATATTCCCGTGATTGAGCATAACCGGCCGGCCGTAGAATTACAAAAGGATAGACAATCATATCTGCAGCCAGGGTTGATTCAGCTACTCAAATCAGGCAAGAACGGTGGGCTTGTTGTCTGGCTATCATTAGAAGGGAAGCAAATTGCTCGGCCTAAATCACCCATCCAGGAATATGGTTTTAAGGCAGAAGAACCAGATGATATGTATGATGCTCTGCTTGTTGAACTGGCCGGTCACCAGGCGGTCTTGCAAGGAGTACGCGGTGAAACCACGACTGATTTGTTTATGGACCCAGAGGATAGTTATGGGTTACCGCCGGTTGAAGCATTTGCACGGGCCTGTATTTTTACCTGCATGCTGCCGTCAGAAAAAATAGTCCGTGGTTGTACGCCATTGCTACAACGGCTTGTATCTTTACAAGAAGATAGCCCCAAATAATATTTTGAAGTATAATCACCTCTATTATGAGCGACGAAAACCAGACAAGTCCAAAACCTGTTTCAATGGATGATATTGTTTCGCTATGTAAGCGCCGCGGTTTCATTTTTCAGGGTTCAGAAATTTATGGTGGTCTGAGCGGTACATGGGATTACGGCCCACTAGGTCTAGAGCTAAAGCGCAACATTATGAAGTTATGGTGGGAGATGTTCGTAGATCAGCGGGATGATATGTATGGCGTCGACGCAGCAATTTTGATGAACCAAAAAGTCTGGCAGGCCAGTGGTCACGTCGATACATTCACTGATCCACTGGTGGTATGTAATAAGTGCGGCCAGAGCTATCGTGAAGACCAGCTTGATTACACGAAAGCTTGCGAAAAATGTGGGGCAAAAGATAATTATGGGCAGGCTCGGCAGTTTAATATGATGCTGAAGACCAATATAGGGCCTGTTGATAATGAATCATCTATCAGCTACTTGCGGCCAGAGACGGCACAAGGAATTTTTACGAACTTTAAAAATGTTGTTGATGTGTTTTATCCAGATTTGCCGTTTGGTATTGCACAGCAAGGAAAAGCATTTCGTAACGAAATCTCTCCGCGTGATTTCGTGTTTAGATCGCGTGAATTTGAGCAGATGGAGATAGAATATTTTATCCATCCTGATACGTGGGAAGAATCCTTTGAGCGCTGGGTAGAGCAAGTGCATAAATGGTGCGATGCACTTGGTCTTCCAAAAGATTCAGTCCATGAGCTAGAAGTGCCTGAGGAAGACCGCGCGCACTATAGTAAACGCACCATAGACTTTGAGTTTGATTACCCGATTGGTCGAAAAGAACTGCTTGGCTTGGCGTATCGTACAGACTTTGACTTAGGCAACATTCAGCGCGTAAGTGGCAAGAGCATGGAATACCGCCCGAAAGACGGTAGTACAGCATTTGTACCACATGTTATAGAGCCATCGTTTGGGGTCGAGCGGGCAATTATGGCAGTGCTGACTAGCGCCTACACAGAAGACGAAGTTAACGGCGAAAAGCGCTCATACCTTAAGCTCCCGGCACATTTATCCCCTGTTAAAGTAGCAGTTTCACCACTGCTTAAAAACAAGCCCGAACTTGTAGAAAAAGCTAAGGAAGTGCACCAGTTGCTTAAAAAAGAAATAGGAGCAGTCATGTGGGATGACAATGGTAATATCGGCAAACGCTACCGTCGCCAGGACGAAATCGGCACCCCTTACTGCGTTGTAATCGACTTCGAAACTTTAGAAGGCGACACCAAAGACACCGTAACGGTACGGAACCGAGACACTACAAAGCAACAACGTGTTAAAATCGCAGACCTTGCAGCACAACTAAGTAAGGCATAGATATGGGTAAGGATCTCGCGCTTCCGTTTGATTTAGATATAGCTGAAAAACTTTTAAATGAATTCGGTTCACCGCTTTATGTTTATGACGAGCAGGGAATTCGTGAAACAGCACAAGATTTACATGAAGCTTTTTCGTGGGCCAAGGGCTATAAAAACTACTTTGCCGTCAAAGCAACGCCAACCCCGGGTATTTTAAAAATACTGGTTGATGCAGGCATGGGTCTTGATTGTTCCACAAGATCAGAACTATTGATGGCACAAAAAATGGGACTGGCGGGCACTGATATATTTTATACAAGCAACAACACTCCGCTGGAAGACTTTGAGCTTGCCATAGATCTTGGAGCTACGATTAACATTGATGACTTGACTCAATTTCCGGTGTTTCTTAAGGCTTTAAACGGCAGACGAATCGAACGCGTAGCTGCACGCTATAATCCGGGTGGTTTAAAAACTGGCAATGCAATTATCGGTGAGCCAACCGAAGCAAAATACGGCATGGGGATCGATAGTTTGGTGCAGACCTTTAAACTTTTAAACGAACAACAGATAACTGAATTCGGTCTCCACACGATGGTTGTATCAAACGAACTTCAGAGCGATTATTTTGTTGATACGGCGAGTTTGCTTTTTGATGCGATGGAAGAAGTTGAACGCCGCGCGGGCGTTGGATTCAGTTTTGTAAACCTTGGGGGAGGACTCGGTCACAATTATAAAACCGACGAGGACCCCATTGATATCCAGAAAGTTGCTGATGGCGTTAAGCGTGTAATTAAGGAACGCAAAAAGAAAATATCTGTATGTACAGAAAACGGTCGTTATGTCACCGCTCAGCATGGTTACTTATTAACCCGAGTGCGCTACGTCATGCATAAGTACAAAACGTATTTGGGCGTAGATGCATCTATGCAGAATCTAATGCGACCTGGTATGTATGGTGCATATCATCACGTGACAGTGCTAGGCAAAGAAAAAAAGAATCACACGAATACCTATGACATAGTTGGGGCGCTGTGCGAGAACAATGACAAGTTTGCTATCAGCCGTGAACTCCCGGAAGCTATTGAGGGCGATATACTTGCGATCCATGATACCGGCGCACATGGGCACGCAATGGGCTTTAACTATAACGGCTTATTACGATCGGCCGAGGTTATCTTAAGCCCGAACGGTAAAGCCAGATTGGTGCGAAGAGCAGAGACAGTAGAAGATTATTTTAGAACGATTATTTGGTAGGTGAATACGTGGTAGGGCTCAGAATTTTGTTTTGGGTTTTGGCTACTAGTTGACCGTATATTTCGGTCGATTCTTTTTTGATCTGTGTCCATTCCTCGTCATCATTAAATTTTGCCCAAGCATCCTGCCGGCTGTTTAAGTCTTTCCAAGCAAGGATGTATACAAAGTTCTGCATTTCTCCTATTACTTCATCCCAACAACCAACAACTTCAAAATTATATTTTTCCATAATGCGCATGGCATGTTTTTCAAACCTCTCATGGAAAGCCATGCGTACCGGATTGGGGATTTCGTATACACGTTCTTCATAAATCATATACTTAGTTTAACAGATGTAACTAGAACAAACATTTAGCGAGCTATTATTGATCCAACAGAAGTATAAGAATCAGTGCCTAAATTTTTAACTGGTTTTTTGCTCGTTCAACCGGCCAGACATCATCAAAGATATCCAGCGTACAAGCTGTTACTTCAATGTCGGCTATAGAAAGCGTGTTATCGCTACGTTTAATGATTTCTTTGATTACGCTTTTGGTAGATTTTCTGGCAAGCTGAACCATAGGCTCTGGTCGTATAGAATCACAAAGCTTAGACATCAGTGAATACCTAGCTGCCATGTGTCTCATTTCGGCTTCAGTTTCACACTCCATAAATAGGTTAGTAGGGTATAATCCTGAGCCAAGGCCTTCCATGATTTGCCTGAACATTTTGCGCTCATAAGTCTCAATCCGATCTTGTTCTTCATAATATCGGTCCTCAACTAATTGATCTAAATTTGCTACACACCCAAATCGACGAATTACGGCAGATGAAGACGGCGATCGTCTTTTGGGCGATAATAGCCCAAGAGCTCCTGTATCAATTGCTCTTCCGTTATTTGAAAATTTATAATCCACACCCCATTCGATGTAACCTTCTTCATCACGTCTTTGAAAATCATAATAGCCTCTTCTTGCAAGTAGTGAGCCTAGGCCACCGGGCACACGCCTGATTATTACTTTATAACTTGGACCTTCTCCCGCGCGTGACATATCTATTAATTTATTCTTGAGTGACTCAGTTTTAGGGGTATTGCTAGCTACTCTTCCGACATAATCTGCAAAATCATCAATATCCCACTCGTCGTAAATACCGCGTTTGTAAGCATTAGTAAGTTCTGCTTTTTCGTATAGTTTAGAAAATCCACCCAGCGAGCTAATTTTTTTGTTGGATGGCCCCAGGCCTAATTTATATAGAGTACGAAAATGATCATCTACGAGGCGGACTGTATCTTTTATAACTCGCTTGCCCATCCATGAGGTTAATGCAACTGCACTACTCTCGTCCCAGTAGCTTGCTTCCAGCGGCACGGCTTTGGGTAATTCATATTTTTCAGGTTCTATCAGAATATCTCTCAACTCAATAAGATCTACTGGGTTCGCGCCGCTTTCAATAGCCTGATTATACGAAGCCTGCCCAGTTAAAAGCCTGCCTTCTGACACGTCATAATACTGGTAAATTTCTCTCTCATTTTCTCCCATGGCTTTGTATATTAATACATAAATTGGGTTAAAACCATAATATTAAATCATTCCAGACAGTAATTTGAACAGTATGGCGGGCTAACGGTTACTTATGCACGCAGTTTGAACGTAAGATTTTTATAGGGGTAATTCACGGTCTGCTATGATACATGCAAGATGAAAACTATTGGCGTTATTGGTTGTGGCAGATTCGGTTGTTTTTTGGTCGAAAAGTTGAGCTCGCATTTTGACATCAAGGCGTATGATAAAAAAGACACTGAGCTAACGCAGCAGGCAAGTCTATCCGAAGTAGCAGCGTCGGACTTTGTATTTTTAGCTATCCCACTAAACGCATACCGCGAAGTACTGACTGAGCTCAAGCCCTTACTTAGAGCAGAAACAGTTGTAGTTGATATCTGCTCTGTAAAAGAAAAACCGGTGGGCATGCTGCAAGAACTTTTGCCTAATCAACCAATTGTGGCTACGCACCCCTTATTTGGGCCTGAGTCTGCTAACGAATCACTCATGGGACATCGACTGGTGGTCTGCCCGGAAGTATCTGACCCCACGGCATGCGCAGTAATCCAGCAGTTAGCGGTTCTCAAGGGGCTCACGGTAATCAATTTATCTATGGCTGAGCATGACCAGGCTATGGCAGTGGTTCATGGCTTAACCTTTTTTATTGCGCACGCTTTAAAAGATTTCGAGTTGCACAAAGAGGTTTTAAATACGCCGTCGTTTCAAAAATTGTTGTATCTTGCCGATCTGGAAAAACACCATAGCCAGGATCTTTTTTACACGATCCAAGCAGGCAACGAGCGAACCAAAGAAGTACGTGAACGGTTTATAAAATTAGTAGAAAACCTGAACCATGATATTGAACAACAAGCATTTTAAGGAAAAGTAATGAATGATCTAGAAAAACGCATTAGTGCTGTCGAGGAGCGGAATAAAAAAGTCGAGCAGGACAAAGCGTGGGAAACGAGTTTAGTTCGAAGAATCTCGATCGCTGTTTTAACCTATAGTATTGTGGTCGTGTATTTACTGGTAATACAAAACGAAAAGCCATTTATTAATGCACTGGTGCCGGTAACTGGATATTTGCTTTCGACACTTTTTTTAAAAACAGTTCGCAATATATGGCAAAAATAGTCGTTATTATTCTTTGGTCAGTCTAAGCGTATCGACCCCGACTCTAACGGCTAGTACGGTTTGTATGGCCGCCCCAACTGTGTCGATACCGGGGTATCTTACGGACAATGGAGCGGCCATGGCCGTAACGAGCGAGCTGGGCAGGTCGGCCTGTATAATATGTCGCCAGCTGTCACCGGCATCGTGATGGTGTCGCTTGCCGTGGAGTGTTACGGCCGCAGCTATATTAGCTCCGGCAGCTAGTACACCAACTGCTACGGCAGTTGTTTCGGGCCTGTGATTGTCAAAAGCCAGGTCGCTGGCAATCTCGTAGCTTCCCATGCCTAGTGCAACCCCCATTAGCGTCATGGCGCCACGTCGTCTGAGGCGTCTTTTGTGTGCGGGGTCTAATTCAGTGGCTGCTTTATGCTTAATACGGTACAGTTCGCCGTCGGCAACATCGTGCACGCCTGCCATTGTTAGTGTTGAGCTGTTGGTCATCGCACCCGCAGCCAACTCGGTAACGCCAATCATGAAATTAATAACAGAGATGCCACGAATGCGCCGACGTACATCTTGGTCACTAGGTTGTTGTCGTTCTCGGCCCATACTCGCGTATTCTCTCATCCAAAACGGTTTTAAACAAAAGCGGCTTAACCCTTAATCTAGTAAACGCATCGAAAAACTCACAGTCATGGTTATAGAATTGAAGTATAGTAGGCGCTGGAGGTTATTTTATGAAAATTACAAAATTAGGTCATTCTTGTCTTCTTGTTGAAATGCCAGAGCCGATGAACAGAACGGTTTTATTTGACCCGGGAAAGTTTAGTCAGGTGGATGTTGTGTCGTTGGCGTTTTTAGACGATATTGTTATTACGCATGAGCACGCGGATCACTGCGACCAGGAAGTGATAAAAAAACTTGTCGAAAAGTTTCCAGATGTCCGCATTAAAACTCCTGTAGCGCTCGTATCAAAACTTGAAGGAATATCTGTTACTAGCGATGCTGTTGCAGGCATTGAGTTGTTCGATGCAAAACACGAAGGTCATAGCCCGTTTATGAATCCGCCAGAAAATATTGGCGTTCATTATCTCGACATATTAACGCACCCGGGTGACAGTCATACATTTATTGAATCAAAACAAATTCTAGCTCTGCCGATTACAGCGCCGTGGGGTTCTACCGACATGGCTGTGCAGCTTGCCTTGCAGTTAAAACCAAAAAACATAGTGCCGATTCATGACTGGCACTGGAAAGATGAAGTACGCGAGCAAATGTATGACCGACTCGAAGAAATCTTTAACAGTTATGACATCACATTCCACAAGTTAAAAAACGGTGAACCAGTTGTGCTTGAGGTATAGTTGACGCCCTAAAGTTTATCGAAAAATATAAAAAAGGAGCTGCTTAAATGTTCAGCTCCTTTTTCTAGTTTGTTTTTAGATTAACGCTTGCGAATTACTGCTTTTTTGTAATTTGCGTACGCCTGATCAACCACTTGTTTTGCGGTGTCACGTCCACCAAGACCGAATGCTAGTGAAAGTGCAAAAACTACTCCGGCTACTATGACCGTAATATTTGCGGCCAGAATGGTGGTATCAAATCCAAGCTGGTCAACCGCCATTAATGTACCGAATACTACTAAAACATAGAACGCCACAGATGAAACGTTGTGGGCAAAGTCTACCTGCATGCGGACTAATGACGCACGCACAACATCACGTACTAAGCGGGCACCGGCAAAGGTGACAGTCAAAATAATGACCGCCGCCAGCACATTAGGCAGGTAGTTGAGAATCTCGCGGATAACATCACTCATGGCTGTAAGTTCCAGCACATCTGCAATTGTTAGCGCAAAGATAATAATGACAATCCAGAACACAATCCGTCCGATTATCGAAACCGGGTCGATAGTCAGTTCGGCAGACTTAAGCGTTTTCGCGACCTGTTTGTTTTTTGCGAGCTGATCGACTCGAGCGATTTTTAGCAATTTTTCGACCACTGCTTGTGCCAATTTGGCGACAACTAGGGCCAATATTAAAAGAACCAAAGCTCCAAATAGCCTTGGCAGATAGTCTCCAACCGTGTTCCAGAACTCATTTGCTGAGTCTGTGAAACGGTCAGTTAAATTTGTTACCCCGTTCATGGGATCCTCCACTTTAAGTTAACCTGATAGGCTAATTTTATCACCGTATTTCTGAAAACCTAGGTATTTATTGTCTAATAGATGAAAAACAGTGGAAAAGTGATATTAAAACAGGTTCATACGGCGGTTATTCTAAAATGTTGTGCTGCTTTTTGAGTGAACTTATGAAGGTTGCTTGCTAAAAAGCTGTTTGGCAGCAAAGGATCTAAATGCTGCTTGAGATTTTTTATTAGTTCATCAGGCAAGGAGTGCATGGGTTTTGCCTGTGCAATTGTTACATGCGGCGTATAGTCACGTCCAATTGCGTAACGGGCACGGATATCGTCCGGCAAAAGTTTGACCAGTTCTACTCGCAGCTCAATAAGCGCCGGACAATCTACGGCGATGTACAATACGCGTTTATCAAACAACGCCGTCTTACTGAGTTTTACTTCAATTGGCATACTGGCCTCTGATACCGTTTTAACCTTAGGTATAAGATAGAGCGGTGATAACGTCATTAGAATATCGGGATGTAGCAGGGTTATGTGTGGCACGAGCGGTTGCATGACTGGTTGCCCATCAAGTAGCGTTGTTTGAATTTTTTGAATTTGGTTTGTGGTTGTTTCGGGGAGGGAAAGGCCGATAAAGTATCTGGGATGCATAGGAATATTGTACGTGAAGATGATAAGATGTGGCTATGCCAAGACGACGAAAGACCAAGCCGGTCTACGCTTTTATAGATAGCCAGAACCTCAATGTCAGTACTCAGCGGTTGGGTTGGAAGATGGACTGGAAAAAATTCCGCCAGTGGCTTAGTGACGAGTACCAGGTCGAGAAGGCCTATATGTTTATAGGCTATGTTCCGGAATTTGAGGAAATGTACCAGCAGTTACACGACTCGGGATATCTTATAGTTTTAAAACCAACCTTTGATATGACGCGGCCCAGAGCTGAAGTTGAAGAGCAGAAAAGTGATAGCGGAGAAGCAAAGAAGGACGAAAAGCCAACCAAGGGCAATATTGATGCAGACTTGGTGCTTTGGGCAGTAAAAGAAATGCCGTACTATAGTCAAGCCGTACTGGTGTCAGGCGACGGCGATTTCTACGGCCTGGTTGAATATTTGATCGAGCAAAACAAATTTTCAAAACTGCTTGCCCCTAATTTGTTTTATTCCGGGCTTTACAACCGGTATGAGACTTATGTGGACCGGCTGGACTTACATCGATCAGAACTTTCTTATAAGGATTATAAAAAACACCGCCCGTCTCAGCATAAACCAACGACGAATTCCCCAGACAAAGATACGTAACGTACCTAAAATCCCAAAAATATTAGAGTACAAATCTGTCTGGCTGTTAGTATATAAGGATGACTTCTATTCCTAATACTGCGATTGATGCATATATTACCAGGCAGCAAGACTGGCAGCGCCAAATAATGCGCCAGATCAGAGCCCTTATTCATAAAGCCGATCCAGACATTAAAGAAGTAATCAAATGGGGGGCACCCACCTTTGAGGACAACGGAATCGTAGCTTGGATGTTCTGCGCCAAAGCTTGGGTTCACTTTAGTTTCCCTCAGGGTGCGCTGCTTGATCCAAGCCACGGTTTATTTGAAGAGGGCAAGGACTCATTCAGCAAAGCAAAACGCACTATTAAATTCACAGAAGGGCAGCATATTCCTAATGACATTATGCTTGTCCTTCTAAAGGAAGCGGTGAGCAACAACCGTGCGGGTAAAAAAGTAGATTTTAAAATTTCCAAACCCGGCACGCAGACCTTTGATATACCCAGTGAATACAAAGATTACATACAAGAGCACGGGTTATTTGAAGATTACAAAGCCAGGCCGTTTTACCAACAGCGTGGCTGGATTGAGTGGGTTGAGGACGCCAAGCTTGAAGAGACTCGACAAAAAAGAGCCCAGTTGATGCTACGGGAACTACAAACCGGCCAATATATGCCAAGCAAGACAGACCGCAAATAATTACTGAGTTCCATAAACTGAGCACCGGAACCTGCTTGCCGTCCATAGGCTTGTGCGCCTGGTAGATGCGTCGTAATAAGGCTTACTGGGCAACCATAATCGTCCTTAAAGAATTGCCGAAAACCTAGACATTTTTGATTTTGCATTGTCAGCCGAGGAGGTTAAGCGTATAAATGAACTAAGCGATGGGCTACATAAGTGTTGGATCCCGGAAAATGTAGAGTAAGGAGGGTTATGTCAGAAAAAAGCAAGCAGTTTACGGGTCTTAGGGCGGTGTTCATTAACTGCACGCTCAAAAGGTCGCCCGAAAAAAGCCACACAGATTTGCTTATAGATACAAGCCGCAAGATCATGGAGAAGCAGGGTGTTTCTACGAATGTTATCCGTTGTGTTGATCACGACATTGCCAGCGGTGTTTATTCTGATATGCGTGAACACGGCTGGCAAACGGACGAATGGCCAAAGCTGAGTGAACAGGTTATGGCTGCTGAGATACTTGTACTAGCAGGGCCAATTTGGCTGGGTGACAACAGTAGCGAAATGAAAAAGATAATCGAGCGCTTATATGGTAATTCGGGCGTTCTGAATACAAAGGGGCAGTATGCATATTACGGCAAAGTGGGCGGGGCGCTAATTACGGGTAATGAAGACGGCGTAAAACACTGTGCTATGAATATTCTCTATAGCTTGCAACATTTGGGCTATACAATACCGCCGCAAGCCGATGCCGGCTGGATTGGTGAGGCCGGACCGGGCCCTAGTTATGGCGACACATTAGATGACGGCTCAGTTGCTGGGCTAGATAATGATTTTACCAATCGTAATACCACCTTTATGACCTGGAATATCATGCACCTCGCCAAAATGCTAAAGGACGCTGGCGGAATACCTGCCTATGGCAATCAGCGGAGCGAATGGGACGCAGGTGCTCGGTTCGATTTTGAAAACCCCGAGTACCGATAATACTTATGCTAAACTGTTAGCAAATGACAAAATACCGATTTCCGAAGCACTTCATGTGGGGTGTGAGCACCTCGAGTCATCAGGTAGAAGGCGGCACAGAAAACAACTGGTCAGTCTGGGAGCTGGCCAATGCCAAAGAACTGGCCCAGAATGCTCATCGCCGTACGCTGCCCAGCGGCGCCTTCCGATTATTCAGTCAGTTGCCACCTTGGAATGAAATTAAATCGGAAGCCGAAGATCCAGCTAATTATATTTCTGGGCGCGGGGTTGATCATTACAACCGGTTCAAAGAAGATTTTGATTTGGCCAAAAAACTCAATATGAATGCTTTCCGGTTTAGCCTAGAATGGTCACGAATTGAGCCAGAGGAAGGCAAGTGGGATGAGGAAGCAATCGCTCATTATAAGACCTACATAGCCGAGCTCCGCAAACGGCATATGGAACCGATGATGAATATTTGGCATTGGACAATGCCAACCTGGTTTACCGACAAGGGTGGGTTTGAGAAAAGGGCTAATCTGCGCTATTTTGAGCGATTTGTCGAAAAAGTAGCCAGCTCACTGCTTGATGACGTGCTGTATGTCATTACGCTCAACGAGCCTAACGTGTATGCTTCATTTAGTTACATTCTTGGTGAGTGGCCGCCGCAGCGAAAAAACTTTTTTAAGTTTGCAAAGGTCTACTGGAATCTAACGCGTGCGCACAGGCGGGCATATTATATTCTTAAGAAACACAAGTCTTGTCTGCAGGTCGGTTTAGCACCGCAGTTATCGAATATTCAGGCAAAGCGGCCGCACAATGTGCTGGATGAAGCTACAACAAAAGCAATGCGCTACTTTTGGAATTGGTGGTTCTTACACCGTACCCGCAAGGAACAGGACTTCATTGGCGTCAACTACTATTTTACAGATTATTATAGGTGGAATAATGGCATGAAACCGCAGGATCCGGATGTACCGTCGAGTGATCTTGGCTGGTATCTTGAGCCCGAAGGCTTGTATCCCATTCTGCTCAGAGCCTGGGCCCGTTATAAACGCCCGATTTTTATAACCGAAAACGGGCTCGCAGATCGACATGATGAGTACCGTCAGTGGTGGATTGAAGAGACATTAATCGCGATGGAGCGGGCTATTAGCGAAGGGGTTGATGTTCGTGGCTACTTTCACTGGAGTCTGCTTGATAATTTTGAATGGTCGTTCGGCTGGTGGCCAAAGTTTGGTTTGATAGAGGTCGACCGAAAACACGGCATGAAACGTACCATTCGGCCAAGTGCACTTTGGTTTGGCAAAACAATAGAACAAATTCGCAAAAACAGTTAATCCCTATGACTATGCGCGCTTTGTATGGTAAAATTTTTTTTATGTTTCCAGACAAATACAAACACCATAGCCGTCGTCAAAAAAGTGTAATCCAGCGAATCCTCGGCAAGCTTGTCGCTATGCTTACGGGCCATAAACCAGCCCAAGAGTCCAACAGCTGGATGGCTTAATAAGCAACTAATACTGCGACAAATAAACAACCGCAAACGCCGCCAGTACTGTTATTTTGTATGCCATCACATTGACAAAACATAAACAGTATGATAATATCTTGGTAGTATGATATACCAAGAAACAAAAACCAGAACCCAAGATATAAATCCCGGCCATCGTCGGTATAGTCGCCGCCCTAACTATGCTGCTCGTAGAGCGGGGGCCGTGCTTTTAACAGGTATGGTACTTTTCCCAGTAGCTAAAGTGTTGGCCGAAAGAGTTAGCAATATTGTGGGCGAGCCTGTTCCCACGCTCCAAAGCGGGGATCCAAACAACGAGACCGTTACCGTACAGCCAGCAGATACAGCCTGGAATATTGCTAGAACAAGAACAACCGGCGACATTAGACCGCTTGTTTCGGCGATTATGGATCAGCCGGATGCGCAAAATGGTTTGCAGCCTGGCGATAAACTCGTTGTCCCAACTACCGTCCAGCCCAATGAACCCCGCAACGGCTAGTAGTGTTGCTTATGTTACCTAACCCACCACATATGTGGTGGGTTTTGCTTTTGTGTATAAAGATGTGGATAAGTGGGAGGGTTACTTCATTTTGTAGGTTAAAGTGCTTGCATGTGGGACATAGTGGGTAGTAGACTGATGTCAGTGGGTAATCGTGGATAGCAAAAACAACTATCAAAATCACGAACAAAAATAAAAAAAACCACTGTAATTTAACTATAAGAGGCTATGGGAACTGTAGACTACTTCGAACGGAAGCTTGACGACAAGCGGCGGTTAACTATACCGACCGAACTTCGAGACAAGTTCATAAGTGGTGCTGTTGTTACCCGTGGCTTTGGCAACTATTTGCATCTGTACCCAAAACACGTTTGGGACGAGCAAGTAGAACCCCGTTTAGCAGGCGACATCTTAGATGAACGCATTGCTGACCTAAACGTTCAGTTTAGGATGGGGAAAGTCGAAGTCGCCTTGGATGGCAAGCAAGGCCGTATCACGCTAGAGCAGCATTTGCTGGACTATGCGGGGATAGATAAGGATCTTATTGCTGTCGGTGTCGGTCATTATTGGCGAATAATGGCTAAGAGTTAAACTACGCCGCCCCTTAACAAACTGGTACCGATGCACAATAAGCATAAGTACCGGGTCAGCCACTGACAGAAATATCAATCTGTTCTTTATTGCAGCTTGCTGCGGGAAGAGCAGCCAGACAAAATGTGAACCATTTTGCCTGCGCGAAGAGAAACCCTGCAAGGGTGTCTCATGGTAGTTACCTGTCTGGCAATCAGCATATGGACTTGAGAAGGCAACCATATAAAAAACCTTCGTACCTTACACTAAAACACCTCCCAAAACTCCACCTCACACATAAGTCTCTCAAAAACTTTGTTCTTAACCAGTGAAGGAAATCCTTTGGACATAAAGTCTCTAGACTTCTCTCGCATACTGTTAAGAACTACACAAAAACAAAAACAACCAAAATACAAAAAGCTGATTGCTGGACAGGTGACCTTGTAAAACAAAAACAAACAAGTGCCAATCATGATTTCAAAAAAGGAAGCGTGAGCGGCAAGCACCAAAAATTACCTAAATCTTTTTTAAAGATGCGGGTTACGCCAAAACAAACTATACTTTCTCTAGCAATGGAGAATACAAAACACTTTCCAGTCTTAGTAGACGAAGTGATCAAGTACCTGGACCCGAAAGAAGGGGAGTCGTTTCTCGACTTAACGGCAGGGTACGGCGGTCACGCGTCTGAAGTTCTGGAACGCACCTTTTCAAAAGAAGCCACGTCCAAAGGACATGGTCTCCATGCATCTCTCGTAGATCGCGATCAAAACGCAATTGCTCATTTGAGTGAGCGGTTTAAGGACAAGGGCGTAGAAATAATCCACGATGATTATTTTGCGGCCGCCGAAAAACTGCATGCTCAAGGACGACAATTCGACATAGTTTTGGCTGATTTAGGTGTGTCGTCACCACACCTTGATACTGCGACCCGAGGGTTTAGTATCCGATTGGATGGACCGCTAGATATGCGAATGGATGAGCGTCAAAAGCTGACAGCCGAGGAGATAATTAATAGTTATCCCGAGGAAGAGTTACGGCGTATAATCCGGACGTACGGTGAAGAGCCGCGGGCAACAAAAATTGCCAGGTATATAGTGGAACGCCGGCCGGTCCACTCAACTCACGAGTTAGCGGCTATCGTTGCCCACGCTTGGTCGGGGCCTAAACGTAAGGTACATCCAGCCACACGGACGTTCCAAGCGCTCCGGATGGCGGTAAATGACGAGCTGGATCTTCTGGCAAAGGCATTACCGATTTGGATAGACTTACTGGCCCCGAGAGGGCGAATAGCGGTTATCAGTTTCCATAGTTTGGAAGACCGGTTAGTTAAACAGACGTTTAAAGAACTGGCTGGTGATCGCTACGACGCTCCCTTACGGTTACTTACAAAACAAGTAGTAACTGCAAGCGACGATGAATTAGTTTCCAATCCGCGAGCACGTTCTGCAAAGTTACGAGCCGCAGCAAAAATAAAAATATAAAGAAAGGGAAAGATATGCCAATTCAGGTAAAAAACCTTTCCCGTGCTTATAAGGTAAAAGTCCGTATCGGATAATCCTTATAAGGCCAGCCCGGCCTCTGCTTGCAGAGGCCGGGATCGAAGAAAGACACGCGCGTCAGATACATGCGCGAAAATATTAAAATAACAAAAACAAAAAATAAATATATATGACATATTCAAGTTCACTGGCTGTAAGCCGTCAGCGCTATGCAAGCCGTAATCAAAACACCGCTACCTTTAAAACCAAAGAGCAGGCAATTGGGCCGGTTAGCAACACCGTTATATTAATTATTCTGGCTTGCTTGCTCGGACTGCTTTATTTGACGCAGGTTACTAAAACGAACGCGTTTAGCTATAAGATCAATGATCTTAAGCAAAAGCAGACATCATTGCAAAGTGAGCACGAACAACTGGTTGTTGATTCAGCGCGTCTGCAAAGTCTTGAGCGTGTTAAGAACAGTGAAACAGCACAAAAGCTTGTAGAAGCAACCCCAGTAGCTACGATTACTAATTAAGGAAAGCCTATGCGATCACCGGCGCCTACATCGCGTTTTGCATTATCAGGGTTATCGCGCATACGACTGTGGTATGCGTTTTTGTTAGTGTTGTCGGGAGTTTTTATTCTAAGGTTGTTTTACCTACAAGTAATCCGGCACGATTATTATGAGAAAGAAGCACTGACGAAGCAGCTTAAGGCGTATGATATTCCGGCTAGCCGCGGTGTGATAGAGGCGACACTTAATGGGTCTCGGGTGCCTATTGTTCTCAATGAAATTAAATACACGCTGTATGCCGACCCGGTGTATATAACCAAGCATAAAGAAGCTGCCGACGCGATTGCGCGGATTATTGGCGGTACCGCTAATGATTATGAAACCCAGCTGCGGACTGAGGGCACTCGCTACGTGGTACTGGCTAAAAAGCTTGATAAAGACAAAGCCGATGAACTGGATAAACTGAAATTCAAAGGGATCGGCACTCGTGAGGCCAGTTATCGGACCTATCCGCAAGGTACCTTGGCCGCACAGCTTATAGGATTTGTGAATGACGAGGGCGTAGGCAAGTATGGTCTTGAAGAGGCGCTCAATAATCGGCTCAAAGGTCAGCCAGGCAGACTGCGGGCCATTACCGATGCACAAGGGGTGCCGCTCGCCAGCAATAAAGATAATATTGTAATTGAGCCACAGTCAGGCGATAAACTGGTGCTCACAATTGACCTGGGTATTCAGCAACAAGCCGAGGAAGCACTAAAAAAGGGCTTAGAGCGTGCCAAATCAGATTCTGGCAATATTCTGGTGCTGGATGCGCAGACGGGTGCAGTTAAGGCGATGGCTAATTATCCGACCTACAATCCGGCAGAGTTCTCTAAAGTCGAAGACGGTAACGTGTTTAATAATGGCGTGGTCAGCGCACCGTTAGAAGTCGGTTCAATTATGAAACCATTGACGGCGGCAGCCGCACTTGACCTCGGCGTAGTAGGGCAGGATACGACTTATTATGATCCGGGCTCATTCAAAATTGGTGACGCACGTATTACTAACATTGAAGAAGTAGGCGGTGCTGGCACAAAGAGTATTGCCGATATTCTTCAACAATCACTTAATACCGGGGCAACCTGGTTGCTCATGCAAATGGGCGGCGGTGAAATAAATCGCCAGGCTCGCGAACGGTGGCATGATTACATGGTCAACCATTACGGGTTTGGCGCACCAACAGGAATTGAACAGGGCTATGAAGCCGGCGGATCTATACCTGACCCAAATGACGGCTTTGGACTGGATATTCAATATGCAAACACTGCTTTTGGACAGGGAATGACCGCCACGCCACTGCAGATGGGGGCGGCATTGGCTGCTGTGATTAATGGCGGGACCTATTACCAACCTAGGTTGCTGGACATGTATGTCAAACATGATGGCAAAGAAGAACCAGTCGCGCCAAAGGCAACACGACAGAACGTCGTAGCTGCCAGTGTTGGTCAGTCACTGCGTGAACTGATGGAATATGCATATAGCAAGAACCATTTAGCTTATGGCGCCAAATCGGTACCACAGGACTATGCCATCGGAGCCAAAACCGGTACAGCACAAGTTCCTAAGCCCGAAGGTGGCTATTATGATGATCGATTCAATGGAACGTTTATGGGGTATATCGGTGGCGACAAACCGCAGTACGTAATTGTAATTCGGGTTAATGAGCCAAAAATCGGGGGTTATGCCGGTTCACGGGCCGCCGGGCCGATCTTTACCGGGTTTATCGAAAGTCTGATCAATAGCGGTGGCGTAACTCCAAAAGCGAACTAAAAAGGTATAATTGTATAAACATGTCAAACTTACTAAACTTTAAACCTACATTGTCGCCGATTATTCGAAAATCTATGCGACTTTGGGTTATGAGTTGCCACGTTGCCACTGCTAATTTGATAGTGGTGGGGAGCAAATAAATGCGCCCTAATGCCACTAGACGGGCGTCGGCTTATGACCGTGATACAAACCAACGGCGACACAAGCCGGATTACATGTTGGTGCTGGCTAGCGCGCTGTTATTATCTTTGGGTCTGATTGTAGTGTATGCCATTAGCCCGGGCTTGGCTGCTCAGCGGTCCTTAAGTGACAACTATTACATTACCAAACAACTGACAGCAATCCTGATCGGCATAGTTGCTTTTTTGGTCGCCTCAAACATACCCTTGCGTCGCTGGAAGAATCTTCAAACGCCACTTTTAGTGGCCGCCGGGGTGGCTACCTTAATTGCCTTAGTACTGCCCGTAACGCCTGAGTATCCGGCGCATCGCTGGATACGTTTTGCCGGCTTATCTTTGCAGTCAGTCGAGCCGATAAAAATTGCTTTACTGGTTTGTCTGGCGGCTTTTTTAACGAAGCGCTTCAAAGACGGCACAATTAACGATGCAAGGCTAACCTACAAGCCTTTGTTAGTTATATTTGGTGCGTTAGGCTTCGTGGTGGGCGTGTTGCAAAGTGATTTAGGGTCTGCTGTCGTACTGGTTGCAATGGCAATTTTTATGGTGTTTGTTGCAGGCTTACCGTTTAAACGTCTGATCGTTCTAATAGGCATATTAGCTATAAGTTTCGGTCTGCTGGTATTACCGTTTAGCTATCGCCGAGATAGAGTCGCGACATTTATTAATCCTGAACGAGACTGTCAGGTAGCGGGCTATCAAGCTTGTCAGGCACTAATAGCGGTTGGATCTGGCGGGATGTTCGGTAAAGGACTGGCTCATAGCGGGCAGGCTTATGGCTATGTTCCAGAAGCTGCGAATGATTCAATCTTTGCGATTTATGCAGAAAAGTTCGGCTTTATGGGAGCCAGCTTGCTCATACTGTTATTTGCATTTTTCTTTACGCGGCTTAAAAACATCATGGAACGGGCTCCGGACATGTTCAGTCGACTGCTGGTAGGTGGCGTTCTGGGATGGCTAAGCACACAGGCAATAATTAATATCGGGGCTATGATTGGGCTGCTGCCGCTAAAAGGGATAACCTTGCCATTCATCAGCTATGGCGGCACAAGTATCATTTTTGTACTGGCGGCTATCGGGCTGGTATTCAATGTGTCTCGTTATACCACATACGGCGCTAACACCGAGCTTGATACTGAAACAACCGATTTGCCGCAGGCAAGAGGTCGGTATGGCGCATATGTAGCCAGGAGGTCGACATGAGCAAACGGATTATTTTGACAGGAGGCGGTACTGGAGGGCACATCACACCACTTATTGCAGTGGCGCATGAGCTGAAGAAGCAAAACCCCGACACATACATAATTTACGTTGGTGAGCGAAATGGTAAATACGCTGCACTTACAAAAGACAATCCGGATATTGACGAGATCCGTTGCATTTTTGCCGGTAAGTTACGACGTTATCACGGTGAATCGTGGCTACGCAGGATATTTGATATCAAAACCAATCTGTTAAATCTGCGGGATCTATTTTTGTTCGGACTTGGCTTTTTGCAGGCACTGGTCTTGGTGAAGCGCTTGCGACCGGACGTAATCTTATTAAAAGGAGGCTTTGTCGGTGTCCCGGTCGGATTAGCTGCAGCGCTATGGAAAAAGCCATTTATAACGCATGACTCTGACACGGTTCCGGGTTTGGCTAATCGTGTTGTAAGCCGCTGGGCACAATGCCATGCGACGGGCATGCCACCCGAATATTACCCATATCCCAAGAAGAGTATTCGCTTTGTGGGAGTACTTGTCGGCAAAGATTATGAGCATGTAACGCATGATTTAAAACAAACCTACCGAGAGCAACTTGGTCTCTCTAAAAACGCAATGATTATATTGGTAACGGGCGGTAGCGGCGGCGCTGCAAGTATTAACAGTGCTATTCGTAGCATTGCTTCCGAACTTTTGTCTGACGAGCATCGATACATAGTTCATCAGGTCGGTATAGGAAAAGCCAGCGTATACAAGGGTTATGCTCATGAGCGATTGAAAGTGCACGAACTTTTAAGGCCAATGTATGCATACACCGGTGCTGCTGATGTGATTGTGACGAGGGCAGGGGCAAATACGATGGCCGAGCTGGGTATTCAGGCAAAAGCTTGTATCGTACTGCCTAATCCATTGCTAACCGGCGGCCATCAGCTGATGAATGCAGCGGTTTGGAAGGAACACCAAGCTGCCGAAATACTTGATGAGACATTGGTAAAATCCGATCCAACCATATTACTGGGCAGCTTAAATAAGTTATTGGATGATTCCAAGCAACGCCAGCTGCTTGGCGCTAATCTCGAAAAGATAACCGTAACGAATGCCGCAAAAAACCTAGCTGCATTGCTTTTAAAGTCTAGCCAAGATGAAACTACTAAAGCGTAAAAAAGAAAAAGAGTTTACCGGCCGCAGTCCAAGCGGTCCGGCCGGCAAAACTGCGCCTGTTTTTTCCTATTATTCCAAGCGTAGCGATGAAGCTACTCCAAGGCCGCGCTCTCAGGATCAGACCAGCCAGAGCAAGCGCCGCCCGTTCTGGCTGTTGTATGCGCCTTCATTGCTGGCATTGATTGTGGTATTGGCAGCCGCCCTGTACGTAACGACACTTACAGATAGCCCTAAAGTTGTACTTGTACATACTACCAATGAACCGGTTGCCATTGAGTCCAGTACTAGGTATGAGGAAGCGGCCAATACCATCATGCGTCAGTCATTCAAAAGTCGCAGTAAGTTAACCATTGATACTGACAAGATAGCCGCAGATCTCAAGGTGGCATTTCCGGAGCTCGATAAAGTAATTGTAACTATCCCGCTTTTTGGCCGCCGGCCAATAGTTCAGGCTGCGTTAGCTAAGCCCGCCCTTATTCTCGTTAACAGACAAGGCAGTTTTGTAATTGATACGTATGGCCGTCCAATATTAAAAGCTGATCAGCTCGCTAGCTCTGTTAAAGATACCCTGCCGGTAGTTGCCGACACTTCAGATGCCTCTCTTGAACTTGGAAAACAGCTGCTTACGAGCGATCTAGTAGCTTTCGTAACAGCCATAAGAACGCAGTTTGACGGTAAAAAACTGGCTATGGATACGTATACGTTTCCATCGCTTGCAAATGAACTACACATAAAACCTACCGGCAAGAATTTTTATATAAAATTTAATACTGACGGCGACGCCAGACTGCAAGCCGGCACGTACTTTGCGGTGCAAGAGCGCCTAGACGGTGAATCAAAGACACCAGCAGAGTATATTGATGTTCGCGTTGAAGAGCGCGCTTACTATAAATAGACCTGACAGTACTTGCTCAAATATTTTTGAGTCAAAACATACTTTCTAGATATACATACCTTTTCGGCATATTGTTAAGGCATGATGACACTAGAACGCACTCAAACCCCCAAGCAATCCAAAGAAACTACATCGATTAAGAAAGTAGTTATCGTGGGTGGCCCATGTGGTGGCAAAACGACAGTATTAGACAGGCTCGAGACGCATCCGGTACTAAAAAATAAGTATCTTATAGTTCCCGAAGCGGCCACCTTATTACTGCCTGGATTTTTAGCGGTCAAGGCAGAGTCGGTTACCCGTGAGCACTCTTGGCAGGAGCACTTACAAAGAGCAATAATTGCTGCCCAGTTAGGGCTAGAAGCAACATATGAAGATCATGCTATCAAAAACCGTATTCCGCTGTTAATTTGCGATAGAGGCTTAAAAGACGCCCAGGTCTACACCGCTAGTGGCTCGAAAATCCTCGAACACGAGTTTGGAATTGATGCGGAGACTGCAAATGCTACGTATGACGGCGTAGTGCACCTTGAGTCGCTGGCGGTTGCCGCTCCTCATTTGTATAGCAAATCTAATAATCAGCAAAGATACGAGACCGCACGGGAGGCTAGGGAAGTGGAGGCTAGGGCCCTTGAGGTATGGTCAGATCATCCTAACAGATTAGTGCTTACTGGCTCTCATCTTGATTATAAATGTGAGATGGCAGCGGCCTTTATACTAAGGACCTTAGAGGAATCGGTCTAGTCCCCGCACTACCCTGATGTTCGTAAATTGTTCAGTATTATCGAATCAGTTGAGATAGTAAAAAACTATATAAACACAGCAAAGCAGGGGAATGTCAAAAAAACATACAAAACTGCAAAGTAGGGGAATTGCAAATTTATAAATGATTAACGTGAAAAAGTAAACTTTTCACGACATGCTGTGGAAAACTCTATAACAGAAGACCTAAGCTAAAAGTATTAAGTAGTAAGCTACAAGTAGAACGGCATAGGATTCACAAAATCTCGCACACATAGCTTGGAACACCAAATAGTTCCCTACAGTGGGGGTACTGGTAATCAACTATTTATCTCTATATCGTGTCGTAAAAGATATATTGTGCGACGTCTCATGTATGTTCGGAAATGGTTCACTGCCCATGCTCTTTCCGGAAATATTTCTGTTCTTTTCGCACTTCGTTGTTTGCAATTCCTTAAATCCCTGCCTTACT
>JBBSLJ010000004.1:0-64906 GCA_038255465.1 Saccharimonadales bacterium (SeqCode)
ACAAACCGGCAATTGTAGTAACTGATAAAAAAGTTGGCTCGATTCAGGAAATCTTACCGGTACTTGAGAAGTTAGTTCAATCCGGCAAAAAAGACTTAGTGCTGATTGCCGAAGATGTCGAAGGCGACGCACTGGCTAACCTTATTTTGAACAAGCTGAAGGGCACGCTTAACTGTGTGGCTGTCAAGGCTCCTTCTTTCGGTGACCGCCGCAAGGAAGTGCTGCAGGATATCGCCATCTTAACTGGTGGGACCGTCATTACTGATGATCAAGGCCATAGCTTTGAAACAGTCGAGGCCGAGATGATCGGTACGGCACGAAAAGTAATTGTTACTAAAGATGAAACAACTATCATAGAAGGCGCTGGTACGCCAGCCGCGCTGAAGGCACGGATTGCGCAGATTACGACGCAAGCCAAAAACGCCACGAGCGAATATGACAAAGAAAACCTCGACAAGCGCCGTGCGGCACTTGGCGGCAAGGTAGCGGTCATTAAGGTTGGTGGCGCAACCGAGACTGAGATTGAAGAAAAGAAATTTCGCGTTGATGACGCCGTGGCCGCTGTTAAAGCTGCGCTGGATGAAGGCGTCGTACCTGGGGGCGGTGTAACACTTATTAACCTTGCAAGCACTATTGTGGTTAGCGGGAGTGATTCACTGGCCGCCGGTGCTCAGATTCTTAAGAACGCGCTTGAACAACCCTTCCGTATTCTGCTATCAAACGCCGGGCTAAACGCCGACGAATGGCTCCCACAAATCCGTGCTGCCAAAGCAGGGCAGGGTGTTGATGTTAATAATGCCACCAAACTAGTCGATCTTAAGGCAAGTGGGATAGTTGACCCAGCTCGGGTCACCAAAGAGGCCTTGCAAAACGCCGTATCAATTGCCGGCACCAGCATGACCATGGGCGCACTAGTAGTAGAAGTGCCGGAACCAAAATCAGCCGGCCCTGATATGTCAGGTATGGGCATGGGCGGGATGATGTAGGGCTGCTCCTTCCTGAACAAAGGATAAAAAGCCTCTGAAGTAACTTCAGATACTTTTTGCAAGAATCAATTGCAGACAAAATAAAACACCTGGGTTAAATCAGGTGTTTTATTCATTGCTTAAGAACTCTTATGAACTAGCTGTTTGAGTATCGATGTAATTGTCTATGTGGGTAAGTATTGTTTCGATTTCTCCAAAAGCAGTGCTGCCATATACGGGTACTTTAGAGTTAGCCATACTAAACCTGTCACTATGGTAGTAACTATTCGCGAGCTTATCGTCAAATGTTGAGCCTTCTTCGCTGGCTACCCGCATCTCAAGTGCATAGTCTGCGTTGATACCGTTACTCAAGGTATCTTCTCGTTGAGATGCTGTTACCCGTACAGATACGCTTACTTCGCCGAGTTCAGTATCAGCTGTCGTGTAGGGAACCCACGTCGTACCACTTTCGCGCATGTCATGTGTCGCCAAAAACACTTTTGCTCTCGGCGAATCCTGATGAGCATAAAAAGCTTTTCGGTACGTACCATCTATTCGTTTAGCAAGTGCTTCCCGCTTTGCTTCTTTAGTTTCTCTAACATAATTTTCTAGGGCACTAGTCACAAACTTGCCTAATGGGTTAACCTCATTTTTTTCACGTACTGTTTCGCTCATAATATGTAATCCTTTCTAAAACGCTCATGTTTGAGCATGGACATATAATAACAAGAAATCACATAAATGTCAATATGCGAAATGAAAAATTAGTTATTACAGATGTAAAACGTCAATAAACATATTGACAAAATAGTTTCTGTTTGGTATATTACTCCTATGAACCCGTCAGTTTTAACAAATATTGGTTTAACAGAAGATCAGGCAGAAACATACCTGATCTTGTTGCAAGCCGGGACATTAACGCCACTAAAACTGATGAAAACAAGCGGTGAATCGCGTACTAACGCCTACATGTCGTTGGCAAAACTCGAGGAGTTAGGTATAGCAATAAGGGACGATAACGCCAAAAAGCTGACGTATCTGCCGGTTAGTCCGGCAAAACTCGAGCAATTAATCCATGATAAACAGTTGCAGTTGCAGCGCCAAAAGCAAGAGTTAAAAAACCAGCTGCCGGAACTACTCACTACCTACTACTCAAACTTAGTCAGGCCCGGTATCAGGTTTTATGAGGGCGATAACAGCCTGAAAAAGGTATATCAGGATCATTTGGCAACCGGAGAAGACGTGTATTTTTTACGCACGCCAGCAGACGAAGACTTTTTTGGTGATGACCTGTACAAGTACATGGAGCAGCGTGCTCAGAAGGGGATTAAAGCCTACGGCATTGCACCATTTAGCAAAGAGAGGCTGGAATACTCTCAAAAAAATGATAAAAAGCTCAACCGAGAAATGACGTACTGCAAACCAGAGCAATACACAGCCCCCGTGGAAATCTCAATCTATGGTAGTAAAACCGCTTTTATCTCATTTGATAAAGAAGTGGTTGCGTCAATCATTGACAGCCCCCAAATTGCCAAAGCCATGCGCGAGCTCTTCGGAATGGTTAAGGATGGCGTCGCTGATGGTCGTGTAACTACCGAAATTCTAAGCTAAAGGGGGTGCTATTTGTAACCTTCGGCCTGGGCCTCAAACATTTCATTGTAGAGGCCGCCGTAGGCCAGTAACTCTTCGTGTGAGCCGTATTCGGTTATTTTCCCCTGTTCCATGACGATAATTTTATCGGCTTTGCGAACGGTGCTAAACCGGTGGCTGACTATAAGTGTTGTTCTATCGGCATGCGCTTTGTAAATATTATTAAAAATCGAGTACTCGGCCTTGGCGTCTATAGCGCTTGTAGGCTCGTCAAGGATCATAACGTCGCCGTTACGCAACAGCGCCCGGGCTACTCCAAGGCGTTGGTTCTGCCCACCGGATAAGTTAGTGCCATCGTCAAATGATGTATCGAGCCGAGTGTTTAACTTATGTGGTAACTTTTGCAGAAAGCTTGTGGCGCCAACAAGGTCGGTTGCTTTATAAATCTCATCATCTATGGGTTCGTCCTCGAGCCCCATTACTAGGTTGTCGCGAATTGACAGATGGCTAACGACTAAGAAGTCCTGGCTTAAGTTGCTAATAGCCGCGTAGTAGCTCTGTTGTTCAATGTCTCGAATGTCGGCGCCGTTTATGGTAATAGTCCCAGAAGTAGGAAGGTACTGCCGGAGCAGCAGTTTAATAAGTGTTGTTTTGCCGGCTCCGTTTTCACCAACCAGGGCTAATCTGCTGCCAGGCACAATCAGGAATGAAACGTCTTGTAACGCCGGTTCTTTGGTGCCAGGATATGTGAAGCTAACGTGCTTAAACTCAATCGTAAATGGCCGCTGGGGCTTAATATCGCCTTTTGGCACGGCTGGTTTTGTATTGTATATTTCGCTAAAGTTTTGCAGGTTTATAGCTAACTCATGTAGACGCTGTACGGAATTAACAAACCCCAGTGCGCTTGTATTGGCTTGCTCAAGCATCCCCCTTAGGAAAATAAATCGGTCAAGTCCGATTGATCCAGCAAGCAGCAATTGGAAGAAGTAAATATTGGCGCCAAATCCAACCAGTGGTTGCAGTGTCTCTGTCGCAGCGTCGTATTTTGCCATGGATTTATCATGGCGATATGTAAGATCCTGTGATTTTTTAAGGTTAACCTTCCAGGCAGAAACCATTTTTTTAAATGCATTCATGAGCCGGATTTCGGGCATATACACGGGATCTATAAGCATCCACCGGGATCTGAATGCGACCCGGTCCAAAGGCTCAACCTTTTTGTAAATTGCTTCACGTAAGTTATTTTGTTTTATCTGCAAGACTGCGACGGGTATTATTGCCAAGACAAGGACAAAACCCACCAAAGGGGCCACGAATATGACGGCTACTATTGAGCCTACAAACCCGATTAATGACGATATACTCCACGATATCTCATTAGTGACTCTCCATATCTGAGACAGCGCGTCGCGAGCGCGCTCTAGCTTTGTATTGAATGCTTCATCATCAAATTGTTCCTGGCTTAGTTCATACATTTTTATAATGAACTGCTCGTTTGTAGTCAGTTCCATGTTTTGCTGAAACCTGGTCGCCACTACCCGGTCAATGTTTGTTACGACCAAATTAACAAGCTCAATAACAAGCAAAGCCGACAACCAGACATATACTGATCGTGGCCCGGCATCCTGCAACGCCGCAGCGCTAACGTTGGTGATTAGCTTGGCCAAGGCAAAGGTAGAGGCAATAGGCTTCAGCCCAGAAAAAGCACTATTAAAGACACCCCAAATGAGTGAAAGTTTTGAAGTTTGCCATTGGAGCTTAGTAATCCAGGCTAAAGAGAATAGGTATTTTTGTTTCATTTAGTTGCTATCATCTCATATTTTGGGATTCAAAACACTAGCGGCATGGAGGGAAATGTTGCTAAATATGTATATATGTCCTAGAATAAGCATATCTTAAGGAGTGTTTGAGCTTATGAAGTTGCCGTTTCGCCGAGAAAAGAACGTAGATACCGTACCAGAGGAAATTCAGGAATATTATCAGAGTGAGCGCCGCGAGCGCACTGGCATTGCCTGGTTATTAGCGCTCGGGGCCTTGCTGGTTACAATTGTGCTGGCTATTTTGCTGTTCTTTGGCGGACGCTGGATTTATAGAACTGTTTTTGACAAAGATGATTCTAGCGATAATCCTCAGACAGCCCAAGAAGAGGGAAGTCAAGCCGGAACGCCAGGTTCTGGCGACCAGACGCCTTCGTCTCAAACTCCGGGTCAAAGCAGCACCAGCTCGACTAACACTGATACGACACCACCTACTACTACGCCGACACCAACAGGTGCGGGCAGCGGATCTGATGTGGCAGGCAGTCAGACTACAACGGTCCCGGCAGCCGGTGATCTACCAGACACAGGTGCAGGCGATATCGTAGCTGTTTTTGCAGCAACTACTCTTGCAGCCGCCTCCGGGCATTACGTGCTATCCAGGCGTCAAACCAAATAAACCCCAGATAGCAGTCAAACGTGTTTAGCGCATTTTAGTGTTGCGAATTTTGGGTGAAATAATTGATTTCGTTGATGACGTCTAAGAGTGCTTGGGCGCGGGCTTTATCTTCGGGGATATTTTTGGCGGCTTCAAAAGCTTCGTTAAGCTTCGTGTGGTCATCGGCTGCTTGAATCATCATCATTACGGTACGGAACTTCTCTTCCGGCGATTGATCCAAGTGATTAACAAGCGGCGTCAAGTGCTGCAATGCCTGCTGTTTCATGTTAAGCAAGTCATCTGAATTGATAGACTGGGGTAGTGGAGCGGTGGTAGGGTTGACGGGGGCATCATCGGCCGCAATAACGGGTGCGGGTGCACCAAAAGCGGTCGGGTTGCTATCCGTAAGTACTGGATTGTCTTGATGATCAGTCTGTATGCCCGGAGGAGTAATGTCCTGCCCGGGTATTGGACTGTTTTGCGTGGCAGCGGGGCTAAAAAAGCCGGACGGCGGTTCACTGTTTGTTAAGACTGGATTCTGATCAGCAGGACCCGCAGGCTGCTGCTGGCTTTGATCATCGTTATTTTGCCCGAACATGTTTTATAACTCCCACCCGCTTTGTTAACACAAAGCAATTAACATTTTTCAGTTATCAATTTACAGACATAATGGTAAAGCATAAACGGCATAAATCCAAACCGTATCCATCTGTTATCTGATAAATGTAAAATTTTTGTTAAATGTTACTTGCTGCCTGTAGAATGAAGGTCATGTTAGATGACCTGAAGTATATTCACCAGCGTGATGCACAGGATGCGCTTGGAATCGCCGAAAAACAATGGCAGCAGCTTACTTATGATTTTAATTTGTCATGGCAGCCAACAACCCCAGTAAAAAATATTGTTCTTGCCGGAATGGGCGGCTCGGCGCTTGCCGGACTATTAAGCGTTACCTGGCCGGATTATGCCGTGCCATTCGAAATAGTTCGTGATTATGAAATCCCCGCCTATGTGAATGAAGAAACGTTATTTGTCGCAGCAAGTTATTCCGGTAACACCGAAGAGACATTGTCTGCACTTCTCGCCGCCCAACAGGCGAATGCCCAAGTAATCGTTATTGCATCCGGCGGAAAGATGGAAGAAATTGCAACAGAGCATAATCTGCCATTTGAAAAACTTCCTAGCTCCGGACAACCAAGGTTCGGGGTGCTGTACGCCCTAAAAGCTTACGTCACAATTCTGGAACGCGCCGGGCTTGTTAAGACAGCTGACGCCGAACAGGCCCTGAAGCAAACCAGCGAATTTTTGCGCCAAGAAATTCAGCAGTGGATTCCAACTGTCCCGACAAAGGACAACCCGGCAAAACAACTTGCTCTGGAATGTGTCGGTAAATCGCCGGTAATTTATGCCGGACCAAAATTGTTTCCAGCTGCTTATAAATGGAAGATAAGCTTTAACGAAAATGCCAAAAATGTGGCCTGGTGCAACGTACTGCCTGAATTTAACCACAATGAGTTTTTGGGCTGGACGAGCCATCCAGTTGATAAGCCCTATACAGTAATCGATTTGCGTAGCAATTTAGAACATCCCAGGGTGCAGAAACGCTTTGAAGTTACAGAACAACTGCTGTCCGGCCGCCGTCCGGCTTCTGAAGTGGTTACTGCAAAGGGCGAAACGCTACTAGAGCAGCTGATCTGGACGGTTGCACTGGGAGATTTCGTAACGCTCTATACGGCGCTCTTGAACGGACTGAATCCGTCACCGGTTGATCTGATAGAAAAGTTCAAAACCAGCCTCGACAGCTAAATCTCCCCTAAATCGGCGATTTTTTAAAGCCGATTAAGTAGGCAAGGTAGCTAAATAACAGATGGAGTCCGAAGTACAAAATCAGTATTCCGCCCATCAAAATGAAAGGGATGGGCGCGAGCGGATAGACAAACAGCAGGCCACCGATGATGTAATCAATCTGGTCAAACGGGAACCAGCTTTTACTTGGTGCGATACTGCGCTGACGCTTAAAAAAACTTTCGACGGCATCACCCGTGAGGGCACCCACTCCTAAAACAACGCCAATAAGGAATGTGTACCAGGCGTTAGAAGAATTGGGGACAAACAGATAGCTAACAAGCAGGCTGGTCGCGCCGCCCATTAATGCACCAGAAATAAATCCGCGCCAGGTTTTGTTGGCTCCAAATATCCGTTTGCCACGGTAGCTTTTGCCAAAGTCCATGGGAGCGTTAAGCTTGTGCAAGTACGGAATGCGGGAAGCAAACATCGGGCTGAAATTGGCAACCCCGGCAGGCATAAAGAATAGAAATGCTTGTAATAGGAAGTCCATCAGCTTCTGGTTACTTTCTTTTTGGCCTTATTAATTTTCGGATATAACAAGCCGCGTATAGTTGGCCGTTTTGCGTGGAGTACGCCGTCCTTAAGTAACGGCAAAAGCGTATCGCTTGTCGGAATTTGGGACAGCCCGCTAAAGGTCCGGCCCAGACCGCTTGCGCCGTGTGCGTCGCTGCTGGCCGCCATCACCGTCTGATTCAGCTTTGCCCATAAAAGTGCCGCCGAGTGTCTATTTTGTAAAAAGGCTCGCCCATTGCAAACTTCTAAAATATCAACTTGGCCTTGAATGAGTTCAAGCGTCGCGGGGTGCAGGCCTTTCCTGATTGTTTCAAATGGGTGGGGAATATAGACGAGGCCGTTTTGCTCGCGGATGGCGGCAATTGTCTCTTCCGGGGTTTGGCCGGCTTGAATCGGTGTTTTTAGGAATAGTCCGATAATTTCGCCTAAACTTGTCATAATTTCTTCTCCGACAATAATTCGTTCACCCAATTCAGTTTGGGCGTGGTTCGCAAAATCTATACGGTTGTGGTCTGTGATGGCAATACAATCCAAAACCCCGGCGTTTAAAATCCGGCGGTACTGCTTGAGGGTAATCCCGCCATCGGGCGAGGCAGCCGAATGGGTATGTAAATCAACTCGAAAACTCACTTTATGGCCTCACTAAAGGTTGAAAAAGCAAGTGGTGCGTAAGGTGGGCATTTTCTTGCGCCAAAGCATAACCGTAGTTATGCAGCGAAGCAAAAAATGAGCAACTTGCCGCCAATTGCTTTTGTAAATTAGATGAGGTCATAAAGTGAGTTTTATGCATGATTTATATCTTCCGGGAGATTTTAATAAGTCGATTAATTGCCGTAAGCCACGAGAGTAGAGCAATAAAAGCAATAGCAATCACGAGCCCGTTCATACCAAACAGCAAACCGACCACAAGGGCAAACATGCGAATTTCAAACCTCATAAAACCATCCTGAAACAACCGATTTATTTCGTTTGCCGTAAGTTTGCTATTGGTAACGGCCGTTTCTCCTTTTGCCTTAACATATGAGACTAAGACGGATCCGCCCGCAGCAGCAACAGTCAGCGCTATAACGTGCTCGAGCAAGAGTGTCTCCGGCATAAAGAGCTGCTCGGTTGTACGCACATAACGTTCGACAAAATAAAAACTGATACCCATATAGAGCATAATTTCTTTCATCCGATCGGTCACTGCATCAAGCAGCATGCCCGCCGATGATGCCCGTTTTTGCAACCGAGCCAGTTCGCCGTCAAGCGTGTCAAACAGTCCAAAAATCACCAAAAGCAGTGCTGCCAAGGGCAGATAGCCTTTTGCGATTAACAACGCAATCGGTACATGCATGAACAACCCGACGATTGTTACTAGAGATGGGGACAAGTTGCCGCCCGTAGCCCGATTAAGTCCCTTGGCAATTTGTCGCATAAAAGCCTTAACTATCTCGCGGCATGCATCAAGAAGCTTAGTCATTAACAATAAGTATACCTTACAGTTAACTTGTTATACTTACGTTATGGCTAAGATGAAAAAGCGGGTGGTGGAGCCCGGGCTAACGCGTTACCAGCGGGTGGCGGCAGCTCTGGTTGTTTCTAATCTTGCAAGCGTGGTGCTGTTTTTAATACGCGTAGATCAGGCGGGGAACATTCGTTATTGGTTTTTGCTATGGAACCTGGTTTTGGCCTGGGTACCGCTCGGTCTTGTGTTGCTGCTTAGAAAGCGGCTTAAAAATACACGTTGGCTGACATGGAAAAACATCGTACTTACAGTATTCTGGCTTGGTTTTTTACCTAACAGCTTTTATTTGGTCAGCGACCTTATACATATCCGCCGCACAGGGGAGGTGAGCGTGTTATTTGACGTCGTCATGTTCATGAGTTTTATTTTTAACGGGCTAGTTGCCGGTTTTTCTAGTGTTTATATAATGCACGTTACGTTGCTTAAACGAATCCGCCGCGACTATGTATATGGAATTATTACAGCCGTGTTTTTACTGTGCAGTTTTGCAATTTATCTTGGCCGCGATTTGCGCTGGAACACCTGGGACATACTGGTAAATCCGGCCGGAATTCTGTTTGATGTGTCCGAACGTGTAATCAATCCGCTGACTCATTCTGAAGCGTTCGGTATTACTGCACTGTTCTTTGTGCTTCTCGGCAGCATGTATATTGTCACCTGGCAGTTTGTGGCTGCCCTCCGTAACACCGATATCTAATCTGTTATACTCTAGCATAATGGAAGAGATTAGTTTTGCTATTAAAGACGTGTGCAAAAAGTTATTCGACATTGATGTCGAAGTGATACTAACGCGGCCTGATGAACAATTTGGCGATTATGCAACCAATGTAGCTTTGCAAATCAGCAAGCAGCTCGGCAAAAATCCCCGCGAAATTGCTGAAGCAATAACGGCCGAGTTATCGCACGAAGCAGTTGAAGAAGTTGGTATTGCGGGTCCTGGCTTTATAAACATTCGCGTGAGCCACAAGACGCTGTATACATGGCTTCAAAAGGGCATAGATGAAGCGCCAAACGGTGTGTATGGAGCTACAAAGCTCGGAAGTGGCCGCACGGTAATTTGTGAGTTTCCAAGCCCGAATATGGCCAAAGCGTTTAGTGTTGGTCACATACGATCGGCCTTGCAAGGTTGGGCTATGTATAAGCTCATGAGCTTACACGGTTATAAAGTGGTGACGGATAACCATGTGGGTGACAGTGGAACTCCGTTTGGGAAATGGGTAGTTGGCTTTTTGCACTACAGTTCAAATGAACAGCTCTCAAAAGACGGTATTAATGAACTGGCCCGCATTTATATCGCCATCACTGCGGATATTAAAGCAGAAAAAGAAGCCGGCAAGCTTGCACTAGCCGAAGAGGTACAGTCATGGCTGCAAAAACTTGAAGCAAGAGATCCAGAGGCGGTTGCTTACAGCGAACGCTTCAACAAGATATCGTTTGATCATATGCATCACGTAATGGAACGACTTGGTATTAGCACCGAGCTCGAGCTGGGTGAGTCCTACTATGTTGCTCGCGGCCAAGAAATGACAGATGAGTTACTTCAAAAAGGTATAGCTGAAGAAAGTGACGGGGCTATTATCGTCCGACTCGATGAAAAGAGCATAGAGACTCCCGTTATGTTACGAAAGGCCAACGGTACTTCGCTCTACGCCACGACGGATCTTGCAACTATTGAGTACCGGGAGCAGAACTTCCACCCAGAAAAGGTGTTTATTCATACCGGGCAAGAGCAAGCGTTCTATTTCACGCAGCTTAATGCTCTGGCAGAAAAAGCTAGCTTCAACCCAGTAATTAATCATCTCTGGCATGGGTTAGTAGATCAAAAGACCGAAGATGGCAAGCGAGAGAAGATGAGCTCACGTAAAGGAGTGGTGCTACTTGAAGAGTTTTTGAATCACGCCGAAGCCAAAGCAGCCGAACATAACAAAGAAGGCTCAGAGGCAGATACCAAGGCGGTTGCGCTCGGGGCTGTTAAGTTCGCTGATTTTACAGCCGACCGTAAAAATGGCGTCTTGTTCGATTGGGAATCAATGTTCAGTGTCCAAGGTTTTTCGGGGCCAGCAGTGCAGTATGCTACGGTTAGAATTAAAAGCATTCGCAGCAAGGTACACGAAGAATCAGAAGATGTTTCATTATATGATTGGCAAGATGAACACGGCTTATTGCTCAGCCTAATAGACTATCCAAAGCTACTCCGTGAATTACATGACAGCTATGAACTGCACAAACTTGCAGCATATCTGTATGATCTAGCCCGGTCCTTCAACCGCTACTACGAAGAGCATCGTATTCTTGACGCTCCCGAGCCAGAGCGCAGTGCAAAACTTTGGTTAATCGGTGTAGTGCAGACAGTTCTTGAACAGGGATTAGATCTACTGGGTATTCCCACCCCGGAACGAATGTGAGAGTAGTTATTGTACCGGGCTATGGTGATCGGTCAGATTACCTAGAGCGGGCCGCGCAAAACTGGGGTGAACGTTTTGGCTTAGAGCCGGAAATAGTTGTATTCGGCTGGAACGGCGTGGGCAAAAGCTACGATGAAAAATGGAACAGGTTTTCTCAGACAATCCAAGAGATGGGGGAAGTGGCTATTATCGGCATAAGCGCGGGGGCAAGCGCAGCAGTTCGTGCGTTGCAGACTCACCCTGACCTGGTAAAAAAGGTTATTACAATCTGCGGACCGGTGCACAAAAGCCTTATGAACCCAAAGACCCTGCACAACGAGTATCCCGTACTGGAACAGTCGCTTGAGAGACTTACCCTTAAAAACTTGCCGTCCGAGCGGGTTATGACGTTGCGTCCTCTGTATGACAACGTGGTAGATATCGAGGCAATGCGCATTGATGGGGCGCATGACAAACGCATGCTGGTGACGCACCATACTTTTAGTATCGTCTGGGCAATGTATATTAATGCCAACCGGATGGCTAAATTTATTAACAGCTAGGCGGATATTCAAGTACAATAGCCTTAAGTACAATGAAGTCGGCACTAATTTTATACCCAAACCAGCTTTTCCCATTTGAAGCGCTTCCCAAAGTTGACGTGGTGGTATTGGTTGAGGACCCGTTGTTTTTTGGCGTAGATCCGGATCATCAGATGCGGCTACATAAGCAGAAGCTAATTCTGCACCGGGCCAGCATGCGCCGCTATGCCCAAGAAGTTTTATATCCAAACGGTCTAGAAGTGGATTATGTTGAGCTGGACGTATTTATGTCTAGCGGCGACGTACTAGAGCGAGTAAAAAAGTTTGATAAATGTTACGTGTTTGACCCGATCTATGATGAACTGACAAACAGACTTTTAGCCGCTAGACGCGAGCGGGGAGATGGCTTGGCGCTAGAATTTTTACAATCTCCCAACTTTTATTTAACGGATCAGGAAGTAAGACAATACTTTGCTGATAAACATGAAAGAGTGTTCGCTGATTTTTATAAATGGCAACGCGAACGGTTTAATATTTTAATTGACGAGCATTACAAACCGGTAGGCGGCGCCTGGAGTTTTGAGGGCGAGGCGCAAGAGGTGAAATTGCCAAAAGACCAGGCGCTGCCAAGTTTTGGTGCCTATGGTGACAATAAATTTGTTCAGGACGCCATTAAGCACGTCGAGGAGCACTTTCCGAACAATCCAGGGAGTACGGATTTTATCTGGCCAACTAATCATCAGGAGGCAAAACAGTGGCTTGATGATTTTATCGATCAGCGCCTGAGCCTCTTTGGTGTCTACCCGGGCACACTAAATGGACAAGCGGCCTGGTTATATCATAGTGCCCTCAGTATGAGTCTGAACACGGGATTACTGAGTCCTAAACAGGTAATAGAATCAGTCATAGAGCGAGACAAAAAAGAGCCGATTGGGCTGCCAAGTCTTGAAGGTTTTATACGCCAGATTTTGGGCTGGCGTGAGTTTACACGCGGCGAGTACGTTACGCGCGGCACGCAAATGCAAAAAAGTAATCCGTTTAAACAGCAGCGCAGGCTTACAACTGCCTGGTACAGCGGAACCATTGGTATTCCGCCGTTTGACGACATCGCTAAAAAGGTTACTGCCCGTGGCTATCTGCACCACAACGAACGCCTGATGATAGCAGCCAACCTTATGACGCTGTGCGAAATTCACCCCGACGATGTTTATAAGTGGTGCAGTGAACTGTTTGTCGACGCCTATGATTGGGCGGTCATTCCAAACACCTATGGCATCGGACAATTTGCCGAAACGGCCGTGCCGTATATTAGTGCTGCCAGCGGCGTACTTAGTCTGAGTGATTATGAGCGCGGTCTTTGGTCAGACGTGTGGGACGGCCTGTACTGGCGCTTTATAGAGAAAAACAGCGAGCTTATTAAACATAATCCGAAGCTGCGGCCAATGATTCAACGCCTTAACCGACTCGACCCGGACCATCGGCGCATTATCAGTTACCGCGCCGAAGATTTTCTAGCTAAATTTACGCTGCTGTAATATGGAATACTTATTTACGCTGCTAGAAATTGTCGCCCGTGGTGGGGGTGGCGGCTCAGGTGGCGGCGGGGGAGGCGGTGGCGGCGGATTGTTCGTACTTTGGTACTACTTTGTCGCATACACCTGCCAAACGCTTATGAAACTGCTAAAGCCCTTGAACTATGTCGTTACCTTTATTTTTGCTACCTTTGTTACTATCGCTCCATTATTTTTGGGGCTAGGCTTCTTCGGTTTTATTACTGCTTCCGTTGCTGCTCTCGGAGCCTGGATGGGTGCAACCGGCCGTTTGAGGGCCATGCATAAATATTTGAAAGAACACGTACGCATCAAGCATAAACTGCACGCGGCGGCACAAACTGATAGCCAATGGAATTGGGACCAAATCAAGCCCGATATTGAAAAGCTTTTTTATCAATTCCAAAACGACTGGAGCGCATTAGATCTTGAGAAAATGAAGGCCTATATAACTCCTGAGTATCATCAAAAAATGCAGCTACTATTGGGCGCTTTGAGTTCAATGAACAGACAAAATATCATGCATAATGTCAAAATTCTTCAGCTAGTGCCAACTTCTTTCAATGATTCACCGCATAATGACCAGGACGATGTATTGGTCGTAACAATCGAAGCAAAAGCAGATGACCAGCTTGTTGAGGCTAACCAGGAGCTGTACGTTGACAACGACAAGTTTATAGAACACTGGCATTTTCGGCGTGATCCTACGGACACTCGATGGCTATTAAGTACTATTGAGCAAGAAACCCGCACCAAAGCGCTCGAAAGCTCCAAGCTTCAGGGTTTTGCCGGAGCTTACCGCTTTTTCTACTCTGGTGATTTTGGCTGGCTACTTATGCCCAAGCGCGGCCAGCTATTTTCAAAAGCAACTTTCAAAAACTCCGACGTTAATAGCCATGTGATAGGAGTATATCGCGATGTTCTGGTGCAATTTTACAAATACATACCCCAGAAGAAGCGTAATGAGATGACCGGCTATACCATCGCCCAGGCTGTGTTGCCTAAAACGTACGGCAATATTGTGGTCAGGCGGCGTCATACCTGGTCGTTTGGCATCAAGGGGCTCACCAAAATTGAACTTGAATGGGGTGACTTTAATAAAACCTATGAAGTGTTCGCAAGCGACCTAGAGCGCGTTACAAGTTTAGAGTTGTTGCACCCGGCGTTTATGGTCAAATTGTACGAGCTGCCATTTAAAACCAACATCGAAATTGTAGATAATATCGTCTACTTCTATACCAGTGATATGTCGGCTGATTATGACGTGTTGTTAAAACTCTTGCACGAAGCTTTCGACGAAATGAAAATGTAACTGGCATTTTTCAGCCCTACGCGTACAATTTAGTGTGCGTCAAATAGTGAGATTTTATGTTACAAACCGCACAGGAACTTATAAAAAAAACCGCAAAACATCTGAATTTGTCAGATGAAGATACCGAATTTTTACTCAAGGCTAATGCCGAGCACGTCTTTGAGATCGAGCTGAGTACAGGAAGTAAGCTCAATGCGTATCGTGTCCAACATAACAATACGCTGGGACCATACAAGGGTGGAATCCGTTTTCATCCGGACGTTAACTTAGACGAGGTCAAAGCACTGGCGACGCTTATGAGCCTCAAAACGGCAGCAGCTGGTTTGCCGCTGGGCGGAGGAAAGGGTGGCGTGGCGGTTAATCCAAAAACGCTGTCAGCAGCTGAGCTAGAAGAACTATCACGCAAATACGCGGCACATTTGGCTGAGCATATTGGGCCGGACAAAGATGTACCAGCACCAGACGTAAACACCAATGCCACCATTATTGACTGGATGGTTGATGAGTTCGAGAAACTGACGGGGGATACATCAAAAGCCTCATTTACCGGTAAGTCGATCGCCAAAGGTGGCAGTGAGGGTAGAGAGGCTGCAACGGGCCTAGGCGGCATTTTTGCACTCAGAGAAGTCTTGAAACACCAAGGCAGCGACAAAAAACCGTTGACTATCGCAATACAGGGCTTTGGAAACGTTGGACTCTTTTTTGGGACGCAACTGGCGGACTATCTGCCCGACTTACTTCTGACAGCTACCAGTGACAGCAGCGGCGGAACGGCTTCAGCTTTTGGATTTGATCCGAAAGAGCTAGCCGCCTACAAACAAGCAGGGAATAAACTTGTAGAGTTTAGCGATGAAGACAGCATTGCACTTGAAGCCGAAAACATCCTATATGAAGAAGTCGACATATTAGTACTTGCTGCGCTCGGGGACGTTATTACCGGGGAGAATATGAACCGGGTGCGTGCCAAAATTATCCTAGAACTTGCCAATGGGCCGTTAAACGAAGAGGCTTACGAATACCTTACAAAAAAAGGCGTGTTCATTATTCCGGATGTCTTAGCTAACGCCGGCGGTGTTATCGTCAGCTATCTTGAATGGCTGCAGAATAAGCAGGGAGAGCATTGGAGCGAAGAACGGGTAAATAGTGAGCTTGAGGCATATATGGAAGCAGCTATGACGGCCGCGCTCAAATACAGCCAGGAACATACGGTGCCACTTAAAGAAGCGGCCTTTGCGCTCGCCATTACACGCATTTTAGCGGCCAGAGTGTAGTAGCCTCGAGACTCATAGCTCTGCAGGATTAGCGGGCAAGTGTTACCTCCCATAGTTTCGTCGTATACTACATACAAGACAATAAATAACAGGAGTTCTACCGGAATGTCTAAAGAGAAAGAACTGACTAAGGCAGAGGTATTAAAACGGGTAGAGGCGGCCAGAGAGCAACTAGAGGAGATACAACCTCAAAAGATTAAGAGACATCTAAGCGGGTTTACGGACTTTGTCCGAAGACAAGGGGTCGTCGCTTTGGCTGTCGGTCTGGCAATCGGTACCCAGGCTTCAGAACTGGTTAAAAATATGGTTAACAGCCTCATTACGCCAATAGTTGATCTGCTGGTCGGCAAGGAGGGCTTGCGTGGCCTGACCTGGACAGTAGAAATAGGTGATCGCGTTGCAACCTTTAATTTCGGATTGTTTATTGATTCGATAATAAAATTCATGGCGGTGGCATTTGTTATCTATGTAGTTATTATGGGCTTAAAGCTCGACAAACTTGATAAAAAGAAAGAGAGTTAAATGCAGCTATCTGAAGAAGAATGGAAGAAAAAACTCACTCCCGAGCAATATCAGGTTATGCGGCAGAAGGGCACAGAAGCACCCTTTAGTGGCGAGTTTGTCCTGCCCGGCCGTAACGGTTCATTCAGTTGCGTCGCTTGTGGTAATGTTCTGTTTAAAAGCGAAACACAATACGAATCAAAATTATCCGGGCTAATTGGATGGCCGAGCTTTGCTGATGTGGCTCAGTCTGATTCGGTTGACCTGGTAGATGACGCTAGCCTAGGTATGAAACGTACGGAGGTGCTGTGTAAAAAGTGTGGTAGTCATCTGGGCCATGTATTCAATGGTGACAGCGATTCGCCAACGGGCAAACACTATTGCATCAACTCGGTATGTCTTAGCGTAACTTCAGAAGAGAAAAACAACTAAATTTCCAGTATACTAAGCGTAACAACCTTATGAGCTCAGAAGATATTCGAAATCGATTTAGAACTGCCACTCGCCCAACGGCGCCAGTTTCGCGGCCGATTCGACCGGTGGTTACATCTCGACCAACTGCGTCACCTCAGTCGAAACACCATACGGGTGCGACAGCTTCGACTTCATCAAGTTATCAAAACGCCAGGACGGGCGGCAACCCCGGCTATACACCCGCCATGTATGCGTCAAAATCAAAAAAATCACATAAAAAGTTATTTATTATCTTGCTTGTCGTAGCCGTCTTGCTACTAGGCGGAGGCGGAGCTTATGCGTTCAAAAATCGTCGTGACCTTAATAGTGCTTTCAGGTTGGGAACTGGTGATAAATCACCAGCGCCAGGTAACGGGATACCAAATGGTACGACCGGCGCCAGTCAGGAAAAACCAGTCGCAACCGGGACCATTCGCCTAGTCGCAACCGGTGATATGATTGCACACGATTCGGTTAACGCAAACGCTAAAAAGCCTGACGGTAGCTACGACTACACGGCGCTCATGGCCGGCATGAAGCCATATTTTGAAAAGGCAGATATACGTTTTTGCAACCAAGCAACTCCGGCTGGCGGAGAAGGGTTCGGAATCAGCGGCTACCCGTCTTTTAATGCCCCAATTGATTTTGCGCGTGGTATTGAAGGCGTTGGATGTAACGTGATTAACGTTGGCACCAATCATACGAATGACAAGGGCCAAGGGCTCATTGATGCGACGGTGGCGGCTTGGGATGATCGAAAGGGTGTCCTGGCAGTTGCCGGTGCCAACCGTTCTATTGGTGAGCAAAACCAGTCACGCACATTTACGATAAAGGGCGTAAAATTTGCGTTCCTAAGTTATACAACCTACAGCAACAACACTGCGCTGACGCCGTTTGGCGTCAACATGTACACCGATGCGCTAGCCACCGGCCAGGTGGCAGAAGCCAAGAAAAACGCCGATGTCGTAATTGTCAGCATGCGCTGGGGAACCGAATACAGTCCTGATGTCAGCGCCCGCCAAGATGCAATTGCTCAGACGCTGACTAATCTTGGTGCAGACGTTATTTTAGGTCATGGCCCGCACGTGCTAGAGCCGGTTAAGAAGCTTAAAAGCACCGACGGTACCAAAGAGTCTATAGTTTGGTACTCGCTCGGCAACTTGCTTAATACGCAAATTAAAACTGAAGCTTTATTTGGCGGGTTTGCGGTTATGGATATCGATGTCGCAACTAAAAAGGTAGCAAGTACCGCCTTTATGCCGACGTATATGCACTACGAATGGACGGCTGATCAGAAGCGGACAGAGGATCTGCTAGCTCGTCGCAACCTTCAAATGGTGCCGCTTGACCAAGCAAAAGAACTCTTAGCCAAGTCGCTCCTAGGCACTACCGTCGAAGCCCAGACTAATCGTATAAAAGGCGTATTAAACAAGTTTACTGAAGTTAAAATTATCACCTCCAGCGAGTTCTAGTTGTACGAAGGTGCCGGCGGCAGGTTAAAGTATTCTTCTAATGTCTGGACGCCCGTGCGGTGCATTTCGATAGCAAGCTCTTTGCCGACAAACCGCATGTGCCACGGCTCATAGTCATATCCGGTGATTGCTTCCTTGCCTTGAGCGTAGCGAACAATAAAACCATAGGTATGCGCATTAGCTACTAGCCATTTTCCTTCTGGCGTATCCGCAAAACACTTTTCAAGATGACAGGCACCGTTGCTGGCCGTTGCGTCAAACGACAAGCCGGTTTGATGTTCGGACGTGCCGGGCCGGGCAGAATAACGGTCTGCAGCTTCTTGTCCATCACTAGCAACATAACTGTTATAAAATTGCCGCTGCAAAGCTTCTGAGCGGTAACCGCTGCCAAAAACTAAGTCAATACCATCCTGCTTGGCAGCTGCGAACAGTTCCTCAAGCGCAGGCGTTGCAGATTTTCTGTACTGCATCTGTTCCGCGCTGGCGGCCAGCCGTAATTTTACGGGTGGTACACCAAGGTCGGGCGGCACATAACCGGCCGGCAAGGGACGTTTTTTGTTCACCACCCACCAAGGGCTATCGGAATTGTCGAGGGCGAACATATTTTTGTTAAAGCCCTGTGGTTCAACCGGCTTATTCTGACCATCCTGAGCAGGTTGCTGGCTTTGCTGATCCACAGTCGACTTATTGTCCTTACGAGGCAGCAACAGATATGCAGTCACTCCTATAGCAACGACTGCAGTCACTATAACAAGTGCCGTGACACGTTTTTTGTTCATGACATAAGTATATACGACCATGAGAAACCCCGTGCGGGTTTCTCATCGCGCGGGGCTTTGGCGGAGCCAAAGTCTCCGGCTGCTCTTCCTGAAGCTACACCAAACTGGACAGAGCCAGCATAGGGTGCGAGAATTAAGGATACTAATGGCAGATAAGAACAAAATTCCGACCAAGTTATTATGGGTTGATTTAGAAATGACGGGATTGAGCCCAAATGACGATGTCTTACTTGAAATTGCCGTCGAGATTACAGATTTTACATTTAAAACACTCGAGAGCTACGAAGCGCGAATCGCGCAGGATTATGACACCGTAGTTGCCCGCATGCAGCAGAATATCTGGTGGAGAGATTATCCTGCGAATCGCGATGATTTCTTGAGTCGCCTAGGTGAAGGGAAGTCACTGGCTGAGGTTGAAGGCGATATGCTCGCGCTTGTGTCGCGCCACTGGACGGATGAAATGGCGGTGATTGCCGGAAACTCAATTTACAACGACAGGTTATTTATCAAGCAGTGGATGCCCGAATTGGATCTAAAACTACATTATCGAATGCTCGATGTAAGTAGTTTCAAGATACTGATGCAGGGCAAGAACGGCGTCGTTTTTGAAAAACAGGAAGTTCACCGCGCTTTTGACGATATCCAAGCCTCAATAGCCGAACTTCAACACTACATTGATTGGTTCAAGGAGCCTTCCGATGACACACAAAGAAGTTGAGACGTATGTGCTTAGTATGCCGAACGCCAAGCTAGAGTACCCGTTTGGCGAAGAAGTTGCGGTGTACAAAGTAGATGACAAGATGTTTGCTTTAATCCCCGAAGGCAAAGATCCTCTTCGGATTAGCCTGAAATGTGATCCGCAGCTGGCGGTGTTACTGCGGGATAAATATGAAACGGTGATGGAAGGTTATCACTTAAACAAAAAGCACTGGAATACGATTCTTTTAACAGGCCAGCTTGAATGGGATGAAATAAAAGGGCTTATCCTGCACAGTTATAATTTGGTCGCTGGCATCAACCCGTCAGTTCCAAGCATCGAATAGCTACTCTGTTTTAGATGCTACGCCGGCTAGGGTGTTGGCACTTTCGTATTGTTTTGTTAGTGCGGTTTTTAGCTTCTTGCTGGTGGCGCCGTCATATGCCGACTTAACTGCTTTTTGATAGTTTGTAAGACTATCTTTCATAACCTTTAAAAATTCTTCGTCAAAGCGGTTGTTTTGCTCTGCTGTGGTTAGGATTTGGTCGGTTTTGGCGTTGCCGCTACTTTTTAAGACAGAGTTGGCTTTAAGACCGGCCGCTTCAATGGCTGTTTTCATGTCATCTTGCTCGGACTCAAGCGCCAGCAGAGTAGTAACAGCAATATTCTTAGCGTCCTGAGTTCTAGCCTTTTGAATACCTATCTTAGATATCCGTATCAGCTCTTGTTGCTGTTTTGCGGCCGATACCAGGGACGCCGTATCACCCTTGGCGGCACTGTTTAAAAAGCCAATAACAGTCATTATAAGAAAGATTAGAACAAGTGCGGCAACGGCAGCAACGATAATGCGACTTTTTTTACTTCCGCCGCCGGGGAACAATGACTTTTTGGCATACTGATTTGGTGAAAAAATAAAATCGTACTGATCCTGCTTGGACCCATTAGGTGCTGGCGGCGGTGCCGGAGGAGCTTCTTGCATAACCATTATAATATAGGTTTTAGGCTATAGGTGCTAGGTTATAGCGTTACAAAAATGTAAAATAGTAAAAACTATTACCTAGAAACTATTACCTCCAACCTGTTGGCTATATAATAGCCAAGTATGGATGCCGTTGAGGACATAAAACAGCGTTTGGCAATTGAGGACGTTATTGGCGAATACGTCCAGCTTAAGCGCGCCGGCCGCAACTTCAAAGGCCTCAGCCCATTTACATCAGAAAAGTCTCCAAGCTTCATAGTTAGTCCTGAAAAACAGATTTGGCACGACTTCAGCTCGGGCAAGGGCGGCAGCATGTTCAGCTTTATTATGGAAGTCGAGGGTTTGGATTTTAGGGCGGCGCTTGAGCACCTGGCGCGCAAAGCCGGCATTGATATGAGTCAGTACCAGAGCGGTCGCAGTGCCGATACCAGCAAGCTCAAAGACCGCCTGCACCAAGTGCTTGCAGCGGCTGCTAAGTTTTATCAAGTGCAGTTTAGTCACAGCAAAACAGCGCTTGAATACGTATTTAACACTCGCGGTTATAGCAAAGATACAGCCCTGCGTTTTCAAATCGGCTATGCACCCAACAATGGAACGGCCCTGGTTGATTACATGCAGAAGAAGGGGTTCACAGAAAAAGAGCTCACTCAGGCCGGTCTGACTGCTAGACGCTATCGGGGTGTCGGTGATATGTTCCGCGGCCGTTTGATGATTCCGCTCCATGACGCCCAAGGCCAGGTCATTGGTTTTACCGCCAGACTGCTTGAAGACCTGCCTGACGCGCCTAAATATATCAACACCCCCCAAACGCTTTTGTATGACAAAAGCCGGCACGTTTACGGGCTGCACCTAGCCAAAGATGCCATCAGAAAATCCGGTTTTGCCGTTTTGGTTGAAGGTAATCTCGATGTCATCGCCAGCCATCAAGCAGCTGTCAATCAGGTCGTGGCAACCGCCGGTACGGCCATGACTGAATCACACCTCAAGGTACTCAAACGGTTTACTGGTGATATTCGTTTGGCCTATGACGCCGACAAAGCAGGGCAGGCAGCCACTGAGCGGGCAATTCCGATTGCCAGCAAAGTCGGCGTTGATCTCAGCATGATTACTATTCCTGCCGGCAAAGACCCGGATGATCTAATCAAACAGGATGTAGCTGCTTGGCAGCGTGTCATTACGAAGCACGAGAATGCGCTGGATTGGCTTATCGAGCGGTACAGACAACAACTGAACCTTGAAACGGCCGCAGGCAAGCGCCAGTTCAGCGACGTTACGCTTAGTGTTGTCCGGCAGCTGCCCGACGCAGTCGAGCGCGAGCATTTTATTGCAAAAATTGCCGGCATTATTGGGGTAACAACAGAGGCGCTTCAAAGCAGGCTCAAAGCAGATGCGCAAACACCGAAACGGCGTACGAAAGTTGTTCAGCCCACGTCAGCTATGAAAATTGATGACACCAAAAACCAAAATCATTTCCTGAGCCTTATGCTCATGCAACCAGCTTTACGGAGTTATCTTGAGCCGATAACTGAAGCTATGCTTTACGCCGAACCGGCCCGTCAAATATGCAGTTTTCTGATACAAAACCCAACGTTTAGCGGCGACCCCAAAGAGGCGGCAGTATTGCACGATATCTCAGACTATGTTAAAATCTTAAGTCTACAGTTCGAAGAACTATACCAGGGCATCGAGTTATTAGAGCTTCGTAATGAAGCCGCTCGGCTGCAAGCCCGCGTTATTGAACACTATGTTAAAACCATGAAAGGCCCGTTAATCGAAGCGATGCGGACCGCCGAAGAGCCGGAGCGAACCCGGCTATTATCTGAGGCCAGGGGCCTCGATGAGTTACTGAAAAATTAAGCATTTGTAAGTTCTAAACAAGGAGCAAGTATGGCGGATAAAAAAGTGGTCGCTGCACCAGCAGAGGACGAGACTAATTTTGAACAAATTAAACTGAAGATGGTCGAAAAAGCCAAAAAAGAAGGCAAGATTGACCAGCGCGCAATTCTAGCATCAATACCTGATGTGCCAGAAAACGCAGAAGTTCTGGACGCTCTTTACACTGAGCTAGCCGATTTAAATGTGGATGTGGTTGGCGCTACAGAGCCCAATGTCGAAGTGTTCACCGATGAATGGGCCGTGGAAGAAGAAGAAGTGGTGGTGCCAGAGCAGGTGTACCTTGATGACATTGCCGACGACTCAGTTCGTTTATACCTGCGTGAAATTGGTAAAATCCCGCTGCTAACAGCCGAACAAGAACTGGCACTAGCTCAACGTGTTGTAGCCGGCGAAAAGCGCGCCAAAGACCAGATGGCCGAAGCAAATATGCGTCTAGTGGTTTCTATTGCCAAGCGTTACGTTGGCCGCGGCCTGGACCTGCTTGATCTTATTCAAGAAGGTAATACGGGTTTGCTTCGTGCGGTTGAAAAGTTTGACCCGGACAAAGGCTTTAAGTTCAGTACATACGCCACCTGGTGGATTCGCCAAGCCATTACCAGAGCTATCGCTGACCAAGCGCGTACTATTCGTATCCCCGTGCACATGGTTGAGACCATCAACAAATTGCTCCGAACCCAGCGCCGTTTAACTCAGGAGCTCAATCGAGAGCCATCAAACGAAGAAATTGCCCAGGCAATGGAAATCGAAGTTGAGAAGGTCGAACATATTATGAAGATTAAGCAGGACATTTCATCATTAGACGCCAGTGTTCGTGACGATGAAGAAGACTCAGTGCTGGCAGATTTCATTGAAGATGAAGATACGGTAAGTCCCGAAGAGTCCGCCACCGGCTCACTGCTTAAAGAGCATGTTAAAGAAATGCTTTCGAGCCTAACCGAACGCGAACAAAAGATTTTGAAGCTGCGCTTTGGCCTAGAAGACGGCAAAAGCCACACGCTAGAAGAAGTAGGGCAGGAATTTAGCGTCACCCGCGAGCGTATCCGCCAGATTGAAGCCAAAGCTCTTGCAAAACTGCGTAAGCACAAAGACTCCAAAAAACTCCACGATTACATCAAGTAGTTGAGATGAGGTGACTCCTCCTCTCAACGCGCCGGGCTTGGCCAGGCCAAAGTCTCGGGCTGCTCTCCACCCGCAAGGAAACAAAAAGTCCGGAATAAATCTCGCGGTTTATTTATGACAAGTCAATGATTTTATAGGGTTTCTACCCGTGGATCATCAATGGCACCAAGGCTGCGCTGGTACTCCTCTTCTGCACCAAAAAGCGTTGCTAGCCTTGTCGCGTAAAATTCTACGTTATAATCGTGGAGCAATTGCCTGGTCAGCCTAGCCTCCGGTACTTTATATATATCAATCAAAGGTACACCCTCATAGCCCGGCTTATAGTTTCTTCGTATATCTGCCTCGAATGCTCTGTTGGTGGCAATCCTATTATTGCCGTTGGTCTTAGTCCAATAGTCACCTTGAGTCCTAAGGCTGTAGCCGTCCTCCTGATCCGTTGTTCCATACGCATTTTGATCTAGTAGGGGCTTACTAAGCTCTTCTAGGGTTAATTTTTCTACGTAGTCCTTCTTTGTAAGCGATGTTCGTACGACCATTAATTTAGGGTTTCCAACTTCTACGGCCGACATCAACAGCATGTCAATCTCTGGGCCTTTACGCCACTTTCGTTCGCCAATAAACCGTTCGCCAATTTGGTAGTAGGGGGTTGCAGCGTAGTGAGTGATAACATTTTCGTACCCACCTTCAACACCTTTCCTAGTATCGCTAGTTCTATCCCACCATACGCTTGCTTCAAACAAGCGAACCTCTTGCAGATCATGCGCCCTAAGCTCGGCTGGCCGGTGTAAGGCGTGGGGAGAACCTACGACTGGCTCCAAGTCGTGAACTTCGGCACGTGGTAAGGCGCCAGCAAACTCAACCAGGGCTTTGGTCACTTCTTGCTGTTCTGCTTGTAGTTTCTCTTCTAGTTGTTGGGCGGTTAAAGCTTCAGCCGTTTCACGTAGCCTATGTGTTTCTATGGAACCAGCGGTGTCGGCCGCGGCTACTTCCCCAAGTTTGCGCATTAGAAGCGCCGCTTTACGCATTTCTTCTAGAGCCTCTTTACGAAGGGCACTGGTTTGATCATGTTCGGTGGTTAGATGATTCACATTCATAATATAGACCGTAAGACTATTTACTACTAGATAATAGCATAAGTACTATGATAAGTCAATATCAACAACGGGGGTAATCCCGCCCTGTTGGTACAGATCCATGTAAAGGAGGACAATCACGGGCATGTACAACCTTAAGCAAATCCCGAGTGAAACACAGATAAGCGGCGGCTTGAGATACTTGAGACTAGATGAAGTCTACTTGGTGTAAGAGGTGTTCCAGACGTTCGATTAGGGCGTACGGGTCTTCTTCGTTGACGATAGTGTAATCGGCATTAGCAATCGGGCCGCCTTTTTCCAGATTCTCAATCTCGGCATATTCACGGCTGGTTACTTCGGCTTCTGTGAGCGGCCTAACAGGGCGGTGGGCTAATCGCTCGTGGCGAATATGACGCGGGGCAGCGATCGCAACAATAAGGGCATTCTTTCCGAATGTTTCCTTGAATAGTTTATATTCCGTCCAGCTATAAAGACCGTCGGCAACCACCCGGTCGTGCGTTTTAAACAGTTCATTAATTTTCAAGATAATTCGTTGTGCGTAGGCGCCTTTTCCTTCTTTGGCGCGTATATCTTCACGTACGAACTTCTTATTAGTTTCGTTTACTATCAGCCCGCGTGCCTTAACCTCGTCAATGGTTATGCCGCCAAAATAAACCGAAGGAATTCCTTTTTCTTCAAGGTGTGTAATGCAAAAACTTTTGCCCGCACCAGGCATCCCTACTAAGGCCAAGACTTTTTTATCTGTATTACTCATACCGGCCGAGTATACTATAAGGACTTATGACCCGCCAAACTACTGCAGAATTAGACATAGAAGTATTCAAAACAAAGCTTAATGAATATAAGGAGCTGATTGATGACGATATTGCTGGCTACTGCAAATATGTTGAGGAAACAACCCTGCAACAGTATGGCGCCTCTGCACGGTTAGTTGCGGACGGATATTTGGATATAGTAAAACGGGGCGGTAAGCGCATCCGCGGGGCGCTGGTAATGCTTGGCTATGAAATGAGCGGCGGCAAAAACCAAGCAATGATTTTGCAGGCGGCCCGTGCTATCGAAATGATTCATGCTTATTTGCTTATCATGGACGATATACAGGACCGAAGTTTAACCCGGCGCGGCGGCCCAACGGTTCCAGTAATGCTAGCTGGTTATCATCGCAAACATCACCTTGCAGGTGACGCCAAACACTTTGGTATCGCGATGGCTCTAAATGCGATGGGAATCGGCAACCATGCGGCTCAAATAATTATGGCCAACCTGGACGCTCCCGAGCACCTGCGCCTAAATGTTATCAGTATTCTCAACCGATCAATTGTGGTGACCGCTCATGGTCAAACCAACGACATTATGAACGAGGTCATAGCGACAGTTGATGAAGCATCAATTGAACGAGTAATGGAATGGAAAACGGCGCACTATACATTTTTAAATCCGTTGCACGTCGGTATGGTCCTGGCCGGTGCGGATTGCCACGCAACCGATGCTATTACTGACTATGCAATTCATGCCGGCAAGGCGTTTCAAATTACTGACGATATCCTGGGGACGTTTGGAAGCGAATTCGAGAGCGGCAAAAGCCCCATGGATGACACCAGGGAAGGTAAGCGTACGGTACTCAGCGCTTACGCGCTTAAAAACAGCAGCAATAGCAATAAAAACTTTTTACTGCAGACGCTCGGCAGCGAAAAGCTGACACCAGCCGAGTTTGAACGGTTCAAAGATATTCTATTGGAATCTGGTGCACTTGCGCACGCCCAAAATCGAGCCGAACAGCATATTGAACAAGCCTTGGCGTCACTCGAGCATGAATCAAAGCGGTGGAATACTGAAGGAGTAAAATTTTTGCACGGCCTGGGCCAGTACCTGCTAACCAGAACCTCCTAATGTCGCCCGAGAAATCCATCTTTAAAAACGCCAGCAGTACTTATTACTTTAGTACTAAGTTTTTCCCAAAAAAAATCCGTCAGGATGTGTTTAGGCTCTACAGTTTTGTACGTACTGCCGACGACTATGTTGACTCATTGCCCGCCAATAAAAAAGCTTTCAATGAGTTAAAAAATGTATGGTTGGATTCAATCAAGAACAAAAATTTCGATTCGGTTCATTATCAAAGAGATTCTCTAAACGTCCGCGTTGTTAAAAACATGGTGTATTTGGCGCGGAAATATGGATTTGATCCCAAATGGGTTGATGCTTTTTTAGCTTCAATGCAGGCTGACCTAGACAAAAAATCGTACGCAAACTTAGGCGCTATAGTGAGGTACACTTACGGCTCAGCAGAAGTTATCGGGCTTATGATGTCGAAAATTATGGGGCTTCCTGATGCGGCCATGCCCTACGCGGCCTTACAGGGCAGGGCCATGCAATGGATAAACTTTATTCGTGATATTCAGGAAGACAATCAGCTTGGACGAAGCTATTTTCCCCAGGAAGATCTGAACAGATTCGGACTTAAGAATTTAGCCCAATCAACCGCCAAATCAAGCCCAACCGCATTGAATGATTTTATACAGTTTCAGCTTAGCTATTATCACGAGTTGCAGCAAGAAGCTGAAAAAGGCTTTACATACATCCCAAAACGCATTCGTATGCCGCTTGAGACAGCAGTAGAAAATTACAACTGGACTGCCCGCCAGATTGCCAAAAAGCCCCAAGTAATTTACCTGAAAAAAGTTAGACCACTAAAATTCAGGGTGCTAACGATAGCGTTAAGCAAAACAGCAACATAATATTGCAAAATAACGTAAAATATGCTAATGTATATATGTGGCACAAACACAAAAAGAATCTGGTCAAACACCCGAGTTATCTCAGCATCCTGAAACTTTTTTTGATACGCACCGCGACACGTTAGACCAAATTTTTGAAATTACAGGGTTAGGCACGGAGCAGACAGGCAGCTTAGAAGCTGTCGTTAACGCAACTCAACCATGGGTGAGAGGTGACCACGGACACGATAGCTTCCATTTCAACTTTGATGACGAGCAAAAACATTCCTTAATGCAACTTTATGACAAGTTAGATATTGCCGAACAACGTGATTTACCAGCAGGGCATTACGACCATATTCTTATTCTTGGTGCGGTACATCTTGGAAACGACAAGCGCGTAAGTTTCTTAAAAAATATGGTCGATGCAAACGGTGTTACTGCCGATAAAATTTTCTTAATGGGCGGCGAGCGGAGTATTTTTACTAAACGGGAACCAGAAGATGTAGTACGCAGTCTTGAGCGTCTAGAGGCAAAGGGCGAGTTAAAGGGCTGGCTGACAGAACTTATTGAAAAACCGTATATTGAAGTCAATGAAACAGATATGCTAAGGATTGCAATGCTCGACCGCCTTGGGCCACTTGCGTTGACAGGCAGTAGTTCAAAAAGTACCGAGAACGCACAGGCTATGCAGTATGACGAGTTTGATTGGAACGGTACGCCAGTGCTTTTGACACATACCCGCGCCGTAACGCGCAAGGACGGAGCGGCGCGTCATACCACCGAAGCTTGTATCGCGGACTGGTTCCGTACTTTTGAGCCCCAAGACACTGCACAAGTAGGGTTCATTGGCTCACAACCACACCTTGATCGCATGATCCGGGCCGCCGAACGAAAATTGCGAAGCCTTGGTAGTAACCTGCATTTTATTGCAGGTGGCCCGGGAGTGTCGCCTGAAACGGGGCACACTATCTACTTGGGTGAAGTTGCACGGCAGCTCTACGAGGACCTGCAACTACAAAAAAGTAACTAAAGCTTGGGTTTATTTACGCCAGGCAACATGGCATGTTGGGGCAAGGATCTATACCATTGCTGGGCGCGTTGGCCATTTTCCATAATTTTAAAGAGCTGGACAAATGCGTCAGCAATCGGCTTGCTTTGAATGACCACCCCCATTGCTTCACTGCCGTAAGCAATTATGTAGAGCTTGTCCTCGAAAGATCCCCATTCAACCGGTGCCTCATAATCGCGTTGTCGTAGCCACGTGCGCTGCAAATAAACAGTAGGATCAAATGTCTCATAATCACTTGTGGCGATATCAGTGTCTGGTGTCAGTGCATGGCGCCAAACTTTATTGTTCACCGCAAGCATACGCAAATTATGCATATTTCTGGGCGAATAAAAATCATCACCGGCGCGGGTATGTACAAAGTGTATATCCGTCTGTGACCTGGCGAGTTGTTCAAAGATACGGGTAATCTGGTCTAGCCCGTGGAAATATTCAACGCCCGGCTGTTCGTGAACTTTGATGTAATCGTGCATAAGATTCTCAACGCTAAGCGCGAGATCTTTTTCTGCCTGAAACTGTGACTCTTTGCGAATGCGGGCTAATTCCGTCAGCCGGGCAGGGTTGTTGGCTCGATAATGAAAAACCTTGGCCTTATCAAATTTTTCCGCAAGCCCTGCGTCAACCAGTTTGTCAAGAATTTTGTACATATTTGTGCGCGTCTCTCCGACAGCTTTTGCAAGTTCACTCGGTTTCCAGGCTGATTTGCTAAGGAGCGTTGTATAGGTCTTGGCCTCTGTTTCATTCAAGCCTGAGGCCGTAAGGTTGATCATGTTGCTAGTATAGCATAAATTACTTATATTGTGAATATTAAATTCACGAATCAATTCATACAGGAGTATAATTAGCCAATGACTGTGAAGTTATATTGACATTAAGATGTTTTTGCAATATAATAATCGCTTAGCATAATAATTGAGCTAAAAGACGAATACTAAGAGGAGTTATAGATAATGAGTGAACAAGAGAATCAAATAGAAGCAGTAATTCAAGAGCAAGGTCCTGAGGCTTATTTGGCAGAGCGTCAGGCATGGGTACGCGAAGCAATCGAAATTATTACCGGAGATCCTACTAGCGATCCAAACGAAGTCCTTCCATCTGCGGGTCAGGTCAGGGCAGATAGCCCCGGGCTTACTTTAAGCCAGGAGCAGGAACACGGTTTACGTGAAGTTGCTGGGCGGTTTGGTATTGGGGGAGAAGTTGATGTTACCAGCGGAGCAGCCTGTCAGATTCTTGAGGGTGGAAAGCCTTGGAAGATTGAAGCAGAAGCGGCTATAGCAGGTGACGCCGCAACAATCATTTTCTCTGCCTCGAACATGCGCCGCGCTGGCAAAGGAATAGATGCGCCGCATCTTGGCCAAGACGAGGTCGATTACATGCAAGGAAAGTACGGCGTTGATTTAACCGGTAAAACTGAATACGACATGGCCCGTGTTATTGCTGAATCACAAGAAGGCTATATGGCTCTTGAGCAAGACGAAGTATTGCCGTTTGGTTACGATATACACAATAATCCTGCGTTTGTAACAGAACCTACTGGCCAGCTGGTAAAAATCGGAACAGCCCGTGGCAAAGACGTTTTATTGCTTAGAGTAGACCGTGAAGACTTCGTAAAAGACGATGGTATAACGTTAGGATACCGAAAACAACCTAAAACTGCTGAACTTATGAGCGTTGTTGCTGATGTCCTCACTGCCTGTGGTGACACCACCTCAGACATCGGATTCAATACAAGCAACACCTATGTATCACGCGCTATTGATGTTTTCCGCGCCGGCTTAATGCACGGTAATGGCCACGGTTTTTCCGTTGGTATGTATGGCCGTGGAACACTGGCAGAAACTAAAGGAACGCCGGCCGCGGAACCAACCGCTATTAATCAGATTCCAGGCGAGCTTCACGTAATTTACTCAAATCTTGAGAAGCTAAAAGCCGAGCTTGAAAGCGAATAAATAATTCGGTGATCACGCTTGCGACTCACCCGCGATTCTAATTTAATGAGGTGCGACGTTTTTGAGCAGTTCGACAATGTGTTCGCGGGTATGGTGTCGGTCAGCGTAGGTCTTTAGCTCGTGCACTGCGCAAAAAGTCAGGCTTGCGCCGATGGCCAGCATGGCGCCTCCAAGGAGTACTGGACCAGTGGTATATGCAGCAATGAGCACCAGCAGAAGGCCACTTGAACATGCTAGCAAAAACAACGGGTTGTAAGCAGGTTTGAATACAAGCTTGCCACTAGTTCGGCTAGCTATAAGCTGGGCTAGTAAACATAAACCAAGTGTTAAAACGCCTACGGCTGACATCGATGATTCTACGAGCAATTGATTAGTAACATTGAGTGAGCTAACGGAGTAACGGTATAGCAAGACTGCCCCAAAACTTATCACGGCAATCAGAATACTGGCCCATAGCAGGCTGGCAAATGGTTGTTTTCGGGATACTTTTGGTGGGCGGTCCCAACTGTAAACTGCTAAAAGTAGTGGAGATAAAAAGAGGCTGAAGACAATTAAGTGTACGGCCTGCATGACAGGCGCTTGATTGAACACTTGAGCAAAAATAGCCGATAAGCCTGCATAAAATACCAGACTCAGAGTGATAACAACTTGAGCAGCTGTGGCTCGTCTTACGGCCTCGGCCGGCGCAATAACTACTTGTTGGTCTTCGCCAAGGCTGCCAGTTACACCAATCGCGCCAAGTAACGTACAGTTTTTAGCCAGGTCGCTGATTGTCATCTGTGCTGGGTCGGCACTAGGCGGTAGGGGTGCGTAAGCCAAGGCAATTGGTAGCAACTGCTGTCGTTTCCAGCCGGCGGCCGTCTGCGCAAAGCGCTCGTGGTCTGTTTTTGTCATAGTTCTAATGTGACCGAGATCCCAGACGTCAGTTGTAAGCGCGGTGAGCTCTTTGACATCTCCGTATAAAAAGATGACCGGCTGGTTGTCGCCATACCAACCCGTGTAGGCAGCGATTGACGGAGAATCATGCAATAGGCCATATGTATGCCAGGCTGCCGCGCTGCTGCCTGGTGCCAAGAACTTATCATGGCAAACCAGGTTGCTGGCAATGGCAAATAGGTCGGCGTGATCATGCATCACATGATCTTTTGGGCTGAGATATCCTTTTTTACCAATCAAAAACCGTGTCAGTCGTAATTGTTTGCGGGAAAGACTCATCCCGAGTGTTATTCGTTGCGATGCAACTCCGAAGGGTATTCCAGCGAATAGGGTACTTATCGCAAGAACAATGACTGTAGTGTTAGTTGGATCTGTTGCGAGGACAATGACGGCTGCGGCTGCGGCAACAGCAAAAGAGTACACCAGTAGCTTTTTGGCTTCTTGTCGGCCCGTCGCAGTACCGCTTATCTGTTCAAGCACATATTGGTGCACCTGTTGTTTATTCATAGACACCCACTCATCTTGATTACTAGTATACGATAAGAGCCGGTGTCCAAATAATAGTTTGACATAAGCATAATTATATGATACTGTCATATGAGGTTCCAAAGACTAAAATTCCTCCTAAAATAATCAATTCAACGGGGAGATCTGTATGACAAATATGGGACCAATGCAGCCTGAACTACCGCAAACTTTATTAACGCTCGAAGAAAAAGACTACAGAGAAGAGCTATTTTTACTTGGTGAGCAACGCTTACAAAATGCTCCCCAACACTTTCTGGATCTTGATGTAGAGGCTGATGGAAAACCAGGCTACGGCTCGTTACTAAGTATTGGCTGCGTGTCGCCCTGGGGTGACACTTTCTACCGAGAACTTAAGCCAACCAGCTCGGTGTGGATTGATTCCATGAAGCGGTTCTGCGAAGACCATAACTTAAAAAGAGAACGGCTCTTAGATGAGGGCATGGAGCCAGCAGAAGCCTTAGGCGAGCTGTTTGACTGGCAGGGTGACATAAAACGCCGTCAAGGCAAATTAAAAACGGTGGTTGTGGCGTTCAATGCAGGCTTTGACTATCCGTGGATTGATCTTGAGGCTATAAAGGCAGGTATGCCAAAGGAAATAGGTGTCGCTGGCTACTGCATAAAAAGCCTGGCCATGGCGCTTTCCGAAAACTACGACTGGCGAGATACTCAAAAAGCGATGCTCCCCAAAATTATCGTGCCAGATGGTGAGTTGACACATAACGCACTAGAGGACGCGGTATATCAGCAAAAACTTCACTTCGGTCTTGCTGCGCTGCTTTATAAGACGAGGGCTAGCCGCACCGTCTAACGAAATGCACCAACCATAAGTAGTTTTATATCTGTTACAACAGCGTATACTGTTAGGTAATGACAGACGCTAAAAGTCCGAAGAAGTTGGCAATTATCGATGGTAAAAGTGTCTTTTACCGTGGCTATTACGCCATGCCGAATTTAAGCACCAAGGATGGCACCCCAACCGGAGGAGTCTATGGGTTTGCCGTCATGGCGCTCGAGGTCATAAAACGGCTCAAGCCGGATTATGTGTGTGTCGCCTGGGACAAACCAAAGACCAATATTCGCAGGCGTCTCGAGCTTTATCCGGAATACAAAGCCGGCCGCAAACCACCTCCGCCGGATTTTTATGAGCAGATCCCCAAATTGCACGAGTTGCTTCAGGCATTTGGTTGGCCACTTTATGAATTAGACGATTTTGAAGCCGACGATATTATGGGTACGCTTGCCGTACAGGCAACCGAAAAAGGTATCGAGACGCTACTTATCACCTCAGATTTAGACATGCTACAACTGGTCAATCCGCTGGTTCATGTGTACGCGCTCAAGAAGGGCCTGAGTAACATTGAGCTGTTTAGACCCGAGACATTTATTATGAAATACGGCATTAAGCCAGAGCAGTTTCTGGATTTAAAAGCGCTCAAGGGCGATAGCTCGGACAACATCCCGGGCGTACCAGGAATAGGTGAAAAGGGTGCCACCGAACTGATACAAGCGCATCACACACTCGATGGCGTTTACGATAACCTAGCATTACTCAAAGAATCCACCCGGAAAAAACTCGAAGCCGGCAAAGACCTTGCTTACTTGAGTAAAGAACTGGCTGACATCTGGACAAATGCGCCGATTACACTTGATCTTCAGGAAGTTGACGGTAGCAAATGTAACCCGGACGAAGTGCGTGATGTCCTGCAGAAGCTCGAATTCCGCACGCTTGTTCGCCAGCTACCCGAGGCTATGCAGGTGCAGGAACACCACAAGCCAGGTATCAGAGAACAGGTAGCTGATATCAGACCAGGCAAAACAATCATTATTACTAACGATAAAGAGTTACAAAAGTTACTACTGGATAAGGCGAAACACTTGTTTATACATTCCCGCAGTGCCGGCAAGCACGGTAGGAGGGCTGAACAACTTATTATAAGTATTGATGGTTCAGAGACGTATGTTATTGATCTCACTAAGGTTACAAAGAAAGCGCTCACTGCTCACTTCTCATCGCTCAAAGCTCCGCTGGTGGGCTATGACCTTAAATCGACCTTAAAAGTGTTTATTGAGCTAGGATTACCACTCCCAAAAATTGAACATGATGTGTTGGTTGGTTCGTTTTTGCTAAACAGCCTCAGGCGTGAGCAGACTTTAAGTGAGCTGGCTGTTGCAGACGTAGATTATGATGGGCCATCACTGGAGGATCTGCCAACTGGTGAGCTAATAGAGCGGGCAGCCGAGTTTGTGGCAGTCTTGCGTGCGCTGCATGAACAACAGGCCAGGGAGATCGCAGATACGCCCAAACTCTCAGAACTTGCAGTCACAATAGAATGGCCGGTTATTCCCGTGCTGGCTCGAATGGAACACACGGGCATTAAACTCGACAGTGACTACTTAGAAAAAATGTCAGTGGAACTTGCCGATCAAATTAGTGATGTCGAACAGCAAATTTATGGTTATGCCGACACAGAATTTAATGTTTCAAGCCCCAGCCAATTGGCAGAAATTCTATTTGATAAACTGCAGCTCGCAACCCAGGGACTCAAAAAAGGTAAAACAGGTTACTCTACCGCCGCGACGGAGCTTGATAAGCTTCGCGGCAGCCACCCGATCATTGATCTAATAACGCAGTACCGCGAGTACACCAAACTTAAAAGTACCTATGTAGATGCGTTGCCAAAACAGGTTGACGAACAATCACGATTGCACACTACCTTTGCATTAACGGTGGCACAAACGGGTCGCTTGAGCAGTAACGACCCGAACTTGCAGAACATCCCAGTCCGTACCGAACTTGGCAAGCGCATCAGGACGGCCTTTATTGCCGATGAAGGTAATTTACTCGTCAGTGCCGACTATTCACAGTTTGAGCTGCGTCTAGCCGCCTACTTGTGTGACGATAAAGACCTGATAGATATGTTCAACAAAGACGTTGATGTGCACGTAGTAACCGCCGCCGAAATTTACGACCGCGAGCCCGAAGACGTCACTAAAAACATGCGACGCGACGCAAAAGTTGTTAACTTCGGCGTCATGTACGGACTAAGTACGCACGGTCTAGTGCAGGCAACAGGGATGTCATACGAGCAGGCTCAGCATTTTATTAAGCGGTACTTTGAAGTGCGGCCGCATCTGAAAGCGTATATTGATTCGGTAAAAGAAAGTGCCGACAAAGACGGTTTTGTAACCAATATTTTTGGTCGCCGCCGACCTACACCGGATGTGCATTCGTCTAACTTTGCGGTTCGCGAGTCAGGTATCCGGGCTGCTGTTAATATGCCGTTTCAAGGCAGTGCGGCCGATATTATGAAGCTAGCTATGAGCAAACTTCAGGATGGGCTCGATAAAACACATAAAGATGCAAAAATCCTGCTTCAGATTCACGACTCCTTAATTGTCGAATGCCCGGCAGAGCAAGCTGAAGCTGTTGCAGATCTAGTAAGGGCTACTATGGAAAATACGTATAAGCTTCCGGTTAAACTAACCGTCGACACCACCACGGGCAAAAACTGGGGCGAACTCTAAACCATGAGACAAACCTTGGGTTTTTCTCATCGCGCGGGGCTTTGGCTGAGCCAAAGTCTCCGGCTGCTCTTTTCCTTAAAAGAGGGGGGCTTTTGTGGAACAATTCGTTAGAGATAACCTAGCGAGGCATAAGCAGTTTGCTTTGGCGACGGTCGATGAAACAGGGAAGCCCTGGGTTGTATGTTTAAATCTCGCGTATGATGAAAAGTTTAATTTCATCTGGAAATCATCCAAAGAAACCGAGCATTCAAAACATATTGCCGCAAACCCAAATGTAGCAATCTGTGTATTCAGCGAAACAGAAGAAGTTGGTGATTTTGGCTTCTACACTAAAGCACTAGCGCATGAAGTAGTCGACGGTGAAGAGCTAGTGAGGCTGATTGATCTTAGATTTACACAGGCCGGTAAACCAACGCCTGAGCTATCGGAGGTGTCTGGTGACTCGCTAATGCGTTTATATTATGCAGAGATAGACGAAGCTTGGGTTAACGATAACCGCCACCTAAAGATTGCAGTAAACCTTGACGAGCTCAGGAGGGATCGATGAAAATCCACCCCTTACAGAACCATACATTTGAATTAATTGCCCAATAGTGAGATTATTCAATTAATTATGAGTACTACGCCAGAGTCAATTGATCCTGAATCCGTGCAGAGGCTTGGTGTTGAGTGGGTGGAACAAGACGGCGGCGCTATTGTGTTGAGTCGGGCTGCTGAGGATGTTGGCGCCAGTGCCATGGCTTTCTTGCATGAGCATGATCCCGGCCCCCGCCAAAAGCGGGCTGTACTTTATGACCAAGACGCCGAAAATGATGATGACTTGGAGCCAATCACAAAAATTAAACCGATCTCAGAGCTTCTTGTTGAGACGGCCGCAGCCGCAGCTATTGGTTTTGCGTTTGCCTGGAGTGCGGATTTTTTGATCCGTATTCAGCGAAAGCCCCGACAATAATACAGCAGAGTTACGGAGATCAGTTAGCCCATGAACCCCATTCGTCAAGAAACGATAGAAACGTATGACCGGTCGGCAAGGCAATTATCTGAATACTTTCAAGGAATTGGGCCTCGGACAAAGTATATTGATCTCGCTTTTAAATTGTCAGGATCTAGCAAGCCAAAAGTCGTTGAGATTGGCTGCGGGGACGGTCGGGATGCAAAAGAAATAGTGCAGTCCGCAGGTGAGTATATCGGATTTGATATTTCACAGGGCATGATCAAAATCGCTAAACAAAATGTACCGGACGGTACATTTAAAATTGCCGACGCGCTAGATTTTAAGTATCCATCCGATACGGACGTGGTCTTCGATTTTGCATCCTTGCTCCATTTGAGCCGCGAAGAGCTGAGAATTGTTTTTTATAAAGTAGCCGAATCACTTCGCCCAGGTGGAATCTTCTATATTTCCACAAAGTATGCCCCTAGCTATCAACAGCAGATTAAGGAAGACCAGCACGGCCGTCGTCTCTTTTACTTATACAGCCCACAGGAACTTAAAGAACTAGCCAGCGTTACTTTTGAAACAGTCTACGACGACATTGAGATAATCGGCACGACCAAGTGGGTTGAAATAGCCTTCCGTAAATCAGAAGCAGCAGAGTTGTAGTACAATACAAATATAAGAGGTAGCCATGATTGGAATTAAAAATGTGCAGCAAGAACTGCACCATACAGAAAAAGAATTTATCCGCATTGTTAAAGAACTGAAAAAACAAGAAGAACTGGATCTGGAACGCGAGGGGCAAATTGTATCAGCCTTGCGGGCACACGCAGAAGGCGAGCAACAACTAAACAGGCAAATGGGCCGGCTTATCCGCTCTACGACCGTCTTGGCTACGACACAAATTTTACTAGTTTTTATTTCGCTTGTTGTTGGTACCTACGTAGCCATAAATTTTTAGTTTAAAGGACTTTAAAATTATAGTTTTGCTGCCGTTTAGTTTTATGGTCAGCGATTTCCGTAATCTTTAGATTTTGTCTAATAGGCTGTATTATTATCCTATGAAACACTTGGAGGGTTTAGAAGAATACGCGCATGATTTAGAAGAATTTATTGATGCGCTTGCTTTGCCAGAAGAATGGTTTGCTGTTCCAGACCATGTCGCGATTAAATGCGCCGACAGCGAGCATTTCGACACGGTACTTGAAGATTTTAAGGCCGACGCCGAGCAGATATCGTTTATAGAAATGAGTGATCGCCGTCTGGCTACCGTCAGTCTGATCTCCAGTATTTCAGTGGCTTCACTTGGGGAGGTGTCATTGGTTGAAGTTATGGAGCCAAAACCAGAAAAAGTGGGCAGAGATATCGTCGGGTTTGAGCACATGGAATTTTACTACCCAGATTTTGAGGAAGTCCGCGAGGTACTGCGATCAAGAAACCATCCGTTTGAGATGCAAGGAAATGCTGGGCATGCATGGGTAAACGTCATTATCAACCAGCAAGGGCAGGAGCTAAAGCTAAACGATTTAACTCTGGCCGAGACAATTGCTCACGAAACTCAAGCAAACCAGACGCACATTGTAAAATATTGACAACTGTGATATAATATACTGGTAATGAAATATGTTTTAGGTGTTTTCGGGATCATAGTCTTACTATTGTTGATTATTATTCTAATTGTCAGAAGCGGACCCAGCAAGTCGGTGGGTGATGAACAAACCGGTAAACCTCAAATTTCTTTGGGAGACTACGAAAGTAAATCAGCTACTGCGAGCATGACCGTTCGAGGTGATGTTACGGCCGATGAACTGCGCCGCGCTATTAAAATTAGCGTTTCACGCCAAGAGCGTGTTATCGAAGTCCTAGAAGGCTACGATGAAAAAGTGGTCAGTCGAACAACCTATCCGAACAACGAGGAAGCTTACAAAATTTTCTTAAGTGCACTGGCGAACGCCGGTTTTGAACGAGAAAAAGTGAGTAAAATTCAAGATGAGCGCGGTGTCTGCCCATTTGGCCGTCGCTACGTGTACCGTTTGCAAGATGGCAGTGATCAGGCTCTCCGTACCTGGAGTACAAGCTGTCGGCGTGAACACGGTACTTTTGGTGGTAATAGTAATGTTGTACGTCGACTGTTTGAGCAACAGATACCTGATTACCGCGACCAAACACGCAACGTCAAACTATAGTTTAGCTTCCTGTTCATAACTACTTGTGTTTAACCGCAAGCAGGCGTATTACAAGTACAATACGTAATTCAAAAAAGTGAAACATGGAAACAATTTCCGTCCCGGAAGTGGACGAAGCAGAACTGCTAAAACACCTTAATCGAGAAATCTCACCTCTAGCATGTATTGCGCTTGAGCGCCGAGAAAAAGGCTTTGACACCACCTATGACCATTTTAAATATGATTATTTCGGTCATCCGTATGTACGTGCGTATCCAGAGCTAGTACGATACCATTCACTTGCCGGAGAGCAGCGTTACGATCGTCCTATTGTTTCAAGCTATAGCAAGCAGGGTAGTCTAGTTCAGGTCCGTGAAACTCAAGGCAGAAACAAAAAAAATCGTGCTGCCGACTTCTTCGTCGTGACTGCCAACTTACATACACGCCAAACAGTCGAATGGAACGTAGTTCAGGCTACTTTCACGGGGCGGGGCGATAGCTTGCAGGCTGAGCTGATAGTAAGCGATCAACCTTTTGGCTCGCCTGAGGTTGTTCAAGAGCTTGACAAGCCCGTTGACCCACTTTATGAAATGCTCGCACGTAAAATCCGGCAACAAAAAGATCAGGAAGCCACGGATTCCCGCACAAAAGTCGTATTAACTAGCCAAGGTTGTTGGTTCTGCCCAGCGGGGCAGCAAGCTGAACCCTTAGCACCAATAGGCGAGCTTATCCAAAAAGTTGACAGGCTGTATGCTAAATTCGGTCACCTGGCTCTGTTGCATGTTTCCGCGTCAGAAGCCGGCGGCCAATTAACTGATACAATAGCAGCGTGATTAAAGCAGTTATCTTTGATTGTTTTGGCGTTCTGACTACAGATACGTGGTTGGCGTTTTTGGATAATTTACCAGGTGGTGCGAATATTGAAGCCGCCCATGATCTGCACCGGGCTTACAATGCCGGCCTAATTAGTAACACCGAATTTTTAGAAGGCATGCAAAAAACCATAGGTCAAACGCCGCCGCAGGTTGAAGACAAACTAGCTAATGAAACCGTTAAGAATACAGCACTGCTTGATTACATCTGCGAACTTAAAAAAGACTACAAAATTGGGCTGCTTAGCAATGTGGCAAACTCCTGGATCACCGACGCATTGCTAACAACAGAAGAGCAGGCGCTATTTGATTCAATGATATTTAGCTATCAGGTTGGTATGACAAAGCCCGACCCCCGTATTTTTATACTGGCCTGCCAGCGCTTAGGTGTTAGTACGGATGAAGCGGTACTGGTTGACGATATTGAACGCTACTGCAATGCTGCAAAGGCCGAAGGCTTGCAGGCTATCCCATATCAAAACTTACACCAGCTAAAACAGCAGCTAGAAAAACTTTTATACTCCATATGATATAAAATAACTACCCGGTAAAGGGTAGTTTAGTGCTTTTTATCACAAGTTTGAGATTAGGGTTGACTCGTCCTAAGCACAAGCGTATACCGGTAAGTAGGCATAAATATAATCAAGGAATAACAAACATGAACACGTCACCAGAAAGTTCTGTAAGACTTGTAAGTGCTGTTGAGTTAAGCGATCAAGCCAGAGACGCAGCTGTATGGGCAAGCCTTCAAACTCACGATGAGGTTGTTAAGGGTAAAGGAGCTTGGGACCCCGAAGTCTGGCAGGAACTTGAAAGGCCCACTAACCCCGATAACCCTCCTAAGTTATTCTTACTGGACACCATCAGTGGCAGAGCACGTCTGGTTCCTCATATCGGCGCTACAAGTCTAGCTAGTTAATTCTGATTATCAATCGTTTTTCTGTTTGACACAATTTGCGCAGTTCCGGCAGGCGCATGCGCAGTGTGCCCGCCAAAGCTGCACCCGAGACTTGAATTATAATTTCGTTTTGCTGGCTTTTAACGGCACAAGTACAACCGTAACTATCCCATATAAATTTTTTTATAACCTTAACCTCGGGCGGTTCATCGAAATCACGTTTTTGCAGTAAATCGCCAATACTATCTGTCATGTCATGCATTATACAGAGGTAGGTCAGGGTATAATAGGCGCTATGCCAGAGTTACCAGAGGTTGAAACAGTTAAAACAGGTCTAGCCAGACTTATTGTCGGCAATAAAATTACTGCAACCTGGCACGATACCGCCAAGGGTTTTCCGAATGCCCCAGATGATGTGGCGCAATTTCTGGTTGGAAGTAAGGTTATTGAGATCAAACGCCGCGCAAAAGTCTTATTAATTGAACTCGACAGCAGCTACTCACTAATGATCCATCTTAAGATGACCGGCCAACTCGTTTTTGTGGCCAAAAACTTGGTAAATGGTAGTAGGTATAAAGTAAATGGTAGAGCTCCAGAAGACCAAACTACCAACTACCACTTACCAAATATCAAGGACGAAGTCCGTTTTGGGGCAGGACACCCTAATGACTCGTTAATAAACGACCTGCCGGATAAATCTACGCGAGTAATTTTTGATTTTGATGACGGCAGTAAATTGTTTTTTAATGACCAACGCAAATTTGGGTGGGTAAAACTATTGCCAACAACCGAGGTACCAAACATAGATTTTATGAAGAGGGTAGGGCCCGAACCTTTGGGATCTGATTTTACTTCTAGTCAGTTCCGAGGGCGCATTAGACGACGTGCAAATACTAACATCAAAGCCGTACTTTTGGATCAGACGGTCATTGCCGGAGTTGGCAACATTTATGCTGATGAGTCCTTGTGGGGCGCCAAAATTCATCCAACCAGTCTCGTAAAAAACATCGGTGATGCAAAGCTGAACACATTATTTAATGAACTTCGTTCGGTACTTGAGCTGGCTATAGCAAAGGGCGGATCAAGCAACCATACGTACGTAAATGCGGAGGGCAAAAAAGGTAGCTACATGAGCTTTGCCCGTGTCTTTAGGCGTGAAAAACTGCCGTGCCCGCGCTGCGGTACAGGCATAGAAAAGTCCCGCGTCGCGGGACGCGGGACTCATACCTGCCCTAAGTGTCAAAAGCCTAGCGCTTTTTCTTAGCGGACTTCTTTGTTTGCGGTTCGATAAACCTTTTGTGTGCCAATACAACTGAACTTACAAGTAAGAGCGTAACGGCAAGAAATCGCAGTAAATCATGATCGGCCATACTGGCGGTGATTACTGCGTATAAACTTGTGGCCACGCCTCCCAGCGAGAAGCCTTCGCCGACTACATCGGACCGGCGTTTTATGAGTAACAGGCCAAGACCCGTAACTACTACTGCAGAAGCTAGGACTATATAGGTAACATTCTTGTTTTGCTCCTTTTGTTTGTCCTGAAACTGCCGCCACTTTTTATCGTTTTCTTGCTGCTCTTTGTTTAATTGCTCATCAGATGCATTCGAGCTAAACGACTGGAAGCCTGGGTCAGGAAACTCTGGCCCCGGGTAAACCGTATGTGCCCCAACGCCAATAAAGGCGACTACCGCACCGGCAATTAATAATGAGTAGAGTAAACGGATTAAAGCATTCAACTTTAAACTCCTTGTATTAATTTATATCCTAAATATACACCCTGAGTTACGTAGCTAAAACTGTTATCATAGCCTCACTATGATTGTCACGCTAACGGGAGCCAATAGTTTTACATTGCAACAGGAGCTACGGCGGATTGTTGATGCATTTGTGTCGGAGCATAGCGATATGGGGCTGGAGCGACTGGACGGGGAAGAAGCTGATTATGATCGTATACGTGAAAGTTTAGAGAGCTTGCCATTTTTGGCCGCAAAGAAGCTGGTAGTGCTACGGGCCGGTGGTGCCAATAAACAGTTCGCTGAAAATGCTGAAAGGCTGCTAAGGGAACTGTCCGAAACGACTGATTTAGTGCTGGTTGAACCAAAACTAGACAAAAGACTGGCCTACTACAAACTGCTCAAAAAGGTAACTGATTATGAAGAATTCAACGAACTCGATGGGGCAGGATTAGCCAGATGGTTGGTTAGCGAGGCTAAGCTTCAAAACGGTGAGCTGACGCAGCCAGACGCCAATTTGCTTGTTAACCGTGTGGGCGTCAATCAACAGCTGCTGTCTAGTGAGCTTGCTAAACTGTTGCTGTATAACAAAAAAATCAACAAAGAATCGATATTGCTACTAACCGAACAAACACCCTTAAGCACTATTTTTGATCTGTTAGATGCAAGCTTAAACGGCCGAACTAAGCAGGCTTTGGAGTTGTATGAGGAACAGCGTCAACAAAAAATTGAACCGGTGCAAATTATTGCGCTTCTGGCCTGGCAATTACACGTTCTTGCGCTTATAAAAACGGCTGGAGACCGTGATGTCCAGGCTATTGCAAGTCAAGCCAAAATTAATCCGTTTGTGGTCCGAAAGAGCATGGCCATCGCCAGCAAGCTGACGCTTAATCAGCTCAAGGCGCTTGTAAGCGAGGTCCGCACGCTCGATCTGCGCTTAAAATCAGAATCCATCGACCCCGACGAAGCCATGCGGCATTTGCTTCTCCAAATGGGAAGGTTTTAGGTGCTAGATTCGAGGTTCTAGAAAAAAAGAAGAACCCGCTCAGAGGAGCGGGTAACTATAACCTAACCACTAAAACCTATAACCTAAAAGTTACTTTTTAGTAACTTTTTTTGCTGTAGTCTTCTTTACAGCTGGTTTCTTAGCTGGCGCGGCTTTCTTTACGGGTGCTTTTTTAACAGCAGTGGCTTTTTTGGCCGTACCAGCTGTTTTGACGTTGGCTTTTTTAGCCGCTGCAGCTAGTTGCTTCTTTTTGCGGGCAACTTTATTCTTGTGCATGACTTTCTTTTTACCGGCTTTGTCGAGCGCGCTTTGTGCTTTAGCGTGAGCGCTTGCACCATTTTTGCCAGTTAGGCTGGCGTGAAATGCTTTAACCGCAGACTTTAGGCTGCGCTTTGTTTTGACGTTACGAGTAGTGGCTTTCTTAGCAACTTTGACTCGCTTTTTGGCTGATTTGATAATTGGCATGTGGACCCTCTTATGTTTATTGCTTATCAGATTGATGATACAGATAAGGCCCTGCTTTGTAAAGAAACTGTGGGTAAACTGTGGACAATGCTTGTGCTATATGATACTCTCGGCAACAGAGGTTATAGAAACCAAAAAATGGAAAATAAAAATCAAACCCCTAAAGCACAGCTCATTGAACGCCTAAAAGAGGCTAATAATGTGCTGGTAACCGTTAGCCGGAACCCGTCTGTCGACCAGCTGTCGGCAGCTATTGGCCTGACGCTGATGCTGAATCATCTCGATAAGCACGCGACGGCTGTTTTCAGTGGGGAAACGCCAAATACACTTGAATTTTTGAAACCAGAAGAAACAATTGAAAAAACGACAGACAGTCTCCGTGATTTCATTATCTCGCTTGATAAAACTAAAGCCGACAAGCTGCGCTATAAGGTTGAAGATACAATGGTCAAAATCTTCATTACGCCGTATCGGACTTCGCTTTCAGACAAAGACCTTATATTTGGGCAAGGCGATTTTAACGTCGACGTAGTGGTTGCGATCGGCGCACAACAAAAAGAAGATCTGGACGAAGCTATTACAAGCCATGGCCGGATTTTGCATGATGCAACCGTCGCGACAGTTAATACGACCATAAGTGGCCAGCTTGGCTCGATTAACTGGGTGGACGCCAAGGCAAGTAGTTTATGTGAAATGCTTGTCCCGATTTGTGACGGCCTAAAACCGAATACAATGGATCCTCAAATGGCTACTGCATTCTTGACTGGCATTGTGGCCGAAACGCAGCGCTTCAGTAACGAAAAGACAAGCTCTGACACGATGGCTGTTAGTGCAAAACTTATGGCGGCTGGCGCTAATCAACAATTAGTTGCCACGCAGCTCGAAAAGGTAGCTGAACCCGCAAATGAGCCTGAAGCGAGTCCTGAAATAGCCGATGCCGAACATGCCGTTGAAGATGCATTGGATAAAGACGGTAGTTTAGATATATCACACGAGGCCGAAGCAGAGGAGACCAGTAACGACAACTCAGATTTGCCGGACATTCTGCCGGACCACCAAGCCGAACCTGAGGCAGCAGAAGAAGCCCCGACTGAGCAATATGACAGACCGCCACGACTTATGTTGGAGCCTCCAACGCTCGGGTCAAGACTAACCGCAAATACTGAACCGGAGGCCTTAGATCCGTCTACTGACCCCATGACAGTCAGACCAGTTGACCAGCCATTATTGTCACATAACCGAGAAACTACTGAGCCAGAGCCACAACCGGAGAAAGAAGAAGAGCCGGTGCTACAGGAATCAGCGCCGCAAGAACAACCCGAGCTCGTTCTTCCGGAAGTTGAAGAAAAAGTCGAAGAAATTCCTGAGCTGCCAATTGCCCCAGTGCTTGACACACCTGAACCAGAAGCACCTGCGTCAACAGCAGTAGCAGTTGATGAACAGACATTGACGGACCTTGAAGTAACCATGGGCAGCCCCCACGTAGCCGATACTATGATAGAACAGCATCAGTCTGTGCCAGAGCAAGTGGTGCCGAATGCAGACGCTGCTTTGGCTGCAGCGCACGATGCTCTAACCGCCGCCTCCTCAGGCGCTACCGAAAAACCAGCTGCTTTTAATGCAGGAGGTTTCATGGACGTAGGCCATGAGGAAGAATCAAATTTTGAGCCGCAGCCAGCAGCAGAACCTCAACTTGAACAAGAACCCGAACCCGAGCCAGAGCAAACTGCTCCGATTAGTATTGACCCAACCACGGGCGCAATGAGCTATGCAGCAGATTCAGCGCCTTTCTCGGCAGATTTGCCAGCCGCCCCGGGCGTAGCAGATCCAAATGCACCGCCGCCTGTACCGCCGCCAATGCCCATGCCGCCCCTAATGCCTACGCATGAACCGCCGGCCAATAACGTCTTTGACCCAAACAATCTTCCTCCTGTCCCGCAATAGGCTATACTAACGCCCGATGGACGGCTTACTATTAATTGACAAACCGCATGGTTGGACGAGTTTTGATGTTGTTGCCAAAGTGCGCGGCATTTTGCGGCAAGCTGTGAGAGATGAGTATGGAGCTATGAGTAAAAGCTCCACAACTCAAAGCTCAAAGCTCAATACTCCTTTGGCGAAGGTAAAGGTAGGGCATACGGGCACGCTTGATCCATTGGCTACCGGCTTGTTGGTTCTGACTATCGGTAGCTACTGTAAACGCGCCCAGGAGTTTTCTAAGCTTGATAAAACCTATGAAGTAACGATGCGCCTAGGGCTTACAAGCACAACAGGGGACGATGAGGGCGTAAAACAAGCGGTAAGCGATAAGCAGCCAGTGGAAAGTGAGGTGGCTAGCGCTGTGCAGCGCTTCATAGGTGAGATTATGCAGGTACCCCCTATATATTCAGCCATCAAGGTTGGCGGTCAGCGAGCGTATAAACTAGCCCGTGCAGGCAAGGAAGTTGTTTTGGACCCGCGAAAAGTCATCATTTATCAAATATCAGACATCAGCTATACATACCCGGAGGTACGATTTACTGCCCAGGTAAGTTCAGGTACCTATGTCCGCTCTTTAGTAGAAGATATAGGCAAAGTATTAGAAACAGGCGCCTACATGACCGCCTTGCGCCGACGAAGCGTTGGTGACTTTAAGGATGAGTCCATGCTTCAAATAAATGAATTGCAAGATATAGATAAGCACCTCATTCATCTTCCGGAGACAAAAGTATGATTGCAAACGTAACAATTAACGAGAAATCGTTTGGCAACAAAGTACTGTACAAAGACCTGTCGATCCAGCTTCAAGCCAAGGAAAAGGTCGGGATTATCGGCCGTAATGGGACCGGTAAGACCACCTTGTTCAATCTGATGAACGGACAGGATACCGACTTTGATGGCGAGATTGCATTTAGAAAGAATCTGATTGTTATTTCTTCGCGCCAGGAGCATCAAGAGCACCTAAAAGCGCAAGTGTTGCCCTATATTCTCGATGATTTACCCAAGTACGCCCAGCTCAAGCACATTCTGGACACATACCCGGCCACGATGGGCACTAGCACCCGAAAAATCACTGAATACAGCGAGGCTCTCGAGCAGTTTTCTACCTTAGGCTACTTTATGGTTGAAGAAGAAATATTCCGTAGCCTCGAGGCGTACGGGTTAGAAGACAGTCATATAAACGGTGTTATCGGCAATCTTTCCGGGGGTCAAAAGCGATTTGTCGAACTTGTAAAAGTGCAGCACGCTAGGGCAGACATCGCGCTTATTGACGAGCCAACCAACCATATGGACTATGTCGCCAAAGAACGGTTTCTAGAGTGGCTTAACCGCGCCCAGGAAGCGGTTGTTGTGATCACTCACGACCGCGACGTGCTGCATGCGGTTGATCGTATTGTAGAGATCCGCGACGGCAGAGCCATCAGCTTCCCCGGCAATTACGACGCTTATTTGCGAATCAACACCTCTAAGATAACTTCTGAGGTTAACGAATATGAGGTAACACAAAGGCGTATCGTGAACCTAAAAGACGATTTAATCCGTTTTCGCCGGCTCAAAGAACGCTCGCGCGATCCCGGCACCATACATAGGTTTAAGTCACTCGAAGAGCGTACTAAAAAGGACTTAGCACAGTTGCAGCAGCTTGATAAACCGTCTTTCTGGATCGATAAAGAATCAGTCCAAGGCTTGAACACCAAAATGACAGCCGCTTACGAAGAACACAAAACGCGCAACATTAAGATTCGAGCCAGAACGGCAGAAACAAAATCAAACAGGTTGCTGGTTGAAGCCAGTAAGCTATCACTTGGATACAATAACCAGCCACTTTTTACAGATATAAGTTTTCAGCTCAGAGAGGGCGACCGTATCCGGCTGCATGGCCGTAACGGCGCTGGAAAGACGACCTTGGTGAAGGCAATTTTGGCCAAATCCCAGCGCACACAGACCGAAAGTCAGATTTTATCAGGTACCATCGCAACCGAACCAGAGCTGACAATCGGCAATTATGAGCAAGAAATTGATTCAAAACTCTTAAAGACAACGCTGGCAGAAGCCATTGAACACGTTTATCTTCAGAAAAATATAAAAATTAATGACCAAAAAATAAAGCAGTTACTAAGTGATTATCTTTTTAATCCGGCTACAGATGGCGCAATGCCACTCGAACTACTGAGCGGCGGACAAAAGGCGCGCTTTCAGCTAATAAGCATGCTGGCAAACGACCCGGTGCTGCTTATTCTGGATGAGCCTACCAACCACCTTGACCTTCCAAGTATCGAAGAAATGGAACAGGCCCTAGGCCAATACCACGGCGCCGTTATATACATCAGCCACGACACGTACTTCGTGAACAACATGGGCGGCACCGAAATCCCAGTCGGCAAGTAGTATTGACAAGATAGATAAAATTTGCTACAATATAGATGTTAAAAGTAAAAATAAACATGACAGAACAAAATCCTTCCATGCAACCACCCGCTGGCGAACAACTGCCGGATAATATTATGCGGTTCGACCAAGTTGCTTTTGAGGCGATAGACGACTTTGGCCTCTTGCATAGTAACGGCGTGAACGGTAAAGAGGGAGTTATTACTGCCGATAGTCTTGCCGCGACTCATGTCGGTCTCATTGACAAGGCCAAGGAAGATCCTGAACTGGCTAGACTGCTGGGTCACGTTGCGTCGCCGCGGGAAGAAGAGGAGCTGGTGGCAGTCAAAAGCCGTATCATTGCCTTCTTGAAACTCAATGGCGGTGCGGTGGCTACATCACCCGAAAGCCAAGCCACTCCTGCCGAAGCTAAGAGTAATATCGCACCTGCTCGGCAGAGAAAGTTCGGTCATACCATACTGGTTGACGGCCGAACAACCAGTGGTTTCATAAACGGACGGCCTAATGAAGTCGTAACCTCTCAAGGGGTATTGCATACCCGGGGCACTCCACGCCTCGGTAACTCATAGCTTTTTGGGAAGAGCAGCTGGAGGCTTCGGCTTAACCAAAGCCCCGCCCGATGATAAAACCTAGAAGGGTGTTTCATGCCTGTTGCGTAACAGGGGAGAGTGTGCTAGTATTACTCCAACGCCATCAATAATCTCTAATTGAGGACTTAAGGAGTTACATGATCACAACAGAGAAGAAGAGCAAAATTATTGCTGATTTACAGAAGGACAAGAAAGACACCGGTTCACCGGAGGTCCAGGTAGGAATTTTGACCGAGCGCATCAAGGAATTGACGGCTCATCTAAAGACGCACAAGCATGATTTTATGGCTCGTCGCGGGCTGCTTCAGGGTGTTGGCAAGCGCAAACGTCTGCTTAAGTACATTGCCGAACAAGACGGCAAAGCATACCTGTCTTTGATCAAAAAACTCGGCATTCGCCGCTAATTTGCATAGACCATTAGCCCTTATCGCAACGACAGGGCAAGGCTTGTGCACATTAAATAACAGAGACTATTCGTCGTAGGTCATCAGATATATGCCCATTTTCACAGCACAAGGGATGCGTATATTTGCAACTTGCGACGAATCAGACGAAAGGACACCGTATGACTATTAATCCGTTCGGTAAGGACATAATTAAAGTAGAAACAGAGCTGTGCGGCCGCACGCTAAGCCTAGAGGTTGGGCGAGTCGGCTTCCGTTCATCGGCATCAGTACTAGTTAGATACGGCGACACCGTTGTGCTGGGTACGGCAATGGTTAGCAAAAAATCGGTTCATGGCATGGACTATTTCCCGTTGAGCATTGATTACGAAGAAAAAATGTACGCGTCGGGCAAAATCAGTGGCAGCCGCTTCATCAAGCGCGAAGGCCGTCCGTCTGACGACGCAATTTTGATTGGTCGATTAATTGACCGTCCAATCCGTCCGCTCTGGCCAAAGGGTTATCGCCAAGAAGTACAGGGTGTAGCATCAGTGCTGAGCATGGATCCAAGTTTCCGCCCCGATATGGTGGCGATGATCGCCATGAGCACCGCTTTTATGCTGACAGGCGCGCCTTTTGACGGGCCAATAGCCGGTTTACGGGTTGCAGTAGTAGACGGCGAATGCAAAGCCTTTGCTACGTACGAAGAACTAGACAAGGGCAAGCTTGACCTGGTGGTTGCGGGTACCAAGGACGGTATTATGATGGTCGAAGCTGGCGCATCTGAAGCCACTGAAGAAGAAATAGTTGAAGCAATGCAGTATGCCTTTACGGCCATGCAGCCTGCAATCAAGTTGCAAGAAGAGCTGGTAAAAAAGATTGGTGTAACCAAGCAGGAATACGCATTGGTTCTACCCGATGAATCAATCCAAAGCAAAGTAAACGAGTGGATTGCAGACAAAGTTGGCGACAAAATACGTGCGCCATATCCTGAGCGCAATGAGCTAGTGAACAACCTGCGTGAAGCGTTTCATGATTTCTTTTCTGAGCAGTTCGAAGACGAATACGCGGCGCTTAAGCCGGAATATGACGAAGCGTTCACGATCGCGCTACACAAAGACGTCCGAAAGGGTATTATCAATGACGAAACCCGACCTGACGGCCGTAAATTGGATGAAATACGTACTTTAAGTAGTGAAGTGGGCCTACTGCCACGGGCGCATGGATCCAGTCTGTTTACCCGCGGTATGACTCAGGCGTTGAACATCATAACCTTGGCGCCGTTAAGTTACGTGCAGCTGGTTGATACGATGGAAAGAGAAGGCGAACGCCGCTACTTGCACCACTACAACGCCCCTGGTTACACCGTTGGTGAAGTCAAACGCCTTGGCAGCCCTGGCCGCCGCGAAATTGGTCACGGCTACTTAGCCGAGCGCGCACTAGCGGCCGTATTGCCAAACGAAGCGGATTTTCCATATACCATTCGCTCTGTAACTGAAATTATGAGTCAGAATGGCTCAACCTCTATGGCCGCAACCTGCTCAAGCAGTCTGGCGCTTATGGATGCCGGCGTGCCCCTTAAGCGGCCGGTTAGCGGTATCGCCATGGGGCTGATGATGGACGGCGATAAACCGTATATTATGAGTGACATTGCTGATGCCGAAGATTTTGCTGGTGATATGGACTTTAAAGTAACAGGTACAACCGAGGGTATTACCGCCCTTCAAATGGATATGAAAGTCCATGGTCTGCCGGTGAGCGTGCTGGAACAAGCATTGAAGCAAGGCAAACTAGGCCGCGCACACATTCTTGAGCACATGATTAGTGTTATGGCTGAACCTCGAAAAGAAATGAGTCCGTACGCACCGCGAGTAGAAAGCATTCAGATTAACCCTGACAAAATACGTGAAGTTATTGGCAAGGGCGGCGAGATGATCCAAAAAATCACCGGTGAAACCGGTACCGAGATTGATATTAAAGATGACGGAACGGTTATGATTGCCAGCCCAGACAAAGTCAAGATTGACGCCGCTATCCAGTGGATCAAATCTATTACCGAAGATCCAGAAGTTGGTACAATCTACACAGACAGACCAGTCGTAAGCGTTATGGACTTCGGCGCATTTGTGCAGATCCTGCCAGGTAAAGACGGTCTGGTGCACGTTAGTGAACTGTCCGAAGAACGAGTTGAGCGCGTAAGCGATGTTGTCAAAGAGGGCGACAAGGTGACGGTTAAATTAGTAGCTATCGACGACCGCGGCCGTTTGCAACTGAGCATGAAGGCCGCCGCCCGAGAGTTAAAAGACAAGAAGTAGGGTTATGCAGATCGAAAAAATAATGCAGTGGAAACAGACAAGACCGGGGTTGCTGGCAATGGGGTTTATCGCGCTCCTGTTAGCATATATCGTCGGCTCAAGAGCAATTTTTACCGGCAGCCTCTGGCAGTATGCGTTGACGCTTGTACTGTTAGTCGGTACAGTCAAATATTTTGGGCGAGTCATTTTTTATCATGCCAAGCAGCAATAAACAAACAGAGTTAGACGCCTTGAGTGCTCAGATTTTGGCAGATAATGTTTGCCCTGATCTGGCCGCCGGGGCTACGCAACTTGTGTTTGGCGCCGGCAGTCCGGACGCAGCGATTGTGTTTATCGGTGAAGCCCCGGGTAAAAAAGAAGACATCAAAGGCGAGCCGTTTATTGGAGCAGCGGGGAAGTTTTTAAACGAAATGCTGGCGATGATTGGGCTTGAGCGAAAGGACATTTACATTACCAATATCGTAAAGTATCGTCCGCCAAACAACCGCGATCCATTGCCAGAAGAAAAGAAGGCCTTTCTGCCATATTTACAGACCCAGCTGGAAATAATTCAACCAAAAGTTCTGGTGACATTAGGTCGCCACAGCATGAATTGCTTCCTGCCGGATCTGCAAATTAGCCAGGTCCATGGACAGCCAAAGCGGTTTAAGCTCAGCCTAAAGCCTGAGACCCAGCCGCTAGAGTTGGTTATCCTGCCGCTTTTTCACCCAGCGGCCGCACTATATAACGGGGCAATGCGCCAGACGCTTATCGACGACTTTGCGCTTATACCCGGAATCATCAAGAAAATTTAATACTCCCTAACGAAGAAAAGGACAAATATGATACCAAATAACAAACCAAACGACAGCCAGGGCAAACGTCCACCAAGAGGACAGAAGCCTCAGGGCACTAGCCAAAACAACAATAAAGGCGATGCGCCACTCGGACGCGGCGCCAGTAGAGGCGCAGCAATTCGCGCCCAGCGTCGGACGCATGACGACGCTCAGCGTGAAATTAGTCGCTACTTAGACCAGCCAAATACCGAAAACAGCGAACCGCGCCCGCGCGCTAACTTTATTGACGATAGTCCGCGTCTCAAGATCATCGGTCTTGGTGGTATGGACGGCGGCGGTTCAAAGAACATGATGCTGGTTGAATACCAGAATGACGCAGTTATTATCGACGCCGGTAATGACCTCGGTGTCGATTTACCCGGCATCAACTACGGCATCTGCGATGTCAGCTATGTTGAAACCATTAAGCACAAATTGCGGGCATACATCATCACGCACGGTCACCTGGACCATATCGGCGGCTTGCCGCATATCGTGCCAAAACTGCCGGCACCAATTTACGGTTCTAAGTTCACGATTGGCCGCGTAAACGAGATTTTTGATAATTTTGGACTGCCAATGCCAGAGGGCTTCAACCTCGAAACCATGGTTATGAACGAAGACACGCACGAACGACTCAAGGTCGGTAATTTCTTTGTCGAACTGGTTCGCGTGACGCACTCAATTCCAGGTTCCACCATTGTCATATTAGATACCCCAGTTGGCCGGATTATTAACACTGGAGATTTCCGTCTTGATCCTAACCCGCTCGATCACGAACGAACAGATATAGAGAGACTGAAACAGCTTGGCGACGAAGGCGTGTTAGCACTGCTAAGCGAAAGTACAACCACTGAGCGGGCAGGACGTACGCCTTCAGAAAGTACCATCGAACAAAGCTTTGTCGACCTTATGGAGCGTGCCCCTGGCCGTATTTTTGTGGCAATATTTAGCACCAACGTTAACCGTATCCAAATGATCGTGAACGCAGCAGTGCACCACAACAAAAAGATTGCGCTCGACGGCCGGAGCATGGTTTCTACGCTTGAAATGGCGGTTCGAAGCGGCTTTATGAAGATTCCCAAAGGCACTTTTGTGCCAATTGCGAACGTGCCGAACATGAAAGACCAAGATGTTGTCATCGTTTGTACCGGCGGTCAGGGCGAGCCAAGTTCTGCATTGCAGCGTATGGCGAGCGGCGATCACCGCCACATCAAACTAAAAGAGCAAGATACGGTTGTACTCTCAAGCACGCCAATTCCGGAGACCGGCAATGACGCACTGATTGGTAATATGGTTGATGACCTGATGCGCAAAGGCGTACATGTTTTCCGCCACGAAACCCATGACATTGACGGCTGCGGTCCATTGCACGTTTCTGGGCATGCCAGCATCGACGAGTATAAAGATATGATCGACATGACCAGGCCAAAATTCTTTATACCGATTTATGGTTCGTACCGCAGCAAACAGCGACATGTCGAAATTGCTGTCGAACAGGGCATACCGCGCAAAAATACAGTGAACGCCGAAAACGGCGAAGTCATTGAATTAACCGCTAACGACATGCAAGTAACGGGTAAGGTACCAGTTGGTACAGTACTTGTTGATCAAAGTGGCGAAGTCGTCAGTAGCGTTGTCATCAGAGATCGTCTGCTACTTGCAGAAGAAGGCCTAGTGGCCGTTGTCTTAACCGTTGATAAAAAGACAGGCACGCTTGCAACTAGCCCCGACATCATTAGTCGTGGTTTCATCTATATGCGTGACAGCGAAGACCTTATGACGTCCTTCCGTACCGAACTTAAGCGCGCAGTAGCGCAACGCTTCAAGCGGATCGAGCTTGATCGTTTCAAAGTTGAGCTTAAAGAGCACGTGACGCACTTCTTGTTTGAGCATACCGGCCGAAGTCCGATTGTCATTCCGGTCGTGAATATTATTGGCGGACGCGGCGGGCCAAGCAACGCCAGACCACAAAACAACAGTGACAAACCAGTGGTCGAGGCACCGACTCCAGATCAAATAGCCGCCGAGCAACAGCGGCGGTTTGACGAGATGCGGGCCAAGCTATTAGGCCAAGACGCCCGCACAGACTAGTCTGGCTAACATGCCGCAAGAGACTGCTGCCAAGCTTTGCTCGGCACACCTCACTTGCTCTTGGCGCCCAGCGCATTTTTCAGTTCCGTTTCCTCCTGAGCAGTATTACTCATACAGCTCAGTCCGGTTCTCACTGAGAAAATGCACTGAGCACTCAAGCATGTTACCCAGCCCGCGGTAATCGAGGCTGCTCCTTCCTGAAATTGGGAAACAAAAATATCCGGATCCAATCCGGATATTTTTGTCACATCATATATTAGTTAACCCGCAGTATATGAAGAGTGGATACTATCTAGGGAACACAATATTGACAAAGCGTAAGCTATTTGGTATAATCCTTTTATTGTCAGTAAAAATAAACAATAATAAAAAGACAATAAAAGGAATAAGCAAATGTTTGGTTTAGGACACAAAAAAGAAGAAGTAGCAGCCAGTACTCCAGCAGTAGAAGCTCCAGAAGCATCACAAGCACAGTGGGATTCATTCGCCGCCAGTGCTGATGCGGCTAAAGAAGTAACTGAACCAAAGGTCGGTGATCCAGGTGGTACACGTGAAGGACTTGATGAGTCTGACAAAACAGGCGTAACGCATGACTTGGGCGGAACCGCACTTGGCGCAGAAGTTGACACTGAAAGTCTGGGCCCATTAGCCGAACTTCCGGCTGTTGTTAGCCCAGAAGTGCCAGCACAAGAGCAGCCCCAGCCCGAACAAAACACAGCCGCTTAATTAACGAAAACTTTATAGACTTAAAGGCCCTCCTAACAAGTGAGGGCTTTTAAAATACGAACAATTGACAAACGTTGTAATATTTGATATAATACAGCTATAAACGTAATCAGTTTAATTAAGAACTACCGTTTTAAACAAATTGTTTTATACTAAAGGGCGTACGATGGCAAAAAAGAAAAAACAAACTAGAAAAAGAAAAGAAGCAGAGGTCCAAGAGCGATCAGTTTTTTGGCCTATTGCTGGGGCATTCATATTAGTGGTGCTGTCTTTCTTTTTGCTGCTGGGTGGCTTTGGCACTGGAGGTCCGCTGCCGGTTGGCTTATTTAAGGGCACGTACGCGGCGCTCGGAGCTGCTGCTTACCTGACGCCAGTGGCTTTGTTCTTTTTTGGCCTTTGGAAATTTAAGAGCGAAGACAAACAAATTCCGTTTATCAAATTTGCCGGCATGTTTTTGTTCTTGCTTATGGCTGCCGCCTGGTTGCATGTTGGCTTTATAGAGCGCAATAGCTTAACGCGTGAGTTTGAGGGCGGTTACGGTGGGGCGATCGGTAGCATGATTGGCGGAATTGTATTGAACGCACTTGATAAAATGCCGGCTGCAATCTTGTTCTTTGTCTTTATGGTACTGGCATGTATGTTGACGTTTGGAGTCTCTCCGCGAATTTTTCTGGGGCTTCTCGAAATGTTTAAGCGGCCGGAGGGTGAGGATACCGATCTGGCAGAGTTAAAGTCTCGCTCAGAAAGTGCCGGTTTTAAGCTGAACGAAGGGGTGCCGGTTGAGCACCATAACGGCCGGAACCGCGCACAATCAGCCATGCTTAAAAATACAGCCCAAAAATTAACAATCAATCAAGATCATGCCGCCCTGACGGCAGCCAGCGATCCTGACTGGAAATTCCCGGGCGTTGATCTGCTGAACCAAAAACAAGACAAAGCAGACGCGGGCGATGTTGCAGGCAATGCCGAGAATATTAAAGAAACATTCAGTAATTTTCATATCGACGTGGAAATGGAAGGCGCAAATATCGGTCCGCGTGTGACGCAGTATACGTTAAAGCCGCCAACCGGAGTTAAACTGACAAAAATTACCGCACTCGAAAACAACTTGGCGCTCGATCTAGCCGCCCAATCCATTCGTATGGAAGCGCCGATTCCCGGCAAGCGACTTGTAGGTATCGAGGTGCCGAATATTAAGTCTGCCACGGTCAGAATAAGCAGTCTGCTCCAGTCTAATGAATGGGGAAATGTAAACAGCCCGTTAGGCTTTGTGATTGGTAAAGATATTGCCGGACAACCGGTAGTGGGTGACCTGGCAAAAATGCCGCATCTTTTGGTAGCTGGCCAGACCGGTTCAGGTAAGTCGGTGATGATTAATACTATTTTAACCAGCTTGTTGTACCGCAATAGCCCGTCAGATCTTAAGCTGATTCTGGTTGACCCAAAGCAAGTTGAGCTTAATCAGTACAATGGCATTCCTCATCTGTTAACGCCGGTTATTATTGAGCCAGAAAAATGTATTAGTGCGCTAAAGTGGGCCGTGGCCGAGATGGAGCGCCGTCTGCGTACTATGTCCGAAGTAAGCCGCAAAGACATAGCTTCATATAATGCGCTCAAGAAGGAAGAAGGCATGCCGTATATTGTTATCGTTATTGACGAGCTTGCCGATCTTATGATGATGGCGGCCCGCGATGTTGAGGCACTTATTGTACGCTTGGCTCAAAAAGCCCGTGCAACCGGTATACATTTGGTGTTGGCAACTCAGCGTCCGTCGGTGGATGTTATTACCGGACTCATTAAGGCTAACGTACCTGGCCGTATCGCATTTACCACGCAGAGCCAGATTGACAGCCGTACAATCATTGATCAAATGGGGGCAGAGAAACTGCTGGGCATGGGTGACATGTTGCTGCTAACAAGTGATATGCCTAAGCCTCGACGTGTCCAGGCGGCGTTTATTGCTGAAGTCGAAACCGGCAAGGTAACTGACTATATCCGTATGCAGCGTCCGCCGCAGTATGACGACGAAATTATCAGCCAGCCGGTCCAGCTGAACGGCAAGGGCGGCGTTGTGGCAGATTATGGCGGCCAGGATCCTGATGAGGATATGTACAAAGATGCAGTTCGTGCAGTTATTGATGGAAAAAAGGCCAGTACATCGTTGTTGCAGCGCAGATTACGCATTGGTTACGGCCGTGCAGCACGCCTGATTGAAACAATGGAAGAACAGGGCATTATCAGCAGCGCCGACGGTAATCGTCCGCGAGAGGTGCTGGTAAGCAGCCTTGACGAAGTATTTGGCGGGGGCGGCGCAGGCTCAGATGAAATGTACGACGAAAACTTCCCGGACAATCCTAAAGACTAATAGTTAACCAGCTAGTTAGGCCGCTTGCGGCTCTGTCATGCGCGGCACCAGCGCGCCATTTTTAAGACGGCGCTTCAAGGCGCGTACACATGTCAATCGGGGTATAACAATAATTCGATCTTCGTCAGGTATTGATTCAAGATGCCGGGCGGTCCATCGCCAGCCATCTAGGCGTTCATATAATTCGCTAAGCCAGTACTCATTATTTACTAATTCTTCAACTGAAAAGTCTTTTTGTTGGCTGCGTGGCGTAATGCCTGCAACGTTTCCCAGAACGCGCCGTGTTGTGTCCTTCTTTTGCTCGTAGTCGTCACGTGCTTTGTCTAGTAATACTACTCCTTGCAACAGCCGGTTTGCAGCCGACCAGGCGGCGTTTCGCCGACGGATTGCTTCGATAGAAGGCACTAATGGCCATTCCGTAATGTATTCTGCCCATTCATGCAGTGGTCGTGGCACATAGGCTTTTTGGGGTGGGCTGTCGCGGAACTTACTAATTTCCACGCTGTCCGGCCTTTCGTAACTGGCGGCAAGGTCTCTCCAGTAGCTTTCAGTGCCATATACGTGGTGCACGTCCCGTTCGGCAGTAAACAGTTGCTCTCTATCATCAGGGTAGGTCCATACGGCTAAATCAAATAACGCGTCAACATCCGCTATCCCTTGCGAATTTAGAGGTGCGTCGAATTTCTGGGTCTGGTAGTTGTAAAGGCGTGCGTATTTTTCTGGGAAGTCAGGAGATATGCGCGCTTCTTTCATTATTTCGGTGTTACCTGATGTATTTTTATGTTCATGCTTAAGCTCATTGTGCCGTAAAGCAACGCTAACTGTCTATTGTAAAATTGTCAGCTTACAAAACGGGAAAGAACTGTATTGTAGGCAGCTCGTGTTGGCGTAAAGTGGCCGACGCGAGTCTAGCCACTGCCTATTGACCAACAGGGGTTATTAATGTAGAATAAACCAGTTATTAACTCAAGCTCATGGCCAATACAGGTGCGCATGGGCTTTAACCAAAGGAGAAGACTCTCTTATGAATCAATACGAAATTGCCGTATTGTATCACCCTGACCTTGAGGTCGATTTGACCAAGGCAGAAGAACGGGTGACCAAAATTATTGCCGATAACGGCGGTAAAATTACGGCTACAGACAACTGGGGCAAGCGTAAGCTCGCCTACACCATTAAAAAGCAGGAACATGCCGTGTACGTGTTCTATACCGTTGAAATGCCAGGAGAAAACGTCAACAAAGTTGAAGGCATACTTAACATTACCGACGAAGTTATCCGCTATCTTATTGTTCGTCCGGATCTTAAAAAGATCGCAAAGGCCGAGGCCGCAAAAGCTGATAAAGCCAAAAAACAAGCAGAACGTGGCGACCGCAAGGACGATGAAGATGAAGAAAGAAGTGAGGAAGAAGCATAATGGCTAAGATTTTTAAACACCGTACAGATGTAGCCTACTTTGACTACAAAGATTTCAAAACCCTACAACGCTATGTAAACGGTTTTGGTCAGATTGAAACCCGCAAAAAAACGGGCCTAAAAGAGCACGAGCAGCGTCGTTTGGCGGTTGCGGTCAAGCGCGCGCGCCACATCGCATTACTGCCGTTTGTAGCCACTAGCTAAAAAAGGTTTTAGGTTATAGGTGCTAGGTTCTAGAGCGTTTTTCTAGAACCTAAGGCCTCGCACCTAGAACCTTCTACGCTTGACGTTAAATAGACGGGAGCGTACTTTAATAGTACAAACAATCTAAGGGACATAGATCCTATAAGAAAGGGGATGCCACATGGCACGTAGTTTTAACCAAGTAATTTTAATGGGTAACCTGACTCGGGACCCAGAGCTCAGGGCGATCCCGAGCGGTCAGAACGTGTGTAATTTTACACTGGCGCTCAACCGCAGTTTTAAGGGCGCTGACGGCGAATGGCAAGAAGCTACAGACTTCATTGACGTGGTGGCTTGGGGGCCGCTAGGCGAGCGCGTAGCGCAGTACCTCAGTAAGGGTCGACCATGTCTGGTTAACGGACGTTTGCAATCCCGTAACTGGGAGCAGGACGGTCAAAAGCGTAGCAAAGTTGAAGTTAACGCTCAGGACGTAACATTCCTCGGCGGCGCAGAAGGTGGTGGCAGCCGCACGTCAGGCGGTGATGAATTTGATCAATCTGCTGCACCCAAGACCAAACCCGGCAAATCAGCCAAAAAAGATGACGTTGTCATCGAAGACATCGGCGACGAGCCCATCAATTTAGACGACATCCCGTTTTAACAAATTGCTGACTGCACATTCTGGGCGAAAAGCTGAAGTCGTGATTTTGCCAAGAATCAAACTTGCTTTGAATCTTGCAAAAAGCTCATGTCGTCAAAAATCCTCGCAGTATTAATCATACAGCTCCGATTTTGTGCTCGCTTTTCATCCCAGACTGCACTAGCCAAAATCTCTTAAAACCATCCATATAAGAGAGGTGACCATGACAGAAATATCGTTAGCGTTACTTACGCTCCCAGATGGCAGAATTGTTTTTCAAAGACGTGATGCCCGAGCATCTATGAGTCCAAATTTGCTTGGATTTTTTGGCGGGCATGTTGATGAAGGCGAAACCTTCGACGAAGCGATGAACAGAGAACTTAAAGAAGAAACTTCCCTCGATGTCGATGAGCTTATAATAAGCCACATGACTGACTATAAACTTGAAGTACAGCCAGGTAAAACCGTGTCTTTTCATCTTTATGGATCAACTATACCAAATATGGATTTTGAAGTATTTGAAGGAGATCGGGCTGAAGCTTACCATAGAGAAGAAGCATTGGTACGTGATGATCTTACTCCCTCTGCAAAATACGTTTTAACAAATATATTAGGAGAAAGCTAATGGATGAGTTACGAAAAGAAGCAATTAACTTGCGGCAGGTGTTTCGAGACAAGATAGACGATTCTTCCAAGCCAGAAGCGCATGAGCTTGAGAATGCGATTACGCGTATAGAAGATGATATCCAGTCAAAAAAGCCGCCACGCAGTATTGAAGACCAGCTCAAGCGTGTTATCCAGTTGCTATCCAGTGGCGACGGTAAGGGCTTTATGGATGATCGAGATCTGGATGATCTGAAGGACCGGTGTGAAGATATGCGGAATCAAGTACGAAAGTTGATGTAAGGAGCTCTATGGCACTAGGCGTTACTGATTTAAAAAAAGGGCAGGTGTTTCAAATGGACGGAACACCCTACAGGGTTGTTGAGTATGCTCAAAAGGTAATGGGCCGCGGCGGATCAATTGTGAACGTAAAAATTAAGAGCTTAACAGACGGCAAAGTACTTGAAAAGACGTTTAAAGGTAACGAATCTATCGAGCCGGCCGATATAACGTATAAGAATGTCCAGTACCTCTATAATGACGGTAGCGCATTTTTTTTCATGGATGATGAGACGTATGAGCAGTTTGAGCTGCCAGTCGCAGACATGGATGACAAGGGCGGTTATATGAAAGAGGGCGATACAGTTCAGGCCCAATTTTTTGATGGCCGGGCAATAAACATCGAGCTCCCTAAAAACGTGCCATTAAAAGTTACCTACGCCGAAGATGTTGTTAAGGGCGACACCACAAGCTCGGTTTTAAAAGACGCCACAGTTGAAACAGGCATTACCGTTAAAGTGCCCTCGTTTATTAAAACCGGTGATGTGATCAGCATTGATACAACCACAGGAGCGTATCGTGAGCGGGTCAAAAACTAGGCTCGACCAAGCAGTAGTCACGCATCGTTTGGTACCGACAAGGAGTCAGGCCGAAAGCTTTATTAAGCTTGGGGCAGTGACGGTAAACGACAAGGTGATTACCAAACCCGGATTTTTAGTAGCCGAGCAGGACAAAATTAAACTTACGGCTACTGAACAATATGTAGGCCGCGCAGGGCTTAAGCTGGCTTCTGTTGCTCGTAGCTTAAAGCTCGATTTTAATGGCAAAGTTATGCTTGATGTCGGTTCAAGTACGGGCGGGTTTACGGACTATGCGTTGCAACACGGAGCCAAAAAAGTACTTGCAGTTGATGTCGGAACCGAGCAACTGCACCCTAAATTACGCACGGACGAGCGCGTAGAGCTGCACGAAAAAACTGACATACGCGACGTTTGGCTACGCCAAACAAAGCTTGGAGTAGCGAGTACTGAGCGGCGAGTACAAATTGAAGCGCCAGACATCATTTTAATAGATGTAAGCTTCATCTCTTTAAGGGTTATTCTTCCTCATATCTCAAAACTCATGACTCAAAACTCAATACTTGTTGCTATGTTTAAGCCTCAGTTTGAAGCTGAAAATAGTGGCTTCAAACACAAGGGTGTTATTAAAAATGATGCAATGCGCCGGGAAACAGTTAAAGACTTCGAGGTCTGGGCACAAAAATTATTCATCATTACCAGTAAGGCTGATTCCGAAGTCGCAGGCGCCAAAGGCAACCGCGAACGGTTCTATTTGCTCAAGAAGCTGAAGTCTTAGGGGAGAGCAGCCCGAGACTTTGGCTTTGCCAAAGCCCGGCGCGTTGAGAGGCGGTGTCCCCTCTCAAGGTAGATAATAGGGAAAGATTTTATCTGCTTAAGACTCTAAGTAAGCGGTAAGTTTTTTTACGTCACGAAGTATTACGTACTGCGGGTTAGTAATAATTAGACCCTTTTTCTCTAATAACGACAGTTCGCGGCTGGTTGTTTCTCGCGAGGAATTGATTGAGCTGGCGATATCATGTTGCCGCAGCGGCAGATCAATCAGTATGCCTTCGGGATGCTCTTTGCCAAACCGTGTGGACATTGTCAGCATAAACGACACAAGGCGCTCTCGTACCGAACGGTATTCAAGGTTAATGATTCGTTCGCTATGCAGGCGGTACATTTCTATTGTCATATCAAGTACGGCTGCTATATTTTCCGGGTTTTCCATTTCTTTTAAAAAATCCGGTCGGCTAATACGCCACAAGGTTGTAGGAACGATTGCCTGATAAATAACCGACCGTTCCTGCCCGGTAAGGGCCCATATAAGCGGAAAGACTTCTTCTTCTTTGCGTACAATTAACAGGTTGTCTTCGCCATATTTTGTAATGTCATAGGCCTTAACCAGACCTTTTTCGATTAAAAAAACGCCCGGAGGTGTATCTCCGGGTCTGATAATGAATTCTCCTTTTTGAAAAGACAGGCGCCTACCTCGATGGAAGGCTGCCCGAAGGGCTTTGTAGCGATCGTCTGGGCTACTGCTCATAGTGTTTACAGTATGACACATATGCTTTTTGGCAACTAAGGTTTATTCGTTTAGCAACATGTGAGTAATGTCACGTAAAACAGGTGAGATAAATCGCCGACCGTTACCCCTATTTAAAGTACTATTAGCTTACACGTAACCAGGAGGTGATTATGGTTGGAACAAAAGAGTTACTAAGGCAATTTCATCTCCTAGGAGTAAGGCCGAGTATCTGGGCCAAAGCAGAGATTAAAGAGCTGGCCTATATCATGGTACCTGGTGAGCGGCTGACCCATATTGTCTTCGGCTGGTACGATAACGGCTTTGGACTACTATGCTGCACGGAGTACCGAGTACTTCTGATTGATAAAAGGCCGTTCTTTCTAAAACTTGAAGACCTCCGCTACGACAAGATATCAGAAGTGAAGTATCAAAGCAGAATGTTCGACTCCTGCGTGACCCTATATTATGCGGGTATGGAACTAGAGTTTAAGAGCTGGAACCAAGGCGGCCTTCGAAAACTTACTAGCTACGTACAAGGAACGATTACGCACATTAATCGCCAGCAGTGGCTAGTGCCAAGCGATGATTATGAAGACACGCGTCAGCAACAACCTGCGCCGGTTACCAGGCCTTCCCGAGCTTGGTCATATATGCAACCGGACGTATCACAATCAATGTCTCAAGGGCTTAACACGTACCCGGAGGATTTGGTACAACAGGCTACGTTTGACCTTGGCCTTGTAAAGAATCCCTATGCCACAACTCATAAGTTTATGCGCCGTCGCATACCGCTTGTAGGTTTTAATCAAAGTTCACGTTAAAGCATTAGAAGTTTACTGTTTACTCCTGTTAAACTGCTTACATGTATTTCACGAATAGAGCAGAGGCGGGCCGCTTGCTAACCAAGAGCCTTGAAGCATACAAAGGCGAACAGATAGTTATTATGGCACTGAGCCCGGGCGCTGTTATTATTGGCGCTCAAATGGCAATGAAGTTGCACGGGAGCCTGACTCTGCTTCTGACGGAAAATATATTTTTGCCTGGTGAGTCCGACCCAATTGCAGCCCTGACTTCACCGGGAACATTCTCTTATAACAATATGTTTAGCCCCGGCCAAATCGAAGAGTACATTACCGAATACCATAACTTTATCGAAGAAAAGCGAATCGAAAAAATGCATCAGCTTAACGTTATCGTTGGCAAAGACGGCGAACTCGACAAAAATAAGTTGCGTAACCGAATAATTATTGTAGTTTCAGACGGGCTGTACAGCGGTTTTTCGCTTGATGTGGCTGCCTCGTACCTAAAAACGGTTGCCATTAAAAAATTAATCGTAGCTACTCCGATCGCCAGCGTAGCTGCCGTCGACCGAATGCACTTATTCGCAGATGAAATTGTTTGTCTAAGCGTTCTTGTCAATTATTTAAACACAGACCATTACTATGACGACAATACGGTGCCAAGTATGAATCACTTATTCGATCTCATTCGGAATATCTCACTCAACTGGGAAAGAAAAGCCGGACCAGCAGTTTGAGTTAATCAAGCGGTAAGCAATCATTTGCTGACATTGAATCTGAACTCAACCACGTCGTTGGGTTGCATGACGTATTCTTTGCCTTCGGTGCGCAGCTTGCCGGCTGAACGGGCGGCTGTTTCCGAACCAGCAGCAACCAGGTCATTGTAATCAACCACTTGGGCGGCAATAAAGCCTCGCTCAAAATCACCATGAATGACACCGGCTGCTTGCGGGGCAGTGGCACCTCTTTTAACCGTCCAGGCGCGGACTTCTTTTTCGCCTGCTGTCAGGTAACTCTGAAAACCGAGGGTGTCATACGCGGTATGAATCAACTGCTCAAGGCCGGCTTCTTGTACGCCGTAGCTGGTCAACAACTCTTGCCGGTCCGTTTCGTCCAGACCAAGTAGCTCATGCTCAAGCTTGGCGCAGACAAAAATTGCTCTCGATGGTGCGACAAGCTCAGTTAAATCTTGCTGACGGGTCTTATCTGTTAGCCCTGCTTCATCTACATTGAACACATAAATAACTGATTTTGCGGTCAGCAGCTGGAGCTGCTGAATCGCCGGCAACTCATAATTAATAGGCGTCGGACTTGCGAATAGCGGGATGTTGTCGTTAAGAAGCTGTTTAATCTTCTCAAGCTCATCAACCTCAGGCATGAGCTTAGGATTAGCCCTGGCTTCTTTTTGCATAATCGGCAGACGCTTTTCGACCGTTTGCAGATCGGCTAAAACAAGTTCGGTATTAATAACGTCGATATCTTTTCCAGGATCATGATTTTCGTCAACGTGCGTAACGTTCGGGTCGTCAAAAGCCCGCACCACATGTGCAATCGCAT
>JBBSLJ010000005.1:0-56621 GCA_038255465.1 Saccharimonadales bacterium (SeqCode)
ACCAATAATTACTGCCGCATTGTCGTCAAACTTAATTGTTGAACCGTCCTTACGACGAATTTCTTTTTTTGTTCTAACTACAACCGCACGAACTACTGACTTCTTCTTAACATTTCCAGTTGGGCTGGCAAACTTGACTGTCGCAACAATAACATCACCGACGCCTGCATAACGACGGCGGGTACCGCCTAATACACGGATGCAAAGGATTTCTTTTGCACCGCTGTTATCGCAAACACTTAGACGTGATTCTTGTTGTATCATTATGCCTTCTCCTTGGTGCCCAGAGCTTCTTCAACAACTGCTTTGTCGCCATCAGCCGTGTGGCGGATTGGTGCTCGCTCGATGATTTTTACCAGCGTAAAGCGCTTACGAGCACTAAGCGGCTTTGTTTCGGCAATCAAAACTTTATCGCCAGCTTGGGCGTCATTAGTCTCATCATGTGCCATGAATTTCTTACTAAATGTGTATTGTTTTTTGTAAATCGGGTGCGTCTTACGAGTAGCAACAGTAACAACTATTGTCTTGTCGCCTTTGTCAGAAGACACAACACCGGTAAGTGTTTTAGCCATTACATGTTCTCCTTCGCTAGCTGCTCGCTAAGTACTGTCAGCATGCGTGCTAGGTCTTTACGTTTATTACGGATACTTCTGACATTCTGCATTTCACCTAGGTGTAAACGACGCCTCAGCTCGGCAATTTCATCACGCAAGCGAGTTGTTTCTACCGTTAAATCAGAAGTTGGTAATTTACGGATTTCAGCGATTTTCATATTACGCGTCCTCCTTGGTCAAAAACTTAGTCTTAACAGGTAACTTGTGTGCTGCTAAACGCATCGCTTCGCGTGCAACTTCTTCAGTAACACCCTGCATTTCAAACATAATTGTGCCAGGACGAACCTTAGCTGCAAAAAATTCAGGGCTGCCCTTACCGCTACCCATTTTGGTTCCAAGAGCTTTGCGAGTGACTGGAGTATGCGGGAAAATACGGATCCAGATTTTACCGCCACGTTTTACATAACGCGTCATCGCTTGTCGAGCTGACTCAATCTGTCGTGATGTAATACGATCTTGACCAAGTGCCTGCAATCCATAATCACCGAAAGCAATGTAGTTGCCGCTAGTGGCTGGCCCGCGAATTTTGCCCTTAAATACGCGGCGGTGTTTTTGTCGTTTTGGAAGTAACATATTAGTTCGCCTCTCCCTTGTAGATCCAAACCTTGATGCCGATAATTCCAGAACCTGGATACTTAGCGCGGGCATTATGATAATCAATGTCAGCACGGATAGTGTGCAAAGGTACTGAGCCTTCAACGGTTTTTTCACGACGTGACATTTCAGCGCCGCCTAAACGACCGGCAAGTTCGATACGAACACCTTTTGCACCTGCACGCATAGTTGCAGCAGCAGATGATTTCATAGCACGACGGAATGCAATACGGCGCTCTAGTTGGTGTGCAATATTTTCGGCAACTAGTTTAGCGTACAGTTCGGCCTTTTTGACTTCTTCGATATTAACGCGAGCTGGGCTTTTATAAATTCGTTCTATATCAGCTTTGAGTTCTTGTACGCCAGCACCGCCACGGCCAATCACGACACCAGCTTTGGCGGTCGCGATGGTGATTGATACTAAGTTTGGTGAACGTTCAATATCAACCCTGTTGATAGCTGCACGGTTTCCAAGCTTGTTGATTATTAAGCGACGTACTTCAAGATCCTGTTTGAGCATGGCGGCATAGTCCCGCTTGTTTGCGAACCACTTGCTACGCCAGTTCTTATTGACCTGGAGTCGCATACTAATAGGATTAACTTTTTGGCCCATTATTTTGCCTCCTTTATGGCGTCTGGTTTTGCAGTCTGCACAGCTGCTTTCTTAGGGGCACGTACTTCTCCATCAACTACAACAAAAATGTTTGATGTACGACGCTGGAATGGCAAAGCACGACCATGAGCAGCTGGACGGAAACGTTTGAAGCGTGGACCAGGGCTGACCTGAATTGAGACGATCTGTAGCGTTTCCGGCTTTAGACTATGATTATGATCTGCATTTGCACGGGCGGATTCGATAACTTTAATAACCGGTCCTGCAGCACGCCTAGGCGTGTGACTTAAAATAGTAAGCGCATCGCTAACGGTACGGTTTCGAACAAGCGAAGCCACCACGCTAACTTTGCGCGGGCTCATGTGAACACTTTTGGCGATTGCTTTAACTGGCATTGCTTATTTCCCCTTCGCTAACTTGCCGCCATGTTTGCGGAACTTACGTGTCGGACTAAATTCACCGAGCTTATGACCGACCATATTTTCAGTAACAAAAACTGGTACATGGACTTTGCCATTGTGAACAGCGATCGTGCGGCCTACAAAATCTGGTGAAATAGTACAAGCACGAGCCCATGTTTTGATAATCGTCCGGTCATCGGAACCAAGCGCTGCAACTTTCTTAGCAAGCTTAGGATCAATGAACGGGCCTTTTTTAAGTGATCTACTCATAATTATTTCCTTTTCGCCGCATGGCGGGACTTAAGTATAAATCTGTTATCAGCTTTGCGGCTGCGTGTCTTGTAACCAAGTGTCTTCTGGCCCCAAGGTGTCTTAGGTGCTGTACCGTGGTTCTTGCCACCACCAATACCGTGACGGCCACCGTCACCACCACCGTGTGGGTGGTCAGCTGCATTCATTACTACACCGCGTACAGAAGGGCGTTTGCCTTTAAGGCGATTACGGCCAGCCTTACCGGTTTTAATGTTCTGATGTTGTTCGTTGCCAACAACTCCGATACTTGCGGTACATTCGACATGCACCAAACGGACCTCACCACTAGGCAATTTTACTTGTGCATAATTACCTTCTTTGGCCATTAGCTGGGCGCTATTGCCAGCCGAACGGGCAAGTTGAGCGCCTCTTCCGGGCTGCAGCTCGATAGCATGCATAACACTACCGACAGGTATTTGCTTTAGCTTCAAACGGTTTCCATTTTCAATCGGAGCTTCTTCGCCGCTAACTATTTTTTGACCTTGCTTCATGTTGTTTGATGCGAGGATGTAATGATACACATTATTCTGATCTTTAATACGTGCGATACGGGCACTGCGACCCGGATCGTATTCAATGTGCTCGATCACGGCAGTAGTACCTGCGGGCAGGTTAAAGTTAACCAAGCGGTAAAACTGCTTTACGCCGCCACCTTGGTGACGAGTTGTAATGCGACCTTGATTATTACGGCCGGACTTTTCTTTCTTAACAACAAGCAGGCTTTTAACAGGCTTTTTAGTCGTAATTTTGCTCATATCCTGAGACGTCATGTTACGGCGGCCCGGAGTGGTAGGTTTATAAGCTTTAATAGCCATTATTTCTTACCTTTCTTAGCGACAGGCTTGTCGTTCTGTTTTTCATCTTCGGCTGCAAAAATAGGAATGGTTTGGCCAGCCTTAACGGTTACATATGCTTTTTTAAAATCAGAGCGTTTGCCCAAAGTAGCTCGACCACCGCGTCGAACGGTCCGTTTTTGCTTGCCTTTGACATTCATGATGTTAACGCTTAACACGCTGACCGCAAATTGTACTTTAACAGCTTCTACTATTTCAAGCTTGCCAGCAGTTGTCGGAACTTCAAATACGTAGACGTTTTTAACTTGTGATTGGCCATAGGCTTTTTCACTTATACGTGGCTTTAACAGCATCGAATTACTCATTACTTATCTCCCTTAAGCCATGCGGTTACAGCTGTTAGGGCTTCAGAAGTAATAACGATATGATCTGCATTTAACACGTCGTAAACATTTACATAAGTAGCTGCAACTATCTTAACTTTGCTCAGATTATTGGTTGCGCGGACGACATCATCGGTCTTTGACCCTACAACAATTAATGTATTCTTGGTGGTGCCTAACTTGTCAAGTAGCTGTACGGCGCTGGCTGTTTTGCCATCGTTGAGCTCAAAACTCTCGATAACTACTATTTTGCCGGCTTCACTGGCTAGACTTAATGCCTGACGAATAGCGAGGCGCTTTGTCTGAGTCGGAAGTTTTTTGGTGTAGTTTTCTTCGCCAGTCGGTCCGAAGACAATTCCACCGCCACGCCAGATTGGGTTTCTACTAGAACCAAAACGGGCGCGACCAGTACCTTTTTGTTTCCATGGCTTACGGCCACCACCGCTAACAAGTCCACGAGTTTTAGTAGTTGCACCTGCTGAGCGGGCATTAGACAGGTAAGCGACGTATGCTTGCTTTAGCAATTCGTGGCTTTTTACTTCAACTGCAAATACAGTTTTATCTAATTTAGCAGGTGTAGTTGCCTTACCACCGGTCTTAGTAAAGGTTAAAACAGCCATTATTTAGCCTCCTTTATTAAGACGATACCTTTTTTAGGCCCCGGAACTGCTCCGGTTACGCCAATAACACCGAGATCAGTGTCAATTAATGCTACTTTAAGATTTTGAACAGTTACTTGCTCATTGCCCATTTGACCAGCCATTTTCTTGCCTTTAAAAATATGCTGCGGGTACATTGAGCCAATTGAACCAGGCTTGCGGGTGTTCCCCTTACCACCATGAGTCTTACGCTGGCGATGAAAGTTATGCCGTTTGATCGTTCCAGCCCAGCCCTTACCCTTAGAGGTGGCTGTGACTGAAATAACATCTCCAACAGTAAAAACGTCGGCCGAGATAGTCTCGCCGACAGTTATGCTTTCATCCAGTTCCGTAATACGAAATTCACGTACTACTTTTGGCTGGACCTTAGCTGCCTTAAAATGGCCAGCTTGGGCTTTACCCATTTGCTTGGCCGTCTCAAATCCGAGCTGTACGGCTGTGTAGCCATCAGTCTCGTTTGTCTTCACTTGCGTAATAACGCAAGGACTAGCGGAAAGCAAAGTAACTGCACGAACAACACCATCTTCAGCGATAGTGCTCGTCATGCCTACCTTTCTTGTGATCAGAGCTTTCATAGTTCTCCTTAAAGGCACAGATATTAATATACTTGGCTCCCACGGTTTCTACCTCTGTAGACCTGCTAGGTTACCAAGTTATTTTTGTGCTCGGCTTTTTATATACCGAAACAGATTACCAGAGAACTGGTACCTCTGTCAAGCTGTTGTTCATTCTACAAAACTATTCTGTAGGTGTTTGTACGTTAACGTTTGGATCTGGTACATTCACATTTGGCGTGGGAACATCAACATTTACGTCAGTCTGGTCGCCACCGCCTGCAAATGGGTTGCCAAAGTAAAAGAATAAAACAACCAGCAGGGCGATAATGGCAAGCGCGATAAGTCCCGCATTACTTTGACCACCTTCTTTTACCACTACGGTGTCTCGTGGACGTTCTTCAACTGTTTCAACGCGTCGTATTTCTTCTGCCATAACTCTAACTCCTATTTACTAGCAGCAACAATACTGAAACATGGATATTACTGCTGTTAAATAATTCGCGTTAGCGGATAAATAAACCTATCTGCGCCCAGAAACCAATAATCATTGCTATCAGCAGTACGGCGTATTCAATTTTGCGATCAATTTGAAATCGTTCATGACGTACAAAAAATAGACCTATTAGCAGCCCTATCGGGATCGGGATATAGGTGAGTTTGTTTGTGCCTTCTATCCAAAGCCATTGAGAGCCTATGATTGTATAAAGAACCAGTTTTAAAACATATGAACCGTCAGATTCATGTGTAGTTTTTTTCGTTTTTTTCTTGACCATTTATATATAAAGCATAAGTGTTTAGCGATTAATGTCAATTAACTCATGCCTAAAGATAATTTAAGTTATGAGATTTATTTAGTGTTGCAGGCTATTTTTTATCAGCATTAGCAACTGCCTTATACATGTCTATTCTAAAACCGCCAGCCAGGCAATAAGGCAAAAGTTTATTTCCAAGGTCGGGTTGGGACTGTAGCCTATGCCACTCAACGACACGCAAATAATCTCTGAACCCAACTACATCCCGCCACTCTGATCGAAGTTTACCAGTAGCGAATCTGGGCGCCCCGGCTGAAATTCGGAATTCATGAGTTAGAACCGAAAGGTACACATAAAAGGCAAAGCACGCTACTAAAAATACCGGTACCAACATAAGTGAAAAAACGAACGAATCAAGTCCACTATATGTTTCAGCTTTTGTGATGTATTTATCTGTAGCTATAAATAAAAAGTACCAAGTAATAATTAGACTGACTGTACCCTTAACAAATCTATCGACAAACGGCTCTGATTTGGCGTTATCAGTTAGATAGCCCTTGACAATGAGTTGCATTACAACTGATCTTTCGTATTGCCAACGGGTACCTGCCTCTCTGCTAAAGACAGAGCGCATTTCTTTCCAGCTTCTCGCGCCACCTTCACTATATGTTATATGACCTATTAACACAGCTTCGCAGTCATCCATTTTATTGTTATTAGGCCGTTCCCTTTCTGCTGAAATAATCAGATCGTTATCAAAAGCTTGTGATTTTGCAGTAAGTGTAAGAATTTTACGTTGCACTAAACCGACAATCGTACCCATCATTTCATTTCTGCCGAACTTCCGATCAAAAATATAGCCAAATTCTGCTGGTGTTAAATTATGCGGAGTAGAAAATTGCGTGACAATCGTTTGTTTTGCATGCCAGTGAGCTTGTACTCTGAGCAAAGACAGTCTTGAAAACAAAACGACGGCCAGCCATATTAGAAAAAGAATTATAAGCAACAGCATGATTCTAATGCTAATTGTACCAGTCTAATCAGCTATGCTAATAAACAATGTAGCTTTTCCAGTCTAATTGTTTTCGCGGATTTTTATTACCTTTAAATAGTACCTTTAGCATGGCCCGTCCCCTTACCTTATTACCTACAAGTATAAAGCGTGCAAGTGACTTTGTCACGCTATAGGTGGTGTAGTTTTTGCACCAATACCCCTAGATGTAGTGTTTGGCGAGAACTGTTAATGCCCTTACTTTTCATCTTTCATTACTTTGGTTACTAAATACTTTGCGGCATTGCCAGGCAGCGCTATGTATCCGTTTAGTGATAGTGGCGTTTCTTCAATTTTGTGATAACGCCTAAAGAATTTGTCCAGTACATCATGCGACTTTAATGATTGATCTTGGTTAGATGGATCGTTATACCAGTAGGCATTTTTTACCGCGAGTAGTGTTAGCCTGCACGCCAGCTCAGCTATAAATCCTGGGTTTTCTGCGTGTTCCTGTACAAAATCGAGTGCATTCCAAGTATGCCCCTCAGCACCAAACGGAGCAAGTTTTAAGGTAGTGTCGTTTAAAAGTATCTCTAGTCCCCATCTTTCGGTATAGTCCGGTTCAAAGACTATACTTACTTCTGGTATTAGTTGGTTTTTTGCTTGTGGGATATCTGGCACTTCAGGGTCCGGCTGCGGGGTACTATGCCGAACGTGCCTGGACGAAAATTTTGAAGACTCGTCTGTTCTTGAAGTTTCAGGTTCGTTATCGATGTAAGTAACATGGTTGCCAATTTTTATTTGATTATTGCCAGTTAACCGTCGCCCGTCTGACGACTCATATAAAAGCAAACCGTGTAGCCGTGACGGCACTTCTTGACCATCTATTTCGTCATGAGTTGCTAGATACCAGGTATTTTCTTGTTCAATGCCGTATGTTTCAAGTAGCCATTGGCAAAAGTGAAACGAAAAAAGTGCTGTATCACGCTGTTCAGCCTTATCGAAATCCCAGCAAATCAAAAGTCCTTCAGCATAGTCATATACCTCTTGATCGGTAATTTGTTTTGGACCTAGTTCAGGGCGTGGCATTATCTCTCTTTTCAGTTGGCAGTTTTATAAAACACTACTAACGATCCACTCATATAGTCTACAGAAAGTATAAGTCTAATGAATCGACTAATCGGTTGCAAGCACAAGTATTTACTGAATTGTGACGGTGCCGTCTGGAGGTAGTACTGAAATCCAAGTATCACCGCGGTTTAAAGCGGTCTCTGTGTTATCACTATTGGTAAATCTGATTCGAGAACGGTAATCTTTTTGTTCCCATTTAATCTCAGTGGCAATACCATCCTTATAGAGTGTTGCAACTCCGCTACCTAGCGAACCACCTTGTATATCTTTCTTAATTGTAATCAGATTTTTTACACTAATTTGTTTATTTGTATTAGCGTCTATGTGCGGTGCACCGGCAAGTGAGCGTACGTAGCTGTTAGTGGTTGCGTCATAGGTAAATAGCGCGTCAAACAGTGCGTAAGAGAACCGTATATTGATATTGACAGGTTTCGGCATGGTGCTTGGAGCTTCGTCGCTTCGGGGAATTTCGGCAAACTTTGCGGTTTTATGGCCAGATTTTTCTTGCAGAGCGACTAGGTTAACAGTCTTAGCATACGCATCATGAGGCGCCTCGCGTTCTGGGTTTCGGTAGTATGCGTCGGCATTGAAGAACTCGTTCATTGTTTTACCGTTACGTTCCTCAAGCATGCCTAGAGCTGGCTCGCTACCGCCGACATGGGCAATAGATGCGTCAAAACCCATAGCCCAGTCCACGTATGCGGGCCGAACGCTTCGAACTGGGCCAACAACCTCCGGCTTTTGTTCCTGAAATAACAATAAGTATCGAGTAATTCCGGCTTCTGTAACTGTTTCAAACACGATTCCAGCGCTATCTAAACCAGATTGCGGTCGTGCTTCTTCGGAATTTTCAATCATTACGCCTAAAATTGGCAGTTCAGATTCATCTTTTTTAACCTCAACTCCTGTCAGTTGTGAATAGTACTTTTTATTTGGTTGCGTAATTTCTTCTACGACTTCCTTACTACGTGTTAGTAAGAAAGCTGCAGCACCGGCCACAACAAGCAGTACTAATAAGAAAATAATTTTCTTCCGTTTTGTAAGATTAAATTTTTTCATACCTACTAGTTAAACCCGTAAGCCGGATTTGATCAAGCATGAGCAGCTATTATTGAAAAATAACCCGGATTCATGCCGGGTTATTTTTATCCTTATTCAGGAAAGAGCAGCCAGACAAAATGTTATTTCATTTTGTCTGAGCGATGAGAGAACCTATCTCGGTTCTCTCATTACTGCTCTACATCTTAATTTCAGCGTCGCAGCCGGCTGGAAGACTCAGGTTCATGAGAGAATCAATTGTTTTTGGCGTTGGGTCAAAAACGTCAATTAAACGCTTATGTACGCGCATTTCAAACTGCTCACGCCCTTTTTTGTATACATGGGGGCTTTTGACGACAGTATAAAGCGTTTTTTTAGTTGGAAGCGGAATTGGTCCGGCCACCGTTGCACCGGTGCGCAGTGCGGTGTCAATTATCTGCTTCGCTGATTGATCAATTACTTTGTGATCGTATGCTTTTAAGCGAATACGAATTCGCTGTTTTGTACTTGCAACAGGCGTCTCTACTTTTTTGGCGGCAGTCTTTTTGGCTTCAGCCATTTTGGGTGCTCCTTCCAGGGCATTGGTAGTTAGTCTTTGGTATATCGTATTTGGTAATTACCGAATACTTCGTACTGAATACTAACTACCGCGTTGTAGCGTAACCTCTTCCGGAGTTATGAGTGACCGGACGAGTTCTCACTACGATTAATTTATACAGCTGATTGTATAACATTTACCGCCAAAAGAAAAGAGCTCTGATTTTGCAGAGCTCTTTCACTTTTTGTTACTTGAGATTATTTATTAATCTTTGTAACGACACCGGCGCCAACAGTACGGCCACCTTCACGAATTGCGAAGCGAAGACCCTGTTCCATAGCAATAGGTTGCAATAGCTTAACTTTGAAAGTCAAAGTATCGCCTGGCAAAACCATTTCTTTTTCGGCTGGAAGCTCAACTTCACCAGTTACGTCAGTTGTACGGAAGTAAAACTGAGGCTTGTAACCTTTAAAGAATGGTGTGTGACGACCACCTTCTTCTTTGGTAAGAATATATACTTCTGCATCAAATTCAGTGTGCGGAGTTATAGAACCTGGCTTGGCCAAAACTTGGCCACGCTCGATGTCACCGCGTTCAATACCGCGCAACAAAATACCGGCATTGTCACCAGCTTGACCTTGATCAAGACTTTTTTTGAACATTTCAACGCCTGTAACGACTGACTTCTTAGTGTCACGAACACCAACAATTTCAACTTCTTCGTTAACCTTGATGATACCCTGCTCGATACGACCGGTAGCTACTGTGCCACGACCTTTAATAGAGAAAACATCTTCGATAGCCATCATGAATGGTTTTTCAATTTCTCGCTTTGGTTCAGGAACATAGTCGTCCATAGCCTTAACGAGTTCCATGACTGAATCCATAGCCGCTTCATCGCCTTCGATAGCTTTGGTAGCGGAACCCTTGACAATCGGGCAGTTTTCGTCAAATTCGTACTTAGCAAGTAGCTCACGGATGTCCATTTCTACAAGCTCAACAAGCTCAGGATCAGCAAGATCCATCTTGTTCATAAAGACAAGAATACTTGGTACGCCCACTTGCTTAGCAAGTAGCACGTGTTCACGCGTTTGCGGCATAGGACCGTCAGCAGCAGAAACAACAAGTATTGCACCGTCAATCTGAGCAGCACCGGTAATCATGTTCTTAACGTAGTCAGCGTGACCTGGCATATCAACATGCGCATAGTGACGCTTTTCTGATTCGTATTCCTGGTGTGACGTAGCAATGGTGATACCACGGGCTTTTTCTTCAGGTGCCTTGTCAATCTCATCGTATTTGACTGCTTTATTAACGTCGCTTGGAAGGCGCTTTGAAAGCGTTATCGTGATGGCCGCCGTAAGACTTGTCTTACCGTGGTCAACATGGCCCATCGTGCCTACATTTACATGTGGCTTGCTTCTGTCAAAATTTGCCATAAGTGGTTCTCCTTGGGGTTTATAAGGGTTAAATGAATTATTTTATTGTTATTCGCGATCCATAATTGTCGGCAAACCAACAAAAGCCCTCACGCGAGTTACCACAATATAGTACAGAATCCTAAGGAGTTTGTAAACCCCTGCACATCTTAAATTTCGCTATATATAGGTATTTTTTGACTATATTGACAGTTCGTTTTGTTAGTGAACTATTCCGATTATGTTATTTTTCTTGCTGTGATATTCTGCCAGTTAGTTACATTTATTATGTATGGAAAAAACAAGCATTCCTGATCAGTCAAACGAACACGTACATAGATGGCCTGAGGGTGCTATTGTGTACCATATTTACCCTCGAAGTTTTCAAGATAGTAATGACGATGGTGTCGGCGATCTGGCAGGTGTGACCTCAAGACTTGATTACCTGAAAAGCCTTTCCATTAATGCAGTTTGGCTTTCGCCCTTTTATCCTTCACCTATGGCCGACTTTGGGTATGACGTGTCTGACTACTGTAATGTGGATCCAATTTTCGGAAATCTTGATGATTTTAAAGAATTACTAAAACAAGCCTCTCTGCGCGATATACGGGTTATTATCGACTTAGTTCCTAACCACACGTCTGACGAGCATGAGTGGTTTAGGCAGTCCCGACTGTCGGACAACAACAAATTTAGCGACTGGTATATTTGGGTAGACTCATTTAAGTTTAATGAGGATGGCACTCCTCAACCTCCCAACAATTGGCGTGACGCGCTAACGGGCGGTAGCGCCTGGGAGTGGGATACTACTCGCAAGCAGTTTTATTTGCATAGTTTCGATAAAAAGCAGCCGGACTTAAATTGGAGTAACCCTGCTGTTCGTGAAGCCGTAAAAGAGGCGATGCGTTTTTGGCTCGATCTTGGGGTGGACGGTTTTAGAATCGATGCGGTTTATTGGATGGCAAAAGAACCGTTGTTCATTAATGACTCCCCAAACCCCGATTACGTAGATGGCACCGATTTACTTTACGAGGCGCTATTGCACGACAATAGTCGCGGCTGGCCCATGGTTTACGCGTATTTATCAGAAATGGCTGAAGTATTAAAAGAAAAACAGTTTCAAGACAAGCACCGGTTTATGGTAACTGAAGCCTATCCCGAGCGTCACAATCCCCTTGCTGCATATATGAATTTTTATGTCGGAGTAGATCCAAAAGTAGCCGCACCCTTTAATTTTGAAGGTTTAAGTTTGCCGTGGGACGCAGCCAGCTGGCGGAGATTTTTAAGTTCTTTCCATCATGCGCTTGCACGGTTTTCGTCAGATTGTATTCCCAGTTACGCATTCGGTAATCATGACCAGCCGCGGCTAGCGTCACGTATAGGCGAAAAGCCTGCCCGAGCAGCTGCTACTATGCTGCTTACACTTCCGGGCATGGCATTTATATACTACGGCGAAGAACTTGGAATGAAAAACGTTACTATACCGCCAGGAAAGGTTCATGACCCGGCCGCAAAAGGTGATCCATCCAAGGGTATAGGGCGTGACCCGGAGCGAACACCTATGCAGTGGAGCGCCGGGCAAAATGCCGGATTCACTACTAGTAGTAATCCTTGGCTACCATTAGCCGATAATTATAAAGACCATAACGTAGAAACAGAGCTTGCTGATCCTGCCTCATTTTTATCGCTTTATATAAAGCTGTGTAAACTGCGTAATGAATCCGATGCATTAAAATACGGCAAAATGCATGTGCTCGAGATAGACGAGCCTAAGGTACTCGGCTATAAACGTATAGCCGCTAATGGTGAAACATATATAATTCTTATAAATTTTTCGGAAGATATAATTACGTTTCATCCTGCCGTGGAGTTGGGTAAACTTATAATTTCAAGCGAACATTCAGAACAGAGAGCCGCGGTTCGAGGCGGGGGAATAATGCTCTACCCGTACGAAGCAGTCGTTCTTGGGGCACCGGCAATTTAATAAGTTTGAGCAAGTCATCAACAGATTGTTGTAAGGTAAATTTATTCGCCGCTGCTTGGCGCTGTTTTTCGCTGATTGGTGACTGTTTGGAAGCATACAGCAATCCGGAAGCCAGTGTTTGCGGATTATCTGCTTTTGTAAGAACGAGACCACCGCAGTTTGTTTCAGAAAGCCCTCCCGACCTTGAAGCAACTACCCGGCAGCCTGCATGCTGAGCTTCAACAGATATCATGCCGAACATTTCTTGCCAGTATATAGCCGTAGACGGCATGACAACACAATCATTTTCGGCCATTAACGCAGCCATTTCTGTAGCATTCTTGCGTGCTTCTACAACTGTTATTTGCGGATGGGCCTCTAGTAACTTTAGAACTATTTTACCTTCTTTTGTATGACTGCCAGCTTTTGTTGCTGTTATTTCAATATTCATATTGTTAATGGTTTCCATGTGCAGGGCAGCAAGCAAAGTATAAATACCTTTGTCGGGCGTTAATCGGCCGGCAAATAATACACGAAAAGTGTTTGAGCGGGCTGATTTTCTGTGTGCTTTTAAAAACTGTGGATCCGCAAACGGATAAATAGTTGGAATTCGTTTTGTAGATAGTCCCAAGTAGTCACGCCATAGTTTTGATGCGAACTTGCTTGTAGCAATTAAATGCTTAGTTCTCATAGCCGAAATATCATACAGTGGATCATTGTGAGACAGTTCCGGCGGCGGACAATGAAGAATTGTGTAGGCAGGCCGCTTTGTCTTAACATGTAATGGGTAGGTTACGAAAATGAGCGTATCATCAAGCTCACTCAACTCTTCTTTATTGTTTAGTGCGATGAATGGAATATCCGGGAAACCGGCGCGTCCATCATCCTTAGGATGCCCGAGCGTAATTATTCGTGCAGGGATCCCACGCCTAGTCAATTCCCGCACTTGTCCGGCAGTATATGTTTCAGAACCACCTGCTCCCGCATAAAATGGATATTTCGAGGACCACACAAATGAAATCAAGTAGAAAGCTCCATTAGAATGTGTTTATCCTAATTCAAATCAAACTACCTGTAAGTTAAATAACTCTCAAGCAGTAGTTCTATCACCGGTAAATTTGGCGCAGGTCTTAGGCTTGTTGTTGCTGTTGAATTGTTTGGCACAGGGCATCAAGTGATACTTGGCGGCCCTGCCGGAAAGCATCGACTGCAAATTCCGTAAGCAAACGAAAGTCAGGCTTGCTTAAACCGTATTTGGCAGCGTATGCTGCATAATTTTCAATTTCCCGTGCTCTGCCTACCACATCTGACATTGGGGCGATGGTATCTGTGTATGCTCGCATACGGCCATATGGTTTTGGTTCTACTACTCCGTGGTGAATATGAAGCATTTGATCACCTTCATCTTTGCTCATATATAGTTCAGTATCAGTTAATGACACGGCAGTTACTTGACGGGCAAGTTCAATTTGTTCATCAGTTGCATTAAAGGTAGTGTTCTGGTCAAGAATCAATGTGTACGCAGCCCGTTGACTTGCCTGAGGTAATACATAAAAGCCCCAGCAATCATCGTAAGTGATCGGCTCTTTGAATGACTGCTTACCCCATTTATAGGAATATAAATCCAATAGTGAACTTGTATCATACACTTCGTCATATATTAATCCGTGTCTGCCACCGGTCCTATCAGTACCATACTCATTGGGAGAAATCAGCCACGGCATCTGAGGGCTCGGTGTAACATTCGTCCAGTCTTAATCTTTGACTATAGGCTAGGACCGGATCAAAGTCAGACATATACTATTACTTACTGGTTTTAGCGGCAATTGCTTCGGCAACGTTATTTGGCACGTCGGAATAGTGGGCTAGTTCCATGCTTGAGCTGGCACGTCCCTGCGTCATTGAACGAAGGTTAGTGGTATACCCGAACATTTCACCTAGTGGTACAAAAGCGGTAATTTCTTTGATGCCGCTTGAGAGGTCTTCCATGGATTCAATGCGACCGCGCTTAGAGTTTAAATCGCCGATAACATCACCCATGAAGTCTTCTGGTGTAACCACCACAACTTTCATGACAGGCTCGAGCAACACAGGTGCCGCTTGCCTCATTGCCTCTTTAAAACCGATAGAACCGGCAGCTTTGAAGGCCATTTCTGATGAGTCAACGTCGTGATAAGACCCGTCATATAGTTCAACCTTAACATCAACTACAGGGTAACCGGCCACGACACCGTTGTTCATGGCTTCGATAATACCCTGTTGGACTGGCTTGATGTATTCACCAGGAACAGTACCACCTTTGATAGCGTTAATGAACTCAAATCCCTTCCCTTGTTCATTCTGGGAAATACGAAGCCATACGTCACCGTATTGGCCGCGACCACCCGATTGGCGGATAAACTTGCCTTGGGCTTCGACGCCGTCCTTACGGACCGTCTCGCGGTAAGCAACTTGCGGCTGGCCAATATTAGCTTCAACGCTAAATTCTCGTTTCATACGGTCTACGAGAATTTCAAGATGTAATTCACCCATACCATTGAGCACTGTCTGTCCAGTTTCATCATCAACTCTAATACGGAATGTAGGATCTTCTTCTGCCAAACGTTGCAGAGCCAAGCTCATTTTTTCTTGGTCAGACTTGGTTTTTGGTTCAATTGCAATTGATACAGGAGGATCAGGAAAATCGATACTTTCGAGAGTAATCGGATGAGCAGGATCGCAAAGCGTATGCCCTGTCGTTGTAGCTTTTAGGCCAACAACCGCCGCAATATCACCAGCACTTACTTCGTTCACATCTTCACGTTTATCGGCTTGCATACGAACAATACGACCGATACGTTCTTTTTCACCATTAGAGCTGTTGAGAATATACGAACCAGCCGTAAGCTTGCCTGAATACACCCGGAAATACGCCAGTTTACCCACGAATGGGTCGGACGTAATCTTAAAAGCCAGTCCTGCCATAGGCTCGGTCTCTGTAACCTTACGCTCTACTTTGTCGCCGGTTTTAGGATGAATACCCCAGGTTGAACCGCGGTCTTCTGGACTTGGCAAAATATCAACAACCATGTCGAGAACTTTCTCAACAATCACACCGCGGCCGTCTCCACCAGTAACCGGGAAGAAGTCACCAGATAGGGTAGCAGTTCGGATAGCCTGATTGATTTCGTCTTCTGATAATCCGTCTTCGCCGACTTCAAAATATTTTTCGAGCATTGCTTCGTCTTCAGCTACGGCATTTTCAATCAGCAGTGAGCGATATTTTTTGACCTTATCCATCATATCGGCCGGAATCTCGGCTAAGACAAGCTCTTTGTCGGTGAAATCTTTATACGTATATGCTTTCATGCCGACAAGGTCAACGATACCGTTTATGGATTGCTCGAAGCCGATAGGAAGATGAATCGGGAAAGCACGCTTGCTCAATCGGTTATGTATAGAATCGAGCGATTTATAAAAATCGCCGCCAGTTTGGTTGATCTTATTAATAAAGCAAACACGTGGTACGCCGTATTTGGTTGCTTGACGCCAAACAGTTTCACTCTGTGATTCAACACCCATCTTGCCATCAAAGACAACACAGGCACCGTCAAGTACACGAAGCGAACGCTCCACCTCAACCGTAAAGTCGATGTGTCCTGGTGTATCAATAATGTTAATCTGGTGATCTTTCCAGTAACAGGTAACAGCAGCAGAAACAATGGTAATACCGCGCTCGCGCTCTTGGGCCATCCAATCTGTGGTGGTCCCGCCTTCATGAACGGCGCCAATTTTATGCTTTAAGCCTGTGCGATACAAAATACCTTCGGTGGTAGTGGTTTTGCCAGCGTCGATATGGGCAATAATTCCCATATTTCTGATTTTGTTTAATGCATATTTCTTAGCTGCCATATATTGTTATCCTATATTATTTACGTATTATCCGGCTCAGTAGTTTCTATTGGAGCTACAACTGCATCACAGTACGTACGATTATGTCTTGTAAACAATCGTACAAATGAGCTTTTGGGGTTGTTGCATGAGTAAGCTAGCGTGTAATCACCAGAAGCTAAGCGTTCAGCTTTGTCACCGTAATCATCAGATGCCCCAGCTACATTGGTGGCATTCATTACAGTTAGTCTTGTAATCAGTGATATGTCACCACTTACTGCTCGTTCAGACTCTTCACGCGCTAAGGCTCTGGCAAGCGTTGCTATGGGGCAATCTTCGCAGGGTTTAGCCGGGTTGCCATGTTCATTAACAGCGTGACGAGACTCAAACATCTAATATCTTGCGAAGTGAGCGAATGCTCGGTTAGCTTCGGCCATTTTATGGGTGTCTTCTTTTTTCTTAACTGCACTACCAGTGCTGTTATATGCATCTACAAGCTCTAGTGCAATCCGGTCTTCCATGCTCATGCCCTTACGAGCCCTGGCTGCTTGTACAAACCACATAATGGTCAAGTGATTTTGTCGCTGGCCTTTAACTTCAAAAGGAATCTGGTAGTTTGCACCACCAACGCGGCGTGAGCGTGTTTCCATGTGCGGCTTGACGTTTGCGATTGCCTGCTCAAAAACTTCTAACGGATTTTGAACTTTAACCTTATCGGCTGCTTTTTGCATGCCGTTATAGACTAAACGTTCTGCAACCTGCTTTTTGCCGTTAAGCATAACGCGGTTAATAACCTTGGTGACCATAGGGTTGTTGTACAGCCTGTCGGGTTGGACAGGACGGACAAGTGATTTAGTGACTTTACGCGGCATCTTACTTGCTCTCCTTCTTGGTGCCGTACTTGCTTCGGCCTTGCTTACGGTTGCTTACACCTTGAAGATCAAGCGTACCGCGAACAATGTGATAACGCACACCAGGCAAGTCCTTAACACGTCCACCACGAACCATGACAACCGCGTGTTCCTGCAAGTTATGGCCTTCGCCGCCAATGTAAGCCCACACCTCATAGCCGTTATTAAGCCGCACACGTGCAACCTTACGGAGCGCTGAATTAGGCTTTTTAGGAGTTTTGGTAGTTACCTTAACGCAAACACCGCGCTTAAACGGCGCTGCCTTTTCGTAGTTGGTTGTCTTGAGCGTATTTACTACACGCTGCAAGGCTGGGGACTTGGATTTTTCCTTTTTAATAGTACGCGGTTTGCGCACTAACTGATTGATTGTTGGCATATCTCTCCTTAAAGAGTTGTGATCTACTGCAATGTACGAATGCCTACGTACAGCTCAAACCACTTAAATTAACTTGCTTATTTTAACAGAACTAAACTTCTTCTGCAACAGGTGCGGGTGCCAGAACAGTTTCTACGTCGCTGAAACCGTCATTGTCAGTATCGGGCAACCAGCCGGTTCCGACTGGAATACGTCGTCCAAGGATAACGTTTTCTTTTAGACCAAAGAGCTTGTCAACCTTACCGCTTGTGGCAGCTGCAATCAGCACACGTGTAGTGTCCTGGAATGAAGCGGCACTCAGGAACGAATCAGTTGAAAGGCTGGCTTTTGTGATACCGAGTAGCAACTGCGTGTAAACTGCAAGGTTCTTGCCGTTTTTAGCCAATTGTTCGTTGGCTTCAACAACCGCAAGTTTTGAAACAATATCACCCGTAACAAATTCTGTGTCGCCAGCTTCGTCGATTTGAACGCGGCTAAACATTTGACGCACAATGATTTCAAGGTGCTTATCAGCAATGTTTTGACCCTGTGAAGCAAAGATTCGAAGGATTTCGTTCATGATGTAACGCTGCGTTGCTTCAACACCCTGCAATCGCATAAGCTCATGCAAGTTGATAGAACCGTTAGTTAGACGCTGACCGGCTACAACCTTGTCGCCATCTTTAACCACCAACTGTTTAAAGCCTGGTATCTCGTAACGAACGGCGCTGTCGCTGCTAGGCACGATCATAACCTTCTTTTTGGTTACTTCTGCCTTACCGGCAACGCGGGCAATAATAGGATCATTACCGTCTTCATCTGCGGCAAGCACATCACCAATAGCTATGTCGGTTCCAGTTGCTACTTGAGCCACACGGATGCCTAGGTCAAATTCAATCTTTTCTTTTTCATCTGCAGCAACTTGGACGACATAATGGTCGCCTTCTTCAAATGCCTGCACTGTGCCGGAGATGTCGCTGACAAAAGCCTGACCTTTAGGGGTGCGGACCTCAAATAGTTCTTCAACACGAGGAAGACCTTGCGTAATATCCTCGGCTGCAGCAGAACCACCACCGTGATATGAACGAAGGGTCAACTGCGTACCAGGTTCACCGATACTTTGGGCAGCAATAACACCAACCGGATGATGATTAGCCACCACTAGACCAGTGGCCGGGTCAACACCGTAAGATTTCATAGGAACACCGCGAACGCTTGTAGCGCTCAGGACACTCATGATTTTTACGCCATCGATACTTTCATCTGCTTCAATTGCTTCGGCGGTCTTTTTGGTGATCAAATCACCACGCTTTAGATGGCCTTTCAGCGTATCTGCTGCAAAACGGCCTTCAAGCCGGGCTGCAAACGCTACGCCAATTTCAGCGGCATCAGCACGATACTGCGCAAATCCAAGGTCGCCCTCTTCGTCGTCAATAGTGAATACATCCTGCGATACATCAACCAAACGACGCGTCAGATAACCTGAGTCAGCGGTCTTAAGAGCGGTGTCAATCATCGTCTTTCGGGTACCACGGGTTGACGTAAAGTATTCGAGTGGGGTCAATCCGACTTTATAGCCGGACTTAATCGGCAACTCGATAGCCTTACCGGTCGTGTCCATAGTCACACCCAAGATACCAACGGCGGTTTTAACCTGACCGATATTACCACGAGCACCAGAAACAACTGCGATGGACATTGAGCTGTCTTCGTTTGCGAACTGCTCGGTGAGCACTGATTGGACTTCAGCGTCAATTTGCAGCCAGTTATCAACAATTAAACGATATCGTTCATCGTCGGTAATGAAGCCTTGCTCAAATTGCTCACTAATCTCTGCGGCTTTGTTTTCGCCCTTCTGAATAATGCCATCAAGCCCTTCAATATCATGAAAGTCACTCATACCCATAGACAGACCGGATTTCGTTGCATATTGAAAGCCGATATCTTTGAGGTCGTCAGCTATTTCGGCGGTTTTATCCTGGCCGTACATTTGGTAGGCCAATGCCATAACACCGTTCAAACGCTTCTTTGTCATTGGTTCATCTTGGAAAGGAAAATCATCCGGAAAGATTTCGTTGAACAAAATGCGTCCGAGAGTTGTTTCGTGTATGTGATCTCTAAACGGTAATCGTACCAGGCTCTGAAGACGGATTTTGCCTGCATCAAGCGCCATAATCGCTTCTGCAAGTGACGCATAAGCGTGTCGCTTAACACCGGCACCAGGACGCTGGTAAGTTAGGTAGTAACAGCCGAGCACAATATCTTGTTCGATGTGCAGAATTGGTGAACCATCGGCTGGTTTCAACAAGTTCTTGTTAGCTGCCATTATTTCACGGGCTTCTGTTTGAGCTTCATCGCTCAGTGGCAAGTGAACAGCCATTTGGTCACCGTCAAAGTCAGCGTTAAAACCCTTACAGACAAGCGGGTGCAACTGAATTGCCTTACCTTCAATCAGACGAGGCATGAAAGCCTGAATAGACAGACGGTGCAATGACGGAGCACGGTTAAGCAATACATATTTGCCCTTGATGACTTCATCAAGCGCATCCCATACGGCTGTTTCACCAGTTTCAATCATGCGTGTTGCAGAACGGATATTGTGCGCGTGCTCATTAGCAATGAGATGCCCGATTACAAACGGCTTAAATAGCTCAAGCGCCATCATCTTAGGTAAGCCACACTCAGTAATATTAAGCTCTGGACCGGCGACAATTACGGAACGTCCGGAGTAGTCTACACGCTTACCGAGTAGGTTCTGACGGAAACGACCCTGTTTGCCCTTAAGCATATCGCTCAAAGACTTAAGGCGGCGGCGTTGACCAGTTGCGGCAACTGCCCGACCAGAACGTGCGTTATTGTTGTCAATCAGCGCATCCACGGCTTCTTGCAGCATACGCTGCTCGTTACGCCTAATAACTTCAGGCGCATTCAGTTCGATTAACTTCTTAAGTCGGTTATTACGGTTAATAACTCGGCGGTACAGGTCATTTAAGTCGCTGGTTGCAAAGCGGCCACCAGTAAGTTGGACCATCGGGCGAAGATCTGGAGGAATCACCGGCAATACGGAAACACACATGCTGTTCGGTAAAATTCCGGCGCGGTCCATACTTTCGAGCAAACGAAGACGCTTTAGCAGCTTCTTTTTTCGTTGGCCCTTGGCATCTTCAGCCTCAGCAGTTAATTCTGCGAGGAGATCTTTAAGCTTAATTTCGTCAAGGAGTTCTTTGATGGCTGCGCCACCCATGCCGACTTCAACTAAATCAGCTAATTCATCAGGTAATGCCCGGTAGTCGGTTTCTGAAATAAGTGCAAGCTTCTGCAAGCTTATTAACTGAGCCTTAAGGGTTTCATATTCTTCAGTTACTTCGTCAAGTTCCTTAGTTTGCATTTCTGCTAAGGCTTTAACGTTTGCTTCCGGAGCTTCAGCCTCTTTTTCGAAGCGCATTTTGATAGCTTCCTTAGCGGCCGCAAACTCAGCCTCTTTGTCGGCGAGATATTGATCACGCTTTTCGATGTCAACTTTCTTAATGACATATGAAGCAAAGTAGGCAATACGCTCTAAGCTCTTTACAGTCATACCGAGCAAAAGGCCTATAGCACTTGGCGTACCGCGGAGGAACCAAATATGTGCAACAGGGCTGGCCAAACTAATGTGGCCCATACGCTCACGTCGGACAATCGATTTGGTGACAATTTCGCCATTCTTATCAACTGCAGCTTCGCGTGACCTAACACCTTTGTATTTTGCATCATGCGGATTTATGTCTTTGACAGGGCCAAAGATTCGCTCGCAGAATAAACCGTCTCGTTCAGGTTTTTGGGTTCGATAGTTAATGGTCTCTGGTTTTGTTATTTCGCCGTGGCTCCAGTCCAAAATATCATTTGGACTTGCCACGCTTAAACGGACTGAATCGAAATCGGCGATGTTTGTACTTTGTGAATAGCGTCTCATATTACGCCTCCTCCTCTTCATCAACATTTGCTATAGCAACGTCCTCATCATCTGTAGCAATGACCGTTGTTCCTGTAATATCATCGTCAACATCCATAACTACGAAGTCATTTTCTGTAACTTCAGCAGTTACATCAATATCTGATATGGATGGTTCAGGCACTAAAACTTCTGGCAGGTGTGCGGCTTCATCTTTGATGTTTTCTGCCAAAACTGCTTCTGCATCAATAACTGCATCAGATACAACTAGGTCAACCTTAAGACATAGGCCCTGAAGCTCTTTAACAAGCACGTTGAAAGATTCTGGAATCTTTGGTCCAACAATCTCGGTGCCCTTAATGATGGCTTCGTAGGCCTTTGAGCGGCCGTAGACGTCATCTGATTTAATCGTCAACATTTCCTGCAAAGTATTCGATGCGCCATATGCTTCGAGCGCCCACACTTCCATTTCTCCAAATCGCTGACCACCGTTTTGCGCTTTACCGCCCAATGGCTGTTGCGTGACCATAGTATATGGACCGGTTGATCGAGCGTGGATTTTATCTGCAATCATGTGGTTTAGCTTGATCATGTACATAGAACCAACTGTTGTCAGCTCCGTAAATGCCTCACCCGTGCGACCGTCGTAAAGCTGTTGCTTGCCGCTTTCCGGCAATCCAGCTTCTTTCAATAGTTCTTCAATCTTTTGTGACGAAACGCCGTCAAATGACGGACTGGCAACTTTCATGCCAAGCGCACGCGCAGCCATACCAAGGTGCGTTTCAAACAACTGACCAATGTTCATACGTGAAGGCACGCCAAGTGGGTTCAGCAATACGTCAACCGGTGTTCCATCTGCCATAAACGGCATGTCTTCGATTGGCAGAATACGGGCAATTACACCCTTGTTGCCGTGACGTCCACCAAGCTTGTCACCAACGCTAATCTTACGCATTTGTGCCACAAAGACCTGAATTTGCATGAGTACGCCAGCTTTAAGTTCGTGGCCGTTTGCCCGGCTAAAGACTTTAACACCAACAACTTTACCGTGCTTACCGTTTGGCATTCGCTGCGAAGTATCACGGACTTCTTTTGCCTTTTCACCAAAGATAGCGCGCAAAAGCCTTTCTTCGGAACTAAGTTCTTGTTCACCCTTTGGAGTAATCTTACCGACCAAAATATCGCCGGGGTGTACCTCGGCGCCAATACGGACGATGCCCTCTTCGTCAAGATGACGGAGAGCGTCTTCGGACACGTTAGGGATATCCCTGGTTACAATTTCTGGACCAAGCTTGGTTTCACGAACTTCTACCATAAAGTCGACAATATGAACGGACGTGAGTGTGTCGTCTTCGACTAATTTACGCGAAATAATAATCGCATCTTCAAAGTTATAGCCATTCCATGGCATAAATGACACGATTAGATCTTTACCAAGTGCCAGTTCGCCGTCTGCAACAGACATTCCCTCGATGATTGGATCACCCTTTTCAAGTTTGTCGCCGGTGTTAACAACCACTTTCTGATTGATCGAACTGCCTTCGTTGGACCTGATGAAGTGTTGCGGGCGGTAAGAAACCGTGCCGTCCTTATATTTTACGAGCACTTCATCGCCAGCGGCTTTTACTACCTCTCCGTCTTCATGAGCAAGAATTAGCTGTCCACTGTTGCTAGCTGCAACCGTCTCCATGCCTGTACCTACAATTGGGCTTGCTGGTGAGACCAGTGGCACCGCTTGTCGTTGCTGGTTAGAACCCATCAAACTTCGGTAGACGTAGTTTTTCTCTACAAAAGGAATCAAACCGGCAGAAGAACCAATAATCTGGCGACGGCTGGCGTCCATATGTGTAACATCATCGGCATCAACTTCTCCGGATTTTAAGTATGAACGAGCCGAAACGCGTTCGTTTACAAAGAATCCATTGTCGTCAACTTCTTCACCTGCGCTGGCAATAACCGCATGCTCTTCATCAGAGGCATTTAGATACACTACATCACTCGTCACTACGGCCTTAACCGGCCAGGTGATTTGATCTTTACGAGCAGCTAACTGCTTGGCTTGATCGGCAGTGATTTTTGAACCGGCTTTGACAATTACTTTGCCATTTTCATTTTCAAGATCAACTGCTGCAGTAAATCCGGCAGCGTCTTTTGCTGTCACGGCATTCTTGACTTTGCGATAAGGCGTCTCAATGAAACCATAGTCGTTTATACGAGCGTAGCTTGCCAGATTAAGCACCAAGCCAATGTTTGCGCCTTCTGGAGTTTCTACGGCACATATGCGACCGTAGTGCGTTGCATGTGCGTCACGGACTTCAAAACCGGCACGTTCGCGGCTTAAGCCACCAGGGCCCATTGAACTAAGACGACGTTTGTGTGCCAGCTCAGATAGCGGGTTAATCTGATCCATAAACTGTGAAAGCTGACTGCTTGCAAAAAATTCACGTACGGCAGCAACCACAGGACGGGCGTTAATCAGCTGGTTTGGAGTAACCGTTTCGATTTCACTCATAGACATTCGGTCTTTGGTGTTACGCTCCATGCGCAACAAGCCGATGCGGAACTGACGCTGTACGAGCTCACCAACCAACTTTACGCGGCGGTTAGCCAGGCTGTCGATATCATCAGCAGGCTCCTGTGTATTATTGAGTCGAATGATTTCGGCAATAATCGCAGTTAAGTCTTCTAGACGCATAACCCGGTTTTCTGCCGTATTTGGTATATCAATATTTAGACGTTTGTTGATTTTATAACGTCCAACCCGGCTGAAATCGAAGCGCTTGAAGTTATAGAACATGTTTTCAAGCAGGCTTCGAGCGTTGTCCACGGTTGCAAGATCACCTGGACGTAAACGACGGTACACTTCAATCAACGCATCATTAGCGCCTTTAGCTGGGTCCTTATCAAGTGTTGCTTCGAGGTAGCTTAGCTTGCCTTGGTCAACATGCTTAAAGGTGTCTTTCATTTGATTTTCAGTCATACCAAGTGCGCGCAGCAAAGTAGTAACTGCAATTTTGCGTTTTCGGTCGATTTTGACATATAGAGCACCGGACGCGGCGGTTTCGAACTCAAGCCATGCACCACGGCCTGGAATAACTTTGGCGCCATACTGATTGTGTGTGCCGTGTGAATCAGCAGTAAAGAATACACCAGCCGAACGGATTAACTGTGACACCACGACACGCTCAGCACCGTTTATAACAAATGTACCGCGTTCGGTCATCCACGGATAGTCACCAAGGTAAATCTCTTGTTCTTTAATTTCACCGGTAATTTTATTAGTAAGCTCAACGGTAGCCTTGAGCGGAGCATCATAAGAAACGTTATTCTCACGTGCCTCAGGTTCGGTGACCTTTGGTGCTTCAAAGCGGTAGCCTTTGAAACGAAGTGATAACTTTGTACCTGTGTAATCATCAATCGGGCTGATTTCGGCTAATAGTTCGCCAAGCCCTTCCTCTACAAACCACTGGAATGAGCGGTTTTGGTGGTCGACCAAATTTGGTAGTTCTAGTACGTCATCTGTCTTAGTAAAGTACTTGCGCATTTTCTGCGCATTCTTAGTGCTGGTGCTCTTAGCCATGCATTGCTCCCGCTTACGTTATTGTGAGGTCTACCTGCAAAAAACAGGTTAAACATAAAAAACAACCACGAACATATTTAATGGGTGTTTTTTGGTTTATAAATTTAGTTGTTGCGCGCGAAGATTTCTTACCCAAGTGTTTTTAGTGAGGACTCCCACCTTAGGTACACAACTTCTTAATATAAAGTCTCTCTTAAGCCGTCCGGAATGTCAACCCTGAAATGTAATTTCTAGTTGGTCGCCAGCTGCTTTTGAAACAAGAAAGTTAGCGGCATAAAGCTGCAGGACAGATTGGTCTTTAGTTATTCCGTACGGATCACCTTCTGTGCCGGACGAAAGAACCGACGGTTCGCCAGCTTGGGCAAGGAAATTATGCAGGCCTCGGTTGTAGTCAGTATTGGTAGGAGTGGTGGCAAAGACATAATTCAGCAAAGCATCATCGCTTACACCATAAATCCCGGGATGTGATGCATCAGGGTTTACATGTTGTTTAAAACTTTCTCGTGAACTTGCCTCTATCAATGCGCGTCCGGTCTGCTCGTGCGTCTCATCATTTGCATCCCGCACTAACCAGTAATCAAGGTCTGTGCCAAAAAATGCTCCATTTGACGGGTGGAGTAACGTTTGACCAAGTATAAGCGTAGCGACGCCAACCGCGACTTTGCCATCCCGGACAACAAAGGCCTTTACAGCTTCAGAACTTGCCACCCTGGCAACGGACTTTATACTTCTTGGCAAATCTCGATATCGCGTAACTGTACCGGCGAAAAACTCTCCTAGCCAATCTTTTTCTGCCGAAATTAGTTCATGCAAATCATAGCCCTGTTTTGCGGATCGCACTTTTGAATAGTGATCTAGTTTTATGCTCATGTTACAAATATATGTTCTAACCTATAAATATGCAAGCAACTAAGCCTTCGGTGGTGTCGTTATAACCGCATCAACTATGCCGTACTCTTTGGCTTCGCTGGCGGTTAACCACTTGTCGCGCTCCATATCTTCGTGAATTCTGGCGGGCTTTTGTCCGGTGTTTTTAGCCATAATTTCTTCAAGCAGTTTCTTGACGCGCAAAGATTCGCGCAAGTCAATTTCCTGGTCAGTCACCTTGCCGCGCGTTCCGCTTGAAGGCTGGTGAATCATCACCGTTGAATTAGGTAGCAGAAACCGTTTGCCTTTTGCGCCTGAGCTCAATATGAAAGCTGCGGCTGAGGCCTGAACACCAATACCGACAGTCTGAACATCAGATTTTACGTATTGCATAGTGTCATAAATGGCTAGGGCATCATATACGCTGCCGCCCGGACTGTTTATATAGAGAAAAATATCCTTTTTGGGATCTTCATTGTCAAGAAACAACAACTGGGCTGTTATAAGATTGGCGGTGTGCGGATTGACATCTTCGCCCATAAAAATAATACGATCTTTTAATAGCCGTGAATAAATGTCATAAGCTCGTTCGAGCCTTCCTTCTTGTTCTATGACTGTTGGAATAAGTGGCATGTTCTTTACCTCCGCTTTTTACATATCACCCCGTCTAGGGATTGGACACAGTGACTTAACAAAGCTATTGTAAATACAAAATTGGCACTCGTCAATATAGAGTGCTGATTTCAAATACCCTATCTTCGTCCGACACCATAAATAATGGCGCCCACCACCGCTGCGCCAAGACCGCCTCCTGCGCCTAAAGCCACAATGTCGTCAGGAGCAGAATCAATTATCTCCCCGACAACCAAGCTACCACTTGTGATTATTCCACCAGCTGCAACCATAAGACCACCGAGTGTCTGAATGTCTCTGTCGCCACGAGGGCCAGTATCACGACGTACTTCCAACTGCTCGTTTTCAGCCCTAACCTTAACCTCGGCTATTGGCCCAAATACATCATCTATTACATCCGTTACTGCTTGCTCTAATCTATTCATATAAGAATATATTATATCACATGTGATAGCCGGTAGCAAGGATCTCTTTTTTGGTTTTGCGTGCTAATCGGACTGACTGCAGCGCAACAACTACACCGGAAACCCCGATTATCCCAAGCATTACGCGTGCTCCCGTATTAGCAACTTCAGCTATTCCTTCTGTTTCATATAACCCCATTACGGCGCTTGACGTTAATACGCTCGCAGCAAGACCGGACAAGAATTTAGAGTCATACGTATAATCATCATACAAATTATTTTGTGTTTCACGCAACGCGGCACTGTCTACAATTTCAGCTGCTCTGTCAAGAACGTCTTTTTCATACGATTCCATACTAGTTACCTTATGATGAGAAGGACCTAAGCCGCAGCAACGTCTTTTCAGTTAAAATGCGGGAAACGACATCCTGTCGATTTTCAGGCTTATCCAACTCTGCTTGCATCGTGGCGTCCTGGTACTGGCCTTTTAGAATCTGGATTCGTATTTCTAGTTCTTCAGGAGTTACAGACAAATTCTCGGCTTCGGCTACGACGCTTAAGACCAATCCCATTTTTACACGTTGTTCAGCAGCCTCGCGCTTTTGTTCACGATGCTGGTCTGGTGTAACACCCTCTTCTTTAAGGTGCTCCTCCCAGGTTTGGTTTCGATAAACTAAGTTCTGGCGCTCTTCGTTCTCAATGCGGTCTATTTGCTCCTGTATCAAGACTTCAGGTATTGCAACTGTACTAACGGCAGCAAGCTCTTTAACCAATTCCGTCTCGTAATCACGGCCGGCTTGGTTTTCTCGCTCTAGTTTTAGCTGCTTTTTAATATCTGCCTTGAGTTCACCTACGGTTTTAAATGGTCCGACTTTAACCGCAAATTCATCATCTACTTTAGGCTCAACAATTTCCTGAACCTTAGTCACGTTAACGGTGAATGTCACCTTTTTACTGGCGAGTGCTTTCACCTGGTAGTCTTTGGGAAACGTTACATCAAAAGTTTTTTCATCACCTGCAGCAAGACCAATTAAGGCTGGTTCAAAGCCAGGAATAAACGTATTGCTGCCCAATACTAATGGGTAGTCTTTGCCGTCAGCACCTTTAACCGGCTGGCTCTTAGCGTCGACACCCGTAAAATCTATCCAGATCTGGTCACCGTCTTTGGCCGCCCGATCAACATCCTTTTTTTCAGCCATACGGGTTTGCAGTGATTTTATAACGCCCTTGACGTCGTCAGCGGTTATTTCTATTTTTTGCTGAACAGCTTTAAGTTTTTTGTAATCACCGAGTTTGATTTCGCCGACTACTTCAACTTTGACAGTAAATTCTAATGTAGTGAATGGAACAAACTTTTTGATTTCTACCTCTGGGCGTCCGACAGGTCGTAAATTATTTTCCTGTACTGCCTGAGCATACATCTGTGATAATGCTTCATCTAAAAATTCAGACTGTAGTGCCGATTGGTCGACGTTTTTTTCTACCATCGCTAGTGGAACTTTGCCCGCTCGAAAGCCAGCAACTTTTACTTTATTCTGAAAATGCCGTAAGACATGTTGCTTTAGCGGACCTAGATCTGCCTCCTGCGCAACGATTGTTATTGTCGCGTTGGTGTTTTCGAGTATCTTTTTAACTTGCATAAGGCGTTATTCTATCAGATTTTCAACAATATTACCAATACCAAACAAGCGCTTGCAAACCACGCCACTTCGACAACACCGCCGATTGGCCTTTGAAACCACTGTATCCACGTATGGAACTTTACTAAAAAGTTTGATGGCAGTATATCTTCTTCGGCACGACGCGCGCGTAAAAACTTTGGAATCCACATAAAGTCCGGGCTAGTTGCTATAAATGCACACGCAATCGCTATCCACGCCCCATTTCCGTTTGCGCGATATAGCACCACTACAAGCAAAAAGCAAAGCAGGGCATCGGCTCCTAATCCAAGCATATATCGTGTTGACCCAAGGTTTTCTTTTCTACTGCCATAATGTGGCAGTGCGTCTAAAACAAAATGGGAAGCAAACGCCAAAGGTATGGCCGAAGGGTGCTGCACGACACTTCCTAGTATCGCTCCAGTGAGCGCATGATTTATTGCACGCACTACTTGTTACGGTAATCTTTTAGTATGCTGACAGTACGTTGAACACTGTGGCGTTCTTCTTCACCGGTATGCAGATCCTTTAGCACCAATTGCTCGTCCTCGAGCTCACGCTCACCTATAAAAAGTACAAACTGAATATCCTTTTTAGCGGCACTTTTAAGCTGTTTATCGGGCTTACGGCCCGACATATCAACTGACAATTTGATTCCCATTTCACGTAGATCCTGGATCATGTTTTGTGCTTGTAAGTACACGTCGCCGACAAGAATCAGACAGGCATCTGCCTCGGGCCTTAAGATAGGCTGTAGGTTATGTGTTTCCAGAAAATTCTGAAGCGTGACGTCACCCATGCCGAAGCCAACAGTTGGGACCGGCTCTACACCGAACAGGCCAACTAAACCATTGTAACGGCCGCCGCCGAACATGGAGCGATTATTCTCGGGGTTGTTATCGAAAACTTCAAAAACTATATCCGTATAGTAATCAAACCCGCGCATTAGTGTTGGGTCAAAAACAACATTGGAAATTTTGGATTCTTTAAGCAGCGTCAGCAATGTCTTAAGCTCAAGTACTGACTCGTGATTTTTTAACTCTTCAGCTATATCATCCAGTGATTTCAATTTCAAAAATGCAAATAAACGACCCGCATTACCTGCCTCGCGTTGGCTTGGGCTAAATAGCGCCTCCGCTTGGGCGGCAAACGCCGCAGGGTCCATCTTGTGCATGCGGTCTATAAGCCGTATAAGCGTCTGGGCCTGTGTGTCATCCTCGCCCAACACATCTTTAAGCAATGTGTTGATTAGCTTGCGGCTATTAAGTTTAATGGAGTACATGTCCCGCTTGGCGCCGTAAGCCCGCATAATTGCATCAGCAACCTGAATAATTTCGTGATCGGCTTCTATGCCGGCAATACCAAATAAATCCACATTGAGCTGCCAAAACTCGCGCAACCGTCCGCGCTGTGGCCGTTCGTATCTCCATAAGTTTGGAATCGAGTACCAGCGTACCGGGTAGGCCAGCTCTTGCCGTTTACCAGCCACCATACGGCTTACACTTGGCGTCATTTCAGTTCTAATAGTTACGCTGCGATCTCCGCGGTCAGTAAACGTATACGTTTGCTCGTTAACGATCTCATCTGAAGTTTTGCTTGCAAACAACTCGGTTGGCTCTAAGATTGGTGCGTCATACTCTTCGTAGCCAAAACGCTCACATACTTGCCGCATAACGCCAAACATGTACTTTTGCAGGCGTTTATCTTCAGGATAAAAATCCCGCGCACCTTTATATGGTTGTGTAGAAAGTGCCATAGTTGACCTCCATTATAGCTTATCAATCGTAAGCTTGTTATTCTTAACCGTTATTATTAGATGTTCCCCGATTGGAAGCGGTAATGATGCCGCCTTATAACCCCTTGGAAATTCATACAAAATAGGTATGTTAGCTAAATAATCTCTCTTTGTTACTGACTGCTCAAATTCTTTTTCGTTTAACATATATGTTTCTGGAAAACTACCTATTAACAACCCGGTGATGTTTTCTTTTGCTCCAGGCAACAGCATAATCGAGTCAAGATTTCGTATAAAATCCTGCCAAATTCTGTTTTTGGAAGTTATACAATCTTCACCTTCAAGTAGAAGAATGTAAGGTTCATTAAATTGTGGACAAAACTTGGTACCTTGCAATAAGTCAAAACTGTAGTTATTGCCACCCCATATTTTTCCTGTCATTTTGCCGGGTCGATAGACCTTAAATGAAATCTGATTATAGAGTCGACTCAGCTCTTGGTAATTTGATTTGTAAACAGCCTTGAGTGAATTAACGTACAGTTCAAGGAATTGCGGGTTTTTAATTCAGTTTCGTAACATCGGCCCCATTACGCCGCGCATCATACCAAAAGCGGGTAATGCATTTACCAGAACCGTATTATCGGAATATCCTACAAAAATCTTGCGTTCATCAAGTTCAAGTGCGGGAATAAACTCTAAAAGTTCAATTGCATTAAAACCACCATCCCAGGCTATAACAATGTCAGCGTTCTGGGACGCCCGCTTTAGAGACTGTAAACGATCCGTTATTGACCGAGAATCAAATATGTCATTTGCCCTAATATCGCCATAAATGCCGAGTTCCATATAGTTGCCTACTGTACGAGCTAACTGCTCAATCTCCACCATATCTTGCTGTGTTGCGCCAAGGCTCGTAATGCACACACCGACTTTAAGCTTGCTCATTCCTACCTATCCTTTCCCCAATCCAACTATCTATGTTTCCACAGGTAAGGTCAGTAATATCACTTAAATCAACTGCGAATTCTGGTACTCGATACTTATCATCTCCGATAGCCGGGTACTCGTCACGAGGCTTCCACTTAATCACGAGCGGCTCAACGCCTAGTGCTTCTTTGGTTGCCCAAAAACCTAAGCGTGCTGGCGTAAAATCGGGGAACGCATCAAAATCACAAAAAAGCACCGCCCTAGCTGCATACAAACACATAAGTCTCGGGTAGTAATATGCCGCTTTAGAACCCGTTCGCCACCCATTTTCTAAAGCCTGTTCAAGATACCAGTTACTGATATCAAAGACATTACTGTCTGTCGCTTGATTTCTAGCAGCTACTACGTCACATAGCGATTGCCAGTATTTCTGAAGCGTTACACCGTAGTTAGTGACAATACTACCGATTTCGGGCGCTTGTTTGGCCGTGGTAATTTTTTGCTTTACTATCTGCCCCTTCGGCAAAGCAATACGCGGACAAGCCATATTACTTTTTTTAGCATTTGAAGTCGTAAACTCGTCTTTTGCGTATGTAACGGTCCAAGGCCGCAAGCCTAGTTCATTTGACCTGGAGGCATAATCCAAATCTCCCACCGTTGGTCTGGCAAGATATTCAGCTCTAACTGACGGCACCACATCACCATCTAGTGCAAACGCACCGGCTACTAGCTGGTCCGCTAAATAGTTTTTAAGCTCTTTTTGCAAAGAGGCATCAACACGACGATTGCCCATAATTTCAGCGGCATCATCGGCAGATACATAGTTAATTTCATTCATTATTTTCTCCAAAATGTTGTTAGTACATAAAAAAACGCCGGAGCATGTCCGGCGTTATATTTTTAGAGAAATAGTAAACTAACCGACGAGCTCCGGCAAAATATGCAGATGGGGGTTAATTTGACTAATATACATAATTATATTATACTACACTGATTATTTGTTGTCAATACAGGGGTTTTTTGACCGGACTTTGCTGGTACTAAAGTATACTTAGAAGCATGTACCGTAAGCGCCATGATCAAGCAGTCGATATCTGGAGTTCGGCTCACTTCTTTGAGGGAATCGTTTTTGTTCAATTTCTTCCGCCATTAGTTGCCCTCGCACTGCTGGCCGCCTGGGAACCATTTGAGAATTTTGTTTTATCGCCCCTGCTTTGGCGCTACTTTAAAATAAACTTTGGTCACGAGAGCCTGCGCAATGCCCTTGGTGACATTTACTTTGATGCGCTTGGTATCGCTATCGGCTTGGTATTGTTGCAGCTTTATTAGTAGGATTTTATACACAAGTATGTGCTATAGTAGGCATTAGCAATATAAAATAACAACAAAGGCTACTCATACAATGTCAGTCGCAGAAATCAATCAGCTAGCAGGAGCCATACTCGGCGCTTCAATAGCAGTAGTTACTGCTGTCGTGCTAAAAAGCTACGCAGCCAGCAAAGATTATTAAAACAGAAGATTAACTGCTCTTTACGTTTCGCCACACGAAAGTATGGTTATTTTTTCGCTTTCAAAACCATTTCTATTTGCGGAACTGGTGTCATGTATTCCGGCCTGTCTTCATCTATAATCACCACCGTGTCAGTTATTTCAAATCCAAAATGTTTATAAAAATCTATAGCGTTTTGATTGTAGCTTACGACCTCAAGTAAAATATCATGATCGCGGCCGTATATATCTAATACCTGGCGCATTAGTTTGCCGCCAATGCCTTGCTTCTGAACCTCTGGATCTACATATATAGCCCATATGTGTCTGGTATTGTGTTCATCAATACTTATGTCAGTAAAGCCAACCGTTTTGTCGTCAAATTTGGCAACAAATATTTTTTTATTTGGATCGTCATTTGCTAGTTGCTGCTTTAAATAAGCAATACGCCTTGGTACGAATACACCATTCTGGCCTTGGGCATTGAGCTTGATCGCGTCAGCCGTAATGCCCAGCTCTGCGTTTGGGTAGGCTCCCATCCAGGCACGGTCACGAATATCACAAATAATTTCAGCATCTTCAGGAGTTGCAGGTAAAATCTCAACATGCGACTTATAAGTCTCGTGGGTATGGATAACTTTTTGCCTATTAATTACAAGATATGATGGTGCGGCAGAAGCCAGTCTGCTTGAACCTTTTGACAGTATAAGTGATTGGCTACTTAGCAGTCCAGACATTGACTGGATTTTACAGCTAAGAGAAGCGTCAAGAACAAAGTTTGTTCAGCAGTATCAGCTCTGATATGAGTGTGCTATTACTCTCGCTAGACGCCATTTGAACCTTTATCTATAATCAGCTATATGCCAAAGCCACCCTATTACCGTATTTTTCTAAAAGAAAACTCAAAGACATATCTTCTGTGCCGATTATGGCAACAGAAATCAGATGAAAGCCTTATGTTGCAAGTTGAGCCTAGTAAAACAGGTGGTAGTGCAACAGTTGGCAAAATTGAAATCACTAGCGACACATTTGAAATTAACTACGAAGATATAGACACTCCCGCAGAAATAGAGCATACCAACATACACGCTTCTGGTATGTCGCATACCAAACTTAAAGACGGCACTTACCGATTTAATTACGATAAAGATAACAAAGGCATACCGCTTACGGAGCTAAAGACAATCAAACATCTAGGCACTCTATTAAGCCGAGAAATGACAGAAGCTGACGAAAAGTCAGCAGAAAGAGCAAATGATGTGCCTATTGAGCGTAATGCAGGGCAGAAGTTCAGTGTATTAGACGTATTGGCTGTACCAAAAGGTATTAACTTTAATTTCAGTGCTGATTGGGATATGGAAAATGACCGACCAGTTCAGCTCAATGTCGGTATGCACCGATTATCGTTCAACGGTTATGACGTTATTATCTTTACCCGCAGTAGCGACCAGTTTGATGAAGTACCTAGTAAAACATTGCATTTACCCGATATGAACAATATCGTACCTTTTGTTACAAAACTGAACGGCAAACAAGCCATAATCAAATTATCAACACTCACATTTGATGAAGTGATTAAACCGCAAGACCCGAACGACCCTTACGCTGGTTTTACAGTTATTACGGCAACTCCAAAGTGGCTTTGATTTGTGTCGCACAATGAGTATTGCACGACATGCCCTAACAGGGGTAGAGTCGTTTATTTAGCGACATAAGAGCTTGTCAAGTGCTAGTGCTGTTTTCGCCCACCCCTGTTATTTTACATATTATACAATAACGGGTTATGGGCTAAACTTTGCTATGAAACCAGTCGGTTGACTCAAGCACTTGGTCGCGCAATTTAGCTAAGACCATTTCGCCATATTGCTCACGAGATTTACGCTTAATCTCTTCCCACTCGCTATCAGCCATAAAAGCTGCCCACTGCTTTTCAAGTGTTGCTTTATCTGACCACTCCAATATGTATACAAACTCAGTCTTACCTTCAGATTCCGAAAACCACATGGCTTTTATATTAAATCCATAGGATTGCATAATCCGTACAGCGTACTTACGAAACCGAGTATCAAAAGCGGTCTTTAAGTCTGGTTTTATTTGGTAAATTCTTAACTGATGGATCATAGGTATAAGTGTAGCAAAAAAGTTGTATAATAATCTCAATGACTTTACCAGAAGAACGTGGAGTAGAATTCCGATCAGAATTTGTAGACCAGATAGTTGGTTTTTTCGGGGAGCAATTTAATACTCTACAACCTAAAGAGCGTGGTCATTCGATAGGAGTAATAGCAAATACACTAGCAACATTAGCGGTCAACCAAGCTAACGCTGTTGATGCAGATGGAATGGCTGCCACCTTACACACACTCAGCCCTCGCAGTAACGAACTTATTGAAACTCTGGTACAAGATGAATCAGCAAGTTATCTATTCCCTCAAAGTGCACGAATCTGTGAAGTTATTCGTGAGGCACTCGCTAGTCGTTAGATTACATTGCTCCTTTTGCGTTTTGGTCTACTAGACCACCGATAACAACAGCCCAGTAAATCTCTTCGTCTCCCTCGTAGATAAACTCTTTAACCGTATGATCGGCAACATCACCCTCAGTGGTACTTTTGTAGGTCAGGTTATCTTTCTTATATTCAGCAGGTCCACGAAACGGGTTATCTTCACCAGGATGTTGTAATGCTTCTCTCAAGAAGTCATAAACAGCATCTGCTGGACGGGTTGTCTGTCCGTAGTAAGCCTCAAGAAACAACGGCTGTTCTTTATAGAAAACAACTAAGCGTCCACCGTATGGCTCACCACCAAAGAAGTTGTCGTGCATGCGGTAGTCGCCTTCACTATATTCAATAGTCCGTGAACCGTCTTTTTCTTTAACGGTCTTTGCAGTTCCATTTGCATGAGGCATGTTTGCCTTCATTAGGAACTTCTTGAGTTCGTTCAGGTTGATGCTAGCCATTTGTTCGCTCACTATTCGATTCCTTGGCAGCCTGTAATAACGCAAGGTCACGAACCTTTATAAACTTGCCCTCATAATTTGTTGGCTCATCTTGCTCAAGAAGTGAGATTGCTCTATCAATATCTTCAGCCCAAACAATAGAGAACTGTTCTCTGAGTTCCTTGTCTGTAAAATCTGGTTCGCCTTTTTTGCCTACCTGCTTAGCGATAAAACAATAAGATGTCTGCACTAACTCAAATTGGTCACGATATTCTACAATTTCACCAACTTCTCCAGTTACTTCAGCACTACATCCTATTTCTTCTAATAACTCACGCTCAAGTGCCGTTGGTATATCTTCACCCTCATCGACACCACCTCCAGGCAGCTTGTGGTAGTCATAAAGCCCAACTCTAAGCAGAGCAACCTTACCAGCATTATCTGATACCACTGCACGAGCAGCTTCACGCTTACGAAAATTAGAAGTGTCTATGGCTGGTGCTTCTGGCGTTATGTCTTGTTCGTTGATTGTAAGTATATTTCTCATATATGTTCTCTTATCTTAGTAGCGATTTCATCAAGCACTTCATCGCTGACCATATTTATTTTATCTTCGTCAATGTGGCTCCCAAATAATGGATCATCGAATACTATTCCTGCTACTTCTGGTGCAATCTTATATCTTGGATAAATATGCCAGTGGATATGAGGGCTGTAAGGCTCCGTCTTGAATGCGTGGTTCATATTGCATTCTATATTTAGCACCTCAGCTCTAAATGCTTTTCGATAAGTATCTTCGAGCTTCCTCATGATTTCTTGAAAGTCTAGTAGCTCTTCACTGGTTAGTTCGCTAATACTACCTTTATGTTTATTTAATGTTGCGTATGCACGTCCCAAATACGGTTGGTCGTTATATATACCAACACTCCAATTCTCCGTCACTAATATTTGATGCTTTTTGTTAGGTGATTCCAGAAATTCACAGGCATCGCATTTTTTATTCATACAATAATAATAACAGGGCTAAACAGCATTAGCCATATTACTTCGACATATACTCCAAAGCTTGTCCAGTGGTCTGAGAATGCGTCACAGAGGGTGTTTTGGTTGAGGGTTCTTATTCACTAAATGTGCCCTTTGATGTTGCAGTCCACCTGCCCCTGAGATTTTTTTGGAATATACACCGTCTAACGCCATTTACTCGTATAATCACTTACTTTCCTCACACCAAAATCTGCGAAATCATTGCAAAAACAACGGATTTTCTATGGTAGTGTAAAGAAACTGAATACCACTTCATTTTGCCTTTGTTTCGCCGCCAGCATCCTGTCCCTAAACACTTCATTGTTCCTCATGTAATAAAAGAAAGTGGTCCGACTAATCCCTGCCCATCGGGACGCTTCAGCAATTGTAGAATTATGCTGCAAGGCATCTTCAAGACGAAGCATGGTGGTGTAGGTTACTTTTGGTTTTCGTCCTATAGCTTTTCTTATATCCATTAGACTCCTTTGTTTTTCGGCGTTATCTCTGTTCTAATTATACTAAATTAGCATAACCATAAAATATACTTGACAATCCTTATGCTTAGGCGTATAATTAGTAGCATAGACTCCAACCAAAAGACCTTTCAGTAGAGGTTCTTTGCATGGAGTCTATTTTGATTCTATGCGAGCCTTAGCGGACTAATAAAACTACCGTGCTGAAAACTTTTGCGAGGTGGAGAACCTAAAACACTTCACTGGTCAAAGACGGATACAGTGTGAGCGACAATGCCTTACAGCAAGTTCTACCAAACAAAAAGATCGAACAAATAAATGTAGATGACGGACTGATAGAGTATACAGATGCACTTGAAGCCATAGACGAAAACAGCCCCTTAGCTGAATTGAATGCGATTTCCATATCAGACAATAATGGTGGTCGTATCTTCCTATAAAACAGAGTAAAATTAAGTTAGTATGCAAGTCGTGGAAGAAATAGACAGAACAAAACTGCGTTATGTTTTGTATGCTCGTAAATCTACTGAAGATGAGGGCAGTCAGGTCAGAACTCATAAAGACCAGATAAAGCACTGCATGAAGCTTGCTGAAGCCAGAGGGTTGAACGTGGTGGATACTTTTAAGGAAAGTAAGTCAGCCAAGAAGTCGAATAACCGCCCAATCTTTAACCAAATACTCGAAGATATTAGAAATAACAAATACGACGCTATTCTAGCGTTTGCCCCAGATAGACTCTCTCGCAATATGCTTGAAGGTGGCTTACTCATCAACATGCTAGACGAGGGCATGATAAAAGACCTCCAATTCCCAACTCTGCTATTTTCAAATGATGCTTCAGGCAAATTAACTCTGGGAATAATGTTCTCAATATCCAAACACTTCTCAGACGACCTATCCCGCAAGGTTCAGTCAGGTGTGTCAGGAAACCTTGAAGACGGAAAATCAGGTGGTCAGCCCAAATGGGGTTATGATAGAGATGACCAAGACGGATTATATCGCCCTAATGACTGGTTCGATGTTGTACAAGAAGCATGGTACATGAGGGCTAGAGGTGCTACAAACAAAACCGTACTGGAATACTTGTTGGAAAAAGGCTACCACCGCATGACGAAAGTTTCGAGGAAGAATAAATTTAGCAAGAAGATAGTACCCACTGAAAAAAGCGTAGGTCAGATGTTCCGTGACCCTTTTTATTATGGTTTACTTGTGCAAACTGAACAGACTATCGATCTACCTCGTTTTCACCTCGACTTTGTGCCCATGATTAACGAAGATATTTATAATCAGGTTCAAGCTTTGGCATATACCAGAAAGCGAGATATTGACCCCAAGAAACGAACTGAGTTCAAACCACTGAGGCACATGGTGTACTGTGGCGTTTGTAAAAGTGATAAGTGGATGTCAGTTGGCAAAAATTTGCCAGGCGGAAGCACACACCACGTATTGTCATACGAGTGCAAAAACTCTGATTGTTCTCGTAAACCTAAATCTGTTAGAGCCAAATTCATCTTTGATGCTATGTATGAGCTACTTGAGAAACTAGAGCTGTCAGACGAAGCGTATGAACGTTACAGCAAGCGTATAGACAGCTTCACCGACGCAAAAATCCTCAAGATTAAACAAGATATTGCCAGCAAGAACGGAGCCAATGCTCATAAAAAGCGAGAACTAAATGAGTTATCACTTGGACTGGGTAATATAAACCGTAGCTCAAAAGCCTACGCCATTACCGAAAGTAAAGTTGAACAGCTTGCCATTGAGACTCAAGACTTAGACGATGAGATAGGCAAGCTGAAGGATAAAATTGCAAATCCAAGTAAAATCAAGCTAACCAAAGAACAGTTCTTGTACCTAGTAAAATTAGCACCTGACAAGATGAGAGCAGGTTCAGCAGTTGAAAAAGACCGTGTTGCACGCATTTTGTTCTTGAACCTGACTGTAGACAATGAAAAAAGGGTCTTCCCAATCTGGAAAGAACCCTTTGCCAGCCTCGTAAAGGCTATTGAAATGTCGTCTGGTGCGGATGAGAGGACTTGAACCTCCACGCCTTGCGGCACGTGCTCCTAAGGCACGCGTGTATACCATTTCACCACATCCGCTCGCACCGCGTTAGTTTACGAAATTCTGCGGTAAATTACTAGTGTTGCATCACCATAAGCTTTTTCTGACAGTAATGTAAAATTTGAATCAAGCTTAAAGTCATGGTCTGGCGGTAACGAATAAATAACCAATCCATCTACTTTGGCATGCGTAGCTAGCTTGTGGAGCAGCGTGTATGGCACGGCATCATAGGGAGGATCTATTAGCACCACATCAAATGTAATGAGTTTGTTATTCCGAGACCAGCTTTTTACGTCCTTTCTAACCAGTTTAACTTGCTCGGCTATCGCCAGTGTTTGTATATTTTGCGTAATAATTTTAAATGCCTCGATGTCGAGCTCGACAGCCGTCACAAACTTCGCTCCACGGCTTACGGCTTCAATCGCCAGAGCTCCTGTTCCAGAATAGGCATCAAACAGTGTAAGACCGCTAATATCACCAAGCATATTAAAAATTGCGCCACGGATTTTTTCGCTCATTGGATGCGTTCGGTGGCCTCTAGGGCTTTCGAATGGTCTGCCACCTAGTTTTCCTGCTATTACTCTCATCGTGCCTTACTTCTTAGTTTCGGTTAGCTTGGCATCGCGCAGTGCGGCGTACCACGTCAAACAAACGCTCTGAACTAACAGCGGACCAAGTTTGTGGCGAATATCATATGCTAAACGAGGCGTCCAACCTTTTCGATGATAACGCTCATACATATCCATAACGGCAATTTCTCTAGCGGTTCTTTTAAACCAAACTTCTGGACCAATTTCATGCATGCGGGCCATATCCGCTTTCGTAGGTACGGCTTCGCTGAATGTAAGCGGCATTATTAGCGTAGCCACACCCATCTCAAATAGCCCATGTGTAGTAAATAAACCTTTTGGTCCCCACATTTTCCAGTTGTTCTTTACCTGTTCACGTCGTGTATCGCCATGCATCACCCACTTTTCTTTAATAGTGGTACGAGTTTCGATACCTTCGCCGCCTCGTAGCTCTACGAGCTTTTCTTCGTATGGATAATGGTGCGCTGGTGTCAGCCCGTCGACAATAGCATGTGCTAGCCATGCTGCCTCAAAGGCACTTCTTTCATGATTTCCTGACTTAAGCTGGCTAACGAGTAATTTGTAATGATCATTGATGAGCTGCGGCAATTTTGAATCATTATCATCAAATGGGTCATAGTAATGCCACGGTTCGTCTTTGGCTGGGGACTTACGCTTGATTGCATCCGGCCCGTTTTTGCCCTCAAAATGTAGGATCTGCTTAGACGCCGGAAAGGCGGAATTATCTGATATCAAATGCGCAAGGTGCCTGCGTGCGACACGATCTATTTTTTGGTGTGCACCAAGCACGCGGCCTGAGTAACGGGTAAGGGTAGTTCCAGAATACATAATCTTTAGTTCAAATTCGTTACTGCGCGCAATTTCTGCACACGTTCATATAATTGCTTATAGTTTATCAGGTTTTCCTGTCTATCAATAAACTCTTGTGCGGATTTGCGGGCTGCAGCGATCAGTTTTACATCTGTTAACTTGGCAATTCTTAAATCTAGTTGACCGTGCTGAGTATAACCGTAAATCGCTCCTGGCCCACGAATTTCAAGATCCAGCTCTGCAAGTTTGAATCCGTCATCAGAACTTTCGAGGGCTTTTATGCGCCGGCTTGGCTCTTTGGAATCCCCTAGCATTAAATAGGCATAACCTTGGTAGTCGCTTCGGCCTACTCGCCCACGCAGTTGATGTATTTGCGCAAGCCCGAAACGCTCAGCGTTCTCAACAAGCATTATCGTCGCGTTTGGCACGTTAACACCGACTTCAATAACGGTGGTAGAAACAAGAATATCAAGTTCATGTTGCATAAACTGTTTCATGACCCTTTCTTTTTCTTCTGGCTTCATTCTGCCGTGCAATAAACCCACGTGTTTATTCTTAAAGGTTTTACTAGAAAGCTCTTGATACACTTCTTCTGCGGACCGTACTGGCAAACTGTCTGAATCAGCAATGAGCGGTGTTACCACAAACATTTGCCGGCCGCTGTCTAGTTCGTGCGCAATTTTTTCGTACAGTTGCTTACGGGAATTGGGAGAACAAACCTCAGTAATAATCGACTTACGGCCAGCAGGCTTACTGTCAATAATTGAAATGTCCATTTCCCCATAAAGTGTCAGCGCCAGACTTCTAGGAATAGGCGTTGCTGTCATATTGATAACATGCACGGCGTGTCCTGCTTTAGTCTGTAATTTTTTGCGCTCTTCGACGCCAAACCGATGCTGCTCATCAATAATGACCAGTCCCAAGTTATGCATGTCCACTTTTTCCTGAATTAAGGCATGCGTTCCGATTAAAAACTTCACCTCACCTGACTTGATTTTACTTAGCGCCAGCTTCTTCTGGGCTGGCTTTAAGCCCCCGATAAGCAGACTGACCGTGTTTTCCATCTTAACAGGCGTAAGCAACTCAAAAACTGTCTCGGCGTGCTGGCGCGCAAGAAGTTCTGTTGGCGCCATAAATGCCACCTGAAAACCTTGCTTAATCGCCATCAATGCGGCCATGGTTGCGACCACCGTTTTTCCGGAACCTACGTCCCCCTCCACCAGACGGTTTGCGGGCTGCTTTTTTTGGAGATCCTGATAAATTTGCCAAACAGTTTTACGCTGTGCCGATGTCAATTCAAATGGCAGATTTGCTACAAAGTCTTTGGCAAGCTGTTCATCAAATGGAATACTGATTGCTTCTTCTTGCATTAGCTCATATTTGTTAAGTAGCGCTGCAAGCGTTAGGCCAAATACTTCTTCAAAACCAAGCCGATGTTGGGCTTCAATAAGCATCTTTGGACTGCTTGGAAAGTGCATTTCAGCCACCGCTCTTGAGCGAGCCAATAGCTTTTGTTCATGTACTATCCAGCTAGGCAACGTTTCATCCAGTGCATGGACTAATGGCATTACTTCACGTAAGGTTTTGCGAATTAGTAGGGATTTTATACCTTTTGTTTCGCGATAAACGGGCACAATACGGGCCGTATTCACCGTAAAATTACTAACTAACTCAACCGAGGGGTTCATAATACTGAGCCGCTGATGACTAAGCTGAAACTCACCGGAGATAAAGTATTCCGTCTCAGGCTTGAGTGCAGTCGCACGGTAGGGCTGGTTGAACCAAATAAGCCGCACGCTACCAGTTTCATCGCTTACTACGGCTTCCGTAATGTGCATACCACGACGAACATACCGACCATTAGATTGTTTAATCACGCCTCTAATCGTTACGGTACCCGGCTTGATACGCGCTATCTTTTGTATGTCAGAGTAATCATCGTACCGCCTAGGAAAGTACTCAATAAGATCATGAATAGTATGAATCTGAAGCGTTGCAAACTTTTTACAAAGTTCTTCGCCAACACCTTTAACGTCTTTTATCGGGCTAGTGTTATTCATTAGGCTCAGTATAGCAACTAGCTGTATATGGACTGATGAGTTAGTTTATTTGGCTTTTTTGACTAAGAAGAAAACGCTTGGTCCAAAGTAAGTCTTTGCAAGTGTAGGCTGCAGAATTCGCTCGGCTACAAGCATAGCTCCTTTAGGTAGCAGTTTTTTGAGAGATGGGCTGCGGAGATTTGACACTGATAAGACTTTTTCAACTTTTAATCCAGCGTGGGCAAGCTGCTTCTGAACAGTTGTGGGGTTATGATTCACGAAAGGAATTTCTTCTTCACGTTTGTTTTTTTCAGAACGGATGTCGACAGGCTCCTGCGGAAGTTTCTGACCTCTTAAAAGATGCTTAACTCGGTTACGACCATGTGCATAATTGGCAACTTCCAAAATCAAGTAGCCGCTGTCGCTTAAGACGCGTGCCAGTTCTTTGAACTCCGGGCTTGGATCTGGGAGATGATGCATGACACGGATCATGGTTATCAGGTCAAGCGAGTCATCTTTGAACTTTAAAGAATCGGCCTGCGTAAGTACCATGTCTATGTCTGGTTCGTCTTTTAAAAATTCTTTACCTATATCAAGCTGTTGCTGTGACGGTTCGGCGAGCGTGACTTTATCGGCAAATTCTTTTAAGAAAATACACAAGCGACCATATCCGCCGCCAATGTCAGCCGCGTGCTTAAACCGTTTGCCCTTTAGTAATCTGGTGATTGCAATCTGTTCAGCGGCATTTTCGTAGTCGCGGCCATCCCAGTACTTAAGATAATTATGCGAAGGATCATTATACTGATCGGCCTTCTTTTTTGTTGCTGATGATTTATTTGGCATAACGAGATTTTAGCATAGGAAGTTTAAGTTTCTACGATTGCAAAAGAATTTTTGCCGCGTTTAAGTAAGTTCGCACCTGTTTTCCAGCTAATTGCCTGGTCCGGCATAACTTTTGATCCATTAACAGAAACCGCGCCAGACGAATGAAAATTGCGAGCTTCAGATTTTGAGCTGGCTAACCCGCTCTCAACCATCATCTGATACAGATCTTCCGATACTTTTACAGTGGTTAATTCAGTGCGCAATATATCGACTTCATTTTCAGCGGCGTTTAAAAAGTCTTCTTGACCAAATAAAATCTTGCTTGCCCGAACGATGGCATCAGATTTTTCTAACCCGTGCACGAGCTTTGTAACTTCATAAGCAAGCGTTTTTTGAGCCACACGACCGGCTTTATCTTTCTCAAATTCAATCATGATCTTTTCTATTTCATCTTTTGTTAGCAACGTATAAATCTTTAGGTAATCCGTGGCGCCTTCATCATCTACATTGAGCCAGAATTGGTAAAATTTATACGGGCTTGTCAGTTTTTCATCAAGCCAGATTGCCCCTTCTTCTGTTTTGCCAAATTTTACACCCGTGACTTTATTTACCGCTAGTGGTGTCGACCAAACATGAGCTTCTTTGCCATCTAAACGACGAAGTAAATCTACCCCTGCTATGCTATTTCCCCATTGGTCTGACCCACACAGCTGCAGTGTTACCCCATGCTCACGATTTAAGTGCACGAAGTCGTAAGCCTGTATCAGTACATAGCTAAACTCAGCGTAGCTAATACCCGCCCCATCTTCATTTAAGCGTGTTTGTACAAAATCACGGCCTAGCATTTGCCGCATTGGGACGTTCTTACCAACTTCACGCAAGAACTGCAAGTAGCCCATTTCTTTAAACCAGTCGTAATTATCGACAAAAGTAAAGTTCTGACCACCAAATATTTGCTTATACTGAGCGTGTAATCCTGTTTTACTAGCTTCAATTTCAGCAATTGACTTGAGATCACGCTCCTGCGCTTTGCCATCAGGATCACCTATCATTCCAGTTGCTCCACCAATAAGCAACACTGCCTTATGACCATTATTAATAAAATGACGCACCATCATAGCAGCTGCTAAGTTCCCAATTGTCATCGACGGCGCGCTCGGGTCTACACCCCAATAAAATGTTATGGGCGCTTTGTCTATTTCAGTTAAAGATTTATATGTATGCTGGTTAACGAATCCACGCCAGCTTAGTTCTTCAGATAATGTCATGCTTACTAGTATACCTTATCCCTGTTATCTTGCATTATATTTATGGTAGCAAGATGACTTTTTATGATAGAATAGAACGTAAGCTAATGGCTGATTTAACTGGAGTAAGAGACTAAATCCATGAGGAATATAAAGAAGCGGCTGGATGCCCATGGCGCCAACCAATTGGGACGCAAGACTAAAAATACCTTCGTTACTAAAAGCGGTCAGGCTGTCAAGATTAATCGAACATTGGGTGAAAAGCTAAAAGCACGCAAAGAGCACCATGCGCGTCGTCGTGCAGAACGTTTAGCTGGTATGCCTAAAAACCCGGTCAAACGATTCTTTTATCGTATGCATCCTAAGCGCTTATATAAGTATTGGTTCAGCCGCGAAGGCGGTATCATGGCGCTCAAGATTACCGGCATAGGTATTGTTGCTGGTTTTCTTCTTATGATTGGCGTATTTGCTTACTTTAGAAAGGATCTACCAAACCTCCGTGATATTAGCGGTAATAATATTGGTGGTAGCATTCGGTATTACGATAAAACCGGTGACACATTGTTATGGGAAGATTATGACGCCGTAAAACGTATCCCTGTCAAAGATGACGAAATCAACAAATTCGTAGAAGACGCTACCATAGCCATCGAAGATAAAGACTTCTTTAAGCATGGCGGTTTTGATGTACGTGGCATTTCCAGGGCTGCATTTACCAACATAGTGGGCGAGGGCGATACACGCCAAGGTGGCTCTACTATTACGCAGCAGCTCGTACGCTTAACCCAAGAAGGCGTTAGCCGTGAACAAACATATACACGTAAGGTTAAAGAGCTCATTCTTTCTATTGAGCTTGAGCGAACGTATTCTAAACAAGAAATTTTAACGGGCTACTTAAACACGGCACCATACGGCAACGTACAATACGGGGTCGAGGCAGCAATGCGCGATTACTTCCATAAATCTGCAAAAGATATAACCCTTGATGAAGCAGCCTTTTTAGCTGCCATACCTAAATCGCCATCATTTTACTCCCCATACGGTCCGGATTTTGACCCTCAGGCACTGGTAGGTCGCCAGCACTACGTTCTGGATCTGATGGAACAGCAAGGAATGATTACCAGCGAGCAACGTGACCAGGCTAAAAAAGTCGATACAGTAGCCAGTGTAAAAGAAGTAAAGCCAAAATATGAAGGCATTACAGCGCCATGGTTTGTACTCGCAGCCAAAGAAGAATTAGAACGTAAGCATTGCGCTGAATCAACCTGCCGCGGTGGATGGAAAGTTACTACTTCCCTTGACCTAAATCTGCAACGCCTTGCAGAAGAACAAGTAACCAAAGGCTTGGTTCAAGTACGAAGACAAGGCGGTGATGTCGCGGCTTTTGTTGCCGAAGACGTTAAAACCGGGCAAGTCGTGGCCCTTGTTGGGGGAGCAGACTTTGCTAATCCGGAGCACGGCCAAAACAACTATGCACGATATAAGCTACCTCCCGGCTCAAGCGTTAAACCTTATGACTATTTATCATTGATGGAGCACACCGAAAACGTTGGCGCGGGAACCGTGTTATACGACACACAGGGAACGTTGGATGGTTGGCCTTGCAAAGATAAGTCACGACCCTCCAAAACCGGCGATAACAGTCAGAAGTGTCTCTGGGATTTCGACTTCCGTTTTCCTGGCCCGGTTACACTGCGTTACGCACTTGGTGGTTCCAGAAACGTGCCGGCTGTAAAGGCAATGCTCATTGCAGGCATTGATAAGACTATTGAAACGTCCAATAAACTCATGGGTGATACTGAAGACGGTTATGGCTGCTACACAAACGACAGCCTAAGCGAGCGCGGTCCCTGCTATGCATCTGCGGCGATCGGTGACGGTGCCTATTTACAACTTGATGAGCATGTCCACGGATATAGCTCGATTTCGCGGAACGGTCTAGTACTGCCAATGACGTACATTCTGAAAATCCAGGACGCCAACGACAAGCTACTTAAGGAATGGAAGCTAGAAAAAGGCGAGCAGGTTGTACGTGAAGATAGCGCCTATATAACGACAGATATGATGCAGGATCCAAATGCTAGCTACATCAGCGGCCGCAAGCCTCATCGATACCGTGGGAACCAGGGAGAATGGAAATTTGCGCTTAAAACCGGAACAACTAACGACGCTAAAGATGGTTGGTTAATGGGCTTCTCCTCCCAGTATTCAGCCGGGGTATGGGTTGGATACCATAACCGCCAAAGAGAAATGTCAGGATTTATGGAAAATATGACCAGACCAATTTGGGAAGGTTGGATGCAAGGTGCGCACAAGGATCTAAAACCAGAAGACTGGAAAAAGCCTGCGGGTGTGCAATCATTGCCAGCCTATGTGGTTCGTTCTCATGTTGGCCTCGGCTCAGTTGAACCAAGCCCTACTAATGATTTGTTCCCGAGTTGGTACAAAAAGAAAGGCGCTGCAAGTAACGAAAAGCGTACCATTGACATCGTATCCAATAAGCTTGCCACCGACTGTACGCCACCGCGTGCCAAGAAAGAGACCAGTGACGCTGCCGCCAATCAATTCAGCTTTGACAGATTTGTCGATTCGGGCCAAGCCGCAAACACTTCAGAAAAAGATGATGTACACAAGTGCGATGACCTTAAACCGAGCGTAAGGTTAATCATCACACCTGCTGGCGGCAACAGCTACACATTAAGTGCCGACGTAACGGCTGGTACGCATCCGCTTTCTAGTGGACAATTCCCTGGTTCCGTTAACTTTAAGATCGACGGCCAAACGTTGCCTGGTGGTTCCGTTGGTGTGACTAATTCCGGTGTCGTAAGCATAAACTACACGGCTGACTTTAGTGGAGACAAAACAGTTACCGTAGAACTAGTTGACAGCGTATTATATGACGCCACTGATACAGGCACGATTACAGGTTCAGGAGGTGGTGGCGGAGCTAGCCTTACAATAGTAAGTGCTAAGAAGAGCTTACCAAATACAGTATTTACTTGGTCAAATAACAATGGCAAGGTATCTGTTTACAGAGCCTCAGACAATCTTAAATTATGCGACGGTTCGAATGGTAACGATACAGATTGCGGCGTAGCTTTTGCACAAGCAGATACAGGTATTGCAGTTTACGCCAAAGATAATAGCAGTACATCGCCTACGGTCACGGTTACAAATTAAATTACTGTTCTTCAAGAAATGAGTTCAAAGCTGAGCGGACGTCAGTTAGACCATAATACGATGACGGTTTTTTATTCCCTTTAATAATCGGCCCGATTGCACCATCAAAACCCAGTTTTTTTGCTTCAGCTAATCGTTTCTCTATAAATGGCACATGACGAATTTCACCCGAGAGTCCAACTTCTCCAAACACTACTGCATTCTTCTTTAGTTGTAGGCCTTTTGATGCACTAGCAATTGCCATGATGACGGCAAGATCAGCAGCTGGTTCGCTCAAGCGTATGCCCCCGACAATATTTACATAAATATCCTGATCTGCAAGATTAAGCTTTGTCCGGCGTTCAAGCATTGCGACTAACAAATTAACCCTATTAAGATCTAAACCGCTTGCAGCCCTCTTGGGGTAACCGTAGCTGGTACGATTAACTAATGCCTGTACCTCGACAAGCAGCGGACGCGTTCCTTCCATGGTCGCGAGCACAATTGAACCATCGCTTATTTGTCGCTCTGCCAACAAGGCTGCAGATGGGTTTTCAACCGGTTTAAGTCCTTCGTCCTTCATTTCAAAAATACCGGCTTCATTGGTAGAACCGTACCTGTTTTTAATTGCCCGGAGGACCTTAAAACCACCATACCTGTCGCCCTCAAGCTGCAGCACAACATCTACCACATGCTCTAACACCTTTGGACCAGCAATTGAACCTTCCTTGGTAACGTGCCCAACGAGCAATAAGGCCGTGTTGGCTCGCTTTGAAGCAGCCGTGAGCAGTTGTGTACTATTAGTAATCTGGCTGACATTACCAGCAGCTGACGCAACGGCCGCACAGGCTATGGTCTGGATTGAATCAACAACTACTAATTTGTATTGTCCGCCGGCAATTGTCGCGGCAATATCATCTGCACTTGTGCTGGTTGCCAGCAGTAGTTTAGCGCTCGTTGTGCCGAGCCTTTTGGCGCGCAAACCAATTTGATGGGCTGATTCCTCGCCGCTGACATACAAAACCGGATAGTTTTTAGAAAGTTCATATGCAAGCTGTAAAAGCAGTGTGCTTTTTCCGATGCCAGGCTGGCCGGCGATTAAGGTAACACTTCCGGCAACGATTCCGCCGCCAAGTACGTTGTCGACTTCGTTCACGCCGGTAGACAAACGTTTATGGTCAGTAGCAAGCGATGATAAAACGCTTTGAGTTTGAAGAGTCGTACCGTCAGAACCGGCGCGAGTTAGTGATGAAGTCGTTAACTGCTCTTCTAGCGTGTTCCATTCGCCACACGAATAACACTTGCCGCTCCAGGTAGAACTGGATGCGCCACAGCTGCTGCACACGTACTGAACACTCCCCTTTTTTGCCATAAAACTAGTGTACCACCTTATTGCTGGTCAATTGTCTCGGGACGGCTGTCTATTGCTTTTATAAGTTCTTTTTCTTCAACTACAACCTGATTATATTCAATAACTAGCGCGTTATGCCGGTCAATTAGCGCATAAGACTGTTGCACCTGGGCATTATAACGCTGCACTTTGGCATTATAGGCTCGTACGCGGGCATTAAAGCTGTCAGGATCTGCTCCGGATCGCTGGGCCTCCAGGGCTGCATATTCAGACTCCAGTTCGGCGCGTGTATTAGCGAGCGATTGGTCGAGTATTTGAATCTGTTGTTTTACGGTTTCAATCTGATTCTGTAACTGCTCGGCTTTTGTTTTTCGCTCGGAAAATGTTTGCTCATATTGTTCAGAAAACGCTACTACAGCCGTGCGGTCTTTAAAGTAACGCGAGTAATATGCCTCAAGCTCTGCGGGTAATTCACGTACCTCCGTAGCCAATATAGAATGCTGTTCATTCTGAACTATACTCGGATCACGTTTGCGATAAGCCTCGACTGTGTCCTTAATACGTTGATTTTCAAGCGATGAAAAAGTCTGGCTGACTAACTGGTCAATTTTTGCTTGTTCTTTACTGCTTAAGCGGTCATAGGCTGCATGCAGGACTTCATGCGCGGCAGTTACTTCATGGATTCCCTTAAGTCGCTCATCTGTCACATTAAAAATGTAGATGCCACGATTACTTACGTAGCAGCCTAGCACGATACTTTGCTCGCTGAATTCACAGCTTTGGTTAAAAGCTTCGCGATCCTGCAGCGCAGCATGATATACATACAGTAAGTGTTTGCCCTCGTCAGTTAGGGTTGTTCTATCCGCGATCTGAACAATTTCCTGCGACGGCGTATAGTTTCGAAGTCGCCACCAATCAAATATCGCCTGCCGCTCAACAAAAGCCACGGCCGGTATTGCAAGAATCGCCAGGGAAACTAGTAAAGTAGCAAGCTTCTTCATTACGGTAACGCTAGTGTAGCATTATTCTCCAGCGACAGCGTACGTTAACTCATTCTTCTTTGTGCCTACCTGCACGGTTAGTCCTTTTTCGTAGGCATCGCTTAAGAGTTCAACAGCAATATGGTCTTCTAGCGTATCCTGAATTAATCTGCGCAAAGGACGCACGCCGTTATGTGCGTCATAACCCTTATCTAGCAAATGCTGCTTCGCAAGGCTACTTACTTGTAGTGTAAGCCCGTGTTTAACCAAGCGCTCTCTGAGTTCGTCGAGCTGTAAGTCTAAAATTCTTAAAACATCTTTTTTAGTTAGGGCCCTAAATACAATAACTTTGTCGATGCGGTTTAAGAGCTCTGGACGCATCATTTTCTTCAGCTCATCCCGAACTTTATCGCTATTTCGGGCGTGCAGTACGTCCAGATCTTTAAAATCATCCCTGTCAGTCGCATGGAATCCAAGATTCGCTTCTTTTTGCAGCTTATCGGCACCAAGGTTACTGGTCATAATGATAATAGTATTTGTAAAGTCGATTTTGCGTCCCTTGCCGTCAGTCAAAGCGCCGTCTTCCAGAACTTGAAGCAGCATATTAAATACGTCAGGATGGGCTTTTTCAATCTCGTCAAACAAGACCAAGCTGTAAGGCTGTCTTCGGATCTTATCAGTTAACTGACCGCCGTCATCATAACCAACATAGCCAGCCGGAGCGCCAACCAAACGCGAAGCATTATGGCTCTCGCTAAACTCACTCATGTCAATCTTAACCAGTGCTTCGTCAGATCCAAAGAATTCTCTTGCAAGCACGCGAGCCAGCTCTGTTTTACCAACACCAGTCGGGCCAAGAAATATAAATGAACCGATTGGACGTTTACCGCTGCCAATACCAACGCGGTTGCGGCGGACTGCTTTAGACACAGCTACAACCGCCTCATCCTGGCCAATTACGTACTTACTCAGTGTTTTTTCAAGATTCAGTAAATATTTTGCTTCTGAACGAATAACTTTCTTAACGGGGACTCCAGTCATTCGCGCAACCACCTCGGCAATATCATCGCTTTGCATTGTTAGTTTATTGGCCAGTTTACCGCCTGATTGCAGTTTAGAAAGCTCTTCATTTATTTGCGAAGCACGTTGCTTTTCTTTGGCAGCTCGCTCGTAATCTTCGCTATCTACAGCATCTTCAATTCTAGTATTGACTAACTTTAGCTCTTTTTGCAGTTCGCGCACGTGTGGTGGTGTTTTGCCTTTGTCTACGCGCAGGTGTGCAGCCGTCTCGTCTAGCAAATCAATAGCTTTATCGGGCATAAAACGATCGTTTATATAACGCTTAGCAAGCAGTACTGTGTCATCAATTACTTCATCACTTATTTTAACGTTATGAAAATCCTCATAATGCTTGCGTAGTCCTTTTAGAATAGCCAGTGTTTCGGCCGGTGTTGCTTCTGGCACCTGAATTGGTTGGAAACGTCGTTCTAAAGCAGCGTCTTTTTCGATGTGCTTTGTATACTCCTGGGTTGTTGTAGCTCCGATTACCTGAATTTTGCGGCGAGCTAGAGCTGGTTTAAGAATATTGCCAGCGTCCATAGCGCCTTCGGCGGCACCGGCGCCAACAATTAAATGCAGTTCGTCAATAAACACAATTGTCTTTTTGTCATTTTCAAGCTCGGTCATAACTTTTTTAAGTCGTTCTTCGAATTCGCCACGATACTTCGTTCCGGCAATCATACCCGCTAAATCAAGCATAACAATGCGCTTGTCTAGCAGGCTATCGGGAACATCTTCAGTGACAATACGTTGCGCGAGCCCTTCAACGATCGCCGTCTTACCCACACCTGGCTCACCAATAATTACAGGATTATTTTTATTTCGTCTGTTTAAAATAGTGATCACGCGCCTTATTTGTGTCTCGCGTCCAACAACAGGGTCAAGCTTTCCCTGACGAGCCTGCTGTGTTAAATCGGTGCCAAAAAAATCAAGCGCTGTCTTTTTCTGACGCTTAGTTCGACGAGTTTTGCTCTCTGCAGCGGCGTCATCGCTATATTGTTGACGGTTAAGAAACTGCTCAAGCTCACTAACCAGGCTATCAACATCAACATTCATATCCCGAAGCAAAATAGTTGCCCGGGCATTTTTCTGACTCAAAATACTATACAAAATATGTTCGGTTCCACAATAGTCCTGGGTAAAGTCCTGCGCGACATCATAGGCCATTTTAAGCGTCAGCTTAGCCGTTTCACTTAAACCCTTTGCGCCCATATTGATAACTAATGTTTTAGGCGTTAAGTTAAGCGCGAGACGCGCTTTATCAAGCGTTACCCCAGCACCTTCTAATATCTTAGAGCCCATACTTGTGTCTTGTGCGAGCACACCAAGCAACAAGTGCTCAGTACCCACATAAGCACTTCCAAAACTACGTGCAATTGCATCTGCATGCTTTAAGCTCTGCAACGCATTGTCAGTTAAGTGGTTCAAAAATTCTTGAAAATCAGGACTGTTTGGCATCATAGTGTTTACCTACCCTATCTGTGACTTATCTTTAGTAAGATCACTGCATACATCATATCAAATTTGGCACTCAACATGCAAGAGTGCTAATAATTATCCGGTAACTCTTTTGGCAGGTACGCATAATATGCAAGTTGCCATTCATAGTCGCCCGGTAATAATAGGGTTACTGAACTATTAGGAGTTGTGTTCTGGCGTATTTGTTCGGGCGGCCAGCCAAACCTTCTACCGAGCTCGCACCGTATTGCCATCCCGTGTGTATATACAAAGTGACGTGCGTTCTCTTCGGGATCAATATTGGCATCAAACCAACGACCCATTCGCAAGCCGGTGTCGTTCATGGATTCGCCACCAGGCAGTTTAAAATCTTTTAGCTGTTGTCTTAAGTCCATAATAACTGCTGGGGTATATGTTTCAGCCCTATTTTTACCTTCGAACGCTCCATGTCCCATTTCCTGAAGGTCATCATGTACCTGAAAATCATTACTGACGCCAATTTCCGCTAAAGAATATTCTGCAGTCATCAATGTCCGTACCGCTGGCGAAACATGCACATGTGTCGGAAATATATTTCTTTTTAATAGCTCACGGCCCAGGTTTTTTGCCTGGTCCACGCCAGTTTCTGTAAGTGGGCTTTCATTGCTGCGACCACCAATTAGATGATCATTGTCTCTATTAAATACAGATTCGGCATGTCGGATTAAATACACTTCAGCACTCATTAAATATATTATGACATAGTAACTTATTTGTGCATAAACTTTGAGTCGTCTTGCTGCAAAAGATTAGCTATAAAATATTTATGTGATGCGACCTGGAGTGTTGGTTTTACGTATCAAGTACCCTGCATCTGCCGCTATCTTCTTCTATTGGCCCATTACAGTTTTCGGCGCGCTCAATAATAAGCCTGAAATCACACAATGCAATTATACAGACTGAGGCTAACTCATTTCCTATCCGTTGCCTTTGTTCTTCAAGACTATTGGGCCATTCCATCCGCTTAAAGTCCTCGCGCGGTTTGCGGCTTTTGGCTACTGCCTCAAGACGCTGATCGAAGCATGGCAAGCACGAGGCGGGGACCTTGCTTCGTAACTCGTTAGTAGTAAGCATGTTTAAGCCCTTACTTCGTCTCGTCGGTGCCGTGTTCTTCAATAGCGTCAAGCAGGCTGCTTTCAAGCTGTTCCTTGCGCTTCAGCTTTTGAACAACTTTAGGCTTCTCGGCTACCTGAGGCTTTTCAACAGGTTCCGGCGTAAGTACCTTTTCCTGTTCAGCAGCAATATCAATTTCATAGCCCGAAAGCTTGCTGGCGAGGCGAACATTCTGTCCGCTTTTACCTATAGCAATGCTTAGCTGATCTTCCGGCACGATAACTTTTGCCTTTGTATCCCTAAGCTCAACACGGGTTACTTTTGTAGGGCTTAGTGCGTTGGTAATATACGTTGCCGGATCGGCATCCCAAACTACAATGTCGATTTTTTCCTGTTCACCTATTTCACTCATCACCGCATTAACACGGGTTCCATGGCCCCCAACAAATGTTCCAACCGGGTCAACTCCTTGCACTGTACTAGCAACTGCCAGTTTAGTGCGGACACCGGCTTCACGGGCAATACCTTTTATTTCTACGGCTCCACTTTCCATTTCGGGCACTTCGCCACGGAAAAGCCACTCGACAAACTGCGTATTGCCACGGCTTACGACTAATTGCGGACCTCGGAATCCCCGCTCAACATCTTTTAAGAAGACTTTTAGCCGTTGGCCGGGGTAATAGCGCTCTCCCTGAATTTGCTCGCTCATAGGCATAATGCCCTGTGCCTTGCCTAGATCAACACGAATAATCCGACCCTCTACGCGAGCAACTATGCCGTTAATAACGGTGCCGATCTTGTCCTCGTATTCATTCATAATAATTTCACGCTCTGCTTCGCGTAACCGTTGCAAAACAACTTGCTTTGCAGTCTGAGCTGCTACTCGGCCGAAATTTTCTATTTTTTCGTGAATTTCAATGGTGTCACCTATAGCAGCATTCTTTTTCATTACTTGAGCGTCATTAACGCTTAGTTCGAATCGTTCGTCACCGACCGTGGCAACAACTTCTTTGCTGACATAGACGTCAATTTCACCATTATTTAAATTCAGCGTGACACGCACTTCTTGCTCTCGGTCACCAAAATCACGGCGGTAGGCAGCAGCGAGCGCTTGCTCGACAACCTCTTGTACTGTCTCTTCTGGCAGGTTCTTTTCTTCGGCAATTGTTTTAACCGCTAAAACCAACTGTTTAATATCTAATTCCATTGTTTTGTCTCCTTTTCATCAAAAAATCCGACCTGTTAGCGGCCGGATTACAACAATAAACAGTATACGTCAGAGGCGTCATGTTGTCAATCAAACTTCAGAAGCCGTTCAGTATATCTGTTAAAATAAGTCGAATGGGAAAAAATGTTAAGCGCCTTTATACCGAGTTCAAGCCAAAGCACTACATTGTTGAATTGGCACCAAACAAAGATGACATGACTTTTGCTGGTTCTGTTATAGTTTCCGGTCAAAAAACTGGGCGCCCTAGCAGACGACTAACGTTTCATCAAAATGGCCTAAAGCTTACGAAAGTACATGTGGTTAAACATGACAAAACTGGAGATCAAGAGCTTATTGTTGACCGTATAAATAACCATAATTCCAGTGATGAGGTCCGTTTACATGCGACCAGCATGCTGTATCCGGGAAGGTATACAATCAGAATGGAGTTTAAGGGTGTAATCAGCCAGCAAATGAATGGCATGTACCCCTGTTTTTTTACACATGATAATACGAGCAAAAAGCTTATTGCGACTCAGTTCGAGAGCCATCATGCCCGAGAAGTTTTACCATGTATTGATGAACCCGAGGCAAAGGCAACGTTTGACCTTACCCTTCGCACTGTTCCTGGAGAGGCAGTACTTGCTAATACACCGATTAAAAAACAACTGGAAAAAGACGGGCAGCTGGTAACTGAGTTTGAGCGTACGCCGCATATGTCAACATATCTGCTGGCATTCGTAACAGGTGAACTAGGTTTTACCGAATCTAAAACTAAAAGTGGCGTAGTTGTGCGGGCATATGCGACACCTGACAACGTCCAATTTACACAGTTCGCACTTGATACAGCCGTAAAATGCTTGGAATTTTACAATGATTACTTCGGCATAAACTACCCACTTGAAAAATGTGACATGGTTGCCCTGCCGGACTTTGCCAGCGGTGCAATGGAAAATTGGGGCTGCATTACTTACCGAGAGCAAACGTTGCTTGTTGACCCGGCAAACACAAGTCTGATGGCCAAGCAGTATGTTGCCATGGTCGTTGCACACGAGCTAGCTCATCAGTGGTTTGGCAACCTTGTAACCATGCGCTGGTGGACTGATCTTTGGCTTAATGAAGGTTTTGCCAGCTGGATCGAATTTATGGCTGTCGATCACTTGTTTCCAGAATGGGATATGTGGACGCAA
>JBBSLJ010000006.1:0-53531 GCA_038255465.1 Saccharimonadales bacterium (SeqCode)
GGAAGGTGATATCGGAAACATAAAAAAGAGGCACTTTTTGTGCCTCTTTAGTTTAGGGAAGACTTGCACCCACAGATGTGACCTACGAACTAACAAACTGCCTAACTTACTAACTTGACTGGTCACATATGAAGTACAAAATGCTGTTTCACATATGTCTTCCAGAAATAAAATACCAAACACAAAACAACTCGTCAAGACTTTTTGATCCGAATTAGTAAAATTCTGCTAGTAGGTCCAAGGATTGTGGTAAAAAACAGCCTGGTTCCCCAGGCTGTTTTAGACTAGCTCTATTCTTTAGAATTTAGCTGGCTGCGTTTGGATAATGCCGGATGCAAGAGCATCTGCAATTACCGAAATTTGCCTTAGAGCCTGTTGTTCAAGCTTCTTTGATTGTCCGAAGTTTTTAGTTGTCATAGCTTCTGTTGACTTGTTTATCAGCATTTCATGCTCCTCTAAGAGGCTAAAGACAGCGTCATAAGGCAGAACAGGGATGGCGCCCACGAAGAAGTTTGTTATATCTACAAGATATTCTTCTAGTTCTATTATAGCCTCGGCTTTAGCGTCTACATCACCATCAGCAATTGCTTGAGCAATGTTGTTTGATTCCTCGATGTGCTCATTGAACAGATCGGTGAATGTTTCTGCGGCGGCGGTGCCGTAGATGCTTTCAATCGCTGCCGCTAAACTTGCAGTATTTTCAAGTTGCGCTTGTTCTATTGCATCTATTTCTGCATCAGATGCGCCAGAAACGATAGCCCGGTTAACATCTAAGTTAGTTGTTACGTGATCTTGAAGCAAGCTGTTCAGCGCTTTGCGGAAGTCGGTTGCGGCCTTACTTTCTTTAGAAGCGACGGTCGCAGACTTATTACTAGTACTGCCATTCGACTGCATTGCAGTAGCAGATGCGCCACCGATTATAGCCAAAGATAATGCAGTTACGGCTGCAAGTGAAAAACCTGTCTGAATATTGGATTTGATATTATTTTTATGCATGTTGTTGTCCTTACATATTTAATTATTGATCGCAGCGGGTTTTAGAACCACTGGTGAAAAGAACTATACTAAGTAAAGTAAAGCAAGTATGTAAGAATTATCATAGAACAGTAGCTAACAGAGAGAAATTTGTTAAATTCCGCATATTGACTAGTTAAATGATTTCATTTATTAGATTCTATTAATAGAATACGGCCATTTATTATGCTAGAACTAAATTTTGTAGCTTTTTGTGTAAATAATTTAGGCTGCAAAGCTATCGATAATTATTTGCAGATCCTCAAATTCAGGCGACCCAGGCAATACCAAACCAAACACCATAGCTGTATATAATGCATGAGCATTTTCCTGCGTATCTTCTGGATAGAGTGCAAGCATTCCTAAAAGGTGGTGGCTTGGTGGAAAATCTGGCTGAAGATGCTCAGAGCAAAACAAGTCTAGTGAACGCGCTTTTGGCCCCTCATCTAGCGCTGTCATAATGCGTAATTTTAAAATCATTGATCCTAAGAATTGTTTTTGATCTTCTGATGGTTTCAAGCTTTCAATCAGCGCATCCTGATCTGTGCATAAAAACCACCCTGTGCGATTACCGCGCTTATCTGACTTTCGTCCTAACTTAAAACTAGAAATACGTTTTACTAGCGCCTCTAATAAAACCGATTGATCATCATTTGGCTTTAGAAAATCACGACGATTATTAATATTTTGTAATTCAGCAATATTCTTTGTCAGTGAAGGGTTCATAGCAATATCCTGATTTAATTAAAACAACAATAACAGCCAATACATAAAAAGTCAATATTCTTGTCCTCCAAGTATGGCGTTCTAAATGTAATTTCTTTGTGTAACTAACGTGTATCGTGCTAACTTTGTAAAATCCGAAGCTGATACCAAGATTTTATTCGTTTGAATCGTCTTTGGGAATTTCGGTCGTAACCCATACATCATCTGTTTTGCATTGGTACGTGGTGTGGTCGTATTCTTTATCGTTTTCATTTGCATTATAACTAATATGCCAACGAACTTTTTCCATTGCTTGCTTGCAGCGTGGGCATTCCACGCTTCTATAATACTGCATTTTTATAAAACTTGGCTGTGGACGAGGGATTCGACCATTTTTCTGCGGGTCCGAAAGTTCACTATTGCCAGCCGGTTGGCTTTGGCGGCTTATCTTGCGAACGCTCACAGGGCATTCCTAAATGATTATGTTCCGGTGCTTGAGTAGTAAAAAAACAACCGTTAAAGCCGGTGTGTTATTACTGGCTGGGGATGCCAACAAGTGCGTTGACGAGGTATAACTTAAATAATATAGTTGACAGTACGCATTGAATAACGTACGGTAAACATTGAATAAACTTTGGTGTAAAATAGGCAATAGTATGTTATTAAAAGATTTTGAACAAATCGCAGAAATAGACAGCACCATTCTTGATCTACACAGTAAGCTGGAGGGTTTATATAAGCAGCGGACACATATTTTTGACGGTACCATGTTTACGAAACTTTCAGACCAACAAGCGCGTATTATAAGAAAATGTGCGTGTAATGACCTCGGTGCTCTTACCGAACGTCAGCGGTATGATGCCCTGGCAGAAAGCTGGAAAGCCGTCGGCGTTACAATCCCTACGTTTTCAACGTTAAAAGATAAGATGTGTAGGGCTGTTACGCTACTGAACGCGTGCAATGAGGCTCAACCAGAATGCGCATTTAGGATTGCCCTAATACCGCCAAGAAGCATCTATAAAACGGCGAATGGCGGTGCACCGCTCAAATTCAGCCCTGTATTTGTAGCGCAAAGGCGTAGGCCCAGAGACTGGAAACTGTATGTTGTGGCTACCAACCCAGAGGGTGTCGAAATTAAGGACCCTCAGCAGTTTATAAAAGAGGATGGCATGATGGTAGGTGACGTTTTTATGACGGGATTAAACACCTATGAATATACCGTTTTACTCGGCATGACAGAGCATCCAATTGATATTGAGTCATGGAGTATCCTGGTCCGAGATGTCGATACAAGGCTCGGTTTAGTTCCTTGTGTAATGTATCAGTCAGGTATCTATAATTTTGAAGTCGATAGTGCCGATGTATTAATAGGTAAAAATCATTTTAGGCCAGCTATGGAAGTTGAGTAAGGAATTAACATGCAAAATGACCGTATACAAGGAATATTATTTGATGCCGAGAGGGTAGTTAGATTTGATAAGCCAACATTAGAACTTAGTCAAAAATCTGTCAATGCACGTAAGACACTTAAGAAACTTACGGGCCGACTTTACAAACATAACAAAAAGGCGACAGAAACATTACACTACGAATTAATACAGGGATCACATAAGTACACTACCGTTCGTCCTCTGTATCGGACTCATTCTAAAACAATTATTAAGAAATGAATATTCTTGCAAAAATATTGGTAATAGTAACTTAACGTTAAATCCATGCAGAAATCATATTTTACGCGAATCCCAACAACCGACGGTTTTATCCGAACACAGTTGAGAGTCAATCGCAAGCCTTTAAGTGTCAAGGTTGTCTGGAGGCAGCACAGACACTTGACAGCCGACACTGTCACCGAATGTCGCACCTCGAACGAGAACCAGGCTAGGCTGGTGTTTTACAGTAAACTTGCGCAGCAGTCTCCTCCAACCCCACATAAATCTTACTCGCTTACAGAGGAGCCGGTTGGCCGGAACCTCAGTATCGAATTGTTTGCCGATGAAATTGAGACTCGACTCCAGAATGCACTACATAAAAACCGTTTGGATACTCGTGGCAAGCGAGGTCTTTTTGGCCACAGCAAACGTCACCGACGTATGCAGAGCCAGCTAAATCGAACCAAAAACCTACTCTTGAAAGATATTTGACAACTAAATTTACATCACAAGGAATTTGTGTTATCATCAAGTTAACTCAGAAAAGGACACGTGATGATAGAATATCGAATTGATCGCAAATCAAGCATTACTACCACAAGTCATATCAAGGATATGGACAATATTCTGCGTGAAATCACAAATACCTATGCAGTCATGCTCGAAGTTTTAGACCAGCAAGAATCTGCTCTTAGTTCACCAAGCATCAGTAGCTTTCGTTCCGAACTTAAGGAATTGGTAGAGCAAGGTATTCGCTTGTCTGATGCTATCGTAGACAGTTCCCGCAAGCTGGTTATTATCAGCGAGCAAGCGAGCAAACAGCTATTAGCGCTTGAAGAGAGTTTTAATGCTACGATTGAGAAACATAATAATAAGGACAGAAGCTATCCTATTTAATTATGATTATCTATAAAATTGATAACCAAGCCCAAGATACGAAGCTCAACACCGAAATGCGTGAAGTTGCAACCGAGCTGGCAAGCGTCACGCCAGCTTTGCGGCGCCTGCAGTCGATCGTTAATAAGCACGAGGCAACTATCAGTGCACCAAGTATTGTGGAGTTTCGCAATAACTTGCAGCGAATGGTAAGTGATGCTTCTTCATTGATGCAGCGGATTTCTCAGAATTCCCTGACGCTGATCGAAGTCAGCGAGCAGGCGAGCAAGCATCTGACTGAGCTCGAAGATCACTACAGCAAAATGCTACGTGATCGAACCCCAGCTCGCTATCGCGGAACGATTCCAGACGATAGCAAAAAAGCCGAGGGGTGATCAGCTGGTATTGGAAGAACTATAGAGCCGTATGAACGGCTCTTCTCTTCAATTTATCTCTCTTTGCTGATGCAAAAGCAGAATTAGGGGTTTAGGTCTGAAATGCTGCTTTCGCATCTGGCTGAGTATTATGTACCGGGTTAGAACCTTGTTCATAGCAATTTAACGTTTGCTTGCAATTTATCAAACATTGTGTTATTATTAAATACATGAAGAAATATAACTTCACCTTAGTTGAAATCCGTCGCAGCATTCGTATTTACGGGGGCTGTTCTTGAAGTTGTAACAAAATAATAAAGCCTTAGCAGCCCCTGCAACCACAGGGGCTTTTTAATTGTTAAGGATATTGAGATGAAAACTATTGTTGAAGCGGGCCATTACTATCAGGTAAATGGCCCATCATTGTTAAGTGTAATGGGGTGGGATATTGGTAAGGATTTTGTAGCAAGTCAGGCTAATGCTGAGCTGGCTTTGTTTATTGATGACTATCATCAAGAACAAGCTTTCCTAGAGACAGGAGATACCTTCTTCGAGCCAGATGAAGCCGCTCAAGTTGCAGATGCTTTCTTGAGCGAAGCAGACCATGTATTTAGCGAAGTCGCCCTTGCAGAAGCTGCTCCTCAAAAAATGAGTGAGCTGCTTGAAAACGGCTTGGTTAAGTTAAAGAAAGGTATTTTATCCGTAGGCGGTGTACGCCTCGGCTGTCTTCGTCGACTCTGATATTGCCACATTCAACCCCACCTGTGTCTTCTTAGATTACATGTTACTGGGTGAGAAGGTTGAGCTAGGCGAAGAGCAAGTAACAATTCTGCCAGAAACATACAATAAGCAACAAGCTCAGCTTACAGTTGTGCTTGGCAAATTAGTAGTGCCAAAATTGGCAAGCTATAAAAGTATTTTTCATAGTCTTGACCATCACGAGGCTACCGTCTATGAAGAGGTACATGTATGAAAACCACATTCTCTCCCAAGATAGGTATTGTTTCTGGTATTGGTCCACTGGCTGGTGCAGATGTATTAGCTAAGACGTTCAAGAATGCGGCTAAGATATATGGGGCTGTGGAGGATAGTGAATATCCTGATTTACTGCTTCTAAATCATGGCATTGAGGGTGTAGATAACATCGGCACTCTTAATGACACATTCGAAAAAGAAATCGTAGATATGGTGCATCACCTTGAAGTGCAAGGCTGCAATATCATTGGTATTGCCTGTAACACGGCACATACATATTTGGACAAAATAAAAACTAAACCACAAACGACATTCGTGAATCTGATAGATACAGTTTCAAGAGTGGCAAAAGAAGCAGGGCATAGCTACTTGTTGCTTACTTCGAGCACTTCAAAACAACAAAAGCTATATCACGGTTACCTCGATAAACATGCCGTCCTATTTCAGGAATCGACTCAACAACAGCAAGTATTGCTTGATAAGGCGATCGGTCTTGTTATGGCATACAAACTCAATGAAGCTGGTGAATTGCTCGAAGAGGTGCTGAAATCTGCAAAATCAGAAGGCTACTATGCTGTTATAGCTGGTTGCACAGAACTACCTATAGCTATTGCACATTGTAAGGATTTGCAAGGGCTATATATGATTGATTCGAATGACGAATTGGCAAAGGCTTTACTTACAAAGTACTACGAGGTCTTATTATGATCATATAGTTCTAACGTTCCACTTGCCCTAAATGCAATAACAGATAAAAATTAAATTGGCTGGGGATGAGGGATTCGAACCAGCCATAGTATATTACCATCGGTTTCAACGACTCGCCCTATACTAGCTTACTAGTCACTCTTGTCAAAATGATACACATGGAGGGCAATCGTGATTGTTGTTGCAACTAAGCTACAACAAAGCCAGAGTTATATAACTTCCATAAAACTACTGAGCAAGTTGCTATATTTTTGGTTTAAAAGGCAAACTAATGCGAGTGTGCGACCTCAAGAATATTGAAAATCGTAGCACTTAATGTTGTTTCCTACGTTGAGTAATCCATAAGGTGCCGGAGACTAGGGGCACTAAGGCCGTTGCAATTACAAATATAGGACTTTCGTCATCAATAATAATAGTTATTGGTATATGAATAAGCCAAGCGGGTAGCGTGCCCCAGAACAGGACAGTAAGTGTAGGTTTGTCCTTAATAACACGGAGTATTCCAATTATTAGAGCTACTGTTGCTAGCAATGCCGGTAGTGCCTGGATCCAAATCCCTATTCCTGCTGCGCCAATAGTAAGCTGAGAATATAGCCATGCTAGAACAGCAAGGCATAAAATAATACCAATCTTTATTATTCGTATTAAGACTGGCTTGGGATTTTTTTGTCTGTGAACCATGGATTTTATAATAACAGAAAAGAGGCACTCAGTTTAGTTTTAGGCATAAGCGTATTGGAGGGTCAGATAGGATTTGAACTATCCAACAGATGTAAGAGAATTTTACAAAAATATACTAATGTGCCAAGGCATGTGGGTCTGCCTCTGTTATGCTGCATCTGGCTGGGGATGAGGGATTCGAACCCCCGATCGTGGAACCAGAATCCACTGCCTTACCACTTGGCCAATCCCCAATGTAATTTCCGATTAATGCCGAAAACTTTGGTGATTATAGCCTAGTTTGCGTGATTATTCCAGGGGTCATTATGGATACCTGAGGTTTATTTCACTGTGAACATACAGTACACACCATATACTGTTTAATATCCAAAGGAGTGAGTTATGAATTATAGGTACGGACAACTTCGAAATATAGGTCATATAGCCACCAATGAAGACCCTAAAAAGCAGAAGGCTACCGATGAGCTTGTCGATGCAATCGGGCATTCGCATGACATTTTACTGCGCGCAACCACCGTATTTCCATTCACTCTTTTTCCAGATACACTCACAATTGATCGTACAAAGATTACCATTACACATCGTGACTTTTTAGCTGCAGGAGACGTAATTAGCATTGGGATAGAGGACGTCTTAAATGTGGCAGCAACAGTTGGGCCGGTATTTGGTTCAGTCAACATAGCGACGCGGTTTTTTGATCAAGATAAGCCGTATAAAATTGATCATTTTTGGCGTAAAGACGCCCTTAAAATCAAGCGTATTGCTCAGGGTTACACTATTGCTCGTCAAAAAGAAATTGACACTTCGGCACTCTCTACACAAGAACTAGCGAAAACGCTTGATGAGCTAGGTAAAGTAAGCGCTGAAGACACTATTTAAAACAAATCTAAACAAAATTATGCTTGCGTAATGAAAGGAACATGTTACCATAAGAGCACCTTAACAACGTAAAAGTATAAAGAGTGCGGTAAGAGATCTAGCTCGTTGACCCGCCAGCAACCTATTCATTAAGAATAAGGTGCTCCATCTAGCCCGCCTGGCGGGAAAGATAAGTTTGCGCTGACATAATCGCATCCTCAAATCCTTTCTGTCATATAGGCAGAAAGGATATTTTTTATGTCGGAAACAATTGTGTTATCAGCGGTGCATGGAATTGCGCCGCGCAGCGACGAGCTGTTAAAACTAGGTGCTGATTATGAGCGTGGCCGTGCAACGCAGGAGACATTCACTGCGTACTTAGTACAAGAAGCAGATGAATGGTTACAAGTACAGCGGGAGGCTGGTATTGCTTTTCCTGAAAACGGCAAGCTCGGTTGGCAGGACCACTTGCGGCCACTTGTAAATGTAACAGATGGCTTTGCACCGGATGTTGACAACGGAACTGTTACCAGGTGGTTTGAAGATAACCGTTTTTATCGCCAGCCGATAATTGTCGACAGGCTACAGCTTGATCTTACCAAATTTGAACAGGACTTTCCGCCCACAGGAGAAAACATCAGCCTATTGTCGCCCCGAAGTTTTTCGTCCTTGTGTGCGAACGCGTTTGCGGAGCTACCAGCCGAGCGCAACATTGTCCAACTTTACGGCGAGCTACTGTTCTGCTTAGAACAGCGCGGTGTAAAAAGGGTAACCTTTACAGAGTACCTTCCGGCAGCGCTACATGGTGAGGGATTAGATAGCATTAAACTTCTAGCAGATTGGTCGCCTGATATAGCTTTTGCTGTTTTTGCGCCAGGTGGCCAGTGTGATGTGCCGTATAATCCAACATCAAATATTGGTATTGGCCTTGAAGGCGCAGTTCTAAATAAGATTGCAACTTCACCTGAATATCGTAGACCAGCGTTTAAGGGTAAGGAAATATGGCATCAAGCTATAGATACAACAAATACGCAAAATACTAAAAGTGACATTGAAGCTCATTTAGACATCATTCGTGAGCTTGCTCCTGCTAGGTTGGTCATAACACATACCGTGGACTTGGAATGTCTTCCGCTGGTGGTGGTTAAAGACAAAGTCAAGCAGCTTGGAGAATTAGCTGCCAAAGTGGCGGAAAAATTATGAGCGAAGTACTGTTAACGCAAGAAGTCGGAAGCCTTGCTAAGCCAAACTGGCGGGTTGAAGCCATCGCTGGTAGGGAAATTACTCGTGAGCATATACATGATGCTGCGAACTGGGCAGACCGCCTGGGGCTGGATCCTATAGAAACAGAAGACATTCTGTGCCAAGCAAGACATTATTTACGCACGGATGGTGCCTTGCGGCCACAAGATGCTATCGCAATTAAAGACATGGCCGCCCTCCAAGCAGTTAGGTTGCAAGAAAAAGCGGGGTTAGACATTATCTATGACGGCGAACAAGACCGCAGTGAGATGTATCAGCATGCTATAAGCCGAACAAACGGCATTGAACCTCGTGGACTAGTGAGGGTATTTGACAATCGATCTTACAAAAAATTTGCTGTGGTACGTGAACCGAGCATTGATACGCCATGGCATACGAGTGAAGTTGAACGCTTACGGAAAGCAACAGACAGGCAGATTAAAGTGCCGATAACGGGGCCGTATACGCTTGGCGACTGGTCATTTGACGAGTATTTTGAGGACAAACGTGAGCTGGTTCTTTCGTTAGCCAGAAACGTTATCCGGCCTAATCTGATTGCGTTGCTTGACCAAGGCGTTGATTGGATTCAAATTGATGAGCCTGCAGCGGGTACTAAAAACGGCGAGACTAGCCTAATAGTTGAAAGTTTTAATGAAGCAACAGCTGGTTTGATTGGAAAGTTCAGCATGCATTTGTGCTACTCAGACTGGAGGCGACTGTTCCCGGATTTTAAAGCGCTTGAAGACTGTCAACAATTTTCAATTGAATTCGCTAATCGTGATAGTCCTGAGCTTGGAAGAAGCGCAGCAAATCGACCGGGCTATGAGGTCTTAAAAAATATTCATGCTGCGGCACCGGAGACAAGCATCGGGCTCGGGGTAGTCAGCATTCACGAAGACATACTGGAATCACCCGAACTTGTAAGAGATCGCGTGCTTAGAGCTGTCGATATTGTCGGTGATCCGGCTAAGGTATTTCCTTCGCCAGATTGCGGACTACGCACCAGAAGCTGGGAAGTAGCTTACGAAAAGTTGGCGCGAACTGTCGAGGGTACAAATTTAGCTAAACAAGAACTAGGAGTTTAATTATGACAAAAAATATATCTTTCTTTACGTCAGAGTCGGTCTGTGCCGGGCATCCTGATAAAATTTGTGATGCGATAAGTGATGCAATTTTGGACGCAGCGCTTGCGCAGGATCCATTTAGCCGTGCAGGCATTGAAACAGTTGCCGGAGCAAATCAGGTAAGTTTGTTCGGAGAAATAAAATCATCTGCCAAAATTGATTTTGAAAAAATTGTTCGCACCAAAATACGTGAGCTAGGTTACACAAAACCGGAGTGGGGATTTTCTGACAAGTCTCCGATTAGCAACTTTATTCATGAACAATCGCCTGAAATTGCTATAGGCGTTGATCAAGAAGGTGCCGGTGACCAGGGGATGATGTTTGGCTATGCGTGCAATGAAACGCCAGAACTTTTGCCATTACCAATTAGCCTTGCTCATGCGCTGGCAAAATGTATTGATGATGTACGAGAATCCGGAGTCCTGACTTGGCTCAGGCCGGACGGCAAGGCGCAGGTGACTATTCGATACGAAAACGACAAGCCCGTAGCAGCCGAAAAGGTGGTCGTAGCAGTAGCGCATGATGAAAATGTCGACAATAAAACGGTAGAAACAGGCGTAATTAAGCATATCGTTACCCCAACACTAGAAAAATACGGCCTAAAAACGCCCGCTTATGCAAACATCGTCATTAACGGCACGGGTTTATGGCATATTCCAGGACCGGAATCAGACGCCGGACTTACGGGACGCAAAATAGTTGTTGACGGATATGGCGGTTATGCTCGTGTTGGCGGTGGTGCATTCAGTGGCAAAGACCCAAGTAAGGTTGACCGTTCAGGCGCCTACGCTGCGCGCTACATTGCAAAAAATGTAGTTGCTGCAGGTTTGGCTGACTATTGTGAAGTTGCGCTAGCTTATGTAATCGGTAGGCCTGATCCGCTCATGCAAACGATTGAAACATTCGGTACTGAAAAAGCTACCAAAGAAGCGATAGAAGCATATGCAAAGCGGCTGATTGATACTTCAGTAAAAGGGATTACCAAGAAGCTCGGTCTTAGGCGGCCAATTTACTCAAAAACCAGCGCGTATGGTCATTTTGGCAAACCTGATTTACCATGGGAAAAAATCATTAAGACTACCTAAGTCTTATGCGCAGTCCATCCAGCACTAAAAAATCTATCTTTCAGCGCTCTATACGAAGTTCTAAGCTAGAAATTGGTGCATACCAGCCGCGTTCAAGCACGAAGGCCTGAAACTTTCTGTCAAGGCCTGTAATTACCATCACGCCTACCAGAATGAACATAATACCAATTACTCGCTTGAACCAACCGCCTGGATTACTGAGCCAGCGAAGCTTTGTAATAACGCCTTGACCAGCATAGGCAATCAATAAGAGTGTTGAGGCAAGGCCCGCTGCGTACGCAAAAAGGTAAATCAGGCCCTGAAAAAAAGAGATGGGCAAAATGGTCGCCACAATCAACGCATAGGTGGGGCTGCAGCTATTAAAAACCGGTCCGAGAGAGAAGCCAATAAGCATATCGCCCCCAATATTTTTTTGCTGCAATGACTTGCCAAGTATCTTACTGGAATTGAGGTTTAGCTGATTGACAACGGGTATACGTTCCCAGAGGTCTGGTTTTAAAAAGTTAATACCTAGCAGTAAAATAATTACCCCTGCAATTATTTGCCAGGTCATCTGCGGAATACCCAGCAAGCTGGTCGAGTACTTAAGTAGCAGTGTAAATAGAATCACTGAAACGGCCAGGCTAGTGGCGATTACGAGCGGTCTATACCAGAGCCGTTTCTGCGCCGCTTTTGTATCACCGCTACGAGCAATGGTACCGCCGACAATGACTGGCAATAGCGTTAAAATGCAAGGTGCTGCAACGGTTAGTACCCCGGCAATAAACGATAAGATTAGTAATGTCATAAAAAGTTGCGTTTAACTGCGTCAAAGGTCGGCTCGTCGTAGGCGACGTATTTGCTTAATTGTTCGCCTTGGTCGTCAACTTTAACAAAGGTGGTTTGTAGGGTTACTCCATATTTCTTACGTAACGCTTGGTTCGTGTCGTAGTCAACTTTAATAATTGTGATACCTTCGGGCACACCTTGTTCTTTAATTCCTGCTTCAATGGAACGGCATTGCGAGCACCACGGTGCATGAAAGAACAGGACTTTTGTGCCTGTAGCCTCAGCAATTGCCATGTCACTGTATGAGACGTAAGCTCCAGGGTTGGATGGCATTGTCGACGGTGGGTTTGTTGCTTTGCTTTCTTGGTTGCTGGTATTCTGCTGACTTTTTGGCGCGCTGGTGCTAGCTGGCTTTAAAAATACAAAAACTAATGAAATAGTTATCAGGGAAAGCAAGCTTAAAACTATAATACGTTTATTCATAAACCTAATTATAGCGCATTACTTTACATGCGCGTACAATGCTGATAATGATTAAGGCATCTAACCTAAGTAAGAAGTACCGCAGGAAAATGGCTGTCAATGACGTTTCATTTACTGTTGATACCGGTAAGGTGACCGGATTTTTAGGTCCGAATGGCGCAGGTAAGTCAACCACAATGCGATTAATGCTCGGTCTTGATAACGGGGGCGGATCAACACAATTTGATGACAAAAAACTGTGTGAATACGCGCAGCCTTCAAAAATAGTCGGAATTCTTTTAGAAGCAAAAGCGTTTCATCCAACACGGACAGCCGCGTCACATTTAAAAGTATTAGCCGATGCGGGTGGAATACCTCACTCCCGGGTGTACGAGGTTCTTGATATAGTAGGGCTCCAAGATGTTGCTAAGAAAAAGCCGGGTAAATTCTCGCTTGGTATGAGCCAGCGGCTTGGTGTCGCCGCCGCTATTTTGGGCAACCCTAAATATTTATTATTAGACGAGCCGGCCAATGGCCTTGATCCTGAGGGAATCGCCTGGCTTCGTGATTTTCTTAAGTCTTACGCTGATAGCGGCAACGCAGTATTTGTATCGAGCCATTTGTTGAGTGAGATCTCACTTATGGCTGACAATATTATTGTGATTGGAAAAGGCAAGTTACTTGCAAATACATCCATGGAAGAAATTTTGGCAGGCAATGGCCACGCAAGCGTATCTGTGAGATGCAACAAACAAAGCGTACTAGTAAGCGCACTTGATAAAGAGAAGATTGCTTACAAAGCAACGGATACCGGTTTAGTTGTTTTAGGAACCAAAAGTGACGTTATCGGCAAGCTGGCCTATCGCCACGGAGTCACTGTTTTGGAACTAGCACCGCACAATGCTTCGCTAGAAGAGATATTTTTGGAACTGACGGCCGAATCACAGGAATATAAAACCCAAAAGGGCACAAAATAATGTTACATGCGCTTAAATCAGAAATCAGAAAACTCCTGAGTGTGCGCTCGACGTACGTTATTTTGTTTTTGGTTTTAGTCTTTACTGCTATATATGCGTTTTATGTCGAAGGATATCGTGGGCTGAGTGGCTCAGGGGCGTCTCAGGTAAATGAGTACGCATTGCGTGAAATCGTACTTATTGCAACTACTACCGGTAGTATATTTTTAGCTGTTATCGGCATATTATTTATAGTTCACGAATACCGCCACAATACAATCATGTATACGTTAACTGCTTCGAACAGTCGCACTAAAGTACTAGGTGCTAAGCTACTTGCCCTGTTAGGTTTTAGCGTAGCATTTACCGCAATTTGTGGATTATTCGGACTGCTTAGTTATTTTATTGGAATATCTTTGCGCGATGTATCCTTGCCCGAACAAACATTCGACACGATAAATATAATTGGTCGGATTATGTTTTACAACCTTACCTATGCGCTATTTGGAATGCTGCTGGCAATAATAACGCGTAATATTGCTGCTGCAATAATATTGCTGTTGATTACGCCAACAACGGTTGAACCATTGATTGGTTTGTTACTAAAAGACACCGCCGGATATTTGCCATTTACTGCTCTTGAAAAGGCTACTGCTATTCATGGTGATGTCAGTATGTTTCCTGGTAGTCTTAGCACGGCTAGCTCATATGCTGTAGTGATAGTATATCTGCTTATAGGGTGGCTGGTTGCGTGGTGGCTCTTTTTGCGACGTGATGCTAACTAGTTTGCTATAGTAGTTAACATGTTAAGTATTTCTGACGCTACATTTGACGCTATTATTTCAAAGTCTATGGATGAACTCCCGAAGCAGTATATTGAACGTTTAGACAATGTTTTAATTACCTATGAAGATGAACCATCAGCCGGGCAACGAAAGAAATTACGCCTTCGATGCAACGAGTCTCTTTTTGGATTATATGAAGGCGTACCGCTTACCAAGCGTGGTGCTGGCTATACTATGGTATTGCCGGACAGAATCACTATTTTTAAAAATCCAATTTTAGCTCACGCATTTGACATGGACAGCTTCAAGGCACAAGTAAAACACACGCTTTGGCATGAAATTGCTCACTATTACGGCCTTGACCATGACCGCATACATTTCTTAGAAAACAAATCTTAACGGACGAAGTAGATAACGGTCACGGCGTAGCGGAGTTCATTTTCGCCCGGAAGCACAGATAAACTAGTGTTTAGAGCCTTATCGCCCATTTCTATGCCAGCTCGAGCGTCAATCTGGATAGGTCCATCAAAGCCCGCTCCGTCTTCGACTGACTTGACGCGTCCAAGCTTGAAACCAAGTGATCCAGCAGATTGATCAGCTTTTCTGCGGGCGTCCTTTGTAGCTTCGTCTCTTGCTTGCGATTCAAGCTCTTTTCGTTTGCCATCACTGAATGACCCTTGCGGGGTAATGCTGCCCTCGGCCCCAGTTGTGCTTATGTAATCTTGTATCTTTTGAGCCATATCTTTTGAGCCAACCGTAATATTCAATTGAGCTGAATATACATATTCATCTGTGGCCTTTTCCGGGAACGGCTGGTTTTGATAACCGTCGACACTAAGCTTAATCTGGCTATCTGTGACACCCAAATCACGAAGTTTTGCGGATACTTCTTTACCCTTGGCTGCGGCCTGATCTTGGGCAGCTGATTTGTCGGTATTACGATACTGATATATCGGATAAAATACGTACTGATCTGGTTCGGCCTTCAATACGGCTTCACCGGTTACCTTGATGACTTCGTCACTTTTTGCAGCAGATTTCCATGGCATCCATGTCATCAGCATTGCAATTACTGCTATAGCCAAAACTGCGCAAAGTATACGCAGGTCCACCGTAAGATTTAGTTTAGTGTTTTTAGTATTCACGATATCCCCCTATAAAATTTTAAGTGACTTAATAATATCCATACTTTGCTTGTAGTCGGTAGTAGTGCTGAAATATTCCAATGGTACTGGATTTGTTGCCAAATCATCCGTAAGTTCAGTTGAGGAATAGCCACCGGCAATAATATAGGTTTCGGGTTCTGTGCCATACTCAGGACCAAGTGTTTCATCTTTTTGAAGCGAAAAGTTGCCCGCAATCATATAATAAGCAAAATTGTTTGAGCCATCCAACCCAAAGAAAGAAAGGTTTGTTTCTGGACGCTGGCTGGAAGCAGGGGCTGTATAAATTAGTTTTTCTGAAGGCTGAGATGCCACGCCTCTGCCAATATATTTACTGTCTTGCTGACGAGCACCCTGACGAATATAAATCCTGAAATTACCGCTGATGGTAGTGCCCGTTATGCTGGTGTAACTAAATTCTGGTGATTCAACTTTGATGCTTTGTTGATCGCGATTTTCAGTCACGTTCCATGTTTCCGGGTAGGTGAACTCTACGCGAGGAAAGTCTGACTTAAATACTTTTGTGGCGCCTGTTGGCGCTATATCACTTGTTCCGCTGGAAGTGACTGGGTTTTGCGAAGCAGATGATTGCCCGTTAGCCGGTTGCGACGGTTTGTCTTTGCTTGTATATAAAGCTAAGCCAAAGCCAATGCCAGCTAACGTTAACAGAGAAACAATAACAAGCAGTAACCGTTTTTTTGAAAAGCCGCCTTTGGGCTGCGGTTCTAGTACGGGGGGCGGAGGTGCTTGGATGCCTGTGTCGCGCGGGTGCTGTTCCTGACCCTCATTCATACTTAGGTATTGTACGCTCTTCAGCCAAGTTGCAATAGCACGAATTTGTCATACGGCTACGTCTTCAAGCATAAGCTTTCACTGAATCAATAAGATATATAGAATAGATTCATGGCGAACTATAAAGGGCACTTAGCTGGAGCAGTAGTTATAACGGGCGTGTATGTCGTGGGGCTGTCGTTTCTACCCGGTGAATTACTTGAAAAAACAGGCGGGATTTTAGGTGATTGGCAACTTGTTGCTGGTCTGTTCGTCGTTGGAATGTTAATGGGTCTGTGGCCGGACATAGATACTAACTCTAAAGGCCAGGATATCTTCTTTGGTATTGCTTTTTTGTTTGACGTGTTACTTATTAGCCAAGGTTATATTGAGGCGGCTGCTTATTTGGGATTGCTCGCTATGACCCCAATACTCGGCAAGCATAGAGGCTGGACGCACAGTAAATGGGCAATGTTACTTGTGCCGCTGCCTATTGTTGTTGTGCCCTATATCAATAAGTCGAGCATATTGGCGACCTATCTTATCTTTTATGGGGCGGCGGTTACAGGATATTTTAGCCACTTATTGCTCGATGGACGAATCACGAAACACATTAGGGTGAAAGGCGCGTAATATGCGGCTCAAGATTAATCGCGCCACCAGAACTTGGCTTATATTACTGGCGAGTTTATTCGGTATAGGTGTGACCGCTTGGTTGGCAACGAATGAAAAGCTGGTTTTGGGCGAAGAGCATATCCTGCGTCTAGCGTATAGTCTGCCAGAGGATCTCAGGCTCTTTTTTCTTGTAATCACACTTCTTGGCAGTATATGGATACTGGCAATTATTTTGCCGCTTTTACTCATTAAAGAACGCTACGACGTTGCGCTGCGGCTTATAATTTCGTCGAGTCTAATATTTATCATTACAGCTATCGCCAAAGAAGTGATTGGCCGACCGCGCCCAGGCTTGTTAGTAGATCTATTGCAACGTGAACTGCTCGTGCAGGGTTATGGTTACCCATCTGGGCATACGGCTCTGGCAACGGTAATTGCACTCGTCATTGGAGCATACTTACCCAGAAAACGATGGTTTATCGTACCACTTTGGATTGGTCTGACGGCACTTTCGAGGCTGTACCTTGGAGTTCATGCTCCGCTTGATATTATCGGCGGTTTTTGTATCGGCGTGCTTGTAGCAACTTGTGTATTACTTGTGATCCCACCCCATAAAAAAATGGCCACAATACGAGTTGCAAAACCTAAAATCTAAGCGTAAGCTAAAAGAGGAAGTGTGAGGCTTCCGTCGACCCCGGGCTTTTAGCCTGGGGTCTTATGTTTCCAGTATAAGTGCTATGACTTTTGGCAGGTAGTACAGAGTCCATGTATCTCTAATTGATGATTCTGGGGCAGGAATCCTAGCTTTAGTGCTACGGTTTGAATACGTAGCTCGATAGCAGGATCTTCTTCCCAAGCAATGACTTTACCGCATAAAGTGCAGGTCATGTGATGATGGTGATCATGAAACTGATTCGATAATTCTAACTTTGAATTCCAGCCAAGTTGCAGGCGGTTTAATATGCCGAGTTCTTCGAATAGCTTAATATTTCGATATATTGTCGCTTGATCTTGAGTTGGCAGGGCGGCTATTAATTTTTTAATAGCAACTTCAGGATTAAGCTGTAGGTATTTAAAAAGTTCTAGCCGCTGCGTAGTGGCAAAGTTACCAGATTTGCCAAGAATTAATTTAAAGCGCTGTAGTTCGGACATATCGCAATTTTAACTCAGTTTGCGAATAATTTGCAATCTTTACCGGCCGTAATACACTTATGGTATGACACAATACTATTATGTTTTATTCTTTTCTCTGATTGGTGGGTTATTTTCGCTGGCAGGTGGCATGCTTTTGATTAGTAAAAAATCATCGGCTAAGTTGCTGGCAAAATACGCTACGCCTTTTGCGGCCGGTGCGCTTCTTGCTGCAGCGTTTTTTGACCTATTGCCAGAATCTATTGAGCAATTGGCAGAAGGCGCGGCCCCTAACTGGGTATTAGCAGGCATTTTGCTGTTTTTTTTGCTTGAACATTTCCTGCGTTGGTTTCATCACCACCATGAACATGCCAAAGAGGATACTACACAGGCGCCGCTTATTATCGTCGGTGACTCAATCCATAATCTGCTTGATGGTATTGCAATTGGTGCTGCATTCTTAATTAGTGTGCCAACAGGTATAGTAACCGCTATCGCTGTCGCGGCTCATGAAATACCGCAGGAAATTGGTGACTTCGGATTGCTTTTAAAGTATGGATATAGCCGTAAAAAAGTCATGTTAATCAATATTTTTAGTGCACTTATGTCAACGGCTGGAGCCTTGGTAACGTTTGGACTTGGCTCACGGATTGACTTGCCACTCGGCGAGTTGCTCGGTATCACAGCTGGTTTATTCATATATATTGCCGCCAGCGACCTTATCCCGACTATACATGAGTCAGCTAAAGGTAAGACTAATTATTTAGCGGCTATATTATTATTAACCGGCGTATTAACAGTCGGAATAACCACTGAAGTTGCACACCAGTATTTAGAGGGTGGGCATGAAGATGAAACGTCTGAGGTACAAAATAATACTATCATCGAAGAAGACCATCACAACGGTGAAACTGATTCTCACGATGACTAGCCTGTTACAATAGTGCTTATGACTGCAGCAATAATAATTTTAGGTATTTTAAATGCAGTGCTACTGTTTTTTCTGCTCAAAAAACAAGCTCTACCCAAAGATGATACAAGTGCGTTGCTGATCAAGCAGGACCTGACTAATTTATCTGATGGAATCTCTCAGTTAAAAGACGGCCTTCAAAAACAACTGACCGAACGGCTTGATAAAAGTAACGAGCAAATGGTTAAGCAGTTTCAAGCTAGCGCTACTATCATTAAAGACGTTACGCAAAAGCTGACAGAACTAGATAAAACAAACCGTCAAGTAGGTGACATCGCCTCAGAACTAAAAACATTACAGAATGTTCTGCAAAACCCAAAACAGAGGGGTGGGGTGGGTGAATACTATCTGCAAACAGTACTTGAAAATGTCATGGGGCCGGGACAGTTTAAGTTGCAGTATGCATTCAGCAACGGAGACATTGTTGACGCGGCAATATTTCTTGATAAAAAAATACTGCCAGTCGATTCCAAGTTCAGCCTGGAAAATTACAATCGTCTGCAAGAAGAGACAAGCAAAGAAAAGCGTGAAGTACTGGTAAAACTGTTCAAGACAGATTTAAAAAATCGTATTGATGAAACATCAAAATATATCCGACCAAAAGAAAACACCATGGACTTTGCGTTTATGTTTATCCCGTCAGAAGCTATTTATTATGATTTGTTAGTTAATAAAATCGGTACAACCAACACTTCTGCGCGTGATTTACTTGAATATGCATTCCGAGACAAAGGAGTAATTATTGTTAGCCCAACTACGTTCCTGGCGTATCTCCAGACTGTTTTACAGGGTTTGCGTAGCCTTCAAATTGAAGATCAGGCAAAAGATATCCAGTTGCGAGTCGGCGAGTTGGGTCGACACATCACTACGTATGAAACCTTCATGCAAAAACTTGGCGGTTCACTCGGCACGACAGTCAATCATTTTAATAATGCCCATAAGGAACTCAAAAAAATAGATAAAGATATCGTGAAAATTGCTGACGTAAGTCCCGGAATAGAGCCACTACTATTAGATCGACCTCAAGAGGAAGAGGCTTAATTATTTTGTTTTAAGCATGTCGATAGTCAGAGCAGCTGTCCAGCTAAAGTTTTCTGCACCGGCCGCTGATCCGTCGAGTGGGCTAAAATATTCAGCAAACCCGGCATTCTTAACCATTTCGAGCGTAGATTCGCGCAAGGCTGCAGCGTGATCATCATAGCCGTAACGTTTTAGCCCATCAATAATGAACCAGTTCATATTTACCCACGTTGGACCCTGCCAGTAGGCATGTTCAGAAAACCAGTCTGAGTTTAGCGGCACCGATGGAATAGGATAATGCGAGGCAAACAAGTGTTCATCCTCGAGCATTTTTACCAGCTGTGCAGCCCGTTCTTTGCTAATGCAGCCTGCATACAGGGGCATTAGCGTACCGATACTCGCATCTTTTAATAACCGGTGCGTAATAAATTCCCGTGAAAAATATTGTTGCGTGTAAGGATCCCATAGCCCGGCAAAAGAACTCTCTGTTTTTTGCATGCGTTCGCAGAGCTCTTCTGAAAGTTCGATTTTTAAGTATTTTGCGATTTCTTCCAGGTGCGCGTTTGCCCGTATGAATATACTGTTAAAAGTTATATCCTCAATAGCAAATAACGAATGAGAAAGAATGCGTTTTATATCATAATTCTTTCGCCTCAGACGACGCTGGACAGCGTAAAAAGCTAGTGCATCAAGGGTAGAAAGCCGTTGGCTTGGCGACACGTATTTTACATCGCGTCGAAACAATCCTATGACTTTATCGAGCCCAATTTTGTGAATAACCCGCACCCAAGTAGGCAGTTGATGTTCGTGTAGTTCGTGAACCCAGGGTGGGGTGCTATCCAAGCCTGTTTCCCACGGATGAATTTGTAGTACCAACCCTTCTTGGTGTGGGTCTCGCTCGGCATAAAGCCATTCATGATATGCGAGAAGAGCAGGAAACACCGCCTTATACCATGCGCGTCGTTCGGTCTTGTTAAGTTTCTCGCCGATTCTGACTATTGCTTCAGCCAGTACAGGCGGCTGAGTAATACCGCTCGTATGAACGTCATCCGGTGCGTCAGTACTAAGCCAGCTTCGCCAGATTTCCCGTTCGCTGCGGTACTGACGAGCTGGGTTAAATATCATATTAGGGAACATACCATTTGCCCATTGGCCACGGAGCAGACTCATAATCTCTGTTTTGGCGCGGTCAATATCATAATGACGCTGGCCAATTGCTGTAAAGCAACTATCCCAAAACCATTGGTGTGGGTATGGACCCTGAGCGGGTACGGTATACAAGCCCGTGTCGTTCATTTCAAGTACAGTTCTGGCTGCCGTAAACAGGTCAACAGGCGGATTTTCTTCCTGTGTATCATCCAGTTTTTGCTCATCCATATCAAACAGTATAGCGCAATTAAATTCGCTCATGCTTGCCTTGCGCATTCTGCTTGGTATGCTAAAGGCAATAGGAGAAAGAAAATGCTCGACAAACTTACGGTGCCCGGCGGATTCGTTGACTTACATGTTCATTTCCGCGAGCCCAGCAAAAACGATTCGGAAAATTTTGCTAGCGGTTCAGAAGCTGCAGTCATCGGTGGATTCGTATTGGCTTGCGATATGCCTAATAATCCTGGTGCTGAAACATGGAGTGAAGATCGCGTGGATGAAAAGCACGAATTGATCGTTCAACAATCCTACTGTCCGATTGGTGTATATGCGGGCAGCCAGCCGGAAGCAGATAACATTAGCGAAATACCTGGAATGATTCGTAAGTGTGTTGGCACAAAACTTTACATGGCGCCTACTACAAACAACCCATATGACCGTGAGCCGGAGGAGTTTAGGGAAGTCCTTAAGGTTTTAAAAGAAACAGCACCAGAAAAACCAGTAATGCTGCATCCGGGTGTTGAAAACCTTGAAGCGATGGTAGCGATGGTGGCTGGTGAGTTCGGACTTCCCGTCCACGCATGTCACGTAAATAATACAGCTCAGGTTGAGGTCATCAATAAAGCAAAAGCAAAAGGCTGGCAAGCCAGCTGCGGAGTTTGCGTGCATCACCTGGTGATGACATCACACGATTCAGGGACGCGCGGCTGGAAAGCTAGAATGCAGCCCCCACTTAGTCGTCAAGATGAGGCTGAGGCATTGCTGGATAGATTAGCCAAGGGTGAAATTGATGTTATAGAAACTGACCACGCTCCGCATTCTCAAGAGGCTAAAGCGCGGGTAGATCTACATAATCCAACCGGCAATGAGCATGATCACAGCAATACATGTTATGGCGTACCGGGTATAGAATTTGCGGCGCAACTGATGTTTTATCAGGCGATGCTTGGCCGGATTTCAATAGAGCGATTACTAGACGCCATGTCAACCCGACCGGCTGAAATTATAGGCGTATCATTCTCGCCTAAGACTAAAGTGACCTGGGATCTTAGTGTACAAAAAGAGATTAGTTCAGATGATGTAGTATCCGGTGCGGGATGGACTCCTTTTCTTGGTATGCGCACGGTAGGACAAGTTATTGAAACCAGAATAAAAGGTACCCCAGTCATACAAAATAATGATGTTAATCAACGTCGCGCGGAAGTAGTAAAATCACGAGGCAGTTTAATCTAAATAAGCTGTTACCGGTGTTGCCGTATCCCACAATGTTTTAAAAATTGCTCGCTGTGTTTCTGCGAACTGCTGGCTTTCAATTTCGAAGCCGCTTATTTCTATATTTTTAAGATATACCTGGGCATACACATTGCCATAAATAATTGAGTCACCTTTTATTAACACTTTCTTTGAATCTAAAACACGAATATCTTCAAGCCGGGTGCGTGAAATAGGTGATCCAGGGTAGGTGAACGTTTTAATTGACAATTTTGTTTCCGGAGTAAGATTTATCAATACATTTTCTTTTATTTTCTTTATACGCGATTCTGCTACGAATGTTTCGTAGAACTTTTTGCCAACATAACGCCCTCTCCCCCAGTCACTATAGACATAAACAGTTTCATTTGTCTTGAGTGTGTTCCAATACAGTTGTCTTGCGCCCGACCTGCCTTTGTAATAACGCAGTTTTGTTATCTCTGCAGTGGTGGGGTTTTTAAGACTTAAAGATTTCTCTAATACTTCTAAATCCCGCGACAATTTTTGCAAGTGTAGTAATTTTTCGTCTAGTCCGTGCTTGATTGCACTTAACGGGTAAGCACGAATTTTTTTATGATTTGCGTCAATTACTTCTTCTGCGATTCCAAACTCTAGTAAACCCTTCAAGCTTTCATAGATTGAACTTCTCGGCACACCTGTTAAGTTTGCGATTTCTTGAATTCTGAGTTCTTTATGGTCAACCAAATGCAAATAAATTAAAGCCTGGTTTTTGGTCAAACCAAACTTCGTCAGCTCCAAAACGAGATTACTAAAAGTAACTATTTCCTCCTTGACGACGAACACCGTCGACAAATTTACAGTTACCTTAGTCAAACACATAATCGCTCTTGCAGCAAACAAATTGAGTGAGTATGAGGAGTTGTCATGGCAGAACTTGCGCCGGTTATTGAAACGATTGAAGGTGAACACCTAAAAACCTTGGCAGAATTTGGTTTACACAGTCTTTCAAAAATGAGCTTTAATGAGCAGGTATTTAGATTTATAAGAGGCGGTGAACGAATTCAAGACGCACGTCTTAGGACCAATGTGGCAGGTTTAGAACTTGAAAACCCACTTATGGTTGGCGCAGGGTGGGACAAAAGAGGATGGGCGGTTGACGGCCTTTACGCTCTAGGTTTCTCCGCTACAGAGGTTGGATCTGTGCTTGTGCACCCCCAAAAAGGCAATCCAAAACCTCGAATATTCTACGAGTCTGGCACTGGTCTTAATAGATTGGGCTTTAATAGCAAAGGCCAGGAAGCGGTTGCTGCTTATCTTGATACGCAGAAGCGCCCTGGTGTAGTTGGCATAAGTCTTGGTAAAAACAAATTGACACCGGATGATCAGGCCCCATGGGCTCACGCGGCGGTAGCAGAAAGATTATACAAGTATGCGGATTACTTTGTAGTAAATGTAGCCTCCCCAAATACTCCCGGCCTACGCGGCTTATTAAAAACCGAGCCGATGACTGAGATTGTTAAGGCAGTTAAGGCAGTTACAGGCACCAAGCCGCTCTTCATAAAAACAACTGTAGATTTAGCGCTTGCAGACTTAGATCAGATTCTCCAAATTTGTATTGACCAAGGAGTGGGAATTATAGATAGTAATACCACGATTGACGAAGAGCTCAAGCGTGCTCACGGGTGGGCGGGCGAAATGGGCGGTTTAAGCGGCAGCGATCCGGCTTTTCGCAAACGAGCAACGGAGCGAATGAGGTATATCACCAAACAAACCCGTTACGCTAATGTGGCGAGAATAGGCGTGGGAGGTATCAACGATACTGAGTCTGCTCTGGAAAGAATTCAGGCAGGAGCACAAGCAATTCAAGTTGTAACAGGTATACGACAGCGCAAAGGGCGCATTGCACAGGATATCAACGCTGGTTTGACGTCCAGAATGAATCAGGACAACGTAGAAAATATTCGAGAGTATGTTGGCGTATCTGCTTAGCGATAGTTAGTAAAACTAATCGGAAAATCGAAGTCCTGAGCACTCAGCAGTTGCATAACGGTTTGAAGATCATCTTTGCTTCCACTCGTAACTCGAACAACGTCGCCCTGAATCTGTGTTTTAACTTTTGGCAATGTATCTCGAACAAGACTTGTAATTTTTTTAGCCTTTTCCTGGTCAAGCCCTTGCTTAAAAAGCACTTCTTTGATGGTTTTTAGATTACTCACCGTCGGTTCTTTTGTGCTATCCAGCACTTTCTGACTTTGATTTCGGCTGGCGAGCTTTTTGCGTACTATGTCCAAAATCGCGTCTATCTGCCAATCACCACTGCCCGTTACTTTAAGACCAGTTTTTTCAGTGTCCAACCACTCCAGTTCTGCGGGCGTGTTTTTAAAATCATAACGATTCGTCATTTCGCGCTGCGCTTGATCGAAAACGTTGTTCATCTCAGCCTTGTCGTATTCACTAGCAACATCAAAACTAAATTGCGCCATGAGTAACTTCCTTTCTTATTGAATCTAAGGCGGCCGCACATACTTCATCTAAGTCACTATAGATCGCTAGGTTTTTTTCTGCAGCACAGGTGGCAAAATATTTTTCGCTACCTTTGTAACCCGGCTCAATACCAACAACCAAGCTGATTGCTGGATTATAATCGAGCCAGCCCATCACTCGCCCAAATTCAACGCGTGACGTCTGGGCGTATGCACGGCCTGTTTCATGGGGCTGATCCGGATCTTTTGCCGCAAACCAAAAAATGATTGCACCGTTTCGGGCTGCTTTTAGTAGCGCAGCCTTTTCCCACTCAACCTGTGCATCATAGTTAAACTTTTCGTCCAAATATTCGCGTCTTGGGTTAGCAATATGCAGGCTATGCATTAGCACGTAAGGTTCACGTAAAAAGTAGTTGCTAGCGTATTTTTGCCAGTCAGGCGCACCCTGGATCGGACCTGCGAGAAATAAGACTGGCTCAGAATCAGGAAGCTCTAAATTTTCTGGTGGATAATATATCTCAACGGCCATATACCAAGCGTATCACAGATGATATACTCCTTACAGATATGAGTTATGCTAATGCGCGGGTTGCTGAAGTTGCCGAAACACTCAAAATTCGGCTACAAGAGCTAGAAAACAAAGCCGATATCTTAAGGGCCGTTGAGCTAAGGGGCCTCTATGCCGAGATTACGAGGGTACCGCCAGAAGAACGCGCTAACTTTGGCAAAGAAATTAATGACTTAAAAGCCGAACTTGAGTCACTGGTTGGCGAGTCGGAATCTTCTGAATCGAAATTAAAACCAATTGACGTAACCGCCCCTTTTGATGCCAATGTACTAGCCGATAATCGCCCGGGGCTTTTACCAAGCGAGCAGGGTAGCAAGCACCCGCTCATGACTGAACTAGAAAATATTTTGGATATATTTTACAGAATGGGCTTTCATGCGGTTGAATCGCGACAACTTGATGATGATTACCACATGTTTGAGACGCTTAATTTCCCGGCTGACCATCCCGCGCGTGACGATTACGACACCTTTATGACAGAAGAAGGTTTAATTGCTCCGGCACACACCAGCACGATGCAACACAGGGTGCTGCAGCAATACAAGCAGGACCTAGAAAAGGGTGATGACATACGCGTGGTTATCCCCGGCCGTGTATTCCGCAATGAAGACCTAGATGCGACGCATGAACATACTTTCTACCAACTGGAAGGTGTATATGTGGGCAAGGGTATCAACGTCGGTAATCTTATCGCCAGCCTTAAGGCTTTTCTTGAGGCGTATTATCAGCAGGAACTTAAAACCAAAACCCAACCCTATTACTTCCCGTTTACTGAACCATCATTTGAGTTTGCAATTTCTCGCCCGGAGTCGTTAAAAAAGGGTACCGGAAATACCGATGACGACTGGCTCGAGCTGCTTGGGTGTGGCATGATCCACCCAAATGTACTTAAAATGGCCGATATTGATCCAAATATTTATACCGGCTTTGCATGGGGCGTCGGTATCGACCGTTTAGTGCTCATGAAATACGGAATCGAAGATATCCGCCATTTTGAATCAGGTAAATTAGACTTCCTAAGGCAATTCAAATGAGTTTAGATATTGAGCAGATCGTAAGAGAATATATAAATAAATCACTCCACATGTCGTTAGCGACTGTGAATAATGATATGCCGTGGGTATGCGAAGTCCATTTTGTCTATGATCAGATGCTCAATCTGTACTTTCGCTCACTTGCCTCAAGACGACATAGTCAAGAAATAATGAATAACCCATCTGTTGCTGGTAATATCGTTCGACAGCATGCGCTTGACGAGTATCCGCATGCTATTTATTTTGAAGGTAAAGCTAAAATAGTTGACGATGAAGGCCAGTATGAAAAATTGTATGCGCTTTTTAAGACAAGGCTTAACTGTAATGAAGAGATTATTGAAGATGCAAAAAAAGTAGACGGTCATAAGTTTTATAAAGTTTCGGTTGAAAACTGGTATGCTTTTGGAAAATTTGGTGACACAACAGGACAAAAGCACCGTCTAAGTTGGAATGGTGGCAATACATGAAAATAAGCGATAATTGGTTAAAGCAGTTTACTGATGTTTCTATGCCCATTGATGAATTTGTGGCCAAAATCGGAGCACAACTTGGTGCCGTCGAGGAAGTGATTGACTTAGGCAAAAAGTACCGTGGTATTGTGGTTGCCAAGGTTGTAGCCTGCGAACAACACCCTAATGCGGATAAGCTAAAAGTCTGCACTATTGACGACGGTGGTATTACCCCTGATGTCAATAGGGACGAAAACGGTCATGTCCAGGTGGTATGCGGGGCACCTAATGTCAGGGCGGGCCTGATGGTTGCTTGGCTTCCGCCAGGTTCGACTGTGCCGAGTTCGTATGATAAAGAACCGTTCGTGCTTGAAGCGCGTGACCTGCGCGGCGTCGTGAGTAACGGCATGCTTGCCAGCGCGGCTGAGTTGGCTATAAGTGATGATCACGACGGAATTGTCGAGGTTGATATAGAAGCTGCGCCAGGCACGGATTTTGCCGAATTATATGAACTCAACGATCATATTATTGATATAGAAAATAAAATGTTTACGCACCGTCCGGACTGCTTTGGTATTTTAGGTGTAGCTCGTGAGATTGCCGGCATTTGCCAGCTGCCATTTAAAAGCCCGGACTGGTACCGTGCGCCGCTTGACCGCATAAAGCCAGGTAAGTCAGCCCTGCAACTGACCATCAAAAATGAAATAACCGATCTTGTGCCGCGTTTTATGGCGGTTGCGATGGCTGATGTAACTATCAAGCCTAGCCCGCTCATTATTCAGACATATCTGAGCCGTGTCGGACTCAGGCCTATTAATAACGTAGTTGATGTAACAAATTACTTGATGATACTTACCGGCCAGCCCACGCATGCATATGATTATGACAAACTAAACGGACCTAGCTTAGAGACGCGTCGTTCAAAAATTGGCGACAAGCTGAAGCTATTAAACGGCAAAGAGATAACCTTTCAGGACGATAGCACCGTTCTAATTACTTCCGCTGATGTACCTGTCGGTATCGGCGGCGTTATGGGTGGGGCTGACACAGAGGTTGGTGAATCTACCAAAAACATCGTGATTGAATGCGCTAACTTTAATATGTATTCCATCCGCCGCACCAGCATGAAGTACGGATTATTTACTGACGCTGTGACGCGCTTTAACAAGGGCCAATCAGTCTTCCAGCCAGATGTAGTGCTGGAAGAAGCAGTGGCAACTATGCAATATGTATCAGGTGGTCATATAGCGAGTGAAGTATTTGACATAAAAAATCAGGAATTGACACCAGGGGCTGCTATCGAAGTAACATCTGGGTTTATTAATGTTCGATTAGGATCAGACCTTGCTACCGAAGACGTGGGGCGCTTGCTTGAAAACGTTGAATGTAGCGTTGAGTTGCATGGCGATACAGTTTTGGTAACACCGCCCTACTGGCGAACTGATATTGAAATTCCCGAAGATATCGTAGAAGAGGTGGGCCGTCTGCACGGTTATGATAATCTGCTGGTTAATCTCCCAAGATGTCAAATTAAACCTGTCAGGCTAAATGCTATGTTGGCCCTTAAATCCAAAATCCGCCAGTCTTTGTCGAAAGCGGGCGCAAACGAAGTGCTAACGTATAGTTTTGTGCACGGCAATTTATTGGAAAAAGTCGGTCATGACAAGCAGAATGCTTTTCGGCTGAGCAATGCCCTTAGCCCAGGGCTTCAGTACTATCGCCAGAGTCTTTTGCCAAGCTTGCTTGAAAAGGTGCATCCAAATAGTAAGGCCGGGTTTGATACATTTGCGCTTTTTGAACTTAACAAAACGCATTCGAAGCTTTGGTCAGATGACGGCCTGCCAAAAGAACTCGAGAACCTCGGGCTTGTTGTTGCGGCAGATGACAAGATCAAACCTCATGGCGCTGCGTTTTATCAGGCCCGTAAATATCTTGATGAACTAGCTGCTTCTATGGGCGTTCTGCTTCGCTACGAACCAATAAGCGAGGCACCAGAACATCCGGTGGCGGCACCTTTTGACATAAATCGCTCAGCTCAAGTCTATTTGGCGGATACAGATAAAACGTTAGGTTATATAGGTGAGTTTAGCTTAGCTACCAAAAAAGCACTTAAACTGCCATCGTATTGTGCCGGTTTTGAAATCAGCCTTTCCAGCACATTGGCGGAGTATAAGCCGACTTATCGACGGCTTTCTCGATTTCCAAGCGTAGAACAGGACATTTCACTGCGCGTGAAGGCAGACACGGCTTTTAATGAGATTGAGCATTGCTTGCGAGAGAACTTTAATTTTCCTGAAGCCACTACGCACGAGTTTTATCCTATCGATATTTATCACAAGAATGACGTTAAACATGTTACTTTCAGACTAAAGATTGCTTCATATCAAAAAACAATGACCGCACAAGAGGTGAACGAGCTGCTGGATAGCGTAGCAGCAAGAGCCAACGAAGCATTAGGGGCAGAAAGAATATAAAGTAGGAATAAGTTTAGTAAAACTTGCTTATTTGCATAAGAGTGGTATTATTTTATAGCTAAACGATGGAGTTTTCTCCCGTAAAAGCGTACTTTGACAGGTGTGATCATATTTTCGTTCTAGTTTGCCGGGTATGACTGGTATCTCAGTTGACAGAGCTCTGCCAACTCATACCGCATACAGGAAGGACCGGTGTCCCGCCCCCGCTCCGCTAACGCGCTTGCACGCTTAATGGCTGTGCGCGCCGACGCGTATGAGTGGTACAAGGATCGACTCTTTCTGTGTGTTCTTGGAGAAGCGTGAGTTCTAGTTGATTGACTAGTATTTCCTGCTACTTGCAGTTAATGCTTTGGCAATCATCGCCTCTCCACAATCGCGGAATCGGCTAACCAGCCGTTTCTAGGGGGTAGGGAAAAAGGGTCCGTGACACCGGTGTGTCGCGTTGAGCCTGGTCAGTCTCCCTCGACTGGCTATTCCCGCCCGGGTCCCGGGGATGGCTTCCGCCAAGCCCCCTGGGATCCGTCATCGCGAGCTCGAAATTTTGAGCTCCACAGTTGCGAGTGCCGCGGATTCAGGCCCACCCCAATGGGCTTTTGCGTCCGCGGCACTCGCGCCAGTTTGTCCATCGACTCACCCTAAGGAGGTGATTTAATTGCCACGTAGCGGCATGAGAGGCTGTAAGGGATGTTGCTCAGGATGCAACGGACGCGCTGGACGCAGCTCATTCGGAGGTCTCAGCAAGGTCACGTGCAGGTCTTGCGACAACACCTCACACGTAAGAGGCTGCCCAGAACGACCGCGCTGAGCGCAAACAAGAACGGAACAGACGAGCATTCGTGCTCACGCTTTGGCATATTGCCAAACCGTATCACACCTGTCCGTTCCCCAAAGTTTCTGAACACTCAGAGCCTTCGGGGAACGATCACTTGCTAGATCAAATTTCTTTAAATGTCATTTTCCCAATCCGTACATCACATAAATGTATAATATTAAACGCTATAGCGTGAAATATTAAGCAAATTATTTTGTTGCGGTGGGTGAGTATTGTAGATGAACACTTAACGTGTTAAGCTTTACGTAATGAATGCTATTTGGAAAATTTTGGTTTCAACCCGCGAGCTAAAGCGCTATTACATAGCCGTGAGTCTGATCATGGTCGCCGTATCTTTAACGGGACTTATCGCACCAATTGTGAGCGGTAGGGCCGTTGATGAGCTTCGTTTGGGCGCTGACGCTCGTATCTCATTTCTTGTTATGCTGGCCGTGGCTATTTTTGCGCTTGACGTAGTTAATACATTTTTGAACAACATTGGTGGATATCTTGGCGATCAAATGTCTGCCAAACTTATTAAGATACTTTCTGTGCGCTACTATGAACACCTGCTGAGCTTGCCACAGCGTTACTTTGACACAGAACTATCCGGCAAGATCATTAACCGGCTGAACCGATCAATCCAGCAAATTGCCACCTGGATGCAGATGATGAGCAACAACTTTCTTCAGTTTATTTTTAGTACGGTGTTTTCGCTCGGGGTCATTGCTTACTACAGCCTGCCTGTGGCGTTCTTGCTATTTTTGCTGTATCCCATTTATATTTGGCAAACGGTCAGAACAAGCAATACTTGGCAAAAGTATCAGTCGGACAAAAACCATCAGTTTGATATGGCTTCCGGACGATTCGCAGAGTCAATTAGCCAGGTTAAAGTAGTTAAAAGCTTTAACCAAGAACAACATGAGCTTAGCTTCTTCAAGCGATTTGCCCAGAAAGCAGTTGACATCAATAAGCCGCAGTCAAAGTTCTGGCACATTCGTGATGTTCGTCGGCGCCTGGTTTTAAATGCTATTTTTCTGCTGGTATACGGCTTTATATTTGTCCAGGCTGCCCAGGGACTTTATAGCCCTGGATCTGCCGTAGTACTCATTTTATTAGCGAATCAGATCAGAATTCCTATTTTTACTATTAGCTTTTTGGTAGAAAGTACCCAGCGCGCAGTAGCGGACAGCAAAGATTATTTTGAAATTATGAATAAAAAACCAGAGATCGCCGACAAGCTTGGTGCAAGTAAACTAAAAGTGACGCAAGGCAGCATAGTTTTTGACGCAATGTCATTTAGCTATGACAAAAAACAACCGATTCTAAAAGACATCAGCCTTGAAATTGAGCCAGATACTAAAATCGCCTTAGTTGGTGAAAGCGGGGAGGGTAAAACCACCCTTACCAACTTACTGCTGAGGTTATACGAACCGGAGCGCGGAGAAATAAGAATTGATGAGCAGAATATAGGTAACGTTACGCAGGCCAGTTTGAGGGCTGCTATTGGTGTGGTGTTTCAGGAACCGGCATTGTTTAGCGGAAGTATCAAAGAGAACATTGCGTACGCCCGTCCGCACGCAACTATAAAACAGATCACCGCGGCTGCAAAAGCTGCAAATGCCCACGACTTTATCACAAAACTCGGGGAAGGCTATGATACTGAAATCGGAGAACGCGGGCTAAGACTATCCGGAGGTCAAAAACAACGTATTGCCATAGCAAGGGCGTTGTTAAAAGATGCGCCTATTCTGATTCTTGATGAAGCTACCAGCAGCCTGGACAGCAAGTCAGAAACAATGGTGCAGGTAGCGCTTGAACGGCTTATGCAAGGACGCACTACAATTATTATTGCTCACCGACTGAGCACTATTCAGCACGTCGATCAGATTGTAACGATTAAAGATGGACGTATCAACGAGGTTGGTTCGCCAGCGCGCCTAGCTAAAAGCGGCGGGATTTATGCTCAGCTGCTTGATCTGCAGCGCGGGAAGAAATCAGAATCCACCAAGAAAAAACTGCGACAATTTGAAATAAATGCATAAGGTATACTGATATACATATGAGAAAAGCAGTTCGGGCGATAATTATTAAAGATGACAGTTTGCTGGTTATGAACCGGAATAAGTTCGGTACAATCTACGACACCTTACCGGGGGGTAATATAGAGGCTGGGGAAACGCCTGAGCAAGCATTGTATCGCGAGGTTCAAGAAGAGACGATGGTTGAATTTACCAACCCAAGACTGGTTTTTATAGAACATTCGGACCCGATGTACGGTGACCAACATGTATTTTTATGTGAATATATGCAGGGCGAGCCGCAACTGCATCCTGAATCTGAAGAGCAGAAGATAAACAAACTTGGAAAAAATTTGTATACCCCGACATGGCTTCCAATTACAGATTTTAAAAACGCGCCGTTTTTGTCTAATAAATTGCAAGCCAAACTGTTACACGCTTTAGCGCATGGCTGGCCAGAGCATCCAGAAGAATTTGCTAGCACTGGCAACGTTTAATAGGTATACTACATGTCTGAATCAGGAGGACACATGGCATCGAAATCGCAGCGTTTTATGGCGCTCACTTTAGCAGTATTATTTTTGGCTACTACGGTTGCCACGGGGGCGGTCGTAATCTGGCAAATAAGAGAAGAAAATAAAGCAAAGCAAATAACTGACCGCAGTTCAGCAGACGGCTCTGCGAGCCCACTGAACCAAGCCAGCGAACAATTAAATCCACAGGAGAAACCAAATATGTTAGAAGGAACGCAACTCGCAAACTTTACCGCCAGTGCCGAAAGAGTGCAAGCTGTGCAGGCAACTGATACAGTTCCCGGAACGGGTCAAGAGGTGAAAAAGGGTGACAAAATTACCGCTCACTATACTGGTGCGCTGGTCGCCTCCGGCAAAATCTTTCAGAGTTCGATTGACACGGGCAGTCCGTTCAGTGCGACGTTACTTACGTCTGCAGAATCTCCTGACGGACGAGGTCTTATTGAAGGTTGGGTTGAGGGTATTCCGGGTATGAAAGTTGGTGGCACGCGCCGTTTAGTAATTCCTGCTGCAAAGGCTTACGGTCCCGGTGGTAGCCCGCCGAGTATTCCGGGTGATGCTGATCTTGTGTTTGATATTGAACTGGTTTCAATTAACTAAAAAACACAACATGTAGCGTATTGCATAAGCACTATAGCGCTATATATAATGAATAAAGAACCCAGAAAGTAAAAATAATCAATACTAAGGAGAACCAGCCATGGTCAAAAATATCACTATCTTTACTACCAATACGTGCGCATATTGCGTCATGGTAAAGAAATGGCTGGGCGCAAAAGGGTTTACTTACGATGAAGTTAACCTCGATACAAACCCCGAGCGCCAAAAGGATGCATTTGCAGCCAGTGGAACTCTTTCTGTGCCGGTTACAATCATTACCAAGCAAGATGATAGCAAAGAGGTTGTTGTTGGCTATAACTTGGCTAAGCTAGCACCTGCGGTGGCATAGTAATGACCGACAAAGAAGTTCATGATGTGATAATGGTTGGTGCGGGTCCCGCAGCATTGACGGCCGCTATTTATACGACCCGTGAAGATATTGATACAGTTTTGTTTGAAAAGGGCGTAATCGGTGGGCTTGCAGCGATTACTGACTGGATTGATAATTATCCTGGTTTTGCTAAAGGTATCTCCGGGCTTGATTTAGCAGACGCCTTGCGTGAGCAGGCTGAGCGGTTTGGGGCTGATATTCGCTTGGGCGAAGTGCTTGAAATAGCAGACGAAGGCACGTTAAAAAAACTTATTACGACCGACGGCGATATATATGCTAAGACGGTGCTGTTGGCAACCGGGAGCGACTATAAAAGACTCGGCATTCCAGGCGAGCAAGAATACTATGCGCGAGGAGTGCATTACTGTGCAACCTGTGACGGCGCGTTCTATAGAGAAAAACGCCTAATTGTAGTCGGCGGTGGCAACTCGGCTGTACAGGAAGCAATATTTTTAACGCGTTTTGCAACCCACATTGATTTGCTAGTTAGAGGTGATAAGCTCCGGGCATCAGAAATACTGCAACAAGAGCTTGAGAAGCAGAAGAGTAAAATTACCGTACACTTTAATACGACAACTGATGAAATTATTGCTGAAAACAACGTCGTCATAAAAGTGATTGGTACGGATAAAATTACTGACAAAAAGGTTGAATTTCCGACCGACGGCGTCTTTATATTCATAGGTTTATTACCAAATACGCAATTTTTAAAGAGCTCAAATGTAGCGCTCGATGAAATCGGTATGATTATCACTGACGCAAAACTCGAAACAAATATGCCTGGAGTATTTGCAGCTGGTGATGTCAGAAGCGGAGCGACAATGCAGATTGCAAGCGCAGCAGGTGAAGGAGCAACGGCAGCACTTATGATTAGAAAGTATCTTGAAGATCACGAGCGATCTATAGTTGCGCCCCCTGTGCCCGCTACCATGGCAAAAGTTTAGGTGCTGTAAGATATTTACTTTACAGGCTGTAGTTTTGCGTGCAAGCTAGTGGAATGACAGAAGTTCTAAAGACTATAACCATGTACGAAGCTTGTCTGGCCCACTCTAAAGCCGACAGAGTACTTCGAGTAGTCGTAGGGCGCGAGCTAGAGCCATTCGGGGTTACGATGATGCAGTGGTTGCTCCTTGTAACCGTAAGTAAAGGTTCCCATTCTGGAATGCGCATGACTGAACTGTCAGAAGAACTTGATGTAACAATGCCGCAGATAACGGCACTTATGAATGACTTGGTTGAAGAAAAGCTGGTCAAGCAAAAGATTAACGCCAGTGACCGTCGCAGCCGACGCCTAAGTATTACCGCCACTGGCAAACGGCGTCTTGAAGAGATTGATTCCAAAATTGACGAGACTTTAAGGAACTGGCTTAAGCCAGTTCCTGCTGAGGATTTAAAAGGTTATTTCACTTGCTTGAAATTGATGACTGATTTAAGTACCGAGATCAATTAATAATAGTTTGGAGGAATGTAAATTCCTTCAAAACTAGACATGTTACGATCTGAGTGATACAACACGAAACCGCTCAGCACGAATGCAGACTGGTTATATTTTGGTTGCCACAATAATGAGCGCGATCAAGGCCGTACAAACTGCGCCAATTAGTAGTCCGAGAATTTTGTATGTCATGTACTTATAAACCCACGTAATTAGGGAAGAAATCACCGAGAATGCGACGCTTATCAACGCCTAGGTCCGATAGCGCCTTGCTAATGCCCTCAACCATGGGCTCGGGCCCTGAAATGTAGTACAGCTTTTTATCAACATTTGGAGCGAGCTCCAAGATTTTATTAGCGTCTAATCGCCCAGTGTGGCCATTCCAGTTCTTTGGGGCCTCACTCAAAATGAGTTCTGTTGGGACGCCGTATGCATTAAAAATATCTCTAAACGCTACTTCATTTAAATTGGCAGCAGCATAAAGGAGTTTGACAGTGCGCTGTTCCTGGCTGTCATGTAACCACTTAATCATGCTTCTCATGGGTGTAACGCCAATTCCTCCGGCAATAAAAACTAGCGGTTGCAAGGGATCTTTAGGCAATACAAAATCACCCATTGGTTCGCTCATCATCACCGAATCGCCTGGCTTTAACGCTAAAAGCGTTTGCTTAAAAGTACTGCCGTTTTCTATAGCCCGTTTTGTGGTAATACTTAGCATCGGTTCGCTAGGGCTTGATGATAAGGTAAACCAACGTCTAGATCCACGCTTATCTGGCTTGTCGTGCGGAAGTATTAATTCAATAAATTGACCGGCGGTGTACTGTACTGGCCGCTCGGGTTTAAACCAAAATGTTTTAATGTTTTGGGCGGCATCTTCTGTATGTTCAAGCGTTATTCGCAAAGCAAATTCCTCATTAGTCTTGTTTAGTATACTATTATTACACCTATGAATGACACTAAAATTGATTGGCAATATTTATTTCTCGACAGTCGAGCACGGGTCTATCTCTTATGGTCAGCTTTGGTTACTGTCGGTTTCTTGGCTACCCATTTTTACCAAGACAAATTTATTAATGCTTTTTGGACGTTACTGTCGGTGATAGGTATTTACTATATGTTCAAAGTCATGCCTTTAAAGGTTAAGCAAATGCAACACATTTATTATGGTTGGTTCATTACAATCGCCGTAGGCATGGCAGTGTCAGGGTTTGTATTTTATCTTGAACTGCCAGTAGCGGGCTACTTGATTAACCATCTTGGCGCGTTCTGGCTCGTTTTAATGGCCCAAGCTTATGCTGGTAACGGTTTTGTTGATAAGCCTGGTGTATGGTACTGGTTTGCAGCTGGCCTTAATCTTTTGTTCGGGGTTCTTATTTTTAGCATTGATGCGCTCATACCGGGGCAGTACTTAATTGCAGCGGTTGTTAGCGCGTGGTCTATGCTCTATCTGTGGCTGTTCAGATCTTATACATAAAAAGCATAGCCGGTACTATTTTTTTCGAGTACGTTCATCGCGTAGTCGCAAATAAGGATGCCTTACAAACCATTCCGGGTGGTTGGTGCAGATGGCAACCCCAGGATATAGAAAACCGATAAAACGACCGAGTAATTTACTGTTTACGGTAAATACGAATATATCCAGATGGTGACGTTTAGCGAGCCAGTAGGTAAGTGGGTTAAGTAACCAGAAATTAAGACCAATGCCGTTTAGGTGCAGTTTGCGGGCGGTCTGAATAATATCCGACGGATTAGTTCGTTCGTTTCCATATAACTTTATAGACGGGCTAAGTTTGCGTAATTTTGCTAACTCTTCATGCTTAAAAGACAAAACAGTAACGTCACTATCTGGAAATTTAACGAGTTCTTTGAGTAGCAACTCCGTGCAGCCGGTTTCCTTAAGCTCGATATAAACCGGGACCGTTCTACACATCTCGAGCGCTTCACTTAAAGTCGCTATATAAGATTGATCGTCATTTAAGCGTATTTTTAGCAGTGCAGAAAGCTCAGTATCGCTAAGTCTTAGGTCGCTTTTACTAATATCAGACAGCGCTGCGTTGTGGCACAGCACAAGCTTGTTGTCTTTAGTTTTACGAACATCAAATTCTATCGCATCGACTCCGAGTAGACGCGCTAATTCAAGACTGGGCAGTGTGTTTTGGAGCGCCAAACCTGCCGCACCGCGATGACCAATGATTTTCATTCAGCTACTAGTGTACAATAGTAGCGAATAAGAAGGAGTAGAAAGTGCCTGATTTCAATAAAGTTTTAGCCCACGGTGACCAAAGTAAGAACATTGTTAATACCGTAATTGAAATTCCAAAGTGGTCGACTCTAAAAATTGAGTGGAATCGGCAGGTGGCTGCTTTTCAGCTTGACCGGGTTGAGCCGAGTATTTTTGCCAAGCCAGTTAATTATGGTTTTATCCCGCAAACACTTGACGAAGACGGCGATGAGTTGGATACGCTTGTGCTTACCAATGATCCCATTCCAATGGGCGTATTCCTTGAAGGAAAAGTAATTGGCGTACTGAATTTTGAAGACGACGGCGAAATGGATCACAAAATTATTGTCGTACCAGCTGATGACCGTAATACAGACGACGCCATAACCAGCATGGATGATCTGCATGATCGCTGGAAGCAAAAGATAGAGCATCACTTTACGCACTATAAAGACCTCAAGAAGCCCGGCAGTACTAAAGTACTTGGCTGGGGCGGCACCGAAGAAGCTTGGAAAATCATCAATGACTGCGCTATGGCCTACAGGGCGTAGCCTGCCGCAAATTTATTGTAATCTTGTGTCGTAACCTGTTACAATTCAGTTGAATATGCTAATGCTTAAATGGGGTGGGTAAAACATGAAAACAAGAATTGGTATTAACGGATTCGGCAGAATTGGCCGTAATGCGTTTAAAGTTGCGTTCGAGAGAAGTGACTGCGAAGTAGTAGCCATAAATGACCTCACAGACACGCGCACCTTGGCGCATCTACTCAAACACGACAGTAATTATGGCACTTACCAACATGATGTCAGTTTTGATGAAGACCATATCATAGTAAATAGCATAAAAATAAAAGTAATTGCAGAAAAAGAACCCTCAGCACTACCTTGGGCTGAGCACAAAATAGATGTAGTTATTGAGTCAACTGGATTCTTTGTAGACCCGGCTAAAGCAAGGGCGCACCTGGATGCTGGTGCTAAAAAGGTAGTTATATCGGCGCCTGCTAAAGGCGATGGTGCTACTACGATCGTGCTAGGTGTTAACGAAGATAAACTCGAACATGCCGAAGACATTGTTAGTAATGCTTCATGCACTACAAACTGTATTACCCCAGTAGCTGCCGTCATTGAGAACAATTTTGGAATTGAAAAGGCAATGATGACTACTATCCATAGCTACACAGCTAGCCAAAAACTACAAGATGCGCCGGCAAAGGACCTGCGTGAGGCGCGTAACGCAGCCGAGAACATAGTACCGACCACTACTGGAGCGTCCATCGCGGCAGGAGAGGCGCTGCCGGCACTTAAAGGCATCTTCGGTGGTTTAAGCGTGCGCGTTCCGACGCCAGTGGTATCTATGAGTGACTTCGTGATTATTACTAAAAAAAACGTGACCGTAGAAGAAGTAAATGATGCCTTCAGGAAAGCTGCCAAAGAGCCTTTTTACCAAGGGATCCTGGAAGTAACGGACGAAGAATTAGTCAGCAGTGATTTTATCGGCAACAGTCATTCGGCAATTGTTGACACTAAACTTACGGCTGTTGTTGCCGGCAATATGCTTAAGGTCGTGGCTTGGTACGACAATGAATGGGGCTATAGTAACCGTCTGGTTGAGGTAGTTGCTGATCTAGGCAAACACCTGCACCAAAAAGAAGACCACTCCGAACATCACGAGTAAGGTTCATTATGAAAATCTATATTGGCGCGGATCATAACGGATACGTATTAAAGAACAGCTTGGTAACCTATTTGTGTAAAGTCGGTTATGAAGTAGAAGATAACGGAGGTGAAAAACTCGACCGTGAGGATGATTATCCGGTTTTTGCTGCCCGTGTCGCCAAAGACATTTTAACGAGTGCCGACGAACAGCCCATGGGTATATTGCTCTGCGGCAGCGGACAGGGGATGTGTATGGCCGCTAACCGTTTCAAGGGTATAAGAGCCTGCCTCGGTTATGACCGCGAATCTATTCGATCTGCCCGAAATGATGATGATGCAAACGTTCTTTGCCTGCCCGCAAGACACCTTGCGCGTGACAAAAGCTTTGTTCTTGTGGAAACATTCTTGAATACAACGTTCTCGCATGTCGGCAAGTATCAGCGGCGCATTATTGAAATGGACGATATGTAAAGTGGCTGTAATCGCACCAACGGTAACAGCTTTTGAGCCGCATGAATATCGTGAACAGATGGAACGAGCAGCAAAATTTGCCGAGCGTATTCATATTGATCTTATGGACGGCGAATTTGCACCCACACGCTCCCCCGATTTATTGCAGGTCTGGTGGCCGCATAATGTTCATGCCGATATTCACCTGATGTTTAAGCGACCCATGGACCACTTGCAGCAGCTAATAAAACTAAAGCCACACATGGTGATTATTCATAATGAGGCAGACGTGCACCACATGCACTTTGCGGCTGAATTACACAAAGAAGACATAAAAGTGGGCTTGGCCATACTACAGGACACGCCCATAGAGTGGGCCTATCAGATCATGCATAGTTTTGACCATGTGCTGGTATTTAGCGGCAGCCTTGGCCATCACGGGGGCGAAGCAGATGTAAGCCTGCTTGATAAAGTTCGCAAAATTCACGAGCATCACCCTGAATCTGAAATTTCCTGGGATGGTGGCATTAATGACGAGAATGCCAGGGCATTAGTAGATGCAGGCGTTGATGTTCTAAACGTCGGCGGTTATATCCAGAAATCAGAGACACCTCAAGAAGCTTATGATAAACTTGTCTCAGTAATAAAGAGATGAGACCTGTGGCCAAAAAACTGACGTTAAAAGAGCTTGAGAAAAAGGCATATGACATTCGGATAGATATTATTCGAATGCTTGAGCACGCCGGTAGTGGTCATAGCGCAGGGCCTCTTGGGTTGGCCGATATACTTACGGCACTTTACTTCGACGTGCTTAAGCATGACCCGAAAAAACCTGACTGGGATCATCGGGATATCTTTTTGTTAAGTAATGGTCACTGTGTACCCGTCCAGTACACAGCCTTGGCGCATGCCGGCTACTTTGACAAAAAAGAGCTTATGACACTCCGCCAATTTAAGTCTCGCTTGCAAGGTCATCCAGAGCGGTCAAAACTGCCTGGACTAGAAAATACCAGTGGCCCATTAGGCTGCGGATTAAGCCAAGCGGCCGGAATGGCGCTTGCGATGCGAATGAATAAAGACAACCACCGTTGGATTTATGTCGTTTTAGGCGACGGCGAGCAGAATGAAGGCAATATCTGGGAAGCGGCCATGCTGGCAAGCAAGTATAAGCTCAGTAATATCATTGCTATTACCGACCGTAATAATATTCAAATAGACGGCCCGACAGAAGAAGTTATGCCGCTCGAGGATTTGAAGGCAAAATGGGAAGCCTTTGGCTGGCATGTAATAGATATTGACGGTAATAATATGGAGTCAATTATTGACGCCTGCGCAATGGGGCGGGCAGTAGTCGAGAAGCCTGTTATGATTTTGGCTCACACCATACCAGGCAAGGGTGTAGATTTTATGGAATATGACTTTCACTGGCATGGTGCGCCTCCAGGAGGACTTGAAATTGCTGGTGCGCCTGCTAAAGCCGAACAAGCAAAAATAGCACTGCATGAGCTGCGGACGCTTCGAGGCAAGATTAGGAGTGAGCATGAGTAGGCGCTCTTACTTTTTACGTCAAGGGCGCTACTGCACCCCAAGCCGAATCCTCTCGGCTCGGGGACCCCGTTTTTTCGCCTTTGAAATTTCTTGCTTATGGCATGAAATTTCAAGGGAAGCGTTTGCAGACCCTTGCCTTAAAAAAGTACTCGCTTTTGAAAGGGTTGAACTGTGAATTTGCATTTAGTTGATGATATTTTGGATAAAGATATTTTGAAGGAGCCGATTCGTAAAGGATTCGGGAGAGGGCTTCTTGAGGCTGGCAAACAAAATGACCAGGTTGTTGCGGCTTGTGCTGATTTAACTGATTCAACGCAAATAGGTATGTTTGCAAAAGAATTTCCTGAGCGGTTTGTAGAAATCGGCGTGGCAGAGCAAAACCTGGTAACGGTAGGATCAGGGCTTGCGGCTATGGGTAAAATCCCGTTTGTAAGTAGCTATGCGGCGTTTAGTCCTGGGCGCAACTGGGAGCAGATTAGGACAACCATATGCCTCAATGACCGGCCGGTTAAAATTGTCGGTTCGCATGCTGGGGTGTCTGTTGGCCCCGATGGTGCGACGCATCAGATGCTCGAAGATATAGCTCTCATGCGCGTACTGCCAAATATGGTAGTCGTTGTTCCGGGCGACGGACCAGAGGCAGAGCGGGCTACCATTGCTCTTGCGAATGATAAACGGCCAGGATATCTGCGATTAGCACGTGAAGCGACGCCGATAATAACTACCGAACTTACTCCGTTTGAGATTGGTAAAGCATACGTGTATGCGCAGGGCCACGACATTACGGTTATTGCAACTGGCACCATGACATATCAGGCCTTGGTTGCTGCGGAAAAGCTCTTCAAGGACGGAATTGATCTTGAAGTCATTCATTGCCCGACTATCAAACCGCTTGATGCGGCTACTATCTTAACCAGTGTTCAAAAGACAGGACGTGTAATTACTATCGAAGAAGGCCAGATTATTGGTGGTCTTGGCGGCGCAGTAGCTGAGCTTTTAAGCGAAGAGCATCCAGCGCTACTCAAGCGTATTGGCATGCGAGACCGGTTTGGTGAGTCAGGTAAGCCCGATGAGCTACTAGAATATTTTGGCTTAACCGCTAAAAATATTATGTTAGCTGCACATGAAATGATGAATAAATCTTAAAGTAAGCAAGGTGGAACTATGCCGTTGACACTACATCAGATGAGAGAAAATTGCCATAAGGCCCGGGCAGCTATGCTTCGTGCAAGACAAGAGCATTTTGCGCTAGGTGCATTTAATATCGATAACCAGGACACGCTAATAGCTATTGCCCGGGCAGCTAAAGCCAAAAACGCGCCACTTATGGTAGAAGTCAGCCAGGGTGAGGTAGATGCACTAGGTCTTGAGAATATCCGTGACATGGTCGATAACTACATGGCAGAATATGGTACCGAAATGTATCTGAACCTTGACCACAGCCCAACTGTCGGCGATGCTATCGCCGGTATTGAAGCCGGTTTTGAATTCATTCATATTGATATCAGCCAAGCCCGCAAAGAAGCGTCACTGGAAGATATTATTACTGACACACGTCAGATAGTAGATTATGCACGTCTGACGAACGCCTTGGTAGAAAGCGAGCCTCATTATTTTGGAGGTAGCTCAAATGTGCACACAGAGAAAATTGATTACGACGAAATCAGAAAAACATTCAGCAGCGCAGAGCATATGCGTTCGTTTGTGGAAGCTACAGGCATTGACACATTTGCGGCGGCTATCGGCAATTTACACGGCAAGTATCCGGTGCCCAAAAAACTCGATCTGGATTTACTGCGCGAGCTTCGCGAGGCCACAGACGTTAACATCAGCTTGCACGGCGGAAGCGGTACCCCCGGTCATTACTTTGTAGAAGCAGTAAAGATCGGAGTCAGCAAAATAAATATTAACTCGGACATGCGTGTAGCCTATAGGAATACGCTTGTTAAGGTATTACAAGATAACCCGACAGAGTATGCGGTAGTTAAACTCATGGATCAGGTTATCGATGCGGTACAAGCCGTCGTAGAAGAAAAACTGGAAATGTTTAACAGTGCCGGCAAGGCTGTGGTAGACTAAACATAACAACTATGAAAAGGGTGGGGAATACATAATGAGTCATTTGGATGTGCTTGCTATTGGTGATGTAGTCACAGACGCATTTATTAAACTGCTCGATGATCGGGCTTATGTGTTTGAAAATGATCACGGCAAGTTCCTGGCAATGCCCTTTGGCTCGAAAGTTCCATTTGATCATGCTGAACTAATTGAAGCGGTTGGAAATGCAGCCAATGCAGCCGTAAGTTTTGAGCGACTAGGGCTACAGAGCGGCTTGGTTTCAAATGTGGGCTCTGATCTGCATGGCCGGGAAATTATCAACAAGTTAGAAAAAGAAAAAGTTGATACTCGATTCGTTCATATCAACAAGGGTAAAATAAGTAACTATCACTTTGTGCTATGGTACAAAGAAGAGCGTACTATTCTTATAAAACACGAAGAATATGATTACAAATGGCCTCGTTTTCGTGAGACTGATCTTCCAAAGTGGGTGTACTTCAGCAGTATTAGCAAAAACGCGCTCGATGAATATCATGACTATGTCGCCGACTGGCTCAAAGACAATCCTGAGGTTAAACTCGCCTTTCAACCAGGCACCTATCAGCTCGAAGCCGGGATAGATAAACTCAAAGAGCTCTATAGCCTAACAGACGTATTAGTTGTCAACCGTGAGGAAGCGGTGCAGATTAGTGGCGGCCATTACGATGATGTGCATAATCTGCTAGATCGTCTCCATCACTTTGGACCAAAAACTGTATGTATTACAGATGGCCCTGCTGGTGCCTATGCCTCAGACGGTTCAAAGCGTTATAAAATGCCGCCATATCCCGATCCAGGTCCCCCAATTGAGCGCACGGGTGCCGGTGATGCGTTTGCATCTACTTTTGTCGCATCAATAATAAAAGGCAATACCATCGAAGGCGCGCTGCAGTGGGCTCCCATAAACTCCATGAATGTTGTTCAAAATGTCGGTGCACAAAAAGGATTGTTACAAGAATCTGAACTTGAGAAACTGCTTGAACACGCTCCTGAATGGTATAAGCCGCAGCCTTTCTAATGCTATCTAAAACTAAACCTCTTGTGCTAATCTAATACCAACCATGTCTCGATTATTATCCGAATTGGTAGGTGCTGACGAACCGCTGTTTTCTATCTCAATTCAGCAGCTTGAACGCGCCAGCGGTGAGCAGAGTACTGACGTTCGCCTAACCGCAGAAATACTGACAAAAGTGCATCAAAAAATGCGCGAACTTGGTCTTGACCCAAAATTTACCAATGGCCGCGAGCTGTATCATGCGCTGATGGGACTGGTAAAACTACACGATTCGTTTCTAGCCGAGAAACTACATGTTAAAGATCACGGTGATGTGCAGGAAGTACTTAAGGCAATTGCCGACCAAGCGAAAAATTTGCCAGTTCCACAGACCGTCTATGCACTCAAGTCGAGTACCGTTAAGAAAATGCTAAAAAACGTACCGCCTAAAAAAGTTATGAAAGCTCTGCATTATCGCTCAATCGAGTCAATGCTTAAGCGTGAATCTATGAGTGAATTGCTCGGTGGTGCACGCTTTTTAGAAGAGGCCGAATGGCACGCTAAGCTAGCTGCACAATACACAAAACTTACCCCGGCAGATTTTGAAAACAGAAAAATTGAAGTCATTTATTTTGATCCAAAAAAATGGCACGGTGCGGCTGATGAATTTGTACGGCAGACACGGCACACCGTTAGTCACCTCAAAGAAACCGGCACGATTTTGCTTGCGCCGCTTCCAATCGACAAGTTGCCTGGCATTACTATCACCACGCTGCCTTTCGTGTTGCATTATATGAATGAGGTCAGAACATATTCAGCTTATTTTAAATCGCAGCAGATTATGCCTGACTTCGGCAGCATAGTCGCCAGGACTATTACAGAAGACCCGCCAGTTCATGCAGAGATTGCCGGACATGGTATTCACTGGCGTGTGATACAGCGGCATTATGGACGCGCCGCTGACAGCTTTAGCGAAGTTTTTGAGCCACACGTAACATTTGATGATATGGCGTGGCACTCGGCTGAACGAGTTTTATACAGACTCGAGCCAGCATTGTACTTTTGGTACGATATGGATTTTGTTGGCATGACAGCCGACGGACGGCCAGTCAGTTTTAATCTGCTTGATATGGCTATTTCATGCGTCAATAACTTGTCTTATGGCTACCAGAGCATGCAGCACATGCAAACGGCACTTAAGCACGAATTATTTACGCGCTATCTTGCATCTCCGTCGCTGGAACACCAAGTTCTTAAACAGCTTGCTTATGTAGATGACCCTAATCTTGCTGAATTTGTTTTGGAGGATTCATAAAATGTATCAAATCTGCGTATCTGGTGCTGCTAAAGGTAAGAGCGTCGAGGAAGGACGTAAGCTTGCTGGGGACGTCGGGGCAGCTATTGCTAAGGCTGGTCATAGTCTGCTCACGGGCGCCACTGTTGGGCTGCCTAACTACGCTGCAGAAGGTTATAAAAAGGCGGGCGGACAAATGAGCGTTGGTATTAGTCCAGCCGCCAGTAAGATTGAACACGTCGTTAAGTATCGTTTACCAACTGTTGCCTACGACACGATTCTTTTTACGGGTCTGCATTATATCGGGCGTGATGCACTGCTTATTACATCGAGTGACGCGGTTATTAGTATCGGAGGGCGACTAGGCACGCTACATGAGTTTACGATTGCCATGGAGACGAACACTCCCATTGGATTCCTGCAGGGTGCCGGCGGTGTCAGCTCAGAAATATCAGACATTTTACATGCAGCTGGAAGCGAACACGATAAAGACGTGGTCTTTAGCGAAGATCCGATGTGGTTGGTGACCAAGCTCACCGAAATGCTGGACATAGACTATAAAAAGTATAAATACTTATATAACATTTAGTTATCAGCTTATAACTAATATTAGCCGTTTTAGATACTAATATAAGATCTATTTAAACTACTTCAGAACTTGATATAATATTAAGATGGCTAATTTTGTACTGAAATCTGACTATAAGCCGACGGGCGACCAACCGTCGGCGATTGCCAAACTGACTGAAGGTATTGAAAAAAATGTCAAAGAGCAGGTTCTGCTTGGGGTTACAGGGTCTGGCAAAACATTTACCATGGCTAACGTTATTCAGAATATTCAGAAACCGACGCTGATACTTAGCCACAACAAGACGTTAGCGGCCCAGCTTTATGGTGAGTTTAAGAAGTTCTTCCCAGACAACGCAGTTCATTATTTTGTAAGTTATTTCGACTACTACCAACCCGAAGCCTATATCCCACGCAGCGATACCTATATTGAGAAAGATTCGCAAATAAATGAGGAAATAGACCGGCTTAGGCACGCTGCGACCGACTCGTTGCTCAGCCGACGTGACGTAATTATTGTTGCAAGTGTCAGCTGTATCTACGGCATTGGTTCTGTAGAGGATTATAACGGCTTGGCGGTACATGTTAAGCGCGGTGAGCGACGGGTGCGGGATAAGCTTTTACGTCATCTTACCGACATTCAATATACACGAAATGATGTAGACTTTCACCGCGGAACATTCAGAGTTCGTGGTGATGTGGTAGATATTTTTCCAGCCAGTGAAGAAGTTGCTTACCGCGTGGAAATGTTCGGAGATGAAATTGAGCGCATCACAAAAGTAGACCCATTAACAGGTGAAATAGTAGCCACGCTAGACGAGCTTAAGGTATTCCCAAGCAGTCATTACGTTACGCCGCAAGATAAGCTCAAAGTTGCCCTTGGCCAAATTGAGCACGAGCTCGAAGAGCGACTACATTTTTTTAAACAGAATGGTCAATTGCTTGAGGCGCAGCGTCTGCAACAGCGAACTAATTTCGATTTAGAAATGTTGCAGGAAACCGGCTTTGTAAAAGGTATCGAAAACTACAGTCGTTACTTAACGAATCGTGAGTCTGGTGATCAGCCGGCAACCTTACTTGACTACTTTCCAGATGACTACATGCTGTTTGTCGATGAGTCACACATGAGTCTGCCGCAGGTTCGCGGCATGTTTAATGGTGACCGGGCACGCAAAGAAGTGCTAGTGGAGCACGGCTTTCGTCTGCCGAGTGCGCTCGATAACCGGCCCTTGACATTCACCGAGTTTGAAAAGCATGTTAATAAAGTAGTCTATGTCAGTGCAACCCCTGCAGAATATGAGCTTAGTCGTAGCCCCGAGCCAGCTCAGCAGGTTATTCGCCCTACTGGCTTAATTGATCCTAAAATTGCCGTCCGGCCAATAGAGGGACAAATTGACGATCTTATCCATGAAATTAAACTTACTATCGCAAAGCATCAGCGCGTACTAATAACCACGTTAACAAAACGGATGGCCGAAGATCTTACGGAGTATTTGCAAGAAATAAATATAAAAGTAACCTATTTGCACAGTGATGTTGACACATTAGATCGTACCGATATTCTCCGTGACCTTCGGTTGGGAACGTATGACGTCGTAGTTGGTATCAACCTGCTGCGTGAAGGCCTGGATTTACCGGAAGTAAGCTTAGTCGCAATTCTTGACGCCGATAAAGAGGGGTTTTTGCGGTCCGAGCAGGCGCTTATACAGACAGTTGGGCGGGCAGCTCGACATGTTGAAGGTCGGGTTATTATGTATGCCAACAACATTACTAAAAGCATGCAAAAAACTTTTGATGAAACTGACCGCCGCCGCACTATTCAGGAGGCCTATAATAAAGAGCACAAGATAACACCAACAGGTATTTCAAAGGCAATTGAAAAGGGCATGCGACCTGATATGCCTGAAGATTCCAAACGAGTCAAATTGAATTTAAATAAAATTCCAAAAGACGAATACGCACACTTGATCAAAGACCTATCAGGTCAGATGGATTTGGCGGCTGCCAACCTTGAATTTGAAAAAGCGGCTGAACTTCGTGACATCATAGAAGACGTCAAAAAGAAGCTATAAGCAGGCCTGCTAGAATATAGTAATGCTTAAACAAAAAAAATGGCTTACTTTAGCAGTAATTACTTTTATAGGGCTTTCTGTTTTAGCAGTCGCACTGTTACTGGTTAACCGAGCGCCAGATCCGCGTCATGAATCCAACCAAAGCCCCCCGCCTGCGGTTTCTGAGCCACAAAACACGACACAGTTCACTGCAGAACCAGATAAAGCGCTCGAGGCCCTTTTAGCGAGTCAGGTAGTAGATAGGCCGGGTAAATATGGTATATATGTCCAAGAACTAAACGGCGACAAACGTTTTGCGGGCTACCAGGCTAACGAAAAAATTATTGCCGCTAGTACTTTTAAATTATTTCTAATCTATGCCGTATTAGAAAAGGCTGAAAAGACAGGCTCTTTTAACCTTAGCACGCCTCTTGCGGGCGGAACTGTGTTAAGTTGCATCGAGTCGTTGTTAGTGATATCTTCTGATGCCTGCGCATTTGTTCTTGGCAAGTTAGTCGGCTGGTCAGCACTAAACTCACGATTGCACGAGGCAGGATTCACTAATACTAATATCAACAATTACACCGAAACAGGTGATACTTCTGGCGATAAGTACACCACCGCTTACGATGAAGCTCTTCTTCTCGATCGTTTAGCCAACGGCACATTACTTAATCAAGAACATACTGAGGTAATGACAGGCTTCATGAAGCGTCAAATTCACCGTCAACGAATTGCCGGTGGTTTGCCAAAGGGAGTTGAAGTAGCCAGCAAACCGGGGTTTATTTATGAAATCGAGAATGACTCAGGAATTGTATATGGTCCAAAAAGCACCTATGTAGTGGTCCTCCTGTCAGATGGTTCTGAGCCAGCAGTTTTAGCTGAGTTATCGGCCAGTATATACAAGTATTTGCACGGGTTATAACAGTATCCGTACCAGTACTGTCCTGAATCACCAAACGAATTATGCGCGTATTTTATTGGCCACCTTTTTGAACGTACTGTCTGACAAATTCTTCGGCGTTAACTTCTAAAACCTCATCAATCTCATCTAGTAGGTCATCTAACTCTGCTTTTACTGCCGCGCCTTTAGCTGCGGCTTCGCCAATATGTTGGGCTGTATCAGTTGGCGTTTCTACTTCTGTCTCGCGTCTTGATTTGTGTATACGTTCTCCCACGTGGTAGCTCCTTGTTATTAATGCGCATTAGTATACTAGCAGGCATAGCGTATGTAAAAACAGATAAGAAAATTGCAAATGTGAAATTCTTCACGGCGCAAACTCTTCAGTATGCGTATTATACGCTCAGAAACAGAGAGAATATATGTATAAGGAGAGCAGGTATGAGAAAAATGGCAGTCATTGTCGTCGCTACTATTGCGACAGTTGGCATGTGGAATGCGCAAACCGGCGCACAACAGCAGCCGGCAGGAACGATTCCGCCCGTAGAGAAGACTACCAATGCCCGCCTTGCAGGTGAAACAATTGACGGGATTGAAGTCCCGCACGACATTTTGACTGCGGTACAGTTATACTTTCAGGGTTTTGCTGTAACGCAGGCTCATGAAATCGAGCGTGCCGGCAAAAAAGCATATAGACTGCAGGTTGGCAGTAACAGTGTTGCAAATGATGCAGACAGTTTTTATTTAAACTTTGATGACAAGTGGAAATTTATAACCCAAGAAAAGTTTATACTGCCGCCTAAACCTACAGTTGAAACCATCCAACCTGATCAGGATGATAAACCAGAAACGCAAACTCCAGAAAACGATAAGCCTGAAGAGGCACGCAATGACCCAAATCCCACGCTAGAAGAGCCAACCCAGGATGGCGATAATGATTTAGTCAGCAATGATGAGCCAGTTGTACGCGAACAGGATGACCGGCGTAGACGCTGACACTACTTAGTAGTAGCGGTACAGTCAACTTACGCCTTGCAAATATAACCCTGAATTTATTTGCGCAAACTGCACATAGTAATTAGACAGTTTGTTACGGAGAAGATTTGCCCGTATAATCTTATAAATATGGCGAAGTTAACACACGATGATGTATTAAAGCTGGCTAAACTGGCGCGTTTGGAGCTTACCGAAGAGGAAGTAACCAGTTTTGCGGAAGAGATTAGCTCTATACTGAAATTTGTTGAACAACTGCATGAAGTGGACGTGAGTGATCTCGAACCCACCCTGCAAGTAAACGGGCTAACTAACGTAACTAGATCTGATGACGTTATTGACTATGGGGCCAGTTCCGAAGACCTATTAAAAAACGCACCGGCAGTTAAAGATGACCATATAAAGGTACGAAGGATGATAATTTGAGTATCTGGAAGCCTATCGCAGACATTGCAACTGATGTAAAGGCTGGCAATGCCACGGCAGTAGCATTAGTTGAACAATCGCTAAAACTGATACAAGAGCAAAAAGACTTTGATGCTATCTTGGCTACAATCCCAAAGAGAGCTCGTGAGCGAGCACAGGAAATTGACAGGCGTATTGCTAATGGTGATGACGTGGGCAGGTTAGCTGGTGTGCCATTTATTGCAAAGGATAATTTCTTAACATTCGGTTCTGAAACAACAGCAGCCAGTAATATTCTTAAGGGGTTTCAGGCTCCCTATCAGGCGACAGCTATCGAGCGGCTCGAGGCCGAAGGTGCAATTTGCGTTGCTAAAGCAAACCTTGATGCCTTTGCGCACGGCGCAAGCACCGAAAACAGCGATTTTGTTACTACCAAAAACCCACACGACAAAACTCGTGTCCCTGGTGGCTCATCTGGCGGTTCGGCTACTGCTGTAGTGCTTGATTTAGCACCATTTGCTATCGGTACAGACACGGGTGGGTCAATACGACAGCCGGCAAGTTTTGTAGGGTGTGTAGGATATAAGCCAACGTACGGGTTGGTTTCGCGAAGTGGTGTAGTTGCGATGGCAAGTAGTACTGATACGATCGGTCCGTTGACGCGTAACGTTCAGGACGCCGCTCTAGTACTTGATATTATTAGCGGTAGGGACGAACTGGACGGGACTACAATAGCCCGTGAACCCAAGCCTTATAGCGATCTCAAGCCGGAGTTACAAGGTGTCCGGGTTGGAATAATCAAGGAATACATGGGCGAGGGTTTGAGTGATGATGTTCGGAATGCAGTTGAAGCAGCAGTAGAAAAATTAAAATCGCGAGGCATTGAGGTTGTTGAAATCAGCGTACCATCAGTACGGCTTGCACTGGCTGTGTACTACATCATCTGTCCGGCAGAGGTTAGTAGTAATTTGAGCCGTTATGACGGCCAGCGATACGGGTTTTCTGATGAAACTGCCGTAAAGTTAGACGATGTATACTTGAAAAGCCGTGGAAAAGGTTTCGGCAAGGAAGCAAAGCGGCGAATAATGATAGGTACCTATGTTCTTAGTAGCGGCTACTACGATGCTTACTACCGTACTGCCCAGCTTGTCCGCACAAAACTTATACATGAATTTAACGAGGCTTTACATAATGTTGATTTTCTTTTGGGTCCCGTTACTCCTACAACAGCTTTTAAAATTGGCGCCAACACGAGCGATCCATTGCAGATGTATTTGGCGGATGTCATGACGGTAGCAATTAATCTCGTAGGTGTACCAGCTATCAGTCTACCTGCGGGCATGGTCAACGGGCTACCAGTTGGTCTTCAGCTAATTGCAGCACAACGGGCAGACAAAAAATTGCTTGAGTTTGCGGCTAAGGTGGAGGAAATACTATGAGAATACCCTTTTTAGGCCCAAAAAAACGCATACATAAAACTGAAAAGTTTGTCGTTACCTGGAAAGAACTTCAGTCCTACTGTCGCGATAAAACAATGTGGGTGCATGCACTTGTTGAGGCTGATAAACTGCTCAATAAAGCACTGAAGAAGCGCAAGTTTAAGGGCAAAAGTATGGGTGAACGGCTGGTAAATGCCCAGCGTTTCATTACAGATAATGACGACATTTGGGATGCTCATAATCTTGTTAAAAGACTTATTGATGATCCAGATAAAGTCCGGCTTAAAGAAAGCGACGTCAAAGAAACACTAATAAGTTACCGCGAAGCGCTTAAGGATCTCGGAGCCCTGCCTACGGCCAGTAAAGAAAAAGTGGCTAAAGGGAAGCCGGCGTGATTGCAGATACTGTACGAAAGCAGTATACGGTAGCCATTGGTATTGAATGCCATGTCCAGCTTAAGACAAAGACCAAGTTGTTTTCGGCGGCAAGTAATGACGCACGCGAGGCACAGCCCAATACGCTGATTAATCATATCGACCTCGGTATGCCAGGTGCATTGCCGGTGCTTAATGAGAAGGCGGTTCAATTAGCTGTGCGGGCGTCCTTTGCCCTGGGTACGACACCTCAAATTTTCAGCAAGTTTGACCGTAAACATTATTTTTATCCTGATTTGCCAATGGGTTATCAAATAACGCAGTTTTATGACCCCATTATTAAAAATGGTGAAGTTAAGATTATGGTCGATGGCAAACAAAAGCGTGTTGGAGTTCATGAAGCTCATCTTGAAGCCGACGCCGGTAAAAGCATTCACCCAGCAGGTGAGGATTATAGCTTAATTGACCTTAACCGAGCTGGCACGCCACTACTTGAGATTGTATCTGATCCGGATATGCACACCAGTGAGGAGGCTAAAATATACGCCAAAGAATTATGGCTCAGAATGCGCTACGCGGGCGTGTCTGACGCAAATCTGTATTACGGTAATATGCGTTTTGACGTAAACGTATCGGTTAGCAAAACAGAGAATCTCGGTACAAGAACGGAAACTAAGAACCTAAATTCATTCCGAAGTGTGGAACGGGCTATTGAGTTTGAGATCGAACGTCAAATCGGGCTAGTAGAGCAAGGCGAAAAAATAGTCCAGGAAACGCGCGGCTGGGATGAGGCCAAGCAACTAACATTTAGCCAGCGAAGTAAAGAAGAAGCACATGATTATAGATACATGCCCGACCCTGACATACCACCCGTAGTACTCGACAGTGCATTAATACAGCAAATCCAGGAAAGTATGCCGCCCATGCCCGATGAATATCGTAAGCTTTTTAAAAGCCTCGGGCTTGACGAAACATCTATTGAAAAGGCGATTGACGACCCGCGTACAGGGGCTTTTATCCAGCATATTCTTACGGGGTCTAACGAGGACCATGCACGCCGCGTGGCATTATGGATGGTCAATATAGTCGATTCACAAGATACTGGGACTGCCGAACCGGTCTGGAAGCTTACTACTGAAAACGCAATAAAATTATCCGAGATGGTGGCTAACAATGAGCTTAGTTCCACGGCTGCGAAAGAAATCTGGAATGATATATGGAAAAATGA
>JBBSLJ010000007.1:0-52429 GCA_038255465.1 Saccharimonadales bacterium (SeqCode)
CGCGGCTGGCGTACCAGCGCCTTCTATGATAGTTGTTTCATCTTTAGTAACAATTACTTTTCGTGCCGTACCGATCATCTCGGCCTCGACTGTTTCAAAGCTGTGGCCTTGGTCGTCAGTAATGACGGTTCCGCCGGTTAAAATAGCGATATCCTGCAAAACATCCTTTCGGCGATCACCAAAAGAAGGCGCTTTAACGGCAACACAATTGAGTGTGCCCTTCAGCTTGTTCAGAATCAGGTTAGCCAGCGCATCCCCTTCAACGTCTTCGGCAATCAGCACTAAGTCTTTTTTGCCGGATTGAACTAGCTTCTCAAGTACCGGTAAAATTTCCTGAATTGAGCCGACTTTTTTATCAGTTACTACGATAGCCGGCTTGTCATAAACCGCTTCCATCCGGGCACTGTCGGTCACCATGTACGGGCTGACAAAGCCCTTGTCAAAGGTAAAGCCTTCGACTACTTCACTTTCAAGCGCCAAGCCTTGGCCTTCTTCAACCGTAACTACGCCGTCTTTACCGACTTTGTCGATCACATCAGCAATCAGCTGGCCAATCACCGCATCTCCTGCGGAGATAGTCGCTACTTCTGCTACTCGGCTTTTCTTGCCAGCCACGTCTTCGGCCATGCCGGATAACTTGGCAATAACGTCCTGCGCGGCCGCTTCAAGCCCTTTGCGAAGCAGCATTGGGTTATGGCCAGCGGCAATCAGCTTATTGGCCTCGCTTAAGATGTGGTAGGTCAAAACGGTGACCGTAGTCGTACCGTCACCGGCGACATCGTTCATCTTGCTGGCGGCTTGCTTGATAAGTTCTGCCCCCACTTTGTAACCAAGTGTCTCGTCATCGACATCAGCCAACTCAACACCCTTGGCAACTGTTACGCCGTCATGGGTAACTGTTGGATGGCCGTACGATTTACTAATAATTACATTACGTCCTTTTGGACCCATCGTCGTCTTGACTGCGTTATACAGTACTTCTGCCCCGCCTAGTACGCGGCGGCGCGCATCATCATCATAAAATACTTTTTTAGCCATAATCGTTCACTCCATTCACTCAGGTTATAGGTTTTAGGTTAGAGGTTATAGGTGTCTCTAGGGTTAGGCTACTCGAACCTACCCACTCGCACCTCTAACCTATTTTACAGTTGCCAGGATATCTTCTTCTTTAACTAAAATGTACTCGTCGGCGCCGACCTTAACATCGGTCGTGCTGTAACTTTTATAAATAATCCTGTCCCCTACCTTCACCTGTTTTGCGTCTTTACCTACCGCCAAAACCTTGGCAGTTTTTGGCTTTTCCTGTGATTTCTCCATCAAATACAGACCGCTTGCTGTCTTTGCTTCCGCCTCTTCGGCGACAGCTACGACGTAGTCTGCCAATGGTTGAATTTTTGCAGCCATACGTAATTCTCCTCCTCTTTTAGCTAAGAAAAGGATTGGAATCTCTTATAAATAACCCCAATCCTCCGCACGGTTTACTACCGTACACTAGCACTCATAATAGCCGAGTGCCAAGTTGCCTGTCAAGCGTCTCTTATGCAACGTCGGGATGTTGTGCCCTGGTGGCTGTGATTGTCCGCAGATCGTAATTGTCCAGCATTTGTTTCCAGCCCGCTGCCGTCGTGATTTGCTCCATATCTGACGGCGCCGAGTATGCCATTATTTCTTCAATGCTGGCCTCAACCGGTACAAGCGGCCCAAGGTAATCGTCACGCGATACAAACTGCAAGGGCTCACTATTTCCTGACAGTACATGAACGATAATCTCATCTGCCGCTACAACGATATCCTCAAGGCCAAACCTTTGGTGATCTTCCCCAAGCGGAACGAGTATCCACACATGGGGCGATGAATCTGGCAGCCTCTCAACGCCTTTCTCTTGACCATCGAAAATATGGTCCGGCGCTGGAGTTTGTAAATGAACCTTTAAATAGTCCCCGTCAATTTTATAAAGTGACCCGGCTTTCCGGATCGTTTTTTCGTCGGCATCAGGAACTCTTTGTTGTTCTATGGCCTGCAACACAAAACCACGCAGTTTGTCCGCGAGTTCGGTTCGAGGGTCCTCTGGGTAATCCTCGCCATTTGGTTCTTCAAATTCATGATTCATAACAGTAGTCATATTATACCATAATGCTCTGTTGTCATCAAAAACTAACTATGGTATGGTGGTTAAGTCCCTTTCCCTACAAAGGAAGTGAAGGTAGATGGATTCCATCAGCTTCGTCAACACCCCCACGGGCTATGACAACAACCCGGGCAACTTCAGCCGGTTTGTGGGGGTCGTCCAAGTCCGCGGCATGTCGTACGAGTCGGTCCAGACCGTCGTCGCCAGGTTCAGTTCAGACGAGTTTTCGATCACTCGCAGCAGCACGCCCGTCATCCAAGGCGTGGCGGTCAACCTCTTCTGCAAGAGGAGCTCGGTTAGCGGTGCAGAGATCGAGGAGTTCCTGAGCTATCTCAACCTGGTGCTCAACGGCATACGCGCTGCTCGGGAAGCAAAGCAACAACAGAGCACTGACCAGTCGGTCAATGCCAACACCTCCACCCGCGGACGCAAGCCCGCAACCGTGCGGATCGCCGCCCAGCAGCGACCCCGCTAGGGACCAGGGACGCCCGGTGAGGAGTATGACAACGCAGCCAGCGTTGTACACAACTCCTCCCGGGCACCCCGGACCCGAAATTTTATACCCTCGTGCAGCAATGCATCAGCAATAAATTTCGAGTCCGGTTTTCCATTTTTAGGCACCAAAAAAACCAGCGAAACGGCTGGTTTTGAATTACATAGTATGTTTTTTGAGATTATGGGTAGGGAGCGAAGGTGGGGTCCGGATGATGCGTAGGCATCACTGAAGCGTGCGTGAAGCACCATCCGGACCCACCCTCTGTTTGCACGGGAACTCCGTTAGAAGACCGGTTTGAGCAACCGAGCTTCCTCGCCTATCCGAATGCAAACAAGCTGAAGCGTCTTAGACGCCGAGGAGCTTCTTGTACTTCTGACGGTTGGGCCCGTCCATGGAGCGGTAGAACTCCTCGAGGTCGCGCCTGTCCATGAAGCGATCGTGTGCTTCGGGGTCGTCGACGACGTTCAGGCCGAACCCATCTTCGTCGTCCAGACCCGGGGGCGCAGTACAGGTGCACGCCGCGACGATGAGTGCATCCAGCTCAGCTTGGTCCAAGAGCTGGTGCAGTTCCCACATGATGTTCATGCTCTCCACGTCCAGCTCGGTGCTGAACGGGTTCTGCGGGTCGTCGTCGACGCCAGACGTGGCCAGACGAGCCTCGACGTGCTCATTGCTGCGACGCTTCATGGTGAGCGAGAAGGCGTGCTCGTGGTGCCGGCAGCGGCGACCATCGTCTTCGCGCACCTCTTCGGCTACCTCGGTCACCCTTCTCAAGTCAATGATTGTCATTGCATCTCCCACTAATTGTCAGCGCCTAGCGCCTGGCTCCCCCCATGGAAGCGATAAAACGCCAAAATCTTGGCATCTCGTCGCTTCCATGGGTTCCCATAATCTCAAATTTTAAGGTGCATTGGAGCTGCCGAATTATATAACTCAAGACTGTTCCAAGCCTTCAACCAAGGTAAAAACAGTTCTAATGTTTGCTTTTTCGTTGGTTAAATTGATTACAAGTATAATCTCCTAATCAGTAATTGCAAGATTTCTAACACCCTTATGGTTGTATAATGGTTTCTATGTCTCAAAAACCAACAAGTAACCGTACCGTTCTAATGTCAGGCGTTGAGTATTTTGATGATAGCGCCGCGATAAACCCGTATATGGATGAGACAGTAGCAATTGATCTGGTTCGGGCCCGTGCTGAACATGATGCAATTAAAAAAGCGTTGCAATCAGCTGGCGTGCATGTCGAAACCGTTGCCCCACCCAAAGACTGCCAGGACGGCGTTTATACCGCCAACTGGGCGCTGGTTAGGGACGATACTGCCATATTGTCCTCCCTGCCAAACGCCCGGCAGGCAGAAACCCCCTACGCAGAGAAAGTCCTGCGTAAGCTTGGCAAAAGCATTATGTACCCACCAGAGGGCCTGCGCTTTAGTGGTCAGGGCGACGCGCTTCCTTGTGGCGATTTACTCTTCATCGGCAGTCAGTACCGCACCGACCCGGAAGTCTGGCCTTTTATCGAAGAACAACTTGGTTATAAAGTAATAGGCCTGCAGACTATCCCGAAGCTGGATGAGAACGGTCACGCAGTCATTAATACAAGTTCCGGCTGGCCAGACAGCTATTTTTACGATATCGACCTGGCGCTGTCAGTCATCACTCCCGATCTAATCGCCTGGTGCCCCGACGCTTTTACAAATGAAAGCCAAGACAAAATCCGCAAGCTCAGACTGGATAAAATTGAAGTTACGCTCGAAGAAGCCCTAGAAGGCTTTGCCTGTAACTTGGTTAGCACCGGAAACACCGTCATCATGAGCGCGCACGCCCCGTTGTTGCAGTCAGCCCTTGAGCTATATGGCCTAAAAACCATAACGCCAGAGGTGAGCGAGTTGGCTAAAGGTGGCGGCTACATCCGCTGCACCACCCTTACTCTGGATAATAACTAAACATTTGCGAGTGCCAGAGCCCCTGCTCGGCGCGGAACCATTGTTCGGATTGCGTCCACGATCTCAGGCAGGCGATATCGGTATGACATACTGTCACAAACGTCCATGTTCTCAACTTTATGCGAACCTGCTAGGGCCTTAAAGGCTACTTCGAAATCCCGGTTATTTTCCAATATCCCTTCGTCTCCTGTTTCAACTATAGGCATAATTTTTGTTTCATCATATTTGTCCGCTCCAAATTCACGAGCGGCTGAGCCCCATTTGCATTGGAGCATCGCGCGCCCAGCCCTTGAGTTAATGGCAACATCGTGCGCAGTCTTAAACCCGCTACCGCCCAGTCGTTTCGGCGAGGGCTTATCTTCGCGCAGGGTGGCGTGACGAGCCGTCTGGTTGCCGTCTTCTTCTGCGGTCCAAATTTGATATTTGGTCAGACAACCAATATAGACCTCAAACAACGTACCAGTTCTCGTGCTTCTAGTTTGTCCGCTCATCCACAGCGCTTCATTTCGAACTAAGGCAATATAGGCATCACTTTTCTCATCTTCAGCAACACCCGCCACATCATGCTCTAGCTTCGCGGTTTCAGCATTATAAAAGCGAGTACTGGCTTGCACGCGATCTTCTGGACTGAGTAACGGGTTAGAGCGCATTGTTTCAGCAATACGCGAACTAACGCTTAGAAGCTGGCCGACCAGATTTTTTGGCAATCCCTTGTCGCGCTCTACAAGCTCAACTAGAAGATCTGATATTACTAACGCTTGTGGCCCGGCTAATGCTATTTCACGGCTGGATCTTGGTATATCAGTCGTGAGCGCCAAGGCAGTTTGAATCCGATCACCGGCTACGGCGGGGAGCTCACGTCCAGTTGCGTGCAAAACCGCGCTTGCGGTCGCATCCAGATGGGCGTCAAGCGGCACACTGCGCATATCCCGGTCGGGGCGAAGATTACGGTACCATGTCTCAATGGAATCTAGCGAGCTGACATCAAGCTCAGGAATAGTAGCCTGATCGACAGAGACTTCATTTTCTACTGGTAGTATGGCTACTTCTGACATTTGTGTTTCTACTTGTGTTAAATAGTAATTCCATGATAACATAATATATGAATATTTGCAATACTATGTCAGGAATAAAAGCTTATTTTACACCCTCACCTGAAGAAGCCCCGGAATTGGTGGCTAGGCTTCTTCTTGCTGACGCTCAAGTAAGAGCCGGAATTACGTTCTATATCCGAGACGAGGATAGCCCGAGCGACGGGGCGTCGGGCCTAGAAGAAGTTACGATAAATCCAGTCAATAATGTGTGCGTAAGTGACAAAGGATTTAAAATAACCGGCGAACGGTTGGGCACGATCGGCGTACTAGCTAAGTTGTCTGTTGATACAACCGTGGAACCGCCGATAGCTACTTACACCGAATTAACCGAATAGAAGCTCTAGCAAAAGTTATTTACGGTCTTTTGCGGGAGTCGCGCCGCTGTGATCAGATACCCAGTAGTTGCCCTTTACGGCATCGGTTTTAGACCTGCGGACAGGTGGCTCAGAAATATCGGCACCGACAGATGCAACACCGCCTAAGCGTTCCGCTGTAAGTTTGTCAAAATCTCCATCACCGAACTCATCCTCGAAATCAGACCCTGTTCTGATGTGGACAGTACTGCCATCATCTCCAGTAAATATGTGAACTGTATCTTCTTTAGTTTGGGGCATTTTGTGTTTCCTTATTTGTTTTTTAATCTTATAAACTGTTTTATATTGTAGCAAATAGTTTATGTTTTGTCAATATTATGACTTGTTTTGCAAGGCTTGCCGCGTGGTGCCGATTTCGTCCCATGGGTGTTCGCCGTCTGCGCGTTCTATCGTCTTTTCGTGGCCTTTGCCGAGCAGTAATACGGTATCACCTTTGCTGGCTCGATCGAGGGTAAATTTGATTGCTTCGGTGCGGTCATGTACCAGGAACAGGTCTTTGTCGCGCACTTTGCCGGCCGCTTCTACGCCTTCAACAATCTGGTCCATAATTTTTAGCCCATCGATATCACGGTCATCTTCTTCGGTAATTATTACTTCATCACAATATTCACCGGCCAATCTCCCCTGCACTGCCCGCTTGGCTTCGTCGCGGCGGCCGGCCGAGCCGAACATACAAATGAGCTTGCCTTTTACGACTGGCTTTAGGTCTTTAAATAGCTTTTCAAAGCTGTCGGGTGTATGCGCAAAGTCAACGATCACATCAAAGTCCTGGCCTTCGACAATAGGCGTCATACGCCCCTCTACGCCCTCAAGCGCGGCAATCCCCTGCTCTATTTGCTCTTTGCTAAGCCCTATGGCCCGACCAACGGCTACTGCTGCCAGCGAGTTGCTAACATTAAAGCTGCCTGGCAAACGACATTCAATTTTATATTCGCTTCCGCCGTAGCGAACCACGTACCGGCTGCCGCCAGGTGTCAGTTTTAGCTCTTCTGCTCGTAAATCGCCTTTGTTAACGCCATAGGAAATGGGTTTAGTAATACAACGAGCAAACAGCTCGGCACTTGGGTCTTCAGCGTTAATTACGCCAACGTGAAGCCCTTTACGGTTTAAATCCGTCAGCACGAACAAACGACGCTTAGCATCACGGTATCGCTCAAACGTTCCGTGGTAATCAAGATGTTCGTGAGTGACATTGGTCATAACAGCGATACTGTAGGGTACGCCCCAAACGCGGTGTTGTGCCAACGCGTGGCTGGTTGTTTCGAGCACCAGCCAGTCCATACCTTGAGCCTTCATAGCTTTGACACGCTTTAGCAACAGGGACACCGAAACAGAGGTCATATGAGCAATCTGGGGCTCAATATTTTTACCGACGCCGTAAGCGACAGTGGTCATAAGCCCGGCGTTGTAACCAGCCTCTGTTAGCATTTTGTGGATCAAAAAACTGGTCGTAGTTTTGCCGTTGGTACCCGTAACGCCAATAACTTTAAGCCCGCGCAACGGAAACCCATGAAGCGCATTAAGCAGAATCGCCTCAACAAAATGCCCCGTCGGTTCAATCTTTTTGAACAAAGCACTAGGAACAAATTTCTTAACAACACCTTTTACACTCATGTACCCAAGTATACTGGTTCTAACGTGAAAATATTAGGTATTTACGCACCTGCATACAGAGTTGAATAAGCCAAAGACTATTTAGGCTGCGGCTAAGGAAATTAAATGCTCGACTTGGGGCCTACTTAAAGGACCCTCTTTCTGGGAAGTACCGTTGTCTAGTGTTTCTAAAATGCCTTCGTGAGCCGTAAGCGGTACTATTCTTTGGCCGGCTGCGCGGCGGCTGAGGCGGCGGGCAATTTCCTGCTGAGCAGCTTTAAAATGAGCGGTTTCATCGCCACTAATATCAACATCTATGACGTGTTCTTCGATCCAAGCTTCTTCGTAGCCTGCTTGCCTAAGGGCTTTGCGCAGGGGCTCTGCATAGGAGCTCATTACTGACTCTCCCGTTGCCGGATCAACTTTCCAAAGTTCTTCACGCGGCACGTGTCCTTGGCCGTAAACCGGCACAATATAAGCGCCATCTAGATCGTAGCTGTACTCATCGCTGCCCTCGGTTGATCGAAAAGTAGCATCTGAAGCTAAGTGCTCGCCATTTGATGACTCAATTTTACGCTCGTTTCGGACTGGTGTTTCCTGCACAATCTCTCCGAGCGGAAAGACGATTGCCGCTCCTAGCGGGTTTTCTATCTTCTCAAACGTGCCAAGCGTTTTTGACGTCTTAGCGTAGAGCGCATAATCAGTTCCGCCAGCTTTATCAGCAAATGTGCCAGGTTTAATAAAGTGAATCCCCTTTGAATGGTCAGCGGTCAGACTGTCAACATCCTCATGCGCGCCGCTTTTAAGTTTGCCGGCGGCAAAGATTTTGCGTGTATTCGGGGTAAAATGCCAGTATTGCGTGGTTGGGTCGTCAATCATCTCCCCTAATTCTGCTTGCGCATTTTTCATATCCTCAGCCATTCTTTCAAGCCATCTCGCCGAGCCCCGATGTCCTGACGATAGTTTTTGGGCGACCTCGCTATAGCGGGTCAAGGCATCAATTTCGTGCTGATCAACTGCCTCATTTACTAATGACGGACTTTTAAACAAGCGCTCGATTTTTGACTCGCTTTCTAATAGTGCCATTGGTAGTAGCTCGCCTTTACTTACCTTGCGTTCAGCCTCGGACATTACTTTTTCGGCATCTGCTAGGCTCATATCTCCGCGTGAAATTGCCGACAATATCGGTTCATGATTGCCCCGCCCCCATGACTCGGTTACTTCCTCGTTAGACGTATTCGTTATAATGGCGCATTCCTGAGACAGCTCTTTTAGCTCTTGAATACTGAACTGTGATAAACGACCCCAGTTGGTTCGTTTATTTATTGCGTTATCGGCCGTTTTAGCGCCCGCATATGCCGGCCTCAACATATCCCTGATACTAACTTCGGCCTCGTGCTTGCGGCTGGTTGATGGCTTATCAGACAGATCATCGGGCCGTGAACCAGGGTCTAGCTGGTACAGGCGCTCTTGTGCAACGTTTTTTACCTGTTCTGTCTGGTTTTGCCGGTGACGAGACGATAAACGCGCTCGCGCTCCACCGGTTTTCACATCAATCCGGCTTTTAACATCAGCCATTTCGTCTTTTGACAGACTGCCAGGGTCGTTAATGAGTTTCCTGAGCCGGGCGATCTCAGTATCGCGTTGCCCGGCTTCGGTCTGCTTATATTTTGCTAGTTCGTGAGTTAGATCCGTTATGAGAGCCGCCTTGGTTTCTGGATTCAGACCAGTATTTAGCTCCAGTTTGCCGGCCTGTATTTCTGAACCCCGGGGAAGGTCCTCAAGCACCGACGTAAGCGCAGTTGTCTCTGCCTCAACCTGATCGTATCGCCCGTGTCTGGCGCTTTCAATCCGGGCGATGTCACCTTCGTATAAATCAACCGGTAGGCCAGCCACTTCAACAACCGAAACGGGCGCGGCTTCAACAAGCGGTAGTTCTTCACCTTGCGGTGAAACCGCTACTGGTTGTTCACCTGTAGGTCGGGTAAGCGTTTCTGACATGATATTTTTGTTTTGTTTATAACAATGACATTCTAACATATTTTATGAATATGAGCAATAGTATTGCACGGCTTGCTGTTACAATTGGTTTTGAAATATGAAAATTCTTGGAATTGAAACAAGTTGTGACGAAACAAGCGCTGCCGTAGTTGAGGACGGCAGGCGACTGCTTTCGGTAGTGACGTTTTCGAGTATGGATTTGCATGCTGCGTATGGTGGCGTGGTGCCGGAAATTGCGGCCCGCAGCCATATTGAAGCGATTATCCCCGTAATCGAAAAAGCGCTTGCAGACGCTTTCCCGACGAGTAATGAGTCAGAAGCGATGAGCGATGAGAAAACTGCAGCCTCTCAAAACTCACAACTCAAAACTCACAACTCATCTGATCCGTGGGATCAGATTGACGCGGTTGCGGTGACGTATGGTGCCGGCCTAGGCGGTTCCCTGCTGGTGGGTGTTATGACTGCCCGGACTCTGGCAATTGCCAAAAAGAAACCGTTGTATGCGATTAATCATGTGGAAGGCCACATATACGCCAACTTTATTACTGAATACAAAGGTACGAGGTTAGAGGTTAGAGGTACGAGTAAGAAAGAGAACAGCTCTAACCTCGCACCTATAACCTATAACCTGCCTTCGAGGCAGCCGGAATTTCCAATGCTGGGGCTGATAGTTTCAGGCGGACATTCGCAACTGGTTGTTTGGCGAGATCATTTTGATTACACGCTACTTGGGCAAACGCACGATGACGCTATTGGCGAAGCCTTCGATAAAGTCGCCAAAATTCTTGGCCTGCCCTACCCTGGCGGCCCTTCTATAGCCAAAAAGGCCGTAGAGGGTGATGCTTTTGTCTATAGCTTTCCAAAAGCAAAAGTACCCGGCAAATATGACTTCTCTTTTTCCGGGCCCAAAACGGCGGTTTTAAGGGCTGCGCAACAAGCTATTGGTGAAACACATACCTTTCCATCTCATAAGCTGGCAGACAGGCTCTCAGAAGCCCAGAAGGCCAACATTGCGGCTAGCTTCCAGCGCATTGCGGTTGAGACAGTAGTGGACAAAACGGTACTGGCTTTTGAGGAGTTTAGCCCGAAGAGCGTGGTCATAGGTGGCGGGGTTGCAGCCAGCCCAGAACTGCGTCGACAACTAGCCGAGCGCCTGCCCATTGCAATTGAGTACACCGACATGAAGCTCTGCACCGACAACGGTGCCATGATCGCCGCGTTGGGCTGTTACATGGCAATGCTTAATCAGCCAACAGCCGATCCGTACGCGCTAGAAATTGCCCCAAATTTATCAATGTAAGCCACGCATATGCCCTTGTATGTTAGGCTGCGTCTAAGTCTGGTTGGTATAGCTGTGCCGGCAGAATAGCACCGCCGTTAATACGTCGGGTTAGCGCGATTACGGGGAACGTCAGACAGCCCTTAAGCGGGCTCATAAGTAATATCCCTTTTTTGTTATCTTCTGGGTCTGGATAGATATGGTTGTGCGCATACATGCCCTCCCCTTTCCATAAGGGGCCCATAAGCTCGCTGTCTTTCAGTTCTTCGGGGCGGTAAGCCGGCCTATAAAAGAGACTCGCATTCTGTCGAACAACTTGCGAGCCGCTTGCTACCGTGTTGTTTCCGATTGTAAATCCAATATCATCTCTAGGCAGGCGGAAAGCTTTATCTGCTACTTGCTGTTCTACCTCTGTTCCTAGAACTTCGCCTCTTGGCAGCGTCACCACGCCTGTCATTATTGACGCCGAACCACCAATAACCCAGTGGCTCTCATTAAATTCTCCTTCGTTGGATAATCGCAGAATAAGTGCACCGTTTTGCACTGCCACCGCACGACCAGTTACCTTATCGGCATCGTCTAACGGGTCGAGTCCCCTGCCCAGATCAGTGACGAAGGTAACTTCAGCACCAACTAATACGCCGAACTTCCAAAATGGCGCATGAAGAAAACGCAAACAATGCGCCTTGATCTCGGGTTCAGTTGGTTCGCGCTCTACCAAATCGGGCCACGGAATTTCGTTTGGCGCACAAGCAGCGACGGAACGCCATAATTCTGCGTTGTGATCTGTTCCACCCGTTGGCTGAATTTCATCGTATGACATGGAATTTCCTTTTGCGCCAATAGTACGCCAAACCATACTAGTATGCAACAACAATAGTGAATAAACCCGTGTGGCGTCCATATTGCGAGTATACCTGTTGCCCTATCCCTTGTTATCTGTTATGCTTGTGGTTGAAAACAAAAACGTTTGATCCTAATTGGCCGGGTGGGCCTTGTACCTTGGAAACAAATGATTTAGACAATTTGGCGGTATTTGTGGGAGTTTTCACATGAAAACTTTATTAAATGTTGCTAATTTCACGTGAAATCTGACCTCTGTTTGAAGAGCTCGGTCAGAACTGTTATGATGTACGCTGTATGAATTTGCCAAAACAATATGCGCCATCTGATTACGAAAGTGATATTTATGCGCTCTGGGAGAAGAGCGAAGCATTTGCGCCTAAGAGCAGGGGCTCTAAAGAAACGTTTTCTATTGTGGTGCCGCCACCTAATGCCAACGGCGACTTGCACCTCGGTCACGCCTTAACGCTTGGGCTGGAAGACATTGCCGTTCGCTACCACCGCATGAAGGGAGAGGCCTCATTATTACTCCCTGGCGCCGACCATGCCGGCTTTGAAACTCAGTCGGTATACGAGAAAGTGCTGCAGAAACAGGGTAAGAGCCGTTTTGATTTGAGCAGGGAAGACCTTTATCAGCAAATCTGGGATTTTGTGGCCCAGAACCGCGAGAATTATGAAAGCCAGTTCCGCCGTATCGGCGCCAGCGTCGACTGGAGCCGCTATACCTACACGTTAGATAACAAGATTGTGCGGCGGGCTTATGCATCTTTTAAAAAAATGTGGAACGAGGGCTTAATCTACAGGGGTGAACGCTTGGTTAATTACTGTACACAGCACCGCACCGGCTTTGCGGATATCGAGGTAGCCTATGAAGACGCCGTAACGCCGTTGTATTACATGAAGTATGGCCCGTTTGAACTGGCCACGACCCGCCCGGAAACCAAGTTTGGCGATACCGCCGTAGCCGTTCATCCCGATGATGACCGCTACAAAGAACACGTCGGAAAAGTCGTTACTATTCAAGGAGTAAACGGACCCTTCGACGTGCAGGTTGTGGCCGATGAAATGGTCGACCCGAAGTTTGGGACAGGAGTAGTAAAGGTTACGCCAGCACACAGTTTCGACGACTGGGAAGTTGGCCAGCGTCACAACCTACCAGCCGTCAGGGTTATTAACCATGATGGCACCCTCAACGAAAAGACCGGTCGCTTCCGTGGCATGACGGTACTTGAAGGTCGCAAGGCGGTCGTTGAAGCGCTCAAAGATATGGACCTGCTAGTTAGGGTAGACGAACAGTACCAGAACCGGGTAGGCAAGTGCTACAAATGCGGCACTATTATTGAACCAATGCTTATGAAGCAATGGTTCATTGACATGCAGCCGCTAGCCCAGCCCGCGATAAAGGCTTTGCACGATGACAAAATCACGTTCTATCCCGAGAGCAAGAAGAAACAGCTGGTTAACTATTACAAAGGCCTGAGGGATTGGAATATCAGCCGTCAGATTGCCTGGGGCATACCGATTCCCGCCTTCCAAAATGTTGATGATAGCGACGACTGGATATATGACGAACGCGTAGACCAGGAAATTATTGAAGTTGACGGCAAGACGTACCACCGCGATCCCGATGTATTTGATACCTGGTTTTCAAGTTCAAGCTGGCCATACGCCACCCTTGACTACCCGGATGGTGAAGATTTTGACAAATTTTATCCAATAAGTCTGATGGAAACCGGCGCAGATATTTTATATCCATGGGTTAGCCGCATGATTATGTTCGGCCTCTATAACACCGGGAAGGTGCCCTTTGAACGTGTCTATTTGCATGGGCTTATTCAGGACGAGCACGGACAAAAAATGAGCAAGAGCAAGGGGAACGTCATTGGCCCGATGGAGGAAGTCGATACATACGGCTCTGACGGGTTACGGCTAGGATTGATTATGGGAGAATCTCCGGCCAGCAACCGGCCATTTGACCGAAGTAAAATGGTGGGCGCGCGTAACTTTTGTAACAAGCTTTGGAATGTTGCCCGCTTTGTTGAAGACAAAATTGGCGATGACTTTCAAGGCAAGGGCAGCCCGCAAGCCGAAACTGCTGCTGATGAATGGATATTGTTCAGATTACACGAAGTTACTGATAGAATGACCACTCATTTGGATAACTACCGTTTTAGTGAAGCGAGCGACCTAATGTATCACTTGCTTTGGGATGACTTTGCCGACTGGTACATCGAAGCCAGCAAGAGCCACATCAACAAAAGTGTTCTGGCATATGCACTTGAAACTATTTTAAAGCTGGCTCATCCGTTTGTGCCGTTTATTACAGAAACTATCTGGCAAACGCTGAAATGGGAAAACGACACCTTGCTTATGATAAGTGCCTGGCCCGAAGGCAAGGGCGGTGACAAGAAGGCGGCGCAGGAGTTTGAAGTTGTTAAATCACTGGTGACCGAAGTGCGAAACATTAAAGGCGCGATGCATTTAGGCGGCGGCATAAGCCTGTACCACGCCGGTGAGAGGTTTTTAGAAGATCACGGCGAACTAATTACTTCGCTTGCCCGGCTCAAGGCCGTAACTGCTGTTAAAGACGGCGACGGACTGCATTTGACGGCTATTCCGTTTAAGGCCTGGCTTGATATTGATCAGACAACGGCTAAGCAATACACGGCAGAGCTCAAGGCCAAAGCCGAAGAAGTTAACAAATCTATCGAGCAGCTCGCGGCTCGATTAGAAAACAAAGGATACACAGCAAAAGCGCCGAAACATTTGGTAGAGGAGTCTGAGAAGCAACTAGCAGACTTGCGGGCACAGCTAGAAAAGGTTACAGAAGAATACCGCCGCTTTAACGGTTAACAATCTTTGTTAAGCCAACCACGATTACTCCTTGCGTAAACATTAGATTTAGTTTATACTATTTACTAATGCGCGAGCGGTACCCTGATCCCGAAAAATTAAGTATTCTCGGAGCTAATACCTTGTGTGGGCTTATTGAGGAATTAGTCCCTAGAGGGGCCTATTTAATATGGGAAGATCCTGAGTATTACGGTAAAAAGGGGTTACTGCATATCATGCAAAGCTATTACTACTTAGACCCCATAACACTGAACGACTACGATTTTATTATCGATGCTTATCACGAAACGGCTCGCGGAGGAGTTACTGTTGAGGACCCGTTTGAAGTGACGCTCTGGTTCGAGGATACGGCTAACGACAGGGATTACTATTATAGTTTTATCAAAGACAAAAAGGGGAACTACAAATTAGCGGCCGATAACGAGGACGAATGCAACGATTCGGTAGTTTGCACGTTAATACGCCTGCTCGAGAGTAGCGAACTACGTGATGATTTAAATCCTGAGGACTTCGAAGGGCCAAATGAGGAATATGAAGCTCTCGGCAAACCATTGCCGCCATTTAGAAAACGAAATCTGGATTGATCGCTAGGTTTGGTTGAATTCCAGAGCTGAGCGCACGCGGGCTACTGACTCTTCGGGGCGGTAGTCGTCAAACCAAAGGACTTTCCAGCCTAATTTTTCGGCAGCCATGAGGTTGGGTCGGGAGTCATCAACTAAAAGAATTTCGTTTGGCCGGCAACCGCCAGCATACGCTTGGGCAGCTTCGTAAATTTGCTGTTCCGGCTTTATGGCCCCCGTTTTTGATGAATCGATAATTGAAGCGTAAGGAACTTTGGGTAGCATGCCGCGCTGCATCATTGCATCAATAAAGCCAGGCATGATGTTCGATAAAAGCCCCACCTGGTAATGCTCGGTAGCCCAAGTCAACAACTCTTGCGTTTCCTGAATCGGGTCAATCGCAGCCAGGTAATATTCCATCCAGTTAAGATCTGTTTTGCCAATACGCTCGCCGAAAAGTCGGTTAAATTCTTCCATACCAAGTTCGCCGCGGCAAACCACGTCATTATAGTGCCAGAAAGTGGTTTCAACGATATCTGCTGCCACTCCGGAATCCTCGGCCAGCCGCGTGAAAGCCCGATGAAAAAACCGTACCAGGCAGCCGTTAATGTCAAAGTAAACGAATCGTACGCCGCTATTAGACGTCTTCTTAGGCACTTCGACGTTCTGTGGCACTACGTCGCCCATTAATCCGCTTAAGGTCACTCCAAGCGCCCCAGCTATGCTCTGAATAGTGAATATTGACGGAGACTTAATAGCCCCGCGCTCGATCTTGGCCAGCGTTGAATAACTCAGACCGGCTCTTTGGCACAGCTGTTGCTGCGTAAACCCTGCAGCCTGACGGGCTTGCTGTAATGACTTCCCGAGCCCCACCTCATCCATATAGCACTATCGTACCAGTTGAACCGCCTAAAGCCAAAAGAATCGGTACGAAATGGCTAGTTGGATGGGATGAGATTTAAGAGCATGAGTGCCACAATAAAACAAACGAGTGCCGCGCCGCCAGCAACTGCAATTGCGGATCTTTGGTTATTGCCGGTTGATCGCAAGGTTTTAGCGTACACCCAGGCTGCGAAGCCGAGACTTAGTAGTGAAGCAATGGTTACATTTCCAAACATAGCTTAAGCTTACTCCACTTTTAACTTATTGGCCATTTGGGCCAGGGCGGGGTGATTCGGTTCAGTCTTAGCGCTTGGGATTGCTCTGAATTCTCCAGCGGACGCAAAAGGGAAGACCTTGACATGAGCATGTGGCACATCAAGCCCTTCTATCTGTACGGCAACTCGTTTGTGAGGAAATACTTCGCGCATCTTAAGCGCAATTTTCTTTACAACAGCCATCAGCACTTGATAATCGTCATCCGGCAGCTCCATAAAGTGGTCGATTTGCTTTTTAGGCACAACCAGTACCATGCCCGGCTGGATAGGGTTGATATCCATAATTGCTAGGACTTTGTTGTCTTCATACACCTTGTGACCGGAAATCTCGCCTTTGATAATACGTGTAAATACTGAGTCCATACTCATATTTTACCCCGGAATGTCTTGTCTGCGAACATCAGACTACAGGCAAAGACCCGCATGACCGTAGAAAAGCGGTACAATAGAATTCATGCTAAAAAGACTTGGCCTCATTTTTACTTCAGGGCTGTTCAAGCTCTGCTTGGTGGCGCTAGCCATAAGCGGGGCAGGGTGGATTACCTTTGGTACGCCCGACACTATTAAGCGAGCAGCGGGGGAGAACAAAATTTATGACAGCGCCGAGACTGACATCGTGCAGAGCGTCAAGCAAGAGACACAAGGAGATGGTGGACGGCTGCCGCTTGACAACCCAGAGCTGGAGCAGGCTGCAAAAGACGCCTTTCCAAATAAGTTCTTAAGCCAAAGCGGTGAATCAATCATCGATGGCTTTTATGGCTGGCTACAGGGCAAAACAGAGCAGCCCGAGTTTTCAGTTGACGTAAGCGGTGCCAAGCAAACATTCGCAAACGGCATTGGCGATTATGCGCAGCGGCGATACGATAGCTTGCCAGCGTGTACACTCGCAGAGCTACAAAACTTAACCCCCGAAGTGCAGCCGCTTGAAGTTAGTTGCCGAATTCCAGGCCTGGTGGGCAGCGAAGTGCGCGACCAAGTAATTGCCGAAATACAAAATAATAAAGATTTTGCAGGTGATACTGCTTTTACGCCTGAGGATTTGCCGAAAGATGAGCAGGGCAAAACAATTACTCAAAACCTAGCTTTCGCGCCAAAGCTATACAGCCTGCTCAAAACGCTACCCTGGATTTTGGGCGTTTTGTCGTTGTTGCTAGCGACGGCCGTGTTGTTTTTAAGCCAAAGCAAGCGCCGTGGGCTGAAAAGCATTGCCGTGACGTTGTTTGGCACCGGTCTGTTTCTGCTGATAGGCCCATTGTTGCTTAACTGGATATTTGGTCAGATGAACAACCCAGCAGGCACCGCCCTGCAAATAGGCATCTTTAATATGATACGATCGCTCGTAAACTCCTACACTTCGGAACTAATAAAGTTCTCGGCCACCTATACCGTGATCGGCCTGGCTCTGTTACTGAGCCTATGGTACCAGGCTCGCACCCGTAAATCTGTACACCCGACAGAAGCCGGCCCGCCCACACAAGCACAATTCCCAACGGCAAGCACTAGTACAGAAGATAAAAAATTTCAATAACCTGGCGGAGAGGGAGGGATTCGACCTTGCAGCTCAAAAGAAAAATACTTTTGCTCATGGCAATTTTTGAGCACAGCTCAAAAACCAAGGGCGGGGTTAGTCCACAGGACTAACCCGTTCGAACCCCAACTTAAACAGAAATAAATAGCCCACTGAAAGGTGAGCTATTTATTTCTGGCGGAGAGGGAGGGATTCGAACCCTCGGTGCCTTGCGGCACAACAGTTTTCGAGACTGTCCAGTTCAACCACTCCTGCACCTCTCCATAACTCATATATTCTAGCATTACCCCTGTTGAAAATAAACTATTGACAAGTATACCTTAGGTACTATACTCTTGGTATACTATAAAAAGGATTTCACTATGAAAAAGGTTAGACGTATCAATAAAAGGTTGCTAGGTCAGTTACTAGTAGCGGGGGCTGTGTGGCTAATTGCGGGTCTGGCCTTGCAGCGTAACGGCTTTATGCTAGCAGGCGACAAGCCGTTTGACTGGCCGGGGTTGTTGTTTCTGTTAACAAGCGTGGGCGCATCAATTTTTGTTTTTAGCAAATTGAAATCAGAGCAAAAACACTTGCGATTTCATTACGCCTGGTACGGCGCATTATGGCTGCTCCCTTTAATTTTCATAAGCAGCTCCTTCGAGACAACACATAATCAGTTTGCGGCCTCACAGCTTGCAGATCGTAATTACTGCTCAGCCCAACTGTTGCCTCGCGTTTGTTCAGAAGACCAGCCTGTTACTGTTGTTGATCAAAACGATAACAGGGCGGTAATACCGGCAGGCACTACGTTTCAGGCAGGCTATCTTGCTATGTTTGTTTTGTATGGCACCGTTGGCTTTAGCTTATATCGGGTGCTCAGAAAAAGAATCAAGGGATACAAGCGTGAAGACCTCTTCCAGTAAGCTGCTTGCTTACGAACAAAAACTTCTTGAAGGATGGGAAGAGGTTTACAAAAAAGGCCAGCTAACCCTTTGGATTTTGCTTGCGCTGAAAGATAGCGAAAAGCACATGGCCGAGGTAAAACAATTTATTGCTAACGCCACAAATGGCACGCTAACCGCAGACGATCAATCAATGTACCGGGCACTTCGACGATATTACGATACTGAGCTGGTTACATACAGGACTATACCCGGCGATGGCGGTCCTGAGCTTAAACTATACCGACTAAGCGCAGTGGGTAGTAACGTACTGGCCGCATTTCTTGACCGAAATATTGCCTCAGTATTCTACCAGCCTGAGATTAAGACACTGATTGAAACTAGCTAGTATCAGCGTGCAGGGAAATATAAAAGCCGCTCGAATTAGCGGCTTTTACTGTGTTACTCGGATTAATTCTGCAGTGCTGTTTAAGCAATTGCCGTCTGGCCCGATAGATATCGGCTGTCAAAGCACCAGAGCTCGTTTGTCTCTGCATCCCTGATGTAGTATCTGCTGATAGAAGATTGTCCCATATTTACCTCCTTCTGTATTTATAATACACCTTCTGGGGTGAGCATGCTAGCTCTAGCAATTACCTCTGTTCTATGCTAGAATTCCTCCCTGTTAGCACCCGTAGCTCAGCTGGCGCAGCTTGCTGCCAAAATGATAAGGCGTTTACGCTCTATCCCTAAGCCAAGCTTAACGGGGGTTGTAGTTGTTCTTTATCGTTTACAGTAATTTGCACCCGTAGCTCAGCTGGATAGAGCGTCTGTTTGCGGTACAGGAGGTCGTGCGTTCGAATCGCGCCGGGTGTACCAAGTAAGATTGATTAGTAGACGTCAGAACAGACGTCTATTTCTTTTTAAATACACGATTATTAACATTTCAAGTATGGTTTTGAATTATCTAGTAGTTCGGTCTATTCTTATGGTATGCAGCTACGAAAAGCTTCTTTGTGGCAAATATACATATTTATTTTTATTGCGCTTTTAGTATTAAGTTTGGTACCGACCTTTTCAGAAAAAGGCAATAGCTACTCCTATTCTTCTTGCAAGGAAGGTGCTATTTTTTGTTCTGAGCTTGGTGAAAAAACTTCAACCTCAAGCTTCTTAAAAAAAGGTAAAGGTTTTCCGCTGATGGCTGTCAGCACGCAGAAACATACAACGGTTAATGGGCAAACTATCGAATCAAAAGGGCTACAAGTTTCGTGGGTAGCCACAGTTATTGACTTGGCGTTAATTGCAATCGTAAGTTTACTAATAGCTAGCATGCTTAATCTGTTCAAATCATACTCGCATAATAAGCGGTTCAAACTTGGTATACTAAGCCGTACCAAACCATAAGCACTGTAGACGATGCATATTTTTTTATGTATTATCACGATATGAAAAAGCCAATAAAAAAAGTCACAAGGTTAACTAATAAAAAGAAATTTCTGGTCATTGCGGGGCTAGCAACGGCCGTACTTATAACGACAGGGGCATATTTTGCCACGCTGAAGCTTCAGTACTACGATTATGCCGCCAAGCGAGCCGGCCTAGTAGAAATAAGAGAATTGATAGTGATGGCTATAGAAGACTTAAAGAAAGATGCGCCCGTTGAAGCTCGAACAGGGGATATCTATTTCCCGGAAAGCCGGCTTTATCTTCCAAACCCTGGTACGCACCATACGTTTACCTATTTTTACGAGCCTGGTGATGATGCAGGCTCTCAGCCAGAACTGAGCGTTAGCACTTCCTCCGTTCCTGGCACGAATACATTGTATTCTGCACAAGATGTAGAAAAACTTTTTGATGCTGTCCCAAAGTTGCAATCTTGTTCCAGGGGAATCAAAATTGTGCGCCAGAAATTTCCTCAAGAAGATGGTCAGAACGAGCTTAAACACACGGTTCGCTTAGATAACGGACAAGAACTCTACATTTATCTTGAAAAGGACTGTCCTGAGCTTGCCGACGCAGCTGCGTTGTTTACGTATATCAAATATTACTAGGTTGGGTGTTGCCCTGCACTTTACGGCGTAAGCTATATCAGTCGCGCGGTCGCATGCGTCACTTCGTCATCTAAAAGCGGACTTTGCGCATGAGGCGGTCTACGGCATCTTGCTTGCGATCCTCGTAGGGCAGGTAACTACTGAGCGCGGTCGCAATCTTATCTTCGTCCGTTGGATCATAATAAATACTGAGCGGCGACATAAAGCGTTGCAATGGCATGAGCGTAATTGAATGCATGGCGCCTTCTTCGATAATATTGAAGGATTTAAACTGTGCGTATGGGTACGTTTTTTGTCCAACGCGAAGGGCGGTGTTGCCTAGTTCATAGGTGAGTTCCTCAGGTTTACGGGCGGCGAAGGATCCGAAAGCAAGCCCCATAATAAGTACGACGACCGTCGATACAACTTCACGGGTAATCAAGTATATAAAGCCCGCCGCCCCTGTAGCAGCCAGGCCAAGCAGAACGTACCAGCCGAGTGATTTTTCGTGGGCCATGTATTCAGAAGCCGACCAAGTCACCACTTCATATGATGGGGTGGGTGGGGTTGCCCCGGCAGTAGTTTGATCTTCGGCAGTAAATTGCCAGTTCGCGGCAGGTTCTTGTTCAGCCGGTTGGGGACTATTTGACACCACTGGGGCGGGAGCAGGCTCAGCAACACTCGCTACCGTTTGTTGCGTTGCTTCCACCGGCTTTTCACCGGGGCCTACTATATCACCAGGATTCATAACTAGTATTGTACCTTAAGCAGTAAGCGCTTAGAAATCATTTGTTGGTTGAGGCGGCTTGTCTTGAGCGAGATACCGGCATAACACCTAAGAAGGTAAAGACCGTACAGGCCATGAAGGCCAGCTCGCGGCCCAAGTTGCTTCTCAGATCGTCTAGGTCAATTATGCCCGGTAAAAATAAAATATCCTGGCAGAGCAGGATATTTTTGCTGGCGGAAGGGGTGGGATTCGAACCCACGGTACCGTTTCCGGCACGACGGTTTTCAAGACCGTATCCTTCAACCACTCGGACACCCTTCCAAGGCTTATTTAAAACTGAGCTTTACGCCTGTTTCTTGCGCAATTTGCTGAACCAGGCTTCGACCCTATCAACTTTACGAGCTAACATTAGGTGCTCCTGATTCATGTCCAGAAGCTGCTTGGCAAATGAGTCCAGCGTGTTTTGAACAGCATCGATCTTCTTATCTACGCCACCAATATCTGAGCGGACAGCCGTAAGCCCTGTCTGCATATATTTAAATAGCTTCGTAAATTGATCGTCACTCATGGTCTTATTGTAACAGTTTTGGCGTAGAAAGATTCGGCTTACTGAATGTTCACCAAATAGATTTTACCACTTCGCTGGTTACGAAATCTAATCAACGCCTTACTGTAGGCCATGTTTATTGACATAAGCTATTAAACATGGTAAACTGAAAAAGGTCAATCACAAAACAAAAATATGAGCGAAAAATTTATCCCTACACCAAGCACTGAATTCTCAAACGCATCCACTCGGCGAGATATTGTAGAAGGTATCCCCGCTGGCGAAAAGCGTACATACAGCCTCCTTGAAGCCGAAGAAGCTGCATATGCCGCAAAACCGTTCATGGACGTGGCGGTTGAGTTATACAATGCTCAAGAAGATGAGACTAAAGAACTTGCACTACAAAACAGCGGACTACCGTCATTAATTGACTATGCAGAGCGTCGTGCACGTTTAGCTACCGAAAAAGGCGAAGTGCCCGAACTGAGTGATGATGAGCAGAAAATACTGGATGTTTACAAATCTCAATCTGAGTCTGACAAAGTAAAAACCGACTTGGGGGGCGATTATCTTGATTTACAACCTGAAGACGCAATCTCGGCTTCCATAGAGGCAGAAGATAGGTTTAAGCAAGCAACGACACGCGAAGAAAAAAGCAAGTGGTCAAACATGGGGCGCAAGCTGGAGCGATATGCGGACTATCTGAAGTCTGGTAATGATGACCAGTATGAAGAATTCAGTACCAGTACCACGCATGTAGCGGGCTTGCTTGATCGGATGAGTGCAGAAACTGGCGAAGTGGCTGAATGGGATGGAGAGCCCCTCGACCGCAAGAAACTTTTGCTTCAAGTGCACAACCTCCGTGCCGAAGCAGAGATGCTACGTTTTGTAGGTGATCATACGGATTTCAAGCATGGTGAAAACAATGCCGATCAGGAAGCGCCAAAGCAAGGACACGAGCTTTATTACGATGTCGTTGGCACAGTACCTGAAGCCAAAGAATTAATTTACAGCAACCCCGACTATCTCACCGAGCTTGTCGATGAATCTGAAGCGTATGCCAAGTTTAGCTCTGGCAGTCTTGATACAAGTAATGCCGCTACCCGTATTAACATCAAAATTATGGAACGAGACTTGCCAGAAGTTCGTCAGGCTGTGCAGGATTGGCGTACAACAGAATCTGGAATGAATTTTAAGCAGTACATTCAAGCTGTTGCTGAGGGGGACATCAATGCAACTCAAGAACAGCGAAATGCAGCTGGCTCGGCTAGGTTAATGATGCGAAACATGTTTTGGCGCGAGCCATCAATGGTGCGACGTATGGCTAAAAAACAAACCGACAAGAGTGAGGTTGGTGATATAAACAAAGCCTTTGGTGCTGAATACTTCAGCAGGAGTCCTCAGGCTTAAGCGCTTAGTGCTAAACGGGTTCAAGCGCAGTTGTAGCCGTGCGCCAAATGGAGTTCACCACCTCGCAGGTCACAGAATCTATTTGAGAGAGAGGGATTCGCCTGGGGCCGAGCACAAAATGTGCTGGCCTATTCCACCAAAAACTTGCTGCTAGCAACTTTTTGGCTTTGGGTCCGGGGAGTGCCACTGGCACTCCCGTTCGAATCCCAACTTAGCCAGAAGAAAATAGCTCACCGTTTAGTGAGCTATTTTCTTCTGGCGGAGAGAGAGGGATTCGAACCCTCGCTGGAACTCTCGCCCCACTAACGATTTAGCAAACCGTCCCCTTCAGCCACTTGGGTACCTCTCCGTAACAGGGGAGAATTATAACAATTTTACGAGTAATGGCCAAGTTTAATGTTTTTGGGCGAAGACGGCGGCCGATACTTGTTTAATTCCGGCTTCTTTTAAAAGCATTGCCGCTGCCTCTATTGAGGAGCCCGTCGTAAGAATATCATCGACTAATATTACTACCGTTTTTGGCGGCAATGTACTCTTGCGAAGCCTAAACATTCCTTTAGCTTGGTCGTGGCGTTGCTTTTTGGCCGCACCCACCTGACGTGTCTGGCCATGGCGCTCAAACAAAGGCAGGTATCTTACGCCCTTAAGTTCGGCTAGTTTGGTTGCAATCAGCTGCGACTGGTCATAGCCCCGTGCTCGATGTCGGCTGGTAGCCGTTGGTACGTGCGTTATAACCGTCTCCGGGGCTAGATAGGGAAGTGTTTCGGCCATTAGTTCGGCAATGGGCTGGTGAGCCGCCTGTGCTCGTTCAAACTTAAAGTCATGGACTAGCCGTTTAGCAATGCCGGCGTATTCGGTCGTTACCCAAACGTATTTCATCGACGAGGCTGGTTTGCACTTTCTGCAAACGGCAGCGTCCCTGCTGAGCGCCAAACAACGATGGCAGCGGTCGGGGACGGTATCCATAGCGTCGTGGGCACAAATCGCACACAGCAAGGTACCTTCTTCACCGCAAGCTAAGCATTCGTGAGGCGCAATCAGAGAGAGAACTAACTCTATGGCAGACATAGTAGTATGGTAGCAGAATGGGCTGTTGTTATTAGTACCGTTGTAAATAAGGATAAGCTCTGTTGAACCTCTGATGATATACAGCTATACTGATGAGTAACAAAAAATGCAAACCTATAAAACCATATGTCCCACATTAATGAAATGGACATGGAGCAGCACCAAAAGCTGATTCAACACTTAACTGCGGAAGGAACGACATAATGGCGCGTAGAAGCCGAGATGAAGACCTATTGATGGAAGATGAACTAACAGCCGCCTTCTTGGGCGAAGATGATTTTGACACTGCAAACAATCCAGTGGTTGCAGACGACGACGGCGGGGCAGCACCAACGTCCGATGATTGGGATGAAGAAGATGCCGTACCTGGACAGCTAGCAGTTGATGTTTATGAAACAAGGGAGAAGTTAGTTGTTAAGGCCCGAACTGCCGGTGTAAATAAGCCTGACCTAGACGTTAGCATTTCTGATAATACCCTGAGTATCCGTGGCACATTGAGCGCGGGCAATGAAGACGAGGTCGAAAACTACTTTGTGCAGGAGTGTTACTGGGGCGAGTTCAGCCGCAGTATCGCATTACCTGTGCCGGTCAAAGAGGACGAGATTGAAGCCGTCCTAAAAGACGGTGTTCTTACTATTTCTTTCACGAAGGTTAAACAAGATACCGTAAAGAAAATCCAAGTCCTTTAGAGCTTTGAGTAGAGAGCATTGAGCGGTGAGCTTTAAAGATATTATAGCTTGGCAAAAGGCGCACGATTTGTGCGTCTTTGTATATGAGGATTTTAAAAACTGTAAAGACTACAGCTTCAGAGACCAAATCCAACGTGCTGCAGTTTCTGTTATGAATAACATCGCGGAGGGTCACGCAAAACGTAGTGACAAGTCATTTAAAAACTTTCTCTTAATATCCAAAGGCTCTTTAGCAGAGGTTCAGTCCATGCTGATACTTGCAGTCAGTCTTGGTTACATTGATAAAGAGGTTGCAAAAAGCCGGTATGACTTCGCGGAAGAGACTGCTCGCATACTCAGCGGCTTAATTAAAAAACTCAGCTCCCGAATTGATGGGAGCTGAGTTATCTCAATGCTCAATACTCATGGCTCAGAGCTCGAATGAGCTTTTAGCTTATTCGACGCCAGCCGCTTTCTGAAGGACGAATCGTACAATTACCTGAGCTAGCGCAACAACAACTAGGCCAATCACCGCGTACAAAATGGTGTTCTTGGCACCAGACACGTTGCTCGAATCGCCACCTGAGGTGATGTATTTCAGTCCACCGATGATAATCATGATGACAGAGATAACACCGACAATTAGCGAGAAGATGTTAATAACCAAGCGAATAATATCATTAACGCGGTCTTCGGCGTCTTCGCCGCTGGCACACTCTTGGCTTACATTTGCATCGTTCGTGCCTAGACAGGTACCTTGGTCCAAGCACCCTGAGATACTTGCTGTTTGGTTATCAAGACATTCTGCTTGAGCCGCAACAGTTGCCGTCGCTGCAAGTGGCATGAAAAGAGTAGCGCCTAGCAATGCTAAGCTCATCACGAATTGTTTAATTTTTGACATTGTCCTTACCTTTCTTATTTTCTTGTACGTATTTATACCACAAACCCCTATAGGACAGCAAGCTTAAGCAGGATCAAGTTACAGGATCAACCTGGTTGAGGACAAACCGGACGATAACCTGGGCAATCGCTACGATTACGAGCCCGACAAGAGCATAGAGGATAGTATTTTTAGCGCTCGAAATATTGTTTGAGTCACCGCTCGAAATAATGTACTTAAAGCCGCCGATAATGATCATGATCACAGCCACAACACCGACAATAAGGCTCAAGATGTTGACCACCGTTGCAATAGTAGAGTCAACGCTTGGACCTCCGCTACCAGTACAGCTGGCACCCGTCAAAGCAACGCCCTTACAGATTTCGGCTTTCCCTTGAGCGTACACAGCAGCCGGCGTTGCGAGCGGCACAATGCTTGCGACAAACAAAACAAGGCTGATTACGAGTCGGTTGATACTATTTTTAATCATTTTTTCTCCTTACATCTAATTTATTCTAACTAATACAAACGCTATAATCGCCCGCGCAAGCAGGGCAACAATTAAACCGATAATAGCATATAAAACGGTGTTTTTAGCATTTTGGATATTGGTCGGATCGCCGGACGCAATAACATACTGAAAGCCGCCGACAATTATAAAAATAACTGCAGCCACCCCCACCAAAATCGAGATCAGGCTTGCCACTTTAGTCAGAATACCTTGGGGGCCGAAAAGTGAATTGTCATCTGGCGTTTGGGCTTTGCTATTGTCTTTGCAAAGCGCCGAGTCGGAAACACCCTCGCAACCCGGCGTCAAAACCTCATCTGCATACACCACCGGCGCCGCCGCAATAATATTTACTAGCACGAGCAGGGTAAGAAGTAGTCTTTTAATCATGTCTTTATATTCTTTCAATAACAAATTGTACGATACTGAAAGCAACCAAACAGACACCAAGGCCAATAAGCGCATACAGAATGGTGGCCTTGGCTTTGGTGGTTTCCTGCGGGTTACCCTGAGACAGAATGTATTTAAAGCCACCTATCGTCACGATAATAACAGCAATACCGCCAGCCATCGCAAAAGCAAGTTTTAATCCGCTGGTAATGTTAGGTTTACCAAGTGGGTTGTCGGGGATGCCCAACTCGTTCACATTCACCTGTATGCCCTGGGCTAATAAAAGAAGAAGCGTTTTCATTATGCGATATTCCTGCCGATTATATTCACAACTGCGGTCGCAAGCATGGCTATAACCAAACCTATAAACGCATTCAGTATAGTACTCTTGGCCCCTTTGGTCTGCTCCGGCTCACCTTGGCTTAAGATATATTGAAAACCGCCGTAGATCACAAAACCGACCGCGGCCAGACCGCTAACACGTAAAATAATATCAAAGACAGCCAACAGAATCTTTGGTGCATCGTCTGGAATTTTAAACGTTATGTCGCACTTCTTGGTAACTGGATCTTCTTTCTGGCTTAAAAACTTATACCAAGTGGGGAAGCTTAAGAAGCTTGGATTTTCACCTTGTCCGCATACTCCCTTAGCAGCTTGCGCAGAGACAGTGCCGGGCAACAGCACACCAGCGCCGACACTCAGAAGATTAAAAAGCAGGAAGAAGCTTATAATCAGTCTTTTCATTAAAAGATACCTCCAGGTACGAGCCATTGTAGCAGAGCAAAACCGAACAGGTAGCAAACAAGCGCAAAGACTGCGTTTTTTATGCGGCCCTTAGCAGCGGCTACCGCCTGAGGATCATCTCGTGCCATAGTGAACTGCAGGCCACCTACGGCAATCATAATTACAACCACAATTCCAACTAAAGCCGAAAGTACGCGCGTAAACGTAACGATATAACCGACAATGCCACAATTATCCTTAGTGAGCGGGCCTCCGTCGGCTTTGCAGTCAGCATCAAGCCTTGCGTTGCCCCCACTACCGGTAGCGCACACTATGACACGGTCTTGCTCGGATAGCCCTGGTGTAACGCCATCAACCTTATGGCCGTCCGGACACGTAATTGTTTCAGTGGGCCGGGGAGGTGCGGGCGTAATGCATGTATTAGGACTGCCTCCGCCGTTTGCGGGAGGATTTAGGATATTACCGGTATCAACGGTTATCTGATCACGCATAGTACCGCGTACAAATGTTGTTCCGGGCGGACAATCGGCCTGCGACTGGGGCTCTGCATAGGCTACTGAAATAAATACAGGTAACTGTGTTAACACGACAACAAACAGGAACAAGCCGGCTGTCATTAAAAGAGTCGGAAAGAATTTCTTTATTTGTTTCATGCTTATCATTAGAGGCTCAAGAGAAGTATACCAAGACATCTACATAAAGGCCAAGAAGTACTTGCAGGCATTCAGGGTATTATGTTACAGCTTGCAAATTAGCTATAGGTGTGATATAATTTTAACGACATAATAGTAATTTAACCCTAGGGAGGGAACATTATGAGCGATGTATTACGACCAGATATAGGCGGCGGCGATTCACCTGAAAATACAGGAGCTGAAACGCTTATACCTCACTCTGGACATATGCCGGTAGAAGCGGGCGGCGAACGCCCCGTATTTGAATTTGATAACACAGGCTTAGGTGAAGCAGCCGAACGGAACCTGATAACAACCCCCGACAGCCTCAGCCCGCTTGCGTACACTGATAGAGAAACATCAGCCGAAGAAACAAAGTCACCTTTACGTCGTTTCTGGAAGCCACTTGCGGTGTTGGCAACGGTAGCGACATTAGGCGCAGGCCTCTTGGCAACTCGCGGCAATTCAAATGATAGTCCCGAACGCCCGCAAGCAGCACCTGCCGGTGCCGCTCCAGATTTTGAAGCACCCGACTTTGAGGTCCCCGTTGATAACGTGCCAAGCAAGCCTGAGACTAGCAGCAACCCCGGCCGCGGTAACGTTAATCTTGTAAACGAGAAGCTACTAGAAAACGGCTTTATCACAGCCGTACGACCTAATGGAGAAGAGATCAAAGTAGCCCGTCTTGGTGGTGATACACCCGAAGAACTTGCTAGTTCAGCGCTGGGATTATTCGCCTGTTATGCGACAACCGGCTCCCCAGAATGCAAGATGGCCTTTTCTAGTAATCCTGGGTCACAAGCCAGTGCCAGTATAGAACGCTTCCGAGAAGATGTTAAAGGAGTATTCCGCAACCCTAAAAACGCCGATACGCAGATCGCTGTATTTGACGATCCCAAAGATCCTGCCGTGTTTACAACGCGACGCGACGCGACTGGCCGCGGTAGTATTATTGAGCAGACTGGCGGAACACTGTATATCGGCCGATACCATGACTTGACCGGCACGAATGAATGGCAGGGGCCAGAAACACGCGCATCAGGCGGGCTTGAATCTAAGTTCCATATTTTTAACTTTTCCATAACATCAAAGACCAGTACGACGCAGGATATTACTGTAAGCCAGTTTAATTATGATGTTAAGCAGCTCTCGAGCTAAGCCCTAGACGCTTTTTCCTTTCTAGTTATACCTGACAGGCTGGCAGTGCTTATGGTATGCTACTGGTAAGTTATGTTTTCAAAAAAGAGCCTAAAGATCACTACGGTCACCGGCTTCGTGTCGGTATTTTTTGCGCAACTGTTGCTTATGGCTTTTGTGGCCACGGCTCCGGTTTATGCAGCCGGCACCGCGGAGTGGGTTGACAATGCGACCGTCAAGTTTGATGGCCGTTTGCACCGCGACACAAATATTGATAAGGACTGGAATTTTTTTGGCGTTGAGGACGTCGATGATTGCCCGGACCTCATCAAAGACTTAACCTACAACCCGCTCGATTCAGACAAAACAAAAAGTAATGTCGCCTCCGACACAAAAGTTACATACGAGCACAAAGCCAAAGACGGTGGTAGCTGCAGCACAAAATCAACCGATACTGACATAACGCTGACAAAGCCCGAGAACGCCCAGTTCGGCTTCAAGTGGATAAATAAAGAATTGATTGTCTCTGCTGATGAACGCCGGCAGTTTAGATTTGACGATGACGAGAAAACGTATATTAACCGCACCAACGAGGATTCGGTATGTAGGGATGTTATTACGTCAGGGGCTGACAAGAACTCAGTGTCACTAGTTATCAAACGGGGGCGGACTACCGTCGGCCTTGGTAACGAGGCTCGTACGGATCGCCTGCGTAGCGATTACCCCGGATATACATTTGTCCAGAATATACATTACGACCAACAAACAAATGATGGTAATTGCATAGCCTCTAAGCCTATAACAGTAAAGGTTGGTGCGTTAGCAAAAGCCAATCTGCCGGCCGGTGAGGGTGAGGATGGCCTTAATTCATCGAGTGGGGCAGGTGGGCCAGTTCAACCGACCTGTGAGTCAGAGGGCGGCTCACTCAGCTGGATACTCTGTCCGTTGTTATTTTTTGGAGATGCAATCATCCGGAAGCTAGACCAGGCAATTCACAGCTTGTTAACGGTACCGGATAGCTACTTCGAGGACGACCGGCTAAAGGCTGCTTGGTCGCGCCTTCGTGATATTGCCTACATAATCCTTGTCCCTGTTGTTCTCGTCATGGTTATAGGTACGGCGCTTGGGTTTGAATTTGTCAGTGCTTACACAGTAAAACGGGCCCTGCCAAGATTAATTGCGGCGGTTATGTTTATAGCACTATCGTTTGAGATTACAAAATTCTTAATCGTTTTGACCAATAATGTAGGCGCCGGAGTGTACGGATTAATTATTGGGGCATTTACCGGAGCAGAGGATGTTAGCTTGGCTAGTGTGTTCTCGCCCGACAACAGCGACTCGCTAGCGGCAACCCCAATATTCTTAGGAGCACTGGGTGCCGCGGCTTTTATCGGTTCAATGGGAATAATTCTGAGCTACGTCTTTGTGGCCATTCTGGGCCTTGCCATCGGGTTCTTCCTACTTTCGTTGCGCCAAATGCTTATTATTGCACTGATGCTTTTGGCGCCGCTGGCAATTCTGGCTTGGATTTTCCCCGGTAACGATAAGTTGTGGAAGTTATGGTGGGGATCTTTCTCGAAACTTCTCATGTTGTTTCCATTAGTGATGGTTCTAATTGCAACCGGCAAATCATTTTCAGTATTAGTTGCGGAAACAGACGGCAGCTTTGTTTCTACGCTGCTTAAGCTGGTCGCCTACGTAGGCCCGTACTTTCTTATTCCAGCCACCTTTAAACTTGCCGGCGGCGTATTCGCAAACGTCGCAGGCATGGCCAACGACCGCGGGCGTGGACTCTTTGACCGCCAAAAGAAATACCGTGGCGAAAAAGCCGCCCAGAACTGGGCTGCTACTAAAACCGGGCAACGCTACAAAGGCTCGAACCGTATTACGGGCAGAATGAACAGAATTGGTATGGGCGCTGGCGCTGGTTTGTCTGGCGGCTTTGGGCTGGGACCACGAGGTAGATTGCATGCCGACGAAGCCACCATGGTTAACTCTGACGAGCACATGAAGAGCCAAGCGTGGCGCGGTAATATGTTCAAAGACAACGCTATGCGCGCGCTGACATACGAGAACGAAACAGCGGCTAGAGCGGGTCTTATTGCCAGGGCAAACCGCATGACGGACCCCGAAAGGCGTGACGCGGCTCTAGCGAGTGTTGATGAAGACATTGCAACAGCTAAGCGGATTGGATTTGGCCGCACCAGCCAGGTAGCCGCTGCCCGACAATTAACCATGAATAAAACCGGTTTTGATGACGCAGCTGACGCAATGGATACGGTTAGCAGAGTCGCAGGAGGCAATAACACTATGGAGAGCAGTTTGAAAGAAAATGTTAAATACATTGGTAAAGGCGTCGGCCGTCATGATCTTGGCAAGCTAAGGAACAGAGAAGCTGGCGAAACAGTAGAACAGTGGAACGACAGGATGACGCTGGACGGTGCCGAAACCGCCGATGCCGCCACCCTTGCTAGGGATCATGGCGATAGCGTCAAAAACATTGCGAGGGCTGCAACGCGCACTCTCTCTACGGGCGATCCCGACACTAAGACAAACCGGACTGCTCAGGCTGGCAAGATTGCTGCCTCACTTAAAGATGCCGAGAGCTTTGCGACGCTGGCAAATACCAGCAACATTGACACCGCAGCAGAGGCAGCGGATTCACAAACGCCGCTTAACATTCCTGGGCCATACCGCCCCTCACGGCCAGGGGAGGGTGAAGACCCTACGCTTCTTAGGCAGCAATCTCGTGGCAGAGGAAACTTTGATGATCAGCGACTTCCACAGCCTCCTTCTGGTGACGACGACCATTAGATTATATTGACATAAAGTAAAATTTGTGGTAGTATTTAGACGTAATGTCCGAAACACTAAGACCACAAGCAGAAGCCATTCCAGTCACCGAGCCAGTACCCGCTGTACCCCTTGAAGCAGGTGAGGTAGGTCCCGCCCCGGCAGAAGACGAAAATAAGCGTAGATTCCTTGAATCATTACGCGCCCGTCCGGAATTTTTAGCAGCCGTTGGCTCATTGGCTGTTTATAAGGCTGGCTTGACTGTCGAACATGCAGCCGAGCTTAAATCCGGAACAGCTTATAACCAGGCCGAGCGACCAAAAACCGTGGGTGATAAATGGGTAGCCCGGCGCGCGCAAAAGAAGTTGGATAAACACGCTGAAAGTATCGACGAAAGATTAGTTGGAAAAACGGCAAGCAAAACCTTTTTCAAAACTGTTTTATCTGGTGGCAAGATCTCAGAGCGCGAGGCACTCAGGCGCAACAATGGCCGGGACGATTTACGTCTCAGGGCCAAGCCGACCTTGCGCGCCGCCAAACGGGCCGGCAGGAAAGCAAAGAAAGACTTTAAGAATGGAGATGCAGACCACAGGATCCCCAAAGCAGAGCCCGTATACCGCAGCGGTAGCGGCCTCTTTACCGGCTCGGCCGTAGAACAAGCCCGTTCTAGACGGCAAGCCCGAGCCGATAAGTTAGAACTTTATGGTGCTAAATTGGGAGATAAGGCCGGTGTAATTCTTGAAGTTCATGATCATCCAGAAATCAAACGTCAGCACGATAAGCATGCGCCAGTTCTAACCAGGGCCATCGATAAGCGTTATAAGGTCGCCCTTGAACGTGCCCGTGCCGAAGAAGGCAAAGAACCAACTACGGAAGCTAAAAGGGCTATGGTTGAGTCGGTATTTGCGGATGTAGCAGCAAAGTACTTAGGCGTAACGGCAGAAGACATCCTGGCCGGTCGCGTTAAAACTCAGGAATTAAGAACGAGCATTGAAAACTGGAAGCAAAAACTAGCCGCCGCGACAGTGGCCTCTAAGGCTAGAACCGCTCAAAGGGAAGCAAGAAAGAAGTCTGAGCCTGGTGAACGTCGGGTATACCCCGCAAGACCAGAGAGAACAGATGGACCACGCGTAAGGCTTTCTGACCCACTCCCTGAACGCCCCGATAGGCCAGAGAGAACAGATGGACCACGCAGACTGTCAGATAGACTACGCGAGCTAGAGGCGCAGGAGCGCGAAGCCGAGCCGACACCTGAGGCAGATGAAGCAGAAGCGTCAATTGATTGGACAGGCAAACTGAGCCCTAGTAACGTGCTGAAACTACGGCAGCGAATTGATGCCGAGGTGACGGCAGTACAGGCCCATACTCGAGACAAGGGTGGTGCTGAACTTGACCGAGACCTTGCGATTGACTTGGTGAACCTTACTGAGATTCCTACCTACTTGGGCATTACAACCGAGGATTTGCACAGCCTCTCTGGTGGCGATAAAAACATGCTGGCAATGCTGATGTATAGGCTGGAAATGGATCTAGAGGGTCTGCAGGACCGTGTTGATGCCGAAAAAGGCCCAACTACTCCAGTGCGCCCAGAAAGCACGCCGCAACCTGAAGCAATACCAGAACCTGTTGTGGCATCAGCGCCCGAAGCCACACCCGAAGTTTCTGCAGAACCGGACTACGAGACCGTAGCGCCATCGCTTGATAAAAAGATTGGTCTAAAAATCGCTAAAGAGTTGCGAGCGGTACGCGAAAATAGCAACGAGCTAACTAACGAGCAGTTTAAAGCCATTAGAGGTCAGATTGTAATTGCCGTAACCCAGGAAGTATTGGCCGAATTCTTTAAGGTCAGTGTTGATGAGCTTAATGATCGCCACACAATACCTAGCGACGTAACTGACAAGCTTATGGACGCGATTGAAAAGGCTCATGCAGAAGATCTGAAAAACCGTACTAAACCATGGGAGAAAAAGCCAGCGCCAACGAGGCCCAAAATCGGCGATAGCCGCCCGGCCCCAAGGCCTCAAACCCGAACTCGCAGAGACGATGAAGAACGTGCTCGCAAAGCCGTTGAAGACAATGCCAGACGAACTGCTCTTGATATGTAAGTCCGGTGCGTAGGTTCCTAGCAGTAGTTTCATAAAAATATGCTACTCCGGCGTGGTACTTTATACTTCTTACGTTCTACTTTATACTTGATCAAAGCACTATGGGTACCTATAAAGTTATTCAAGACATTGAGGCAGAAGACAAGCTGCTGGGACCGCTGTCATTGAGGCAGTTTATCTATGCAATTGTCGTTATTGTTACTGGTTTTATCGCTTTTCAATTTTTTAAAATAAATGTGGCGCTGGTTGTTCCTTTCTTACCCGTAATGGTTTTTTTTGGTATGCTGGCCGCGCCGTTTAGCAAAGATCAATCTTCTGAAGTTTGGCTATTGGCTAAAATTCGTTTTTTCCTGAAGCCCCGCAAACGGATTTGGGATCAAAGCGGAATTAAAGAGCTTGTCACCATAACAGCACCCAAAAAGATTGAGAAAGTACTGGTTAAGGACTTTTCACAGACCGAGGTCAAAAGTCGGCTTGAGGCGCTGGCTAATACCATCGACAGCCGTGGCTGGTCGGTTAAAAACGTCAACGTGAATCTGTTTGCACAGCCTGCTTACGCGTTGGGGCAGGTGGATTCAGACCGCCTTGTTGACCCAACCTCTATGCCGCAAGCTGTTTCGACGATAGATATTGGTGCTTCAGAGGACATACTTGACGCTGGCAATAGCCGAGCACAAGCCTTGGATCAAATGATTGCTGCTTCTACCAAGACGCATAAGCAGCAACTTACACAGAATATGCAGAAGCCCAGCCAGCCCCAAAGTCCACCGGCTGACTATTGGTTCTTAAACCAAACCCCCCAAGCCCCTCTGGAGCCAGGTATGGCTGCTTTTAGCAAAGCAAATGTTGTTTTGCCCGGCCAGCCCGCCAACGACACTTCAACCCCCGCAGCTGCTCAAAGCACCGAAGAGAAGGCACTGCTTGAAAAAATACATATCGAGAAAGCCAAGCCGGTAATGAGAAATTCACACCTCAAAACCCTGCAGCCGCTTAGCCAGCAAAAGCCGCCGGTCGTCTCGGAGACAAAAGTAATCGAAGATCTACGAAAAATAGCCACCCTAGCAACCAACAATGACTTGAATGTCGCGACCATAGCCCGCCAAGCTAATAAAAAGGTCCAGAAGGACGACGACGAGGTAGTAATCAATTTGCGATAGTGCCGGTTTACTCTATACTTGTATTACGTAATAGACCTCTTTTAGAGGGTGGGAAGCTAGTTACTTTATGAACCCAAATAATCCTAATCAACCGCAAGCAGGGCAGGCGCAACCTGACCCTTTTCAGGGCTATGGCCAGTATGGGCCGCAGCCGGCAGTTAGTAGTGCTAGCTCAAATTACGGCCCACCACAGTCGGCAGGATTGCCACCGGCTGGTTATCCGCCTCAAGCGGCGGCAGTTAGGATGGCGCCAAAATCAAATCCTAACAGTACCCAAAATACGCTGCAGATTGCTGAAATTAGAGACGGTATTGTGATCATGAACGACGGCTCTTTCCGCTCGGTGGTAATGGTCAAGTCAATCAACTTTGACCTTATGAGCCCGCAGGAGCGAGAGGCAGTCGAATACAGTTATCAGGGGTTTTTGAACTCGCTGTACTTTCCGGTTCAGATTTTTTTGCGGTCCACTCGCGTTGATCTCAGGCCGTACATTGAAAAGCTTGATAAAATCCGTACCGAACATGAAAATATGCTGCTATCGCTTTTAATGGAGGATTACATCGTATATATTGACCAGTTGTCGTTACAGACAAATATTATGGATAAGCGGTTTTATGTTGTCATTCCGTACTTTCCGGTGGCTGACATTCAGAAGGCTCTTACGCAGAGCAAAAGCTTTTTTAGTGGACTTGCCGGTATGTTTAATAGCAAGGAGCAACACGTAGTTATAAATGAGGGTGACTTGGCAAAAGCCAAAGACGAGCTGCGCAACCGCGTTCAGTCGGTCCTAGGCGGATTCCAGCAGTGTGGTATTGCCGGGCTGCCGCTCGACACCCAGGAGTTAATCGAGCTCTATTATGATACGTACAATCCCGACACTGCCACTCGGCAGAAGTTAAAGAATTTTGCAGATTTATCGGCCCCGATTGTAACCAAAGGCCAGGGCATGGCGCCGACCCCGGGCCTAGACAGGGAGCTTGGAAATGGCTAAACAGCAGCGAGTAGATCCGGTGGCTATGGCCCAAATGCAACGCATGCGTGAAGAACGAGAAGTTCAGTCGGCGTTTCAAAAAGGTATTACAGCACTGCGCGACTTTATTGCCCCGAGCTCTCTTGAATTTAGCGGCACGCACTTTCAGCTTGGCACGCGCTATGCCAGGACCTACTATGTCTACGGTTTTCCGCACCAGGTTTTTACCGGCTGGCTGTCAAATATGGTCAACCTAGATGAAGTTATGGACATGTCTTTGTTTATATATCCTGTCGAAAGTCAGGTGGTGCTAGAGAATCTCCGCAAGAAAGTGAGTCAACTCGAAGCCGATATTCAGATCAATGCCGAGAAAGGTCGCGTTCGTGACCCGGGCAAGCAGGCGGCTATTTCCGATGCCGAAGAAATGCGCGATAAGTTGCAGGTTGGTGAAGAGCGTTTCTTCCGGTTTGGATTTTATTTTACACTCTATGCATCGTCACTGGATGAGCTCGAGTTTGTGACACACAAAGTAGAGTCTATACTCGGCCAACAGCTTGCGTACTCTAAGCCCGCCACGTCTCAGCAGGAGCAGGGCTTGAACAGCACGATTCCACAGTTTACTGACCAGCTACAGATCAAGCGCAACTTTAGCACGGGCGCGCTCAGTACCAGTTTTCCGTTTACGAGCGCTGATTTAAGCCAGGATAACGGCATTTTGTACGGTATTAATATGCATAATTCGGGTCTGGTGATTTTTGACCGCTTTTCGCTGGAAAACGGTAATTCGGTTGTCTTTGCGAAGTCTGGTGCCGGTAAGTCATTTGCAGTTAAACTCGAGGCGCTTCGGAGCATGATGTTTGGTACCGAGATATTTATTATTGACCCTGAGAATGAGTATCAACGCATGGCTGAAGCGGTTGGCGGCGCCTACGTGCGGCTGAGCCTTAATTCGGCTACCCGTATTAACCCGTTTGACCTGCCGGGTGTCGTTGACACAGAAGAAGCCGATAACGCCCTGCGCAGTAACCTCATAACGCTACACGGTCTGCTTCGGCTGATGATGGGCGGCGCTCAGGCGCAAATGCAGGGCGGGCAGGGCGTTATGGCGCCTGCGCTAAGTCCGGTTGAGGAATCTGACCTTGATTCAGCCCTGATTGAAACGTATGCCAAGGCCGGTATCACCAATGACCCGCTGACACACAAGTCGCAGCCTCCAACTATTAATGATTTATACGACACCTTACTGCATATGGGCGGAACAGGCCCCCAACTCGCCCAGCGGTTGCGCAAGTACACGACCGGCACCTTCGCGGGTATTTTTAGCACCCAAAGTAATATTGATATCAACAATCCGCTTGTTGTCTTCAATATTCGCGACCTTGAAGACGAATTGCGTCCCGTTGCGATGTATATTGTTTTAAACTTTATTTGGAACAAAACCAAGTCAGATCAGAAAAAACGTATTTTGATAGTCGACGAAGCTTGGCAGCTTATGAAGTACGAAGATTCGGCAAACTTCTTGTTTAGTCTTGCCAAGCGCGCTCGTAAGTACAATCTGGGCATTACAACCATCACCCAGGATGTTGAGGATTTTATGGGCAGCCGAATGGGGCGGGCAATTGTCGCAAACGCCTCTATGCAGATACTGCTTAAGCAGTCGCCGAGTGCCGTCGACGTACTAGCCGATGTCTTTAAGCTCACCAGTGAGGAGCGGAAGCGCTTGAGTCAGTTCCCGGTTGGGCAGGGATTATTCTTTGCCGGACAGAATCATGTGCATATCCAGATAGCCGCTAGCCCAACAGAGACAAATTTGATTACCACCAACCCGCAGCAGGTCCAGGCAATTGCGCAAGGTGACCTTATGGGCGGCCAGGGAACTATAGATCTAAATAATCGTCTAACTCCGGGGATGTAAGCTTACGCTTAAATTGGTATACTGACAGTAAGAATTATGAGAGTGTTTCATGCCTGTTGATTTAAAAGACAGATCAGACGAGGATTCTGGTATTCATCCTGATTGGTATAGACCTGGGGATGATTCGGATGATTCATTAGAGGATCAATTTAATGCGCCGTCTGCCACTGATGATGATCTGCCGACCGGCCACCCAAGCCGTAGTGACAGCAAGAAGGCAGCCACTTCTAGCGATTTAGCGGCTGCCGAATCCGGAGCTGAAACCCCAGGGGCTAGCTCAGAAGAAGAAGCTGAAAAATCGGCAGTCAGCAGCGAGACCGCGGAAGGCGGCGGTTGGAAGACTGATGTAAAGTCAAAGAAAAAAGGCTTTTGGACAAATAAGCGCAAAGGGGCCGGGGCTGCCATAGCAGGTATTGGCGTAACAAGCGCACTTGGTATTTCGAGCTTTTTGGGCCCAACCCTAGCTATTAACCACCTTCGTGAGCTACTGCTTACTAAAGTGTCCGAGCTACAGACAGGCCATAGTTTGAGGTACCGAAGGCGTTACATCCATAAGGTTGGTGATATGTTTACGAGAGACGGCCGTAGGGGCGGCAAAATCATTGCCGAGATGGAGACTCGCGGGTATAAGTTTGAGTTTGACAAGGACGGGAAAATGAGAGGCATAACGCCGCCAGGGGCTACTAGTAGCATTTCGGGGGCTGGTGTTGCAGATCACCTTCATGACTATATGGAGGTCCGTCATCCGCTTAGAACATCTAAATGGAAGACTAAACGCATGGAGGCGTTTTATAATCGCTATAAAGTAAGTCGCACACCCGTCACAACCAGAGCACCGACTGATCCGGAAGACCCGGAGCGTGCCGTCAACAAAAAAATAGCCGGTGATGTCCACGGCGAAAATATAGACAGCACGGTAACACCTAAGGCCGCCGGCACTGAAGAGACTCCAGAACAGGAAGCAGCCAGAAAAAAAGCAGCTGAAGGCGGCTCTGCTAAAAGCGGCTTATATGAAGATATAAAAACCAAGTTGCGGGACGGGACGCCGATATCTGAGCTGACACCTGAAGAGCAAAGCGCATTGCGGATATCCGATAATGTTGATCGTGAGCTTGCGGATTTGCTTGAAAACGCCGCAACTTCGGGCAGCGTTGGGGGCAAAGTCTTTCGGAGTATAGGCTCATTTCTAAATATTGCTGACGTCGGCGATAAAATTTGTATCGTCAGGAACCGGCTTGGCGCTATTCAATTTGCGGCAAGAACGTATAAAGCGCTGGGGTTGCTTCGCTATGCCTCGACATTTATTAAGGTAGGCGATGCGACAAGATCGAGCGGAACGGTCGGGCGCGCTGATCCCGGTATGATTAATGCAGTAATGAAACGCGCCACCGCAACCGACAGGAACGGCAACACGCTCGGCGGTTCGCCCGGCATGGCATATATCATCAAAGGCAAGTTCAGCAAATCAAAGAATGACGCGGGCAAGGGCAATTATGGCGTTGACGGCAAATTAACAGGCTTCCCGGGCGTGGTTGATAATGCGGTGCCGGGCATTAGCAAAACGCAGTGCGGCGTCATACAAAATCCGGGATTTCAAATCGGCGGAACTGCTATTTCGGTAGTAGTCGGTGTCTTAAGTGGAGGCACGTCAGCGGCAGCAGGACAAACAGCTAAAGAAGCTTTTACACAGGTGTTAAAAGCTGGTATGAAAAGCATGCTCACGAAAAGAGTAGCCAGATCGCTTGCATCCGGTATAGTAATAGACCTTTCATTTGAAGCAGCAATGGTGCTTATGCAGTTTTATGCCGAAAAATCGATGACCCTTCCATTTACCGGACAGGAACAGGGGGGGGAGCTTGGTGACATACTTGGCGGAGGCGCAGGCACGTTGAATGCAAGACGTGGGTCTGCTGCCGGTCAGGTGCCCGCTACCTCGCAGCAATATGCGCAAGCCTATCAGACATACCTGGCAGAAAAAGAAGCTGACAGGCAAAACCAAAGCTTTTTTGCTCGGTTTTTAGACATGGATAATACTGATTCTTTTGCATTCCAAACAACGTCAGAACTAGCGCTTTCTCCGGCTGGCACTATCGGCACTGCCGCGTCAACAAATGCTTCCGGCTTGGCTTATGTCGCCCGATCAGTACTAAGTGCCCCGGCGGCTTCTGTAGCCAGCGTAAGCGGTCTTATAACAGGAAGGGCGACCGCTCAATCCGACCCAGACGAGATAAGTTTTGATACACATGAAGTTGGCGGTAATAGCTTGGCAACCGACCCTGCCGGCAATCCGCTGACAATTATGCGAGCTGACATTGAAGCGATAGATCCAGAGGAAAACATAAAGTATCTCGGTGGCAGCAGCGATATAGACCCCTCTACGCTCGAGCCTTCTAGCAAAGATTTTAAAGAGCATATAGTTAATTGCGTTGACGCCGTTGATATATACACCCCGCTTGAGGAAGATGAGAAAAATCCTGACCCGAAGACTGACTGTCTTGCCAAACAACAAATAACGAAACGCTATAAAGCCCATATTGCTTATCTTGATATGACAGATGGTCTCGATGCGGCGCTGTTTCCTGAAGAAATTTTACCGGTAAGCGATGCGGAAGGCAGCAGCAACCCGAATTTATATATGATAGGCGATTCGTTGTCTGTCGGCATGCGCGATACGGGCAAAATAGCTGATCTGTACCGACAGAAAGGCTGGACGGATGTCTGTGTTGAGGCACAGCAAAGCCGACCACTTGGTGGCACCAATCAACTTAGTGCAGCAGGCCCTACCCAAGACTGTCGAGGGGCAAGCCCGGTCACCAAATATTACGGCCTTGGCCAGCTTGATCAGTCACCCGACAAAGAGGCCATAGCAGCAGCCGGGACAGTTGTTATTGCGCTTGGCACCAATGATGCGCCGACGGCAGATTCGACCTTCCGTGAAAACGTCACTAAGATGGTTGATAAAGTGCGCGCAATGAACCCTACTGCGTCAATAAAGTGGGTGAACTTCTACTCATCAAGTAGTAATTCTGGATACTCGCCGGCAAATTTTGCTAAGCTGAACAGTGCTTTAAAGGAACTTTCAGGGCCAAAGAATTTTTCAATTATCGATTGGAATAGTGTTGCAGCCGAACACTATAAGAGCGGAGATGGTATTCACCCAACTAACTATCAGGCAATGGCTGAATATGTAGTTAATGGGGTCGGTAGCCCGGCTCCAGCAGGAGGAGGGGCGGCGATCCCTGGAGAAGGGCTTGCGTGGCCAATGATTCAAACAAAAGCAGAGGCAAAGGCCAACCTAGGGGGCTGTCTTAAGGCGCAGGCAATTTGTACTGCCGGCCACCCGTATAAAGCCCATGACCTTTTTGCTAAACAGGGAACCCAAGTCGTAGCCGTAGCCAAAGGGGATGTAATTAAAGCTAGCACCGGAGGCTGTGGCCACGGGTTTGGCGCTGCTTTCACCGTGCAGGTATACAACAAAGACACAAATATAACCTACTTTTATCAGCATATGGATGCGGGAGCGAGTGGAGTTTCCCTAGGCGCAACTGTAAACCCAGGTGATCCGATTGGCAAAGTCGGTCCCACCAGCGCGGCTTGTAACACACCACCACACCTTCATATAGACGCCGTAACTGGGCGCGGAAGACCCGCGTGCTCGCGCTTATCTTGCGCTCCAGACGCTAAGGCTCGGTTCTTAGACATAGGAGGAGGACTCTTTAAGGGCTATGAAGTACTTAAGTAATCTACTGAGAATCTGTCTGTCTGTTTATCTGGCTCTGCTCAGTGTGGTTTTTAGCTCACCAATAAAGGTTTGGGCGCAGGAGCAAGCTTGTACCGAGGCGCTACTTCGGGACTTAAGTGTGGCAATGGTCAATTGCAAAGGTGATACTAATAAGTGTACGGTCCCTGCATCAGGGCCAATTTCTGTGACATCCTCTAAAAATATTCCGGAGCCTCACAAGACTGTATTAGAACGCGCCGCTTCACAGCATTCTGTTAATCCAAACCTTCTGGCGGCTTTATTCTTAACAGAGCAGGGAAACATCTGGAAGCCTTTTTCGGGTCCATATGCGACTTCAAGTGCCGGAGCTTCAGGACCGTTCCAATTTATGCCGGGTACGTGGGCAGCTTATAAGTCAGACGGGAATGGCGACGGCAAAATGGATATTCAGAACTTTGAGGACGCTGCTTTTGCCGCTGGCAAGCTTGCTGCAACCGGTTCAAACCAAACCACTCCACTTGGCGACTTAGCCAAACCCTTTGCACCCGGTACGCTGATATTTTTTTCTGCCACATATAACTGGGGAGGGGGGAATGTTTCACGCAAAACGAACCCTGATTCGCCCATAACTGCCGCACCTACCGAAACCCAGAATTATATGAGAAACATTCATGCGCTTATCACGTCTGACTTTACCCAAAGCGGACACAAAGCTTATGGCCCTCCAAGGCAGCCTGGCGCACCCAGCACGCCTGGTCCCGCCGACCCCGCTGATGAAGCTACAGGTGCCGAAGTCCCGGGCGGCGACACCTGCACCAGCACCGGCTCAGCAACGTCGCTAGTAACAACCGACCCAAACCAAGCACGCACTATCATACTAGCGAGTGATAAAATGGTCTGGGGTAATTATGGCTCTGCAACGACGCAGAAAGAAGATATTAAGAGCTGCATGACAGACCAGAGCCTTATTTCTATAGCCACTATAGCCGAACAGTCTGGCGTTAAAATACCGGTAAATGCGCTTGCAACGGACCACGGTGGCTGTACGGGATCCGGTGGCAGTTTCCATAACTCCGGGCAAGCAATTGACATTGGCTACTATGGAAACAACAGTAAAGGACAAGACCGTCACGTTCCAGATGGTGACAAGCTGTATAAGTTTTTATTCGATAACCGCGAAGTACTGAAGATTAACGAACTTATCTGGCAGTACCCGCAGCAAGGCTATCAATGCATTAATAACGGAAAGCCGGGGGAGTGCGATAAAATATATAACGCAGCAACCATGGATGTTCACTACCATCATATACACGTAGGATTTAGCGAATGAGATTCTTAAACGAGCAACGTAATAAAAAGTTCTTCTGGTTTGCCGTACTTGGCGCTAGTGTTTGTTTGGTAGTAATTTTATTTGCCGTACTTAAAGATAATAAGTTCGAGTATGCTCCTTCAAGAGAGAACAGCCGAGCTGGGCCGATTGTTATTAAAGCCAAGTCTGAAGTTGACCCGAATGCAGGATCGTATACTATCGAGCCTGAGGCGGGCGGTCACATACAAATTATCGACAAATATATTATTTTTTGGCCGGATCAAGAGGAAGGTTTTGCAGAAAGAGAACAATACACTGCAACACTTAAAGACTATCGCACGCTTGCCGGCGAACCCCTCAAGATTCCAACACTAAAATTTGTTATAGATCGTGATGCACCGTATCACGAGTTGCAGAAGGAGGTATTGGCACAGTATGGCGACCTTGAATCAACCGCCAACCCGTTCCTTGTGAAATTGCCGCACACTGAGCCGTACCGCTACACAGTGACTTATAGCATCAACCATGCACGGGCGGGTGAGGAGAACGAGAAATCAGTACTCGAAGAGCTAGGTAACGAACAGAACTGGCGCGAAAAGAAAAACAACTATCTTGTTTTCATTGAAACGCATGTTTTTCAGGGACAACAGGAAAGCCTACAAGATTATCATCAGGAGATAAATTTAGCGAGGGCTGAGGCGCTTGCTTGGATTACCTCCCAAGGCGTGGACATAAACAAAGACATAAACTACCAGTTCATTCCCGATGACGACGCTTTAGCTGCGCCCCTCGAGGATCAGTCAGACGTTGAGATTGAACTATAACAAAACCTAACCAAGTGGAATGATGTGGCAGGTTTCTGTGAAGTGATGAATGACCAGGTCTGCATCAGTAGTTGTTATAAACGTCTGGTAGCCCTTAGTGGCTTCCGTGAGAGCTTTACGACGTCCTCCGTCTAGCTCACTAAAGACATCGTCCATAAGCAGCACTGGTTTACGGCCACGGTCTTCTTCGAGCAGTTTAAGTTCGATAGTCTTAAGAGCTAACATGAGCGTCCTGATCTCGCCGCGCGACGCCGCGGTATCTACGTCATGACCACCGATACTAAACCGAATATCGTCGCGGTGTGGTCCGTGTCCAGTAAATCCGCGACTGGTGTCTTGGTCTTGGCTGGACTCAAGCTTATGCAAAAGTTTTGTACTGTACTGCTCTCCCTGACAACTGCTTTCGTATAAGACTGAGATGTTTACCTTTTTCTGGTTGCTGATTGACCGGTATATGGCAGTTATATCCTCGTTAATACGTGTCGTGAGCCGCTGGCGGTGCAGAGCAAGCTGGCCTCCTAGGTCACTAAGACGCAAATTCCAAACAAACAGCTGGTCTTTGGACGGATTGTTCTTAAGTAAAAAATTTCGTTGGCTTAGCGCTCGTTTGTATTGTTTTCGTAACCTGTCGTATCCAGGGGTAAACTGCTCAAGCAAGTCATCAATGTACTCTCTCCTGGGTTCGGGTGAGCCGTGGAGTAGCTGTAGGTGGTCCGGCTCAAACAGCACTATAGGAATTTGTTTTTGAAGCATCAGCTTTTTTAACGATTGATCATCAACAATAAATTCCTTTTGGGCTCGATCTTCATCACGCAGAAGCTTAACAGTACGCGCACCGGTTTTTGTGTGTCCATCAATCCGGGCCCAGGGTTTTTCGAATGCTACCAAATCAACGTCTTTTGCACGATATGATTTTCCGAGTGACAAGACTAATAGAGATTCAAGCAGGTTAGTCTTGCCGCTGGCGTTGGGTCCAACAATAATATTTACACCGTCTGATAATTCAAATGATTCGTCCTTATATGAACGAAACTGCTGCAGCCGGATATCCGTAAAAGCCATTAGCTAGTAGCCTTGAGTAGTGAAATTAGGGGAGTAACTCATAGTAGCTATTTTACTGTCCGAGTACTCAAAACTCACTACTCATATCTCACGACTTTAGGGGCATAATGACGTGCGTGTAGTCTTTTGAGACCGGATCAGCCAACACACAAGCCTCTAGCTTACCGTTAAAAGAAATAGCCGCTTCGTCGCCGTGCAGCGCGTTAAGCGCATCAAGGATATACCGGGAGTTAAGCGTAATTGCACCGTCTCCAACCACGTCCGCGCTGGCACTAGCGGTGTTCTCGCCAATCTGGGAAGCGATTGAGCGGATACTCACTTGCTTGGCTTCATCTTCTAGATTGATCGTTACGCTACCGGCGCTCTCGCGGGCAAACAGGCTTGATACTTTAGTAATATTTGCAAAATCAGCGCGCTTAAGTGTTGCGCTGGATACAAATGACTTAGGAATTAACTTTCGGTAGTCAGGATATTTGCCTTCGATTAAACGGGTGACTAATTCTACGTCTCCAACCTTAAATAAAATTTGTTGATCATCGTTTATTACTTGGACGTCAGCATCTTCATCACCTAAGATTCGTAGTAAATCCTGCAGGGCACTGGCAGGCACGAGCAAGCTAATCTCTTGTTTTATCGTATCAAGTCTTTTTTCTGCCAGGCGATAACTGTCAGTTGCAACAATATACAAACCTTCTTCGTGTGTATGCATAAATACACCTGTTAGTACCGGACGCGCTTCGTCTGAAGAAGCAGCGATAACAACCTGTTGTAAGCCGAGCTTAAGCGTCTTTGATTCTATCTTCCATTGCACTCCTCCAGAAATTGCCGGCATAACCGGGAAGTCTTCGGCCGACACGCCGTTTATAACTGACTGATATTTGTCGGTACTTATATGTAATTTATTATCTTCAAGTTTTAAATCGATAACCCCGCTCGGCAGGCTACCGACAAAATCTTGCATTAACCGGGCTGGAACTGTAATGGAGCCTTCTTGGCTTACCTTTGATCCAATGTAATGCGTGATAGCAATGTCTAAATTAGTAGCAGAGATACTTAAACGGTTATCTACTGTCTTTAAAAGAACATTAGACAAAATAGGTAGTGTTCCTCGTCCGCTTGCTACCCGTGATACATGACCCAATGCCTTGGAAAGATTTTCTTGAGTTACTTGAAGCTTCATTACTAGAATCCTTTCATTTAATAAGTAGTTGTCTTTATAGGCACTGTGGATACTGTGTAGAAACAGGCGATAACAGAGAGGAAAACCGTAAATCGAACGTGTAGAACTTGAGTACAAGAGTAGTACAAACTGTACAGAAGTCTATAGGCTTTTCCCCAGGCACTACGTTCGACAAGCTGACTATGTGTATAAAGCACAGACTTACCTAGATTCACCCACAGGCGATACACAACCTGTCCACAGCTATTATGCATACAGGCGCTCCTTAATTTCAGTAATCGCCGCTTTAATAGTGCTATCAAAACTAGCTTCTTTTTCAATCTTTTCTACAGAATGAATGGCGGTTGTATGATCTTTGCGTCCAAGCTCGCGGGCAATCTTTGGAAAACTTAAATGCAGTTCGCTTCGTAGCATATACATAGCCACTTGGCGGGGAACAACAATGTCTTTGTCACGCTTGGGGCCAAGTATATCTTCCATGGGTATCTGAAAATGTTTAGCGGTACGCTCAACTATTTGCTTGGCGCTCAAGTGCCTCGGGCGCGACTTTGCTACCCCGAGCAGACTTGAAGCAATTGCAAGATCCGGCTCCAGGCCGCGCATTTCACAAAACGCCAATAGCTGGTTAAGTGCTCCTTCTAGTTCACGAATGTTTGTCTGCACAAGATTTGATAAATACTCCACAACTGGCGCAGGAAGGGTAATATTGTGTGAACTGGCTTTGGTTTGGATAATGGCACACCGGGTTTCAAAGTCGGGATTTTGCATATCAATCGACATCCCCCAAGCAAAACGGCTTTGTAAGCGTTCTTCGAGCGTGGGTATATCCCTAGGCGGCTTATCGCTCGAAATAATGACCTGTTTGTTTGACTGATGAAGCGCATTAAACGTATGAAAGAACTCTTCCTGAGTTTTTTCTTTGCCAGCGATAAACTGAATATCATCAATAATAAGCACGTCACAGCCGCGGTAATAACCAGCAAAATCCGTGTTTTTCTTAAAACGGATTGCGTCTAGAAACTCTTGGACAAACTGCTCGGTTGATACGTAGACGACCCGTCCGCCCGGGTTGTGGCCGAGGAATGCGTTGCCCACTGCCTGAATCAGATGAGTTTTGCCGATTCCAACGCCGCCATATATAAAGAGCGGGTTGTATTTGGTGCCCGGAGACTGGGCAACGGCCTGGCAGGCTGCATAAGCTAGTTCATTACCAGAGCCGACAATAAAATTTTCAAAGGTATAACGCTCATTTAAACCCTGCCTATAGCTATGGCTAAGCCCGGAACTTGCTGGCCGTTTGTAAGAAGAAGTGCTGTCGGTGGCCGAAGGTCTGAGGATCATCGGCTCTTCCTGCTTACGCTGGGTAGAGGTCGTGTGTATTTTATATTCCACAGACTCCGGCACAACCCCGTTCTTTGCCAGCGTATCAGTAATTAACTGGTTATATTTGCGCTCAAGCTGCTGTTTTATAAATACATTAGGAACGCCCACTACGAGCACGCCATCTTTATAACGTATCAGGGAGGTGCTCTTAAACCACGTGACAAAGCTGCCCCTAGAGACCGTCAATTCAATCTCTCCTAAAACCGCCTGCCACAAGCTGTCCTGCATTACCTCTCCTCAATTAGCCGTAGACATACTATACGAAAGAATAGGACTTTTCCACAAGCCCACAGGCGCAATAAGGTGTTTTTAGAGAATGTATCAATTTACAGAGACAGCTTGTACACATGCAAATGTCACCTCAGTTAAATTGTGGATAACTCGTCGTGGTACGTGGATAACCCCTTTAATTTAGCGGAAAATTATTGTTAATTTGACGCAACTCTAAGTTAGCAACAGCAAGGTTCTATTGGCTAGGTCTAAGGTGTTGCATTTCGGAGCCCTATCTGTTAATGTACATACCTATGCCTAAACGAACTTTTCAGCCAAAAAAACGCCATCGTGCACGCGTCCACGGCTTCATGAAGCGTATGTCGACCAAAGCTGGCCGGGCAGTACTTGCTCGTCGCCGTCTTAAAGGCCGCGCTAAGATCTCAGCGTAATATATAATCGGTCTATGATTACTCGAGCCAACCGTTTCCATGGACACGGGTCCTTGCGTTATGTCTATCAGCACGGCCAAACGGTACGGGGCCCGCTTTGCTCACTAAAATATATTCGTAATGAAAAGCGCAAATCCTATCGCCTCGCAGTAGTAGTAAGTAAAAAAGTACACAAAAACGCAGTCAAGAGAAACCGAATAAGACGTCGCATATATGAAACCGTCAGATTGCAGGCCGTTGACATCATCGCCTTTGATATGGTCATTACGGTTTTTCACGAACAAATTGCCGAAATGCCAAGCGAAGAGGTAGTAAAAATGATTCGAGCGCAACTGAGACAGGCCGGAATTTTAAACAAAACTAAGCAATCAGCCGAGTCTTAAATCAAAAAAACACCCAGGCTGCTTATTTTTAGTATTCATACTTGGGCACGGTTCCTGCTATCATAAGATGACAACTGAGGAAATATGTTTCAACAATTTATAGTCCAACCCATATTTAACCTGCTCGTTTTTATTTACGCCATCCTACCTGGCCATAATTTCGGCGCGGCAATTATTATCTTTACGGTCGTTGTTCGGTTGCTTATGTGGCCCCTCGTTAAAAAGCAGCTTCATCACGCCAAAGCCATGCGCGAGCTGCAGCCAGAGCTGAAGCGCATCAAAAAAGAAACCAAAGGAGATCGTCAAAAAGAGTCACAACTGGTCATGGAGCTTTACAAAGAGCGGCAGGTCAGCCCGTTCGGTTCTATCGGTATTCTGATAGTCCAACTGATTATTCTGATTGGGCTGTATTCTGGCTTAAACCATGTAATCAAAAACCCACAGGCGATTATTGACCGCTCATACGACTGGATTAAAGACCTGAGCTGGCTTAAACAGCTGGGCAGTGATATTAGCCAGTTTGACGCCTCGCTGTTTGGCCTGATGGACATTTCCAGGCCTGCGGTTGGCCCGAACGGCTGGTATATCCCGGCACTCTTACTTGTAATAGGTAGCGCGGCTATCCAATATTTCCAGAGCGCCCAGTTAATGCCCCAGTCCAAAGACGCCCGCAAGCTCCGGCAAATACTAAAAGAAGCAAGCTCTGGCAAACAAGCAGACCAATCCGAGGTTAATGCTGCCATTGGCCGTAGTACGCGTTACTTTATCCCGTTTATGATCCTTATTTTTACGGTCAGTCTTCCTTCTGCCCTCAGCCTGTACTGGCTGGTGAGCGGTCTGGTTGCATACCTGCAACAGAGCAAGGTGCTTAAACAGGACGAGCAAGAACTTGAAGCAATTGCCGACGCGAGCGTTAAAAAAGAAGTGATAGAAGGCGAAATCATCGAAAAACCGAAATCAAAAAAGAAGAAAACCTCCACTAAAACTAAGCGGAGGAAAACGTAATGAGTGATCAGGCAGACGGCAAGGGTGTTGAAGAAGCTATCCAATACGCCAAGAAATATCTTGAAGATATTTTGTCTTTCTTTGGGCTCAATACAGATATCTATGCCACCACCGAAGACAATGAAGTTATAGAGCTACACGTGCCCAGCACGCATCTTAACGGCTTTTTGATAGGCCAGCGCGGCGACACTATGCGCGCACTCCAGTTTACGGTCGGTAGCGCCCTTAAGAATCAGGGGTTTGCGGTATCGCGCGTAAATGTAGACATTGCAGATTATAAAAAGGGCAGGGCAGACCGCCTGGCCGAGGTGGCGGGGGAATGGATGAAGAAAGTTATAGAATCAGGCGAGCCAATGGAGCTCAAGCCAATGAACCCGGCAGACCGCCGTACGATCCACAAGCTGGCAGGGGAACACGGAGTGGTCACTGAATCAGTCGGTGAGGACCGCGACCGCCACATCGTCCTAAAACCCCCAGCAAAGTAATTTCTCGCTCCACTCAGCATAAAAAGTAACCCCACTTGTTATATATTTCACGCTATAGCGTAGAATTTAGAACAAGAAAACCGGGCGACCTTTCCATAACAGCTTTATAAGATTGGTTTGAATTGATTGACGAGTTTGTTGTGGTGGTCTAGGTCCTCGGCGGTTAAGTATACAAAGTTGTTTTCTACTTCTGGGAATAATTCTTTTATAAGAGCGATGAACTCATCGACTGGATACGGATAGATAAAGACGCTTCGCTGAAGCTGCTTAAAGCCAACAAGCCTAAGCTGTTTACTAATATAGTCTCGAATTGTTTTATGTTTTTCTGGGATATCAAACATCACCAGGCGCCACTTCTTGTCCCATTCTGTCTTTGGGATTTCTAACCGCTCTAATTGCACTAGCCTGGCGCGTGAAGCGCCCTTATCGCTTATAGTCACCAGGTAGCGTCCGTTCTCTTGGGGCGAGACGGTTACGAGCTTTTGCTGCTTTAGATATTTGGCAACCCTTGCGGCCTCTCTTTGTTTTTCTCGGCCCGTCAGGAATTTAGACAGTGGCTTTTCTAAGGCAACTAGGCTATTTGGGGCCGCAATGCTCAAACCGACAGCACCCAACATCAGTAATCCATCCAGTAACCTGTCAATCACCAAACTTGTATCTGTTCTTCTTCCCATGTTCTATATCCTGCGCTATAGCGTGAAATTTATAATAACCAACTATTTTCTCCGGACGGTGATTATTGTGAATATTGCGGCAAGCGGAAGAAAGGCTAGGAAATAGGGCAAGTATGTTCTGCTCATGGGCACCGCGTGTTCATAAGCGGCCAGCGGCTGTTGCGTGGCTGAAGCTCCGGCTACCCGAGGGGCCGAATTATTATAAGGTGGTTCGGGAGAGTGGAAGGGCCCTCGTGCGGGTGCGCCGACGGCTGTTCGTGCTTGTGGGGGAGAGCTTTCGTCTGCGCTAGTACTAGCAGCGGCAACTTTTTCGTTGCCAGCTTCGGTTTCGGCATTATTTTCTGGTGGCTTAGGGGTGGTGTTTGAGACCACTGCTTCTTCGTCGGATTCTGGTTCAAGGGCATCTGTCTGTGTAGGCGGCTGCACTACTGGAGCCGGAGGTTTTTGGGCTACGTAGAGGACTTTTTGTATATCAACAGACTTGCCGCTCAAAGTTGTTCCATAGACATGGATTGTATGGAAACCAAAAGGAGTAGTTTGCGGAATTGTTGCGCTGAAGTGCAAGTTACCTTTATCGTCCGTTGTGTAGCTACCAAGTTTGATTGGGTCTGAGTACATCCAAACTTCAACTGTTGAATCTGGCTTAAATCCGGACACCATCTGTTGGATTGAGCCGTTAACAGACTGTTCTCGCTCAACGTTGTCTGATTCCAGCATATCATCCAGGTAGCTGACGTTATTTGTCGCACGCCCAGATTTACGCATGTCTTTTAGTAGCTCCATGCTGCTCGTTACTGCTGGAGGGGCGGCGGTTGTCTTGGGGACCGGCATTGGTGCGGTAAAATTATTGGTTTTGTTCAGGATGGTTTCTGAGAATTTTCGGTGGCCCATATCGTTCGGATGAAAGCTTTCGTTGCCAACCGGTCCGCCAAAATCTGTAAAGGGCAGGTTAATGATATCGTCCCCGCCGGTAATACCATTCATTGCCTCGTTGGGGTGAACGGTCTCGCACAAGCGATGTCCGTAAAATGCCTGTTCCACGTCCACGTAAAAGAAGCCGGCTTTATCAGCCGCCGATTTTATCACCTTGTTGAGCTGGCGGACCAGTTGGTTAGAGAACCTGACTTCTTCGCCATCTAGCCGTACGTTTGGTCCGCAGTTTCCGCCGTCCATGGCCACTTCCGGGTAGCCAATTACGTAAACCTTTTTGCCAAGCATCTGCTCTTTGATATCGGCGTAGAGGCTTACAAGCCGGTCAAACTGATCGTTAATATCCTGAGCAATCTCCAGGCGATCTTCGTAG
>JBBSLJ010000008.1:0-50262 GCA_038255465.1 Saccharimonadales bacterium (SeqCode)
GATGATGAGTTTAATGATTTTACTACGCCAATTATGTTTATTATTCATCCTGACTATTTATTCACTATAAGTCGTGATTCTCTGTCCCGTTTGTGGCAGCCTTTTATAAGTAAAAGCCCTGTCATTACCACTTCCCAGACTCAGACTCTTGTGTCCATGCTTTCTGCTATAGTCAATGAATACCAAAACAAAGTGGCCACCATTAACCGACAAATGCGGGCTGCCACAACAGACATTACTCGCTTACGGCCAAAAGATATATCCATATTTGTTGAGTATGAACGTAAATTAAATGATTACCTTGACGCCCTATTGCCATCTAATGACGCATTAGAGCAATTACTTGGCGGTAAGTACCTTAAACTTCGCGATGAAGACCGAAGCAGCGCCGAAGAAATATCCGTAAGTTTTGAACAGATAATCGCGCGCTGCAAGAGTTTGCTTAGAACCATAACAAACGTACGTGACTCTTATCGAGCAGTTATGGATACGCGACTTAACGAGACTATCCGTTTGCTTACCATTATCACGCTCGCCTTGACTATACCAACAATGCTGGCAGGCTTATTTGGCATGAATGTAAAGTTACCAGTATCCGAACATTCACCTGCTACGTTTTGGATTATAACCGCTACTGCTCTTGGCACTAGCGTGGTCATGACGTTTTATTTCATGTTCAAACGAAAATAATCAACCATTGGTCTAAAGTCCGATGTACCGGCCATGCAATTGGGCTTTAGCAAGGGCAAGGACGACAACTGGCATCGCCTTATTGATGCATAAGAAAACTAGTTCAGGATATCGAGCATGCCCCCATGACTTGCGTAAGTGTTGCTTTGATGTTAATAATATAATATGTCAGGTAAGCAAACACCTAAGAGATTTCGCACTAAGCCACAGGTAATTCAATTCAATCCTTATAGTGCTATGCGGAAGTTAAGCGATGCACTGTTTGAGGATGAGGTTGGATGCTATGCAATACGGCGGCATGTTTCTGATGCTAACCTTGAGCTATTTGATTCAATCGGCACGGTGCTAGCAAAAACTGGTGCGCCAGCTTTTAACCCCCCAAAAAAAATGGGGCTCACCATTATGAAAAAGTCAGAAATTGATACGACTCGAAGGCATACCGCAAGCAGACTGGGAGGATTTTCATTTGCAATCGCACGAGAAATTATTAAAGATATGCTTCCAGAATCGGGCGCTTCAGAAACTAAAGTTACCATAGACCGATTCATCCTATCTAAACCTAAGGGAGGCCGACGCTACCTTATAGCCAGCCTGGTAGATATTGACAGCGTAAAAGACGAGAGATTAGCACTAGAGACCGGGATAGATGCCTTTGACAAAGTCACCAATGAGTGGCCAGCGTTTCAGCCCCATATCACCTTGGGTAGTTACAACGAAAGAGACGTAACAGGCAGGGTCTTTAAAACTACGCTGGCAATGAAAAAAGAATTTGGCGAAGAGATTGTAGTACTTGAGCCGGCAGTCTAGCTTTTAGCTGATGCTTTAAGCTGTTAGCGAACGCGCTTGTTGTCTACTGCCCTAAGAGCAATAAATGTTAAAACGATTATCCATACATGGTAACCAATGGCGGGCAATGCTTGCCCTAAAGGGGCAATGCCGGTTGTGAATATAAACAGCCCCATGCCAACCACAAAAGTCAGTAACTCGAGCCTATATAGCCAGCGGTAACGCTTGAATTTGGTAGATTCTTTTTGCGAGTATGCGAACGCACGAATAAGCAACGGCAAAGAAAAAGCCAACGTAAAAGCCGCAATAGTGTGCAGTAACCTCAGCTGGCTTTGTGTACCGTAAGGCGCCAGCGCGGCTGTGATCTGTCCTGCTTGTCCAATAAGTAAAAACGTCAAAAAGTTGCCCTTAACGTTAAACGCGTGCCGTATATAAAACCCGAAGGTACAGAACAATAAGGCGCTGACGATCAATCCGCTGCTAAAAATCCGCGACGACACCGGGTCAATCCCCAGGTAGCTGAAAGGTCTGGATCCTAGCAGACTTAAGTTAGCTCGCGACATGGCTACAAGAGTGGTAGTCCATAAAACTCCTACGCCTAATAGACCGCTATAACTAAATGTTTTATAAAGATAGTCCTTGGCCATTAATTAATAGTATCTTTTAATTCTTATATGTATAGCTATTTGGCAGGGTAATCTTGAACTGTCGTAATTTTTATACTTATGGTTTAGAGCTCTTATGTTTAATATGATAAGGTGGAAGGACGACCCATTAATTAATAGGAGGCAGTATGTTAGCAAAAATTATCGAGGAAACGACAGACGCAGTAGCTGCAGCAGTACGAGGAGTAGACAATATTCTTGACGCCATTACCGGCAGCGTAAAAGATCAGGTAGTCAACGTATTGCAGAGTGGCGGTGAGATAGCCGGCTCAGGCGTCGAAGCTATCGCATCTGTAGCCAGCGGAGCAGTCAAAGGCGCGGGGCAAGTAAGCACCTCAACTACCGACACGATATTTAGCACCATGAGTGGCGTTGTAAAAGGCGTGAGCGAAGTCGGAGGCGATGTAATTTCAGCAGTACGAGGCGGTGCCGAAGGCGTGGTTAAGGCAACCGCAGAAACCGGCGGCGACGTCGGATCGGCAGCCGTATCTGCAGTTGAGAGCGCGATCAAATCAGCCGGTGAAGTCGGTGCCGACACATCAGAAGCTGCTAAATCAGCAGTCGGCGGCGCGATGGATGCCGCCACTAGCGTCGGTGGAACTGCCGTAGAAACTGTTCGCAGTGCGCTGTTAAGTTCAGCCGCCTTGCCTCGTGATATTATCGAATCTGCGCTCAAGGGCAGCGACGACAAAAAGCAGTAATTTTAGCTATTTACTCATTAAGCTTCGGTGTACGTAAGCTTGTTTCTATGGGGTGATTCAGAACCAGCGATGATTTCAATACTTTACATATTAAAAGCATTGAAATCATCGCTGGTTCTTTAAGTGTTACTATAATACTCATGGCAAAAAAGAATGAGCTACATAAGAGCGCTCTTAGTAAAACGGTCAAAAAAACGGACACTTGGTTATTACTAAAGGGCTTTGTGCATCATCACAAAGCATTGACTCTTGTCATGCCGATTCTACTACTGGCGGTAACCGGGCTAGGTATATACACGCTTAATCGTGAGGATTTGGGCGAGCAATTGCCTCCACCGGCAGCTGATGCTGTATATAGACAATCGTCTCAACCTATAGATGCCAGGGTCAAAGATCTTTTGTCGCGAATGACGTTGGAAGAAAAAATAGGTCAAATGTCGTTAGTGGACAAAAATAGCCTTCAAAAACACGAAGATATCAGCCGATACTATTTGGGTGGCGTACTAAGTGGCGCTGGTGCGAAACCTAACGATAATACGCCGCAGGGTTGGTCGGACATGGTCAACGGAATTAAACGGGAAGCTTCAAAATCAAGACTTGGGATTCCTATTTTATTTGGAGTTGATGCAAATCACGGACACGCAAATGTACCTGGGGCTACAGTTTTTCCTCATGCGATTGGGCTTGGGGCAAGCAATGACGTCAACTTGGTGCAGTCAGTTGCCGAAGCAACGAGCGCGGAACTAGCGGCAACTGGTATCAACTGGAGCTATTCGCCATCACTTGATGCGCCAAAAGATATTCGCTGGGGCAGAGTTTACGAAGCGTTTTCGGACAGTCCAGAATTAAACGGTCGCCTAGGATCAGCCTATGTAGAAGGAATTCAAAAGTCTGAAAATGGTACATATGTTCTTGGAACTGCTAAACATTTCTTGGCAACCGGCGCCATGCAATGGGGAGCTTCTAATCATAAAACTTTTAAAATTGACCAGGGCAAAACTCGTGTAGACGAAATAGCGCTTGCCAACGAGTACTTACCTCCATATAAAGCCGTTGTTACAGCTGGCGTTTCAAGCGTCATGATAGGCCTGAACCAGTGGGGCGACCAGCGTATTATAGACAGTAAGTATCTGGTAACCGACAAATTAAAAAATGAACTAGGATTTACAGGGATTGTTGTGTCCGACTGGTACGGCGTATATGAATATGCGAAAACCGGCAGATACGAGGCAAATATTAAGACTATAAATGCCGGACTTGATATGGCAATGCTGCCTTACGAATATAAAGATTTCTTAAAAGATGTTCGACGGGCAGTAAGAGACGGCAGGATTAGTGAAGCCAGGATAGACGATGCAGTCAGCAGAATACTGTATCAAAAGTTCAAGGCCGGTCTATTTGACGTCAGCCTTGAGGCAACTAGCTTGGCAACAATAGGCTCCGAAGAGCATCGTACACTGGCCAGAAAAGCCGTTGCCTCATCTGCGGTGCTTCTTAAAAATAACAATTCCGTACTACCGTTATCTAAAAATACAAAAAGGATTCTGGTGGCTGGCAGCGGGGCGGATAATATTGGACGGCAAAGCGGGGCCTGGACGATCGAATGGCAAGGCGTTGATGGCAATTGGATGCCCGGAGGAAATTCAATACTTCAGGGTATACGAGAACTGGCAGGCAGTGACACTAGTGTGGAGTATGCATTAAACGGTAGCTTTTCTAACATTGCAGAAAAAGCCGATGTGGGGATTGCAGTTATTAGCGAAAAACCGTATGCCGAGGGGCACGGTGATAACCCCAACCCAACCATTGAAAAGGCAGACCTTGAAGCGATAGATCGTCTTAAAATGTCTGCCAAAAAAGTGGTAATTGTTATTGTTTCAGGCAGGCCCCTACTTATTGATGATCAACTGCCTTCGTGGGATGCAGCAGTGGCGGCCTGGCTACCGGGCAGCGAGGGTAGCGGTGTTGCCGACGTACTCTTTGGCAAAACGCCTTTTACGGCCAAGCTTCCTATGACCTGGCCGGCTAACATTAGTCAGATACCCATTAACGCAGACGGAACAACCCAAAATAACACAAGGGTTCAGTTTAAAAGAGGCTGGGGCTTGTAGCCATAACTAATTAATTCCCTGTCATAATTGGCGAGATTATTTTATTATTAAGCTAACGATTAAACATAAGGATTACTAATGGCACGCGCAAAAAAGAACAAATCAGGCTTAAGCATTAAAAAACAATACACGCTTCCGTTAGGAGTCGTTATTATAGTGTTGTTCACTATGCTGGGGTCACTAGTTGTGCTGTTTACAAGACAAACTGAAACTATAGGAAAATACGAGCTGTTAGAAAAAATCGACAATCAGGCATGTAGATATCTGGACAAACAAAAGGGCGTGCATGGGATTTTTAAACTATACGATGATGCACCCAAAAATAAGCCGAAACTAGTTTATAAATGTACAACCGGCGAACTAACAAAAGCCAAAGAAATACACGGCAAATCTATTGATGCCTACCAACTTGGCGCCAGCGTATCGTACTTTTCAACAAATGAAGAAGCAATAAAGTTTGCTGAAGAAAAGCTAAACCCCCTGCGATTCTGGGGCGTAGACGCGGAGGGCCAAAGAAACGGCATACCGCAAACCTCGCGCTTTACGTTTATGGTAACCGACGAACAAACGCCATATTTTGATGCCTACACCGTCAAAGCTAACGCTGTACTGCGAGTAAGCCTGCCCTGCACTAATGCCGACCCTGTCGTATGTCATGCAGAGGCCGAGGCAATTCTGGACAGAGAGCTAAAAGGAATCAACGTCCTTTAGAATTGTTATCTTAGGTCATAGCGGAGTGTCCAGGAACATTTTTACACCTTAATATGCTAGTCTAAATGTGTGAAGAAGCTTCGATACAACAAGGTTATCGCTATCACTGTTCTAATGGCTCTAGCGAGTATTCTTGTCGGGCTTTTTGCAATTTCTAAAGTTAAGACACACTTTGTCCAAAAAACTACGGAGAGTTATAAAGCACAACAAACTATTTTAGCTAACCAGGTTGCAGAAACACTTTCAAACAACCTCTCTAATTTTGAGAATCAATTACAAATTATGGCTACTATGCCGGAAGTTCAAAATATTCAAAATGTTGAGCAGTGCAACACTAAACTAAATGAGCTGCTTAAGGTCGGTCGAAGGCAATTAGGTAATTTAGCTCGCGTAGACCCAAGCGGCCGCTTCGCCTGTTCGGTGAATGAGTCGCTCATAGGACAAGATTCTGCTCAGTATGGAAGCTATATTACCGACTTAATTAATGACCCCGAACACAAGCCCGTTTTGAGCCGGCAGACTAAGCAGCCCGGAGCCGATAGCTTCTTGGTTGGGCTGCATGTACCAGTATTTGAAGGTGAGACATTTAGTGGCACAATCGGGGGCGCATTATATTTTAGTAAGTTCCAGGATGCGTATCTTAAGAGCGTGAAGTTTGGCAACGGCGGCCACGCTGTCCTTATGGACGATAATGCTGACATACTGTATCATCCGAGTCTTGAGCAAAACGGAAAGAACCTGTTAGATCAAAACATCATAGCTTTTTTTGAGCCGCAGGATACGATGCGCAAACTTGTAAAAGAAGTGAAGGCAGGCAGGTCGGGGACATTTGATTACAGCGTGCAGGGCACCGCAAAAATAGGACTGTATAAAACTTTTAAAGTACCAGGCAAGGATAGATATTGGGCGGTAGTTGTCACCATCCCTTCAGAAGATATTGCCCAGGCCATAGACGACGCCGGTATCAATAACGTCCTCCTTGCCTTGTTCCTGTTATTTACGTCATCTATTGCCCTACTAACCTTTGTAGGACTTCGCAATATTATTAAGAACCTTGAGGTCCAACGCATGAAAGATGACTTTATTTCAATTACGTCTCATCAGCTTCGCACGCCCGCGACTGTAGTAAAACAAAATTTGGGGTTACTTATGGAGGGTTATGTTACCAACAAAAAGGACGTTGATGAGTTTATCGCATCTGCCTACGAAAGTAATGAAAATCAGCTTAACATCATTGAAAACATTTTAAGTGTGTCTAAGCTCGAGGCCGGACGCCTTGAACTACAAAAAGAAAAAGTTTACGTCCAAGACCTAGTAAAACAAACTACAGGTCTAATGAAATCAACCATAGCCACAAAAAAACACAAGCTGCAGATTGTTATGCCCGCAAAACCTATCACGCTAATGGCTGACCCAATAAAGCTCAAAATGGCCATCGAGAACCTTATCAGCAATGCAGTTAAATATACGCCACCCAGGGGCAGTATTAGTATCAATGTACGTAACAGCAAAGAGAATGTAGTAATAGCCGTTAAAGATTCAGGCAACGGTATTTCAAAAGAAGATATTACACAAATATTCTTACGATTCAATAGGCTGCACAGCGCGCTTGTCTCACATGTTCCCGGCACAGGTCTTGGGTTGTATTTAACTAAAAAAATTGTCGAAATGCATGGCGGTGAAATTACGGTTACCTCAAAAAAAGAACTTGGCAGTACCTTTACTATTAAATTGCCGTTAGAATAGCAAGATGGCAAAAGTGCTTATAATTGAAGATGAGTTATCACTGGCAATTGCCTATTCGTTCTTATTGCGTCACGAAGGCCATAAAGTTGTAGTTGCTCATGACGGCGAAGAAGGGCTGACAAAAGCAGCTAAGGCGGCTGCGGATTTAATTATCGTGGATATGATGATGCCAAGACTTGATGGGCTTGGTTTTTTAAGGCAATATATGCCCCTGAAAAAGCCTGGGGTAAAAATACTCATCCTTAGCAACATGGCTTCACGTACGTATGAAAAGGAGGCCATTGAACTAGGGGCTAATCGTTATGAGATCAAGGCACAGCTGTCCCCACCGCAACTGCTTAAAATTGTTAATGAGCTTCTAAATACGAAATAGGTTAGTGGGCATAACTGAGGGCTGGAGGGTTACCATATGGAGATCGTACTTCTTGGACACATGGGGCGTGATGAAGCGGTTGTAGATCGACTGCCGGAACATACTCTACATGTACTGGGGCAATGGGAAAATCCAGGGCTAGCCGAGAAGGCACATGCTAGTAAGGGGAGGTATCAGGTACTAGACAGCATTACAAATGTCGAAGCCATTGCTGATTATGTTCAGGCAGTTGAACCGGATATGTTTTTAACTAACTTTGACGACTCGCTTGCGGCCGGAATTGTAGATGCAATCCGGCGCAGGGTTACTGACAAACGTATGTCAGATATTTTAATTCCCTGCCCAAATAGGTCTGCGGCAAAGGTTGAATGGGACAAGTTCTATTTGCGAGAACTAATTAGCGAGATAGATCCGAAGTATAACCCGCTCAACTTTATGACAGAGACGCCGGAAGACATAGATAGCGCGATCGCCTTCTTTCGAGAGAGGGATATGGAAATAGCTCTAAAACCCCGTAACTTGACCGGCGGCAAAGGTGTAAAAGTTCAAGGCAAGCACTTTGCCACTTATGAGGAAGGCAGTGAGTATGCACACCAGGTCTTAGCTGCTAAAGATCAGGAAGGTCTTGAAGTGCAAGAAAGACTTGAGGGACACGAGTTTACGCTTCAACTATTTACCGATGGCAAAGTTTTGATTAGGCCGCCAGCTACTTACGACTATCCATACCGTGAAGATGGCGACGAAGGGCCAGGTACGGGTGGCATGGGCGCCTTTTCAATGAAACCGGACAAGCAACTTCCGTTTATCACGCATGATGATTACGAGGAAGCGGTGGCTCTAATGCAACAACTGCTTTTGGCATTGAATGATCGCGGGGATGACTATAAAGGCGTCCTGTACCCTACATTTTTTAAGACTGCGGATGGTTTAAAAATTGTTGAAGTAAATGCGCGCGGCGGCGACCCAGAGCTCGTTAACATACTCGATTTGATGGAAGATGACGTAGACCTTGGAGAAGTATTACGGTTAATTGCAAAGGGCGAGCTTGCCGAGGACAGTGTACGTTACAAAAATATGGCGTCTGCAATGCTATACTTGGTCTCTCCTGATTATGGATACCGCGAGGGACAGACCTATAAGTTTAGGATGAACCCCTGTATTGCTCAGAATTTTGCCTGCAATGTCCGGTTTGCTGCTGCAGAAAAAACTGGTAAAAACCAGTATCGCACCGTAGGTTCATCACGATCAGTGGGAATTTCCTCGCTGGCAGCAAACCCCTGGGACGCCCGCGCAAACCTGCATGCCTATATTCAGGCAGGCTTTGAGCAGCCCCTATCATTAGAGTACCGAGAAGAAGTGGCGGACAGGTCTTACATTAAGGCCTTAGGTACTTGAAAGATCTAATGGGCTTGGTGGGTTGGAGCTGAGCTTCCGTAGCCCCATGACGTTTGCCACTTCTTCATGTCGGCTATTTCTTTTTCTTGAGCGTTGATAATTGCTTTTGCCAGCACTTTTATCTCGTCGTGTTTAGCCTGCTTTTCAGCTCGTTCTGCCATTACAATTGCACCCTCATGATGGGCAATCATCTGGGATATAAATTCTTTATCAAACTCGTCACCGGATTTATCTTTCAAGACTTCTGCCATTGCTGTCATGGAGTCGGAACGTACTTTGGGCTTGTAAAAAGCTGCTGCTGCCGTAGCTACTAGTAATGCACCAGCGATAAAACTTATAATTCCTATTAGTAATGATTTAGACCGCATAATTATCTCCTAAAGCATTCTGCTTATTGCTCTTATTAATTACTCGTTTTTCATTCCATACGCATACTCACATTATCGTTGTTCAAACAATGCAGAGCATACCTTATCTAGAGCGAACTGAATGGTTTTGTTATGGGTGCCTACTAGGGGTTGCTGATCTACCCGAAAGTATTATAGCCTGACCGTTCAGTTGATAGTACTGGCCAACAACCATTTTCGAATATATAAGTATGTAAATAACGGAATTCTTACATACAGTTGATATGTTTGTTGCGTAGACTAAGGTTAATGAGAAGAAATATTCTAATATTCGGCGTTTTACTTATTTTGGCTGCATTTGGCGGCGCCTATTTAGTGAGCAAAAATAATAGTTCTAATGAGAGTCCACCCCCTGATCAAAGCACATCAACACCGGTCTCAAGTAATAACAAATCTGTTGATTTGAGTGGAAAACAGTTAACGGCTCTGCCCGAATCGCTACTCAGTCAGACCAGTGTCACCTCATTAAATCTGTCTAATAACCAGCTTACTAACTTAACTGGTATTGAGAAGCTTGTTAATCTTGAGACATTAAACGTCGAAAATAATAGGCTTGAATCCTTGCCCGCCGGTATCGGGCAGCTAAAAAAACTAAAAAATGCAGACTTTTCTAACAATCGTTTAACAAGTTTGCCGGCAGAACTTGGCAGCTTGACCCAACTTTCCACGTTGAATTTAGGTGATTACAAGGGTGCTGCAAGCGATATTGAACTTTTGCAGACAAAACTACCTAATACCGAAATTAAAAAGTAAGGTTCATAGGTATGCAGCCTGAAACTCCAAAACAACGCATTCCTCTACAGACACTGCTTATCATAGCTCTTGTATTTATAGTGATTGCGGGTCTAATCGGTTGGCGAGTGGGCCGAACAACAAACCAAAAATTTGCAACAAATGGCAGTAATGCTACTGGTTCAAATTCCACCCCTACTGCAGATTCAAGCTCACGAAACGTAAAATCGTTAGTGACGTACACGCTGCCTGATGGATGGAAAGAAGGAACATGCCCTAATAACGCTGACCGTGTATATCTTATTCCAGGGGGCACGTCGCTTAATTGTGATGCCGACCCAAGCGCACCAATTAAGCTTTCGATTGACCAGCAAGATACTAAAGACTGCCAGCAACTTGCTAACCCGCAGAACGTACGCAAGCATGTCTGTATTTCTTTGTTCATAAACGGTCATAAAAGCCTTAAGTCGACTACAGAGTATTTGAGTTCATCCGCTTTAGGCAAAGAGATCACGCTATCGGACTATTACATAGACACTGGCAAAGGGGTGGTCAAACTTGAATACGCCCACACATCAAGTAATGACTTCCAAAACAGCTTCGATCAAATCGCCAACACCATCAAAGTAAAGAATTAATCTACAGAGAGAGCTTTAGCTATCTTCTTAGCCAAAAGGAGGCCAATGTAATCCAGAGCATTATGGCTCCGACTAGGACCCGTTGGATAATCCCGCGCATCTCAGGAATTAGCAGCATGCCCGCCAGCCCCGTAGCCGTAATAATGCCGCTAATAAGTAAATACCAGAATATCTGGGAAGGATAATTACCGAACGCCACTAGTAATTGAAGAGCAGCCTGGATGAGTACGCTAGTAATAAAGATAGCACCGTGAACCTGTCCTATTAAGCTTGTTTGGCCCGGCCTGTCAGTTGGCAGCAAACCTAACAGCACGAGGCTTAGTCCAAGTACTATAACACCAGCCAGAATCATACTCGCGTTATGTACCTGGCTGTTAGTTTGACTGTTTAAATAATAAGCAAGCCCTATTGTCAGCACGCCGCAGATTAAGAAATTTGCCGTCTGAAATAGGCCTAACTTTTCGTGGACAAGGCTGCTGATTGTGTTGCGTTGTAAACTATAACCAGTCGTGAGCAACCCCAGTAGCATTGCGTTAAACAAGAAAATAATTGGTGCTAATCGCAAAATCCATATGTGCATATAACAATTCTAGCATTTGTGGCTTAGCATAGAGGCCCTATTGGCCATAAAAACTATCCGTAGCCTCCCCGCCGAAATGTTATAATATGGGGGTAGTTTGTTAAGTAAGGGCAGGCATGAAAAGAAGTTACGTATGGATATTTTTGGTGCTCATGGCGGTTTATATCATTCTTGCTTTTAGTTTGCCGACCGACCCGCAAGTGCTCGCCAGATACAACATCGACCAAGACCGCGCGCGTTTACTTAACCTGACGGTCGTGGGGCCTTTGTCGCTCATTTACTTTGCAGCTTTATATGGTTTCGTACGGGTTAAAGAATATGCTAAAAGTATTCAAGAAACCAAAGAAGGACCTCATTTTAACAATGTAGCCAATGGTCTCGCGGTGCTTGGGTTTAGCCTGCCCATAAATTCAATTATGAGTTCTATGGTGTCCTACACGCGCCATGCGCATCCAGAGCTTATGGCAGAGATTTCCATAACCCGCCAATACCTGACGCTCGTCCTAGCAGGCATAGCAATAGTACTTTTGGACAGGGGGGCGCGAGGCTTACTAGGTACCCTTAAACGTATTCCAAAAGAAACGCTGTCAAATTACAAAATAATATTAGCAGTTAGCCTTAGCAGTATTTACACCTGGCTCCTAGTTACGCAAAGCCAAGACCCGGCCGCTGAATTAGCCCACTATCTGCCCATAGGGATTCTCATAGCCACCGTTGCGATACCGTATGTACTTATTTGGTACTTAGGCGCAGGAGCGGCGATCAGACTGTACACCTACCAGATAAACGTCAAAGGCGTCATCTATAAAAGAGCTGTTGGCCTGTTGGCCAAAGGCGTGGCCGTCATTGTATTGATTTCCGTTTTCTTACAATTTTTTTACACAATCGCCGGGTTATTAAATCGTCTGAATCTTTCGCCGTTGCTTGCAGTAATATATTTCTTAATCGCACTGTATTTAATTGGATATGGTCTGGTAGCGCGGGGCGCTAAAACACTTAAACATATGGAAGAGGCGTGATTTGCTAAGCAGTAAAAACACGTTATTTCATCAAGCGGTCAAAGTGAGCGAGGAATACTTAGGTCCAGCCGGAGAACGCTTTATGAGGCGACAAATCACAACTCATCTAAAAATTGAGCCGGAGGATCTTGATAAAAAAAGTTTGATTAAACTTATAGACTGGTCCGTAATTGCATTTTCACTAATTACTAACAGCACGCATGATATTGATGGATTCAGCAGAGATCTTAAGTTGCTTACAGTTAATGGCGGATGATTCATATGGCTCTTGATAAAACCCACGATGCTACTCATAAATCTAACAAAAAACTCAAAGACTATGCTGATGTTGTTTCTGATGTACTTTTTTTCAGCATAGGAGAGGGGGCAATTGTACTTGACGAGCGCGGCAATATCGCGCGCGTTAATAAAGTCGCGCTTGATATATTGGGCTACGAAGCCAAAGAACTTTTAGGAAAATGGTATCCACAGACAATAATCGCAGAGGAAGAAAACGGGCAAAAAATTCCAAACCTGGAGCGCCCAGTAACAGAAGTATTCTTAACCGGCAGGCCAGTCTTTAGAAAGTTCTATTATCGCCGTAAAGACGGATCGCGGGTGCCTGTTGCACTAACTGTCTCACCCATCATCATTGAAGACCGGCCTATGGGAGCTATCGGGTTGTTCAGGGATATCACGGAAGAATCTCAACTTGAAAATGCCAAAGACGAATTCATATCCATCGCATCGCACCAGCTTAGAACCCCCGCTACAGTCGTTAAACAATATCTAAGTATGGTTATCGAAGGACTGGTTGAATCCGAGGATCAGAAGATGGAAATGCTCTTAACAGCCTATACGCACAACAATATACAACTGGACATCATTAACGACCTATTAAAGGTAGCGCAATTTGAAGCTAATAAGTTCTCAGCTAATTACCAAGACATCGATTTGGTAAAGCTTGCGGCAAAGATGGTTTCTGATCATAAAGCGGAATTCGATAAAAGATCTATAAAACTTACATTCAAGTCAAATAAAAAGGTTGCAAATGTTTGCATTGACCCACTTCATATTCAAATGGTGCTCGATAATCTGGTCAACAATGCAAATAAGTACAGCCAACCCGACACTACCGTCACTGTAGAAATTGAAGATTCAGCTACAGCGTGCTTTGTACGAGTACACGATCAAGGCATGGGCATTGCAGCTCATGACATTTCGAAACTTTTTACAAAGTTTTCTCGTGTTAAAAGTACCGTCTCGGTAATAGGCGGTACTGGTCTTGGTCTATACTGGGCAAAAAAGCTTATTGAATTGTATGACGGTGAGATTCAGGTGGTTTCAAAGCTACACAAGGGCTCGACATTTTCTGTTCTAATATCAAAGAAGAAGACATGACGCGAATACTTATAGTAGAGGATGAGCCAGCATTAAGAAATATATACGTAATTCTCTTTCAGATGCAGAAGTTTGATGTTAGTGAAGCAGAAAACGGAAAAGTTGCAATAAAACGGCTTGAAGAAATTGAACCAGATATAATTATTTTGGACGCATTGATGCCGGTTATGGGTGGCATTGAATTTTTGCAAACTATTAAAATCAAAAAAAATTATCCGAACGTTAAAGTACTTATGTTAAGTAATCTATCAGACGCAAAGACTATTGCGACTAGCCAGGAATTGGGCACAAGCAAGTACCTTATTAAAGCCAGCGTCAACCCGGCAGAGCTACTGCAAGCCGTTAACGAGCTACTGAATTCATAGGCAGTGCTGTGGAATATCAGTGTCCGCAGGTCAGTACGTGAGTTAATTTCAAACTGGTTTGGACGGCAAATCAACCGCTAGAACTTACTAATGCTTAAAAGCTTTTGAAATTTAAAAAACTGTCTATAATGCTACCCGAGTTAAACATAAGGTAAAACATGAAAAAGTTGTTATTAGAAAAAGTTAGACTGTCACAGTATTTTGTGGGTATGTTTATCGTATATGCGGCGGTTGTACTGCTGACACCGAATGTGAAATTTGAGGGCGGTGCTTTGACTTTGTTTTCTGTCAATTCATTTCTATATGGTTTTTATATAGCGCCAATAATTGGAGGTCAAAAAGCCCGCATTGAGGAGCTGCACAGAATTGTTCGAGCGGAGTCAAATGCAATATTTGCTATGGTTTTACATTTAAAAAAGTTGCCGAAGCCACTCAGGAATGAGATACAAGATATGTTTATTACCTATTTAAAATCGTCAATAAGACAGAAAAAAGTTGCCGAGGGTGAAGAAAACTACGAACAGCTCATAACCTACTGCTTGGGATACAAAGGCGAACACTCGGAAACAATAGACAAATTATTGGATCAGCTCGTGGCAAATCAGCAAAATCGCACTAATTTTTCGATGCAGATAAGCAATAAGGTCTACAACAATGAGTGGATGATAATGTTGGTATTGTTTAGCATTACCCTGGCCTTTGTTATATCAATGAACGCGGGCAGCGGTTATTTGTACGACTTCCTTGCTGCATTTCTTTGCACCGGTTTAACAATGCTTCTACTGATACTTGTTAAGATGTCCACGCTAACGCACAAAAAAGCTAAACAAGTCTGGGACCCATACAAAAAGCTAATCGGTAGCCATTTTTATCGAATTGATTAATTCGCTTTTGATTAAGCAACATTAATGTGCTATAATTTAATTAAAGCGCTTAAACGTAGGCGCATTTTTATTTTTGTATGACAAAGAAGATCCAAGACCCCTCAAAAATTAGAAACATCGCAATCATCGCGCATGTTGACCATGGCAAGACCACGCTTGTTGATGGTCTTTTAAAACAATCTCAGACATTTCGTGATAATCAGGCAGAAATGAGCCAGGATCTGATCATGGACAGCGGTGACCAAGAGCGCGAACGTGGTATTACGATTACCGCTAAAGTTACCGCCGTTCAGCACGATGACTACCGCATTAATATTATCGACACCCCAGGACACGCTGATTTTAGTGGCGAAGTAGAACGAACACTTAATATGGCCGACGGTTGCCTGCTGATTGTGGATGCGCAGGAAGGTCCAATGCCCCAAACCAAATTTGTATTATCTAAGGCGTTGGCTTTTGAATTAAAACCAATTGTGGTGATTAATAAAATTGATAAAGCGGCTGCACGTATTAAAGAAGTAGAGGACGAACTGGCAGACTTGTTTTTAGAACTGGCCGTCCACGAAGACCAACTGCACTACCCTGTTTACTACGCTAGTGGCCGAGCGGGTAAGGCTTGGGAAAAAGTACCTGAAACACCCGACGCAGAGGCCGATTTATCTGTCATTTTTGACGCTATTATTAATCATGTTCCGCCTCCGGAAATTGAAGTCGATAAACCGTTTCAAATGCTTGTTACTGCACTTGCCTGGGACAGCTTCAAGGGCAAGTATGCGATTGGGCGTATCAGGCGCGGAAGCGTTAAGTCGGGCGACCCGGTCGTACTGTGTCAAAAAGACGGCACGCTCAAGAAAGCAAAAGTAGATGCCGTTTTCATGAGTCACGGCATATCAAAGTTCGAAGTCCCAATTGGCGTGGCTGGCGACATTGTCCAGCTTACTGGTATTGCTGATGCGCAGATCGGTGAGACGGTTGCCGATAGTATCCAGCCTGAGGCCCTACCGATACTTGAAGTAGAAGCACCAACGCTTAAGATTTATTTAGGCCCAAATACCGGCCCGTTCAAAGGAACCGAAGGCGAGTTCACCACTTCCAGACAAATTGGCGAGCGTTTGCAAAAAGAGCTCGAAACAAATGTCGGTTTGCGTGTTGAAGAAGCCGGGATTGGTTTTTTGGTTTCGGGCCGCGGTGAATTGCACCTGAGCGTTTTAATTGAAACCATGCGCCGCGAGGGTTATGAATTTGAAGTCGGACGACCACAAGTTGTCACCAAAGAAGAAAACGGCCAGACACTTGAGCCGCTTGAAGAGTTATTAATTGAAGTACCTGCCGAACATGTTGGCGCCGTTCAAATGGAGCTAGGATCAAGACGCGCAGTATTAAAAGAACAATTTGCCAGCCCCAAAGGAATTACAAAACTTGTGTATGAGCTACCTACCCGAACCCTCCTTGGACTCCGTAATATTTTGATGACCAACACCAAGGGTACCATTGTCATGAACAGCCTAATGGCTGGTTATCAACCGCTTGGGGCATCGCTACAACAATTGCGAAACGGTGTACTTATCGCTTTTGAAAATGGCATAACGACACCCTATTCACTAGAAACTGCCGAGGCTCGCGGCACCCTTTTTGTCGGTCCTGCCCAAAAAGTCTATGCCGGTCAGATTATTGGCCTGAATAGACGCCAGGAAGATATGGAAATAAACGTCTGTAAAGCTAAGCACCTGACAAATATGCGCAGTTCTTCAAGCGATGGCGTCGTTCAGCTAACACCAGCGACTATTTTTAGCCTTGAAGAATGTATTGATTTTATTGAAAACGACGAGCTCCTTGAAGTAACCCCAAAATCATTGCGCCTGCGTAAAAAAGAACTTGATCCTAACAAGCGCAAAAGACAGTCACACACTTAGGCCGATCGAGCAGGCTTATTCCCATTCGGTAGTAGCGGGAGGCTTATTGGTAAGTTCTAAGAATACTTGGCTAATACCAGGCACCTCACGCAGGAGCCGACCTGCCGTATCATGGATAAATTGCTCGGCAACATCTCGCCCTGGAATAAGCGCCCGCACGGTTAGATAGGTGCTAGTGGTAATCGGTCGTAGCACAATTGAGCGGTCGCCGGGCTTACCAAATGTTAGCGGTAGCAACACAACCGGTAGCTGGCTAATTTTTCTCATCAATCCGTAGCGCCGAACTTCATCAAATACTATGCTGTCTGCATGCCTAAGCTGCGCTCTTTCGTCTTGGCCCAGGCTGGTTTCGGTCATTGCAAGCGAGCTCAGTGGGTTATCGCCCAAAGCATAAACCACGCGGTTAATCTTGCCGCGGAAGTTACCCGGGATACCAATGCCATCCCGGCCAGACAAAGCTTCCAGAACTTCCCAGTCTTCTAAGCCTTGTAGCGCAACTGGCAGCACATATGAGCGCGCGTCACCGCCAACGCCAACACTGCGAGTCGGAAGCAGCCTAGCCCTAATTTTTTGATTAGGCAAACTATGCGAAATAAAATCGTCGACCGCTTCCTGAATTTCTGACTCGGGTTTTAAATAATCGCCTTCTTTATAACATAATATTCTGATAGCATTCCCTGGTCCCGGAAAAGGATGGCGCCACACTACTTCCTCCGGCAGCTTCAGGTACTCACCAAGTCGTCTAATCTCATCCTTATGCAGGTCATTTAACGGCTCAATAAGCAGGCCGGCCTTCTCTAAGTCTTTGATTTCTTTTACCTGATTATGGTGCTCTTTGATTTGTTCAGTTGCCTGGCCACCGCCCAAGCTAAAGCCGCTTTCGATTCGGTCGGCTGCGTTTGTTCCCTGTAGCAACATTACTGCTGTTGTATCCAGCCCTAGCCCGGCAGCGATACTATCTTTTAATTCTGCAAATTTTTTGCCAATAATTTTACGTTTAATCTTTGGGTTTGAAGCAGTGATAAGCGGGCCGTGTTCGGTACTATTTTCATCAGTCCAGGTAGCTTGTTCAAATTCTTCAGTTGCATCATATTTTTCAACATTGATACCTTGCGCTTGAAGCATTTCAATCACCGCATCGTCTTCATCACGCATAAATCCATTATCAAAGTAATACACATGTAGCTTTTCTGTATCAATGACCTGGCTAGCCAATAAGGTGGCGACAGTTGAATCAATACCACCGCTGGCAAAAGCTATCACATGCCTGTCCTGAGCTTGCTCGGCAATAGCGGCCTTGCGGGCTTCACATTCACGCATGGCCAGTGCATCGAGTATTTCAGCGTCCGGCTTAAGCCCACACATATTTTCTAAAAACCCGCGAAAAATATCGTAGCCGTGTGGTGTTTCGTCAAAAACTTCAGGATGAAATTGCACTGCCGCAAAATTGTCCTTGGCTATCGCAGAAATCACGTCGTGGCCGTTTCCCAACTCATGCCTGCCAATGACCTCGAAGCCCACAGGTACCTGTGTAACAAAATCTCCATGCGTAAATAAGGCGCGAACTTGCGGCTTTGTGCGCTGGAACAGTGGGTGTTCCGTAACTACACTGGTGCTCGCGGTCCCATCCTGACCAACCGCACCAGACTCTACCTGGCCTCCAAATGCCATAGCCATAGCTTGCTGGCCATAACAAATTCCAAACACGCCTTTTTCGGTCTGCCAAAGAGCTGGATCTGGCATAGGTGCGCCTTCAGTGTGCGAACTGGCCGGGCCGCCGCTTAAAATAAATCCGCCGTAAAGCGCCTCAATTTCTTTAAAAGGCGTGTCCAGGGGCAAAATGTCGGCCTGATATCCTAGGCGCTGACATGCCTTTTGGATAAGATCCACATACTGGGCGCCCGCATCTAAAATGGCCACCTTGCTTGGCACAGGCAAACCCTCGTACTGTAATTCCGTCTCATGCCCCGGCGGGCATACCTCGTTCATTGATGTATAAAACCATACTTGGCGGTTTTTGAAAAGACTTTACAACGGGCGTCCAAAGCCGTTACACTAAAGTCTCAGTATGACAGTACTGAATATTGATACAGCACCAAGCACAGATGAACACGTTGAAACGGCCGTTGGCCGTTTTTTTGATCCCGTTAGAGCAGCTCAAGATTTCTCGGTGGCCTTTACTATACGAAATGCTGACATGCTTCCCGGGCAAGTCGGACAAGTATGCCAAATTGGGCTGGCAAATGAGTCTATAACAGCCTGCGACGACCCTCAAGCAACATCAGTGGAAAGTATCGTTTTTGATGCCCGTGAATCCAAGTCTGGCAAATATCATTGGCAGCTTATAAGTACCGATCAGCAAAACCAAACTTCTGTAGTAGACGATTAGCGGTTAGTCGGTTTGGAGTACAGGTTCTGCGTACGGAGCTTACCGCCCAAGGCTCAGTGTTAAGTCAAGCTGAGCTTGATGATCCCGCAGGTTCGGTTGAAAATCTGCTGAGCATTATGGAGGCACGTGAAACCCAATTCTCCATAACTGAACGCCGTCAAGCACGTGATACGTTAGAGCGCCAACTCGGACAGACTAGCATTATCCTTGTGCTTGAGGTTGACAGAAATCTTTATGAAGAGCGCATGAAACAAGCCGAAGAACAGGTTGCAAAAGCAGCGTTCCCTGCAGTTACGCCACTTATTTTTTGTGCGTAACTGATGATTAACGCCCAATATTCAGCTATTACCATTATTATCTCGTTTATCAATCAGGGGGTTGATATTAGTAAGTTTTTATGCTAATATAGAAGCATTGTTAATGATGAATCCGGGTTTGTAGGTTAGTTACTCGATTTCATTACCGGCAATCGAGACTATTAATCAATAAACAAAAAGGATTCTATTTTTATGTCTTATTCTTATCGTTCGAGCAAAAGCTCGTCTGTAGCTAGTCGCTATCCGCGTTCAAATACCGGCCAGCGCAAAACTCAAAACCGCGGTCGCGGAGCCGGCCAATATATTGACCCGAGCAGATTTGTTAAGGTCGCCCAAGGTGCCACAGAAGAGGCATACATACCTACGCATAACTTTAGTGATTTTGTTATTCACGAAAAGCTACAGGCAAACCTGTCAGCTAAAGGCTACGTAACCCCTTCTCCTATTCAGGATCAAGCTATTTCACCTGCTCTTGAGGGCAAGGATATTATTGGTATTGCCAGCACTGGTACCGGCAAAACTGCCGCCTTTGCCTTGCCAATGCTTAATAAACTGATGTCTGATCCAAAATCAGCAGCACTTGTCATTGCACCTACTCGCGAACTAGCGCTGCAAATTGAAGCAGAATGTCGTGAGCTTGCTAAAGGCAGCGGCTTGTTTGGCACCGTCTTGATCGGCGGCGTCGGCATGGGCAACCAGCTGCGTGACCTGCGTCAAAATCCGCGAATTGTCATTGGTACACCCGGACGAATCAAGGATCATTTGGAGCGCGGCACACTGCGTCTTCAACAGTTTAATATCGCCGTATTAGATGAGGTAGACCGAATGCTCGACATGGGCTTTGTGCACGATGTAACGACCATCTTGCAGTATATGAACAGCACGCGACAGTCATTCTTCTTTTCTGCAACTATGGACGCCGGCGTACGTCGACTGATTGATACGTTTTCAAATGACCCGTTAACGATTTCTATTAAGGCTAGCGCTACAAGCGAGAATGTCCACCAGGATGTTATCCGTTATGAAGCCAAGCAAGATAAGCTCGATGCGCTCCATAACCTGCTCATTAAAGATGAAGTAAGCAAAGTAATCATCTTTGACGAAACGCAGCGCAGCGTTGAACGACTTAGCAAAGAACTAATTGACCGAGGTTTTTCTACCGAAGCAATCCACGGCGGCAAATCGCAAGGCCAACGCCAGCGCGCCCTTGACCGTTTTAAGAGAACCGAAGTTACTATTCTGGTCGCTACTGATGTTGCCGCCCGAGGAATTGATGTTGCTGACATTTCACATGTAATTAACTTTACCGTGCCAAAAGCATACGACGATTACATCCACCGAATTGGACGTGCAGGACGTGCCGGACAGATTGGTTACGCCCTTACATTTGTCGCCCATTAGGAAAATAGCCCCAAAAGAGCTATACTTAAAGGTAACAGGAGGACGATATGTCCAAGGATAAAGGCAGACGAGAAACCAAGAAGCCTAAACAAAGTAAAGTAAAAGGAGTCTAACATGGCTACGTATAAAAGAAAGCCTGATTTCTTTGAAACAGCAGAAGGCGTTCAAGTATTAGTTATGCTAAGAGCAATGGCTGAAGACGTGGCTTACAATACGGATTCAAGTTATAGCGCCAACTCAGAAATGTATCCCGACAATCTTATTCCATTCGTAAATAAGCATATGGCCTATCTCCGCAGCCACCCCTCTACAGATCCAGAACATTATTTGGCCAATCTGCGCCTGATGACCCGCTTCCGCTAAGCTTTAGCGCCTACTTTTTTATAAACTGCTCGTGCTTGCAGTCTGTTATTTGTTGTGCGATGATTCTGCGCATGTGAACCCATATCTTTTGGGAGCACTGTAGTACCTTTTCACCATCAAGTCAGACGGAAACCCAATCCCGACTAGCAAAGGATAGTGTCCCATGCCTCATGTCGAAGTGATGGTCGGCAGCTTGAGTGACTTGCCTCATCTCAAGGCGTCAAAACTCATACCTGCCCTAAAGGAGGCCGGCTTCACCGTCAAGGTCTCGGTCTGCTCGGCGCATCGCAACGAGAAGGAACTGGATGATCGAATTAACTCGGTCATCAGCTACACCAACGCCTTCGTTACTGCTGCTGGCATGTCAGCTGCGCTCCCAGGCGTCACAAAGGCCAAGTTGCTACGGCGTTCGCTGGCGGTCGTATTCGGCATTGGTCTGCCATCCAAGAAGTACCCGGACGGAATGGATGCTCAGATCAGCATCAAAGAGCTGCCACCCGGCATTGATGTCGTCTACGGTGGCGTGGGTACCGCAGGTTTCAACCGCATCATCGACCAGGTCATCGCGGCAGCCAACGCCTACGACCCGGCCAACCCGGACAAGGCCCTGCTGGATCAGGTCATAAGCAAGATCAAAGATCCCATGTTCGACATCAACCTCGAGGAGGTCTAGACCATGACTGCCGGCAATGTTCTTATTGAAGGCAAGACCAAAGTCATCATCGACTATGGTCGTAACGAAGTGCTCCCGCAACAAGGACGACATCACCGCCGGAGACGGCGACAAGCGCGACTTGTTCGAGGGCAAAGGCGCTGCCTCTACGCAGACCACCTGCAACATCTTCAGGCTGCTCGGGAAGAAGGATGTCCCGACTCACTTCGTGGCGCAGGTAGACCCGATTACCTTCCGGGCGAGGCGCGTGGACATGATCCCGCTCGAGCTGATCGCACGGCGTTACGCCACCGGCAGCTACCGGGACCGCTTTCCGGATACGCCGGACGGCTTCTTCTTCGAGAATCTCGTGTTCGAGGTGTTCGAGAAGGACGATCCCAACCACGACCCGCTACTCGAGTTCGACTTCGACAACGAAATCCTGCGACGGTTCGTCCCGAACAACAAGGCAGCCAAGGCCATCGGTCCGAACGTCAAGGCGGGCGACCTCATCAGCAAGCGACGCCTCGCCGACAGCGGCTACGCCAGCATCACGCCAGAACTTTTGGCGCAGCTTCGCGACATCACGCTCAGAACCTTCAGGGTTATCGAGGCGGCGTGGAAGCAGCACGGCGGCGTCTACATCGACTTCAAGATCGAGTGCGGTATCGAGTGCGAGACCGGCAAGTTGCTGGTGGCTGACGTCATCGACAGCGACTCCGGTCGTCTGCGCTTTGGCGATGTGGACATGTCTAAGCAGTCGTACCGCGACGGCGCCACACTGCCCGAGGTCAAGAAGAAGTTCGACGAAGTCGCCAGGCTCACGGACAGCTTCGTCTGACACGGTCCAATAGGGCCCCCAAAAGAAGGAGGTGAAACTTCTACGGGGTCCGGCTGGAGAAAATATGTACCGACTAATACTCGGTAGCTACCATATTTTCTCCAGCGCACTCCATGTTTATACCTAAATCTTCTAGTTGCTTACGCTTGCCGTTATTATCAACTCCTGTAACAATGTGGACACATCATCGGAAAGTCCGGTGTGTTTAAGTGGTGGGAGAACCTTTCCATGACAGAAAAAGTTGCATTTTTGTCGGTCTACGACAAGACAGGTATCGTCGAATTCGCCCGTGCTCTTCGTTGTCTCGGCTGGAAACTGATCTCTTCTGGCGGCACCGCCGAGAAGATCGCCGGTGCAGGTATTCCTGTCACTGATGTAGCGGAACTGACTGGAGTTCCGGCCATCCTCGGGCACCGCGTGGTGACCTTGCACCCCAAGGTCCACGGCGGCATCCTGGCCAGGCCTACAGACAAGAGCCACCAGGCTGATATGCGAGAGCATGGTATCCAGCCAATTAGCTTGGTGGTCGGAGGTCTCTATCCGTTCAGCCAGACGGTCGCTTCAGGTGGCTCCTACGAGCAATGCATCGAGAAAATCGACATCGGCGGTCCGACGCTGCTTCGTGGGGCAGCCAAGAACAACGAGTTCGTCGGCGTGGTCACCGACCCAGCCGACTACGAGCTGGTACTGAAAGAGCTCGAGAAGCACGGCACGCTCACCGCCAAAACGCGGAAGGCACTTGCCGTCCGGGCATTCGCGCACACCGCACGCTATGACCTGGACATCGCCAACTGGATGAGCGAGGGCGAGTACCTCGGCTTCCTCGGCGAACTGGTCGGCCCCTGCAAGTACGGAGAAAACCCGTACATGAGCCCGGCATCGCTCTACAAAACGGACGATGTCGATCCGTTGGCACTGCACCGCTTCACCGTCGTTGAGGGTGATGAGCGCAGCTTCGTCAACCTGACGGATACAGACAGCTTGCTGCAGATATTGACACACATTGCAGCCGGGTTTGTGGTGAACTTCGGATACGACGTTGTTCCCAATATTGCGGTCGCCGTCAAGCATGGCAACGCATGCGGGGCTGCAATCGGCAACGATCCCGTTGATGTCATCAAGCGCATGGTGGCCGGTGACAAGCGAGCCATCTTTGGGGCGGGCATCATGACCAACTTCCCAATCACCCGGGAAGTAGCCGAGGCGCTCGTTGAACGTGACGCTGACGACCCCATGAAGGCGCTCTACGACGGCGTGGCTGCGCCTTCGTTCGACGACGATGCTCCAGAGGTGCTCAAACGCTTCCAGGGCAAATGCCGTATGATGGCCAACGCCGCACTAGTTGCCCTTTCGCTAGACTCGCTCGACGTCACACCTCGTATTCGGCCAGTCCGGGGCGGCTTCTTGGTTCAACCGAACTACACGTTCGTGCTGGATCTTGCGCAGTCGGCCGTACACGGTAATCCGCTCAGTCTGCGTCAAATGGAGGATCTCGTACTCGCCTGGGCCGTCGGCTGCGTCAGCAACAGCAACACCATCACGCTTGTACGAGACGGCATGCTTATTGGCAACGGCGTCGGTCAGCAGGACCGAGTCGGTGCCGCAGAGCTCGCCGTCAAGCGGGCACTGGATGCCGGTCACGACATCAAGGGCGCTGTGGCTTGGAGCGACAGCTTCTTCCCTGCTCCTGACGGGCCAAAGGTCCTCGGCAAGGCAGGTGTCAGCGCTATCTTTGCCAGCAGTGGTTCAAAGATGGACTCCAAGACCGTCTACGAATGCGGCAAGCGCAAGGTCACGCTGCTCATGCAGCCTGATGCACTCGTGCGCGGCTTCGCCAAGCACTAGAGGAGGAGACCCAACATGCAATCTCTTGAGCCAGGTCAGCAGTACCGCTGCAGCGCCTGCGGAGGCCGTACACGTTTCGATGTCACCAGGACCATCCGAAGGAGGGACTACTATCACTTCACCGTAGGAGGTGACCTCACGATTGAGGACCCACAAGTTCTGGAAGAGACCGTCGAACGAGTAAGTTGCCGCTGGTGCGGGCACGGCAATGCAATTGAAGTAATCGGAGTCATGGAAGGTGCCAATACCGACTAGTCGGTATCACCCGGAGGGGCAGGACGTTGGCTGTTCATGCCACCCTGCCCCTCTCGGAAACCTTTCCACTGGTAGCGACCAGTGCTGATGAGCCGTAAACGGCGAAAAAGGCAATATTACTTAGGTATCAGTGCGGGGAAAGAAAAAATCCATCCAAGCTTCAAAATTCTGCTGATAAGAGGGTTTTTCAGGAGTGGGCTGTTCGGCAGGCTTCTTAATCTCGGGTGCTATCTCGACAGTTTTGCTCAAAGCAGTGCTTTTAGGTACCAGTACTACGGTTTCGCCTGCCGCAGCGCGGCCAAACTGACGCCTGGCCTGCAACTCAAGGAATTGATCTGTCGTGAAGTACTGGTTTTTAAGTTTTAGGTTATTGTTTTCAAGTTCCTTAATAGCGTTTTCCTGGCTTAAGCGGGCTATCTGCTTTTGTAGAACATAATTAGACTGAATAGCGCTGAGGCCGCTCCAGGCAACAAGCAGAACAATCACACAAAACACCAGCAGCCCGATAACCCGGACGTCTTTAAGCTGATCAATATACGGATGCTTTTGGTATTTTTTAATTTTCTCTAACATGATATCTGTAATTGTATCAGAAAATGATATACTCTCATCTGTTAGCTCTAACACGGGGGTGTAGCTCAGGGGTTAGAGCAGCGGGCTCATAACCTGTTGGTCGTAGGTTCAATTCCTACCACCCCCACCAGCACATTAAAGCCACTCGTAAAGAGTGGTTTTTGTTTGCCGTAGGCTAGGAAACGAACCGTAGGGCACAGCCGAGGCTCGCTATTCGAGGATGCGCGCAGGAGTTTACTCCGAGCGCGCCGCAATAACATATGCACGATGGCGCTATACTCCTACCAACTCTCAGACTTGACAAATAGCTTATGTTGCGGTATAATTAATTTATGAGTGCCGAACTCCATGTTCATTCTGAGACTCCTCCATTAACCTGGCAAGAGTTTAGATTAACGCATCCGGCAGGTTCTATTGCCTTAGACGGCTACGTGGGAGAAGGACCCGCTTTTGATACTAATGGCCCGTATTTAAACGCCAATCATCACGAGGGCGTCGATAGGCTAGCAACGCTTTCTACAGCTCAGCAAATACTGATGGATACCAGAATGGGTTTAGATAAAGCGTTTACTAAAGACGGTATTTTTGCTCCAAATGTTTACGTAAATGACTGCGATCAGGATGTCTGTGCAGCATGGTTTTTATTAAATAATATTAGCCAGACCAAAGCTCCTTCACCCATATTAAATAGATTTATAAATGTAGCTGGCACCCTAGACGCGACCGCTGGTGCCTTCCCTTACGATCGTGATCTCAGGATATTGGCAGAGTTAGCATGGGTATTCGAACCATACACCATGTTTAGAGCAAGCGGCGAGATGGCCAAGAAAGACAATATTCAGTATAAATCTGTTATCCAAAGTGTTGAGGGGCGTATTCAGCAACATTTATTAGGACGTGGCGAATCAGCCAAGCTGGACACTCGATATAACGTTGTAGGCGGCGGCAAAAACTGGAAAATGATTGAAGAGCTGGGCAAAGACGGAAGAGTCGGAGCGTTAGTGGATGGGATAGACGCATATGTATCAGTGCAAGAGTTACCAGACGATAAATGGCGCTATACGATCGGCAGACGTTCACAATTCATTCCATTTGATGTGCCTATGCTTATAGATAGATTAAATGAAGCAGAGAACTGTACAACCGATAGGTGGGGTGGGGCCGCTATTATTGGAGGGAGCCCTAGGGTTAATGCAAGCAAGCTGACACCCCAAGAGGTAGAAAAACTAATTAACGAATGCAATGATAACGATAGCTAATAGCAATACAGATGGCTGCCTTTTGACTGCGTATCAAATATTTTAAGCAAAATTATGTTGGGTCGCAGGTCAAGAGACACTAAGGACTCTGCAATAAAAAAATCGAGGCCTCTCGCAAAGAGCCTCGATTTTAGTTTCTAGATTGCTAATTGGTAGCAGCGTGCTGGTTTGGTGCGGCTCGCTATAAATCCCAACCGTCTGCCTGTTTTACCAAACAGACAATAGTAGAGTCTACACCAGACAAGCCGCCTACTTCTGTGAGAAATTTACCTTTACAATACTTTTTTGGGCAGTTTTAGCACATACAGCGAGCTTATGAAACACAAACCGGCCATGCCGACGAATAACGGTGTAAAGCCATACTGATTTACAATAAAGCCGCCCAGCAGGGCTCCTGCTCCGGCGGCAAAATATGACATGGCCTCCCACGCCCCCCATTCCTCGGCTTCTTTTGACTTATCCAAATGGACAGAATACAGTGCATCAAAGGCTGGTTCATAAATAGGCCGAACAAGACCAATGATAAGTTGGACCAGGGCCAGTTCCCAGATGTTTCCAACAACCGTATATAGCAAGAAACAAATGCCCATAACACCGTATCCAAAAACTATTGCCAACTTCTTGTTATGCAATTTATCAATGTATTTACCCGATACCAACGATGCGAATCCAGCACCAAAAGCCAGCGCTGCCGCTGTCAACCCAGCTTCAAGAATATCACCGCCCAGTCGGCTTACATAGGCAGCATAAATTGGCGCTAACATGGCCACCGCAGTAAGAACTAAGGCATCACTGAGCAATAGGGCTCGTAAGGCGGGATTTTTGAGATAGCGGATGTTTGTATAACGTTTGGGAATAACCACGTTGGAATGATAACAAATCCTATATGCAATGGATATCTTCTCGTCCGCTCGTTAAACTAGACAACCAACATAATTGCTGACATGACGAACATAGCGGCATTTTCTACAAAGCTTACTTTTGTGAGCGGCAGCTTGATGAAGCTGCCTAGGCAAGCGCAATGAAACTGCGACTTCCGCTTTAGTGCCTTCCAGACGCCATAACCGGCTGTCCCGGTAATAAAAAGTGTTAGCACGTTAATTTGCCAGGCATCAGTTGAAATAAAATAGCCAATGCCTAAAAACGCCTCGATAAAAGGAAATACATAAGGCCAAGGGCGCAGGCGCTGCGATATCACGTCATAGGTGCGGTAAGTGAGAGCAAATTCTTCGATATTTACAAACTTAAAAGCCGCAAAGGTCATCAAGAATACAGCCATAAAGTCATTTGCAAAGCGAGAACCGCCCCAGCCACGAAGGGTTGTAACTAAAATACTAGTCACGAGTATACCGAATAAAACTAAGCCAAATTTTGTATATTCTTTCGAGCTGTTGGCATGATGCTCATGATGCAGTTGCTCGGTGTGATCCGGCTCAGTGTCGCTCAGCTGTATATGCTCATCTTCCGGCGGCAGACGCCGCCCTTGTGTTTGGGGGAGTTTCATATATCTATTCTAACAATAATCATCGGGTAATTGGTGTTTTTGGGTAACTTGGCGATGCCAAGTTATCGAGCTCAGTCATTAGTTTTTCACGATTAGCTTGGTCGCGCTCGGCATTTGGGTTGTATTTTATGACCCGGGTTAGCTTGAACCTTGATAGTGTCCGAAGTTCGTTCCAGTTGCCGCTGCATGTCTGCAATGTAAGGATCGGCGGTCCTTCGTACGTAAAAATTGACAAGTCGTCCGGCGGTACGGTGTTACTCGCTTCCAGCGTGTAATAAAAAAGATGGCCATTGTCGGTCAGTATCTCTGCAACGGCTCCGGCTGGTAGGTTTTTGAGCGGTCCAAATACGTATTTATTGTTATGTCCGTAAACAAGCGTATTACCCTCCTGGTTGTTCGCGGGCATAGTCGGCATTGCAAAATGAGCATTGTAACCGCTAAGCGTCCAGGATGCATCGGCAGGGTTGTAATTGCCTTCCTCAACGGGCAGTTCAAGGTTTAAGGTCAGGATTTTAAGGCGCACCGGTCGCCCCGATATGCTCTCTTTCTTGATCTCTTTTTTAACGGTTGGAATAGTCACCGCACGGCTTGAGGAGGCTACAGGCGGATTATTGTAGTTAAGCAGCATGCCGACTGAAGTTACATTTAACACGCCTGCAACCAGGTAAAACCTAATTTTCTTTAGCCTCTCAAACCATGTCATCATGAGGATCCGTCTATTTACAAAGCTAACTCGCGCCTAAAGTCGTTTCCAAAGCGGAACATAAGAGCTAAGCCGCTTAGCGCAGCGGTTGAACCTGCGATCATCTCGGCAGGAGTGGCTGCACCGGTAGCTGGCAAAGCAGCAATCCGAGTGCCGTCGGCAAGCGTTACTCCGCCACCAGCAGTAGCAGTAGCTTTTTTAGTAGTAGCTGCACCTAATGTTTGACCACCGCCCTGGCCGCCGCCTGAGCCGCTACCGCCATTATTGGCGGGCGGGTTAGTTGTTACAACTGTCTTAGGTAAACAGCTGCCAGAATTACTTAAACCAATACTTGTGCTTACGTTAGCGCTGTTACTAGAATCACCAGTGGTCACATTGCCAACAGTTGTGTTGCTGTTTGCGGTTGCATCACCAGAACTTGAGTTCTGCGTGTTTGTAAATGTAGAGGTGACTGTATTGCTATTGTTGGTGCTGCAGGTAAGACTGTTGCTGTTTGTAATAGTGTTGGTCGAATCTGTACCATTCCCGTTTGTAATGGTGGTTTGTGCAGACGCTGTGCCCGACAGTAATAACATACCGAACAGAGCCGCTGCTACTGCTTTAAGTAGCTTTTTCATGGTGTATCCCTTTCTTGGATTAGTAAATTATTAGTAACGTTGTGTCTCATAACTCGTTCTAAGGATCTGTTGAAGTATCCAAGGCACGAACTATGAAAGTTTGTGTTTGCGTGTATTCCCCCCTGCTTGACTTTGAACCGTGCGCTGCCTTAGAGCCCTTAGGGCTTTCTCATAAGCAGGAGCAGACGTTCACCACCGAGCAGAAGGAGACCAAACAGACCGGCCGTACCGGTAATCCACCACACCGAATTGTTGTTGCGGCGCAAATCGCCCACGGACGCTGCTGCAACAGTTGGTGCGTTATCATCATTGTCAGAAGAACTAGATTCGTTGGTAGCCGCACTGCTGGTGGCTTGAGCCGCCGTTGTATCTTGTGAGCCTGCAGCTGCCTGGCCTTGATCTATATCGCCGTCATCTTGGTTGCCGCCCCCACTGCCGCCAACAAAATTTGTAAGCGCACGTTTGAAACCGGTTGATGCGGATGCAACGGTGCCCGCGCCAGACGATGCGCCACTAGCAGTAGTAGCTACCGTGGTGTTTTGCTGAGCAGCCTGCCTGCCAGCGCCCATACCGCCTGTTTGAGCTTCACCACTTGCGGTATTAACCCCAAAGCTACCGTCCCATGATCCAAATACGTTTATGAATAGGACGCCGAACCAATCAGTAAATTTCATTGTGCTGTTAATCATATTTAAGATATTGGCACTGGTTGTGGCATTGCCGCTCGAAACATTGCCTACCGTAGTGTTACCGTTCGCAGTTGCGTCGCCAGAAACTGCATTTAGATTAAGGTTGTTGGTAATCGCAAAGTTCTGATCGCGATTTATGGTTGCATCGGTATTGGCATTGTTCGTAATGGTATTGGTTGAGTCAGTTCCATTGCCGGCCGAGATCGCCGAGGTACCTGGAGCACCGAACAACATGCCAACCCAGCTGCCAAGCACGTTCACGAATACCAGAAGCCCGTGTGAATTTTGGACATTCTGACCAATGAGGTTCATCTCGTTGACATTAGTTTCAGCATTACCCGTGCTAAGATTGCCGACGGTGGTATTGGCACCTGCTTCTGCATTGCCAGTTGTTGCGCCTAGATTTGTATTATTTGTAATGCCGTAGTTTGATGAATTGTTGACATCCAGATTCGTATTACTGCCGCTTGCAATTGTATTACTAGAACCAGTGCCATTACCAAGCAGTATATCCATAATACTCTGCGGCAATAATATGTCTCCGTTCAGGTCGCCGTGAATATTTATAGATCCAATAAACGATTGTCCTGCCTGGATCATTGAATTAATCATATTGATAACGTTTGCAACCGCGTAAGCATCGCCGGTCGAAACATTCCCAACTGTAGTGTTACCGTTCGCAGTTGCGTCGCCAGAAACTGCATTTAGATTTATGTCGTTCTGGATACTGGCATTGTCGGTAACATTGAGCGTCAGATCCTGATTGGTAGTATTAGTAATGCCGTTGAGGCTCCCGGTTCCATTGCCTAGTGCGATTGATGGGTCAAATAAGAGGTCTCCGTAATAATTAGCCAAGATGTCCGCACTAAAGATAGTTAAACCGCCTTGACTAGGATCCCATGATGATTGAATCATATTTAAGACATTAGCTATTGCGGCTGCGTCGCCGGTGCTAACATCGCCTACCGTTGTATTGAACAATGCAGATGAATCACCAGATGTCGCATTCGAGTCAAGCGTACTGAGTACTGATGCGTTATTAGTAATCGTGCCGTTGACGCTCGTATTAGCAGTGTTGTCTACGGTGTTGCTGGAGTTAGTCCCGTTGCCAGATGAGATTGTGCTGCTGGTGCTTTGCGACGCCGTCCCCGAGCCTGTTCCTGTTCCTGTTCCGCTCCCACCTGTATTTTGTGTATTTGGGGTGGCTGTTGTTGCTGGTGCTGGTGCAGAAATAACGGTTCGATTTTCTACATATTTGTTTTCTGATGAGACAAATGTCCATTCAATCTTTTCGCAGACATTTGTAACCGAATCACAGACACGTGTGTCGTAGCGTGGTGTATAAACTTTAGTTACAGGGTCCCAAAGATAGTAAGCATTTTCCCAGACACAATCGGGTGTGCCAGTGCCCGCAGGCCGGAACGTAAAGGTATATGAGCCCGCGCCGGTAGGAGCTACTGTGCCGTTAACAGCTGGACAGCTTGGTGCTTCCTGAGCATAAGTTCTGGGTATATTGATTAGTGAAAAACCAAATGACTGGACGAAAATAGTAAGTGTTATAAGTAATCTTTTGGATATGGTCTGAAGTCGCTGCATACTGTATTCCCCTGTATTCCCGTCCATTTATTTCGTTTATATCGCTCTTAGATTTGGCCGGAAGATTCGATCTACCTAAGAGATCGAATCTTCCGTTTCCTACGCTTTAGTAATTAAGGCGTGGACCGCTATCAAAACTAGTTTGATACGCGGATTGAAGTGCTGCTGCTGAATGAGTTGCTAGCAGTTCCTGTTGATACATTTCCAACAGTTGTGTTTGCATTTGCTTCAGCATCGCCAGAACGTGCGTGCTGTTCGTTGTCGATATCAACGTCAACTTCGTTGCTGTTAGTGGTGCTAAAGTTGGCATCATTTTCAAACGTAATGGTGTTTTTAGAATTTGTACCATTACCGTTTTCGATTACAGCCTCGTTGTCACTCCACATGTCGCCAAAATCATGGCTGCCAGCGGAAGTGTTATCAACTTCAACGTCTACGTCAACCGTAGCGTCGTTCTCTGCGTCGCCAGTCTCCACATCATCAACATCCGTGTTGGCGTTAGCTTGTGCGTCGCCAGAATGTGCGCGCTGTTCGTTGTCCACGTCCAGCTCTACATCGTTAGTATTGTCTACCTCAACGTCGAGAGTATTTGCATACGTAACTTCGTTGTCCGAGTTAGTTCCGTTACCGTTGTCGATGCCGCTGTGTGCAGCTGCAACTCCCGTGCTTAGGCCAACACCCAAGACGACAGCGCCTAATATTCTAAGTAACTTCTTCATAGTTACTCCCTTCTTTGTAATTAATTTATACCGGGTGTTCACCCGACTGCATGAGACAACTTTTGTGGTAATCTCATCCAGCCGAGCGGTCATCCTGCCGTGCTATCAATCTCTGATTCTGACCTCACTTTCCGTTTCTGAATTTATGCGTATACGCGTCCGGTCATCACTATCAGATTCTGAAGTGCTGCTGTTGATGTTCACGTGTACCGACCCGTCACCATTACTCGTGGTAACTGTTTCATTAACCTGGCCGTTTTCAGGTACGGGAATATCCTGTCCGTTAACTTCAACCTGAACGGATGGAGCCGCAGATCCGCTGGACTGTGTAGAGCTATTAATACGGACATTTGACTGGACTTCACTGCCTAGGTCTTTAGTCACTTCTGGTAACTCAGGGTCAGCTACGGCTTCTGTGAATAGTTGCGTTGAAACTCCATGGCTTTCCTGTTCAACAGCATCTTTGTTAGAAGAAGTTTTATTAGTAGTAAGGGCTGAGGCGGAAACTGCAAACAATACGGTTAGCACTAGTACTGAAAATGTTAGTAGCTTGGCTTTTAGCGTCATGTTATTCAGGCGAGATCCAAATCCCTTATTGGTCGCACTGGTTGTATGTGTCTGATTTGAAACTATGTGCACCATTGAACCCTCCTGACAACTTAACTTAGTAAAGCGTTACGAGAGCTATATTACGTGGCCCTCAAATAGAACTCTGCTAGATTTCTCGCACGTAATGCAAAAATACGTTGTAAATTTTCAGGCTATAAAGTACTTGTGGATAATTCTTCTGCTTATTAATTACTGCTGTCAAGGATATACAGTAGATCAACTGTAGTCTCTGATTGCATCAATGCTTCACGAAGTAAACTAGCGCCCTCAAAGTTCTGAATGTAGATTTTACAAAACTTATTTAGGGTATGGATCTTGCGTTCATTGTTTTTCCAGGTTGCCGCAAACAGCTCGATATGCCGGCGGTAGAGTGCAATCCGCTCTGCTTTGTCGGCTTGTTGCCAATGAGAGTTTTTGGCAAATACCAATGGGTCCTGAAATATCCCACGGCCTATCATAATGCCGTCCAACGAGTGTTGAGCAGCCAGCTCAAGACCTTGGGCCCGAGTTAAAACATCGCCGTTGCCGACAATCAGCGTGGTGGGGGACAGCTGGTCGCGCAATTTCCTGACTTCTTCAATCAACTGCCAATCAGCCGGAACTTTGCTCATCTGAAGCTTTGTCCGGCCATGTATACTTAACATGTTAAGCTTTTGTTTTAATAATAGTTCGTGCCAGCTAAGGTCAACTGTATTAAATCCCATGCGGGTTTTGACACTTAACGGCAGGGAAGTACCAAGCCCTTCCCTGGTGGCTTGTATAATTTCTAGTGCTCCGTCCCTGTTTTCGGGTAAAATAAAAGCCGAGCAGGTACCGTTTCTGACAACGTTTTTATCGGGACAGCCAAAATTTAAATCTACACCATCAAAGCCCATGTCTACGAGTTCTTGGGCGGTTTTATAAAAATTATCCGGATTCTTACCCCATATCTGGGCAATAATCGGATGCTCTTTGGCGGTAAGGCGCAGGCGTTTCAGCGTTGCCTCTCTGCCTTTGCTTTGCAGCGCATCGACGTTTACAAATTCTGTAAAAAACAGATCGGGCGGAGCCAGCTCGGCAATTACTTGCCGGAAAACCGTATCCGTCACGTCATCCATCGGCGCCAATACAAAAAACGGCTTGGGCAACGTACCTAGACTATTTTGCTGCTTCACGTGCTCTCTCTATATCTTTTGCGGCCGCATCATATACCGCGTCCTGGTTATCGTGTAAGTATTTTTTGGTTTCTGCTACTCGCGTCAGCACAAAGGCTCGCTTGTGCCCATAGTATTCATGCGCCAACTCTAGCATAGCCCGAAAGTTCGTTACGCGCTGTGCGGGGCTACCGTCAATGTACAAACGCTTTTGAATTATCCTAACCGCCCTTTCGGCCTGATCTTCTGACCACTGCTTATTATTGCCAATCGCGTCCAGCATATCGCCAAATACATATAGCCTCATGTGTTCAAAACGATCCTTAACGGTTTGGTGGGTGCCGCGTGAAAGGTTGCGGTTTTTGGTCATTTCGAGAAACTTTTTTGTAACTTCAAGGCGGGGCAGAATTTCATCCTGCAAATAAGACTCCATTGCGGGTGCCTTACCGGCAACCTGTCGTACCGCAGCTCGGTTAGCAGCAGCAATGTCATCGTCGTGGCGAGCTTTTGCAGCACGATCACCAGTTTCCTGACGAAGTTTTTTATCGCGAGCGGCTAATACCCCGTTGTAAGCACTGCGACCTAGCATGCTGACATGACGTGAGAATAGCCCGTATTCCACGGGTGTTAAGGCCAGCCTCACCCATGCGTCGTTTCGATCTGCGGGTTGATAACTAACCGTACTTTTGCCTGGCATGTTGGGATTAGTTTTGGATGAGTTGTCTTGACCGGTGTTGGTAACAAGAAGGAATTTTCTAAGCTCGTCTGGCCCCGCTTTATCTACTAATACCTCGGGGATATCCGTAAATTCAACCGGATCAAGGCCGTGGAATTCAGGAGTTAGGACATGCACTAAAGCTACCCGATGTGCGCGGACTTCTTCAACAGGAAATTTTTCAAACGGCAGCTGGCCCAATGTCATTATGATCGATTATTTTTAGATTCTAAGGCTTTTCGTGCAAGAGCGAGAGCTACGCGGCCGACATGCTTCTCTGCTTCCGTTAAAGGCACATGCGTCTCATGGCCGGCTGGCGTAAGGCCTCCGTCGGCCTCACTGTCGCCCCTTATTTTCCCGGCATAATTTCGAGGGCGTTGTTTTGGGCGCGTAAATGCGATTGGTTCGGGACGCTCGGGCAAGACAACCGGTCCCCAGCCTTGGTCGCAGGCAGCTTCGGATGTTCTGTCGGGATAGTCAACATGCCCCGCGTTTGCAGCAATCGTTGCAGCAACCTCATCGAGACAAACAGGCGTTCTGGCCGGCAACGCCTTGTCATCGAATGGAAGTTGATGCTGTTCCATAGTCTAATTATAACACGGATTGTCAAATATTGCAATGAGCGCTTGTGCTTACTTTAAGACATATGCGATGTAAAAAAAGAGTCCGGTTCCGACGGTAATATTGAGGTAAGGAAACAGTTTGTAGAATGTGAAAACCTGAGAGGGTTCAGAGCGTACAAACGTTATAAGCATGATCATCAAGTAGAGCGCGCCGGCACCAACCGCAAACAGACCGAGCCATGGAAAAGCCAGATAGGCCGCGCAGGCAAAACAGAGCATACAAAACACCAAAGTGCCCAGCGGCCTCAGGAATGTGGCAATAGTGTGTATCCTAGCCTTTTTATCGGCCTTAATGTCCGGAATAGCCGAATAGGCGTGCATGGCCGCGCACCACAGCGTGCTTGCAGCTATCAGTTGCCAAGGCGGCAATCTGTATTCAAGTAGGCCATAGGCGAACAGACCCGGGAAGACGTAGAGAATGTTAAAGAATGAGTCGAGCAGCGGCTTGGTTTTTGCTCTAATCGGCTTAGCCGAGTAGAAAATTCCGAAAAACAAAAAGCCGAGCAGCGCCAGCTTGGCAGATTGTGGCATTTCATCCGCCAACCACACGGCACAAAACGGCAGGTTCCATAAAATAATAATATTGGTAATGCGCCAGCGCCTGTCAGGGCTTACGAGCGTTTCATATTTAATCTTTTTTTCGTTATGCTTATCTGTTTCATAGTCAAAAATGTCGTTGACACCGTAAATCAGCATGTTAGCCGGGAACGTAAAGTAAAATGCAAAAACGGCTAATGCCGGCCAAAAGAAGTCGCTCGTGTCGGCCGCAACCGCACCAAGTAGAAACGGCCCAAGCAAGTAGAGCCAAAAGCGCGGCCGCGAAATTCTAAGATATTGCCTAAGCATTGCTACAATTGTAGCAATATGTCTGGAAAGAAAGCGATTATTATTGGATCAGGAATTGGCGGCCTAGGCAGCGCCTGTCTGCTGGCAAAGGCCGGTTGGGATGTTACAGTGCTTGAAAAGAACGATCAAGTAGGTGGCCGGGCTGGGCACTTCAAGGCCAAGGGTTTTACCTATGACACCGGCCCCTCTTGGTATCTCATGCCTGATGTGTTTGAGCATTTCTTTGAATTACTTGGCGAAGATATCCACAAACACTTAGCTCTTAAGAAGCTTGCCCCCAGTTACCGCGTGTTTTATAAGGACACGTTTTTAAAGGCTGATATTTATTCTGATATGGAAAAGGACATCAAGACCATTGAACAGCTTGAAACTGGTGCGGGCCATAACCTGCGCCGTTATCTTGATCAGGCAGAGTATCAATATGGAATCGCCAAAGACCGGTTTATGTACAAAAACTATGATTCATGGAAGGATTTTTTTACACTTGAAATGGCCCGGGAAGGCAGGAAGCTCAAAGTACTACGGAACATGGACAAGCACGTCAAAAAGTACTTCATGACTGAGACAATGCAAAAGCTTATGCAGTATCCGCTGGTTTTTCTTGGATCCAGCCCTTACAAAACCCCTGCTCTTTATAACATTATGAGCCACATCGACTTCAATATGGGCGCGTACTACCCGACGGGGGGGATATATGAGGTCGTAAAATCCCTGCAAAAAATTGCCGAAAAACACGGTGCGGCATTTCGTATTAACGCGGAGGTTCAGAAGATTATTGTCAAAAACGGCAAAGCCTCTGGCGTGGTGCTTCAAGATGGCGGCGAGCTTACGGCCGATATTGTTATCAGCAATGCCGATATTCACCATACTGAAACGGCGCTGCTTGAGCCGCGGTATCGGACCAAAAGCACGCGCTACTGGAAAAGCCGCACCATGGCCCCAAGCGCCCTAATTATGTACCTTGGCGTTCGGGGCAAAATTCCGGAACTCACCCACCATAATCTGTTATTTTCAAAAAACTGGAAGCAGAACTTTAAAGAGATATTTAACCGTCCCCGTTGGCCCAGAGATCCGAGCTTATACGTGTGCATGCCGAGCAAAACCGACCCCGAGGTAGCTCCTAAAGATCACGAAAACCTGTTTGTGCTGGTGCCGATTGCTCCGGGCCTGAAGTATGACGATGCATTTTTAGAACACTACAGCGACAAAATACTTCAAACAATTGAAAAGGACATGTACGTCAAAGACTTAAGACAGCGGATTGTCTACAAAAAACTCTTCTGCGTCAAAGATTTTGAGGGGCACTTTAACAGCTACAAGGGCAGTGCGCTAGGCCTAGCCCACACGCTGCGGCAAACTGCTATCTTTAGACCAAATAACATCAGCAACAAGGTTAGTGACCTCTATTATGTAGGAGCGAATACAAATCCAGGTATTGGTATGCCGACGTGTCTGATTAGCGCCGAGTTACTGTACAAGCGCCTGACTTCCGATACGTCTTCTGGCCCATTAAAACCAGAACAAATTACGCGCTAAGCTCTTTGTATATCCACTGTTAATCGTTCAAGCTCAATATCGCTAATGCCGCGTACTGATTCGTTATCCGTAATCCAGTTATGAATACCGTCTGTGCTTAAATCAAATACGTTAGGGATAACCGCTGCCGAGTGAGGCGCAATTCCAACTGAGGCTACCACGCCCGCCACCCTTTGTCTCATGCTCTTTTCAGAATACACAACGACATCCAGTAAACGTCCGTCCTCGGTTGTACCCGGCCCCAGTTGTTCTGCAACAAAGTCTGAAGGCCACATAGGAGCGGCCGTCAATCTGGTGTGATAATCACTCGCATACACTGGCACCATCTCCGTACGAAAGATTAGTTGGGCTACGACAGTGTAAAGCCTGTCAAATCTCTCTGCATCTATCGGCTTTGTGTTTGCTCGAACGGACTTAAATTGATCTATTTTTTTAGAGCCGTAATAATATTCACTATAAATCATCATATATCTTAATACTATAACATAATAATGAGATTATTACATTTCATTCAGCGGCTGCTTTGAGCGGGAGGAATCACCTCCTCTCAATACCCTTTATTCCCAACGGAAAACTTTGAAAGCGATGATATATATAAGAAAAGTCCAGGCTCCGACTACGGCAAGCTGAGGAGCAAGATCGCCTAATGAGGCGTTTTCGGTAATGATTAGCCTGATTGAATCGATAATCGGCGTTAGCGGTATGTATTTGGTTATATTCTGTAAAAGCTCCGGCATGAGGAAAGTCGGAAAGAACACCCCAGAGAGAAACATCATGGGCATGGATATCAGCTGCGCTAACGGGGCTGCCTGGTTTTCGTTCTTTGCCCAGCCGCCAAGTGCTAAACCAATCCCAAATAACATAGTTACACCAAGTAGCACCACGAGTGCTAGGTTAAAATAGTTGCCCCGCATGTTGAGATCAAAAAATATCAGCGCTGCCACAAACATAAAAACGAGTGCCAGCAAGCCAATAACAGCATTTGAAATAACATTTGCTACAAAGTACTGCCAGACTTTGATGGTAGTGGTATGGTAACGACGCAGAACACCACGCTGTTTAAGACGGGGAAATACCGTTGTCGGTCCGAAAATGCCGAGAGAAAGTAATGTGAAGCCCAGTATTCCGGAGAACGTATAGTCAAACCTGCTTAATCCCATTGTGGCTGTTGACTCGGTTTTGACGCTAAAAGGTTCGACAGCAGGCACCAGCTGTTGGTTTATTCCTTTAAAAACACTTTCCATAAGCGAGCCAAGCGTCTGGCCGGCAGACTGATTGCTCTCATCGTACAACACCTGCGCCTCGCCGGTTGGGAATTGTTGCCCTGGTTGTATTTCACCGAACCCGTCAGGCAAAATAATTGTAGCGTCCAGTTGCCCACGGTTCATCTTTTCTTTGGCCAGTTCAAGCGACGTACTATCTGAATCCACTTTAAAAACGTTGTTGCCCCTGAGTTGTTGCTCGAACTCTTTAGCAAACTGGCTGTTTGACTGATTGAGCAACCCAACCCTAAATGACACGTCGTCGTCACCGCTATAAATCGAACCAAAAATTATCAGGAAAATTAAAGGGAAAATAAACACGAAAAAGATAGCCACTTTGTCACGGAACAGCCGCTTAACATCAATGCGGACAAAGGTTACAACCGGCAGGAATGCTCTTCTTAGCTTATTCATAGTTAGTCCCTTAGCACTTTGCCGGTTAAGTCGATAAAGACATCTTCTAGGTTTGCCTGCTCAACATGCTGTGACTTCTTGAAGCCTTTTTGAATCAGATTTTTAATAAGATTACTCGGCGAATCAAGTGCAATAATCTTACCCCGATCCATAACAGCCACGCGGTCGCACAGTAGCTCGGCCTCGTCCATATAATGCGTAGTCATGATCACGGTCACCCCACGGTCGCGCACCTCACGGATTAAGTCCCACAGATTACGCCTGGCCTGCGGGTCGAGCCCGGTGGTTGGCTCGTCCAAAAAGAATAGCTTTGGGCCATGCACAAGCGCCGTGGCGATACTGAAGCGCTGACGCTGACCACCAGAAAGTTGCTCGGGATAGCTGTTAGCTTTATCTAGCAGGTCAACATCCTTTAAAAACTTTTTGGCATCCACTCGTTCACCGTAAGCCGAGGCAAAGAACTCGATAATTTCAGTTAGCTTGGTCTTTTCTTCAAACGCCGGTGTTTGTGGCTGCACACCAATAATCCCTTTAATTTTATGAGGATTTTTGGTCACATCGATGCCGTCTAGCGTGGCGGTGCCGCCGTCTATCGGCCGAAGCGCCTCGAGCATCTCAAGTGTCGTTGTTTTACCAGCTCCATTGGGGCCTAAAATACCAAAAATTTCGCCTTTTTTGACCTCAAACGAGATACTCTTTACTACTGTTTTCTTGCCATATTTCTTTGTCAGGTTCTTAACTTCAAGAATAGTATCTGCCATATAAAACCAGCTTATCATAAATAATAGTTAACACGTTAAGTTTAGAATTAATTAATAACAAAATACCCGGATTCACTCCGGGTATTTTGTATCCTTATTCAGGAAGGAGCAGCCAGACAAAATGTATTCCATTTTGCCTGCGCGATGAGGAAACCTATCTCGGCTTCCTCTATAGTTATACTTTGCGCTTAACAGTTAGGAAACCGTTGCGTGGGTTTTCGTTAACTACAAAACCATCAGGGAAGTCAGTGGCTTCTGGACGCTCGTCTTTGCTGAAGTAATAGATAGTCTGCAATTTGCCGCCTCGTAGCGTAACGTCTTTAGTGTTTAGGTAGTAAGTCACCCCTTTTGAGTTCGTGTGCTTGTAAGCCATAAATAAACATCTCCCTCTCTTGAAATTATTGTTGGTACTCCTACCATACTCTTGGCCGTTTTAGCTTGTCAAGGGATATTCTCAGAGAGAAGCAGCTTTGGAACCTCGATTGTTTTAGGATAATAACCGGTTTTTATCAGAGGCATAAGCAAAACTTGCCGCCACTTGCCAACAATGTAACTTATGCATTACACTAAACAAACGTAAACGTTTAAAGATATAAGGTGGTTTAATCGATGGATTGGACAAATAACGGCAGTCGTCCTGCCCAGCCAGCTCCGGCCCCAGCCCCAGTTGTTGGTGGCCCACATAAACGTAAAAAAGGTCCTAGCTTAAGTGGCATGAAGCTCGCTAGCGTTGCACTTTTGTTTTCTGCAACAGCTTTAGTCGTTGCGCTGGTTTACTTCTTAGCAGTGAGCAAAAACAGTGGTGAAGCAAAGTTTATCGATGATGATAAGCTACAAGCAGTCTTCCTAAATGGCGGCCAGGTATACTTTGGTAAGATCGAGGATCTTAACAATAAGTATTTGCGCATGACTAATATTTATTACTTACGTGTTAACCAAACCGTACAACCAAATCAGGAAAACAACGGCCAGCAACAGCAAACAGGTGCCAATGATATATCACTTGTAAAGCTTGGTTGTGAGTTGCACGGCCCACAAGATGAAATGCTTCTTAACCGAGAGCAAGTTATTTTCTGGGAGAACCTAAAGGGAGACGGACAAGTTGCAAAGGCAGTTGAAGAATACATCAAGACTAACCCTAATGGAGAGCAGTGTAATACCGGGACAGCTCAACCCGTAAACAATAACACTCCAGAGCCAACTACGCCGACGGCACCAACAAATCAGAACGACCCTAGAAGCAACCGCTAGTATTTAGCCCCGTTTCTTAAAAATCCCCTGCCTTATAAAATGCAGGGGATTTTTATATATGTTCGGCAAAACGACTTCGGAACCATCGCTCAATCAGGAACCTGGTGACAAACAACAGCAGACAAACTGCCGACAGCAGCAGTGTGATACCAGCTAGATCGGGTGACCAGCTTGGCGCAATAAAGCTAAATTTGTACAGGCTATCCGGTATTGCTTGTTCGACTATGTTTTTAGAAGAAACATACTGCTCAATGCAAGGAACACGCCCCGCACCAGACAAACCAGCCGGAAAGCGTCGTTCACACTCGGTTTGAGCCTGGTTATATATTTTTTCGTTCTCTTTAGACACCCGATCTTTTTCAACCGTTACAAGCCGTTCGTATCGGTATCTAAGCTGAACGGGCTGTTGGACATTTGCTGCGCCACCAGCTAGATCGCTGTTCATGTGATTGGCGACATGGGTACGCAATCGGCGCAGGGCAGCTTCTACATCACCGTTCTCCTGATCGGCTTTTACTACCTCATCTCGAAGCTTCAGGGCGGTGATATTGTTCTGACGAAAGGCTATGACCCCGACGATAAAAAAAAGCACTGCAGCAATCAGAAAATAGTAATGCCGTACCGGTCTGATTAGCGTCCATATGTGGTGTAATCTTCGCTTATCCATTGCTCTTAGCATACTCCAGGCTTTTAAATCTTTGCGTCATGATGCCGAGCGAAGCCACGGCGGCAATTGCAAAACCCACGGTAATAGCCTGGCGGGCGGACAGAATGGTCGCCAAAAGATACAGCACAACCCAAACAATGCATTTAAAGAAATTCCCAAGTGCTTCTAACGACACAATATAAACGATACGGTAGCCTGGCAACGCATCCGCCGCATCGTACAACCCCTTATGATATGGGATTCTGTAACCAACGGTAATCACTTCGTTGGCGACACTGACACCAAATGCAAACGGCAGATTATTTACAAAAGGGCGCACGGCATAGATAAGCGCATTAAAAATAACCGTCAGGTTAAGCAGTCTGCCGCCTTTTTTTTCGTCAACAAGTTTCCCTGCGTAATATGAAGCAACTGCGGAAGCACTGACAGCCAGTGACGCCAAGGCCCCAAGTTCCAGAAAGACATTTGAACCCAGCGCAAAAAGAGCCAAAAACAGCGGCCATAGTATTAAACCAAGATTGTTCTCAATGCCAAGACTAGCATATGAAAAATAATCTCGTTTTAAGTGGTCGATATGGAAATTTTTAAAATCAAGGCGTTGCTTTATTCGGGTTGGCTCAGCCGTCTTAAAAAGAGGAATTAAACCCGCCAAAAGTAGTATAATTGCACCTACAAAAATATAACTTGGGTTAAGGAAGTAGGCCAGCAGTCCGCCACTAATCGGGCCGATGGTCGCACCAATTCTTTCCATGACATTTACATATCCGAGCTCTTTGCCCCCATGTTCCGTATGTTTTACCTTTGAAAAATCAACATGAAAGGCCACGAAGAATAAACTGTTGGCTGCACCCCAGAAAAATGCCGGCAGTAGTAATGGCCATCGCGCTTCGGGCAATGATAAAAACAAAGCCGAGGCTACAATTTGAGACAAATAACTAACAACGATAGTGTGTTTTGGTCCAAATCGGGCAGTAAGGTACCCGGCTACAACGTCCATGACTACACGGCTTGCGAAAAAGAGGATAAAGAAGAAGAAAATTGCCTGAACGTCATATCCGTTTTTGAGCAAAAATACTGGCACGAATATACCAACGACACTAAGTGCCATACTCCTGAAGAATACGCTAACGTAAAGTTCTGTTAATTCGTTAAAGCCGCCATATATCTTCCTTAGTTGGATATCTTTGTGTCCAAGTTTATTAATTGAGTCTGAAAACTCACGGGCGTCGCTACGCCAGGTGTGCCTTGAAGCAAAAAATTGTTTTACGATGTTTTTTAGCATTTTAGTGTTGTTTTACTACTTGAAATTGTACCATATACCTATGAATAGTAATTGTGCACTTGAGTACACGGCTCATTTTCTCGCCGAGAAGCGGACTGGGCTGTATGCAAAATACTGCCGAGGAGCATCACAGGCGAAAAATGGGCTGGGTGCCAAGAGTTCATTGCCAGGCCAGGCTGTGCCTGGATTGGAAAGGAGCGGTGCGTAAGTACTATGCATATCTTTTTTAGCGGTATCGGCGGTACGGCTATCGGGCCGCTGGCACTCATTGCCATGCAGGCTGGATACACCGTTTCGGGCTCGGATAAACAGAATTCGCAGTACATAGAATATCTGCGCAAAAAAGGCGTCGCCACAATTCATATTGGCCAGAGCGCTGAGCAGATTGCCGAGCGGCACGCCTTGCACCCGATTGATTGGTACGTCTATTCGTCTGCTGTATCAATTGAACAACCTGACGCTCCAGAGTTGCAGTTTTGCGCCCAAAACGGCATTAAAGCCACTAAACGTGATGAACTTATCAATCATATTGTCGCCGACAAGCAGCTTAAAATGATTGCGGTTGCCGGTACGCACGGAAAAACCACTACCACCGCTATGGCCATCTGGTTATTCAAACAATTGAACATCCCGATTAGTTATTCGGTAGGCGCAAAGATCAGTTTTGGCGAAATGGGCCAGTTTGAACCTGCGTCTGAGTATTTTGTTTACGAAGCTGACGAGTTCGACCGTAATTTTCTGGCGTTTCATCCGTTCATGAGCCTGATAACGGGCATCGATTATGATCACCACGAAATTTATCCGACGCGCGAGGATTATCAGGCCGCATTTAAGCAATTTTTAAGCCAGAGCAGCCAGAATGTAGTCTGGCACTCCGACGTTTTGAACGCTCAGCTTATAACCGGCGAAAATTACACCACGCTAAACGATAACGATCAAAAGCTTAACATGTTAAGTATTATTGGCAGTGTCAATCGCCGTGATGCCTGGCAAGTTATACAGGCCATACAAAAAATTACCGGCACGGGCGAAGACGAATTGATTGCCCACATGAACCGCTTCCCCGGACTGTCACGTCGTTTTGAGCAACTGGCTACTAACCTGTTCAGTGACTACGCGCACACCATTCCAAAGATTGCGGGTTGTATGCAGCAAGCATTTGAGCTGTCAGACAGTGTTGTGGTCGTCTATGAGCCGTTAACTAACCGGAGACAGGACTTTATTAAGGATGAGTACAAAGAACTGTTTAAGGGCGTTAAAAAACTATACTGGGTGCCGAGCTATTTAGCCCGTGAGGATCCTAGTGCGCACATTTACTCCCCGGCTGAGCTACTTGAATACATGAGCAACAAAGACATTGCCGAACCGGCTGAATTGAATACTGAGCTAGAGCAAAGTATCAAACTTCACCTCGCCAAAGGCGACCTGGTCATTTGTATCTCTGGCGGTGGTGGCCATAGCCTCGATGAATGGGTACAGGGAAAATTTCTATGAAACTAGTACAGCTAAACGCTTGGGGTGGGCGACTTGACCAGCTAATTGCCGATTTACTTAAACAAGAAGCCGCGGATATTGTTTGTATGCAAGAGGTGATTGATTTTGATGGCAGGTCGCTACTTTTTGCGAATCTAGAAGAGTTACGGCTAGCTGGCGGTTATAAAGAGTCGTTTCACTCGCCAGTTTTTAGTTTTACTGTCATGGATAAACTTGCTCATTTTGGAAATGCGATACTGACAAAACGAGTTTCTAAGAAGACTGAAACAATTTTTACCAATCTGGAGTACAAGACAAATTTTATCTTTGACCGCGATGACTATAACATACGGAACCTGCAGCATACCCAGCTGCTTATTGATGGCCAAACACTTCACATACTGAATCATCATGGCCACCATGTGCCCCTGCACAAAAATGGCAACGCCGATACGCTCCGGCAAATGCAACAGATTAGCTCATACGTTGATACACTTGAGGGCCATATACTTCTAGCTGGTGATTTTAATCTTTCGCCTGAAAGTTCGTCGTTAGGGCTTATTAACAGCCGACTCAGGAATTTGTCTACAGAATTTCAGCTAAAAACAACTCGTACAGGCCTTACCTCAAAAACAGAAGTTTGCGATTACGTCTTTGTAAGCAAAGGAGTGCAGGTACAGTCTTTCAAAGTTTCTGACAAGCTTGTGTCTGACCATGCGGCATTGGTGCTTGAGTTCGAATTATAAGACAGCACGCAGGTTGAAACGCTTGTGCTATAGTTTTAAGTAAATGAAGCTCCCGACTGCCACTTGGGCCAGGTTGCATAAACCCAAGCGCCTCACTACTGTAGTGATGATGCTCATTATTTGGGCGGGATCTGTTGGCGGCCTGTTTGCCGCTATCAGTACAGACGTAGCGGCTAAAAACTCTATGCGCAGCCGGGCAACCACTATTGCGGCGACCATTTCACTGAATGATTTAAAAAGCTTACAAAATAATGAATCTGATCTGGATAAAGAGGCGTATCGGAATCTGAAATCTAGTTTGCAGCGAATTATTAGCGATAATCAGGATCTCCGATTTATTCGAGTTGTCGGCATTAAGAACAATCGGCCGTTCTTTTATGTTGATTCAGAGAACGCCTACACTCGTGATTATGTCGCTCCGGGCTACCCCTACCCTGAGGCTTCACAAAAGTTCCGGGAGGTTTTTAATGGCGAGGACCCCACTGTTGAGGGGCCGCATCGAGACCGCTGGGGCATGTGGCTGTCAGCCTATGCGCCCGTTGTTGATCCAGGGGCAAATGATATATACGCCATGGTGGCTATTCATACGCCCGCATCTAATTATTACGGGCAGTTGGCAATCTATACGCTCATCCCGATCCTTTTGACGGCAATCCCGCTGGCCGGGCTTATGCGCGACCGTAAGCTAGAGACCAAAGAGCGTGAAATTGCCGGTCTAAAGAGTCAGTTTGTATCAATTGCCTCCCATGAACTGCGCTCCCCGCTTACCGGTATGTTGTGGGCTATCCAGTCCCTGCTAAAGAACGAAAAAGAGCTTACGCGGCAGCAAAAAAGTCTCTTAAATGACATGTACAATAGCACTTCCGCCTCGCTAGCTACCGTTAATGAAATCCTTGACCTATCGGTATTTGAACGCGGCCAAAATACTAAATTACATCGAGATACGGTAGATATGATCACCGTCATCCAGTCAGTCATGAAAACCTTAAAACTTGGCGCTGATGAGAAGAAGCTCAAAATCAACGTAGCTGGTGACTGGCCGGAGCATGCTTTTGTATCGGGTGATGTCGCCGCGCTTAAGCGGGCGCTTATGAATATCATCTCGAATGCCATTAAATATTCGTCTGATTCAACTGAAATTCATATTACTTACACCTACGGCAATCTCATGCACCATTTTGCAGTTCGCGATGAAGGTATTGGCATACCCAAGAAAGAGCAGGACAAAGTGATGGGTGGTTATTATCGCGCTAGCAACGCAGTTAGCCAGCAGGCTAGTGGCACTGGCCTCGGGCTTTGGATAACTCGGCTCGTTATAGAAGAGCATGGCGGACAGATTGAGCTAAAGTCGACGCTCAAGAAAGGCACCACGATTACCGTTAGCCTGCCGGCCTTTCATCAGCTCACCCAGAAAGTCTAGCCGAGCGCTGTTTTAATCTGATCTACGACTTGCACAGGATCGTTGGTGTTCTTGGAAAGATAGACTGTGATACCGGCTTCAAGCGCCTTGTTGATTGATGATGCTTCCTCGTCAACCGTCATAACGATAATCGGCACCTTTTTGCCCCATTCGTACTCTCTAATCTTTTCGATCATCTGTAGACCGTCCATTTCAGGCATGTGTACGTCGGTAATAAGCAGGTCAGGATGAAGTTGTTCGGCCATAGCCAGCCCTTCCTTGCCGTTGCTGGCAGTTTCTACTTTCACCTCATTGGTTACTAGTGAAGCGGCTAAGCTTTTTCGGACAAGCTCATTGTCATCCACGATTAGTACTGTTTTCATCCTGCTATAAATCCTTTCTTAACTCAGTAATATAGGTATTCTGGGATCGTCATCAAATCCGTCGGTTGTAACTGGACTCATAGGCATATGATACCTGTTTGTATCTATTGCCTCAAGCTGCCGTCTTGATTAACAGCAACTGCACCCTCCCGCAACACCTCAACTGCATCGTCCACAACCCGAATAACGGTTGAGGCCATGCGGCCTGTTAAGTCACCGCCATCAACATAAAAATCTATCTGCTCACCAAAGTATTGATGCGCCTGTTCGATTGTAACCGCTTCCGACTCACCTGGTTGATTGGCGCTTGAAGTGAGTAAGGGTCCGGACTTACTAAGTAGTTTTATAAGTTCCTGGTTTTTGGGAATTCGGACAGCAATACTGCCCACTCCATCATGGATATATTTTAGGTCATAGTTTGGGATGACGATACTGATAGGGTTCGGCCAGTAGTGGGCAACGGGCTTTAAGTAGCGCGCCTTAATGCCTAAGTGCACCAGCTGTTCAACATTAGCTGCAATGACTGTACCGGGTTTTGACTGGCGATTTTTACGTGCATACAGATTGGCCACGGCCTGCTCGTTGGTCGCGCTGCAAACAAGCCCGTAGACCGTATCAGTCGTGATAACACCCACTGCCCCGCGTCGTAACAGATCTAGTAATACTGCATCAGTTAACGAATTAAGATATTTTGCCACAGCACGTACTATAGCTTTGAGACTGCTACCTTACAAACCGAGGTTGCTATCAGTAAGTTCCGAAATAGGAAAATCGCCTTCGTCAGCCGCTTCTAGCGAACGGTCGATTTCTTTTGCTTCTTTGTCAATATCCTCTGACTTAACTTCAGGAGCAGCAGATTGCGACGTGTTTGGTTTATTGTCTTTTTTCGGTTGCGTTTGCATGTAGGCATAGACCGTCACGGCCGCTAGGCCAATTGCAACTAACACAGCGGCTACCACGGGCAACACGGGTGAGGTGGTTTTATGACCGGCAGGTAGGGCTTTTAGTGGCTTGCTGTCAGCTTCAGCTGGCTTTGTATCTGGCTGATTTGCTGGCTCTTTGCTGGGGGCTTCTGTTTGTACTGCCTCGGCCTGATTATCATCAGCTGACGCCGGCTCATCGCCAGCAGCTTCAACCGTTGGTATAAACGAACTGCGGGCGGCCGGATTTTCAACTTCGGTTTCAGGAGGATCAAAATTAACTTTTACGGCAATGACCTGGCCTGGTACAGATTCTGTTGTTGGACTTTGGCTCTGGTTGTCTTCTTTCATTAGTTGTTGTCCTCGCTCTCTGCGGCGCTTGAGGACCCAAGCCGGGTCTTAAGATCGACCAGTGTCGGCTTAATTGTCTCGCTTAGTAATGTTCTAATCTCTTTCGCACTCTCATTAGTATCAGTGCGGGCCGTTCGGGCGGCTTCAAGTGAGGCGTGAAAGGCGGTTGGGTCGGCCACACAATCCATTTTTGCAAGATCAGCTACGGTCTGCTTGTATTCAGCCAAGTCGGTGTTAAACACTCCGATTGCTTCTTTTAGTTGCGTCATTTGCTGATTGAATACCGAAACATCAACACCCTTGCCAGCCAAACGTAAGCTGAGCTTTTCTAGGCGACTAACGAGGTTGGCATACACGTTGGACCGGCTGGTTTCAAGGCCATTGATACGGCCGCTAATTGAGCCGAGTTTGCCTTGTGAGGCCTGGCAACGATTTTTAATCCTGGTCTGTCTGGCGCCGTCGACTCGTGTCCCTAGTTCTGCCTTGCGCTTATCAAGCCGGGCTTTTAACTCTTTTGATTCCTTGTCGACCGTTTCATCTTCTACAGTTGTCTGGGCGATTTGGTTGCGCGCAGACCTTCCGTTCCCTTGGGCGATAACCACTGTTGGGGTTATCGTTAATAAAAGCGCCAGTAAACTGACACCCAAAATAGATTTTACTCTAACATTCATAGCGTAAGCTTTCTCCTTAAGGAACATTTTAGCATAACTATAATTATGTCAGCGAATACTGCCCATTACGCTTTACTAATAATCCTTCTTTTATGAGTGAATCTAAGGCCTGCGTCAGGCGTTTATCCTGTACGCTTGTGGCGAGTTTTTGTTTGGACTGTTCTTCCTCTAAGAGCTGGCGTATTATTTCTCCCCGTATCTGTCGTAACGAGCCCCCGAATTTAGATTGTTTGGCATAATCCTTGCTCTGGCGGCTAACATTTCCAATGGTTTTTTTGATAAATGTTCCGTAGTCCATTAAAGCGTAATAAAATTCCCGCGGATGCTCCGCGTCGATGCTCTCAGCAACAAGTGGTAGCACCTCACCGTCTGCCACGTTATCCTGATCATTCAAAAAATGA
>JBBSLJ010000009.1:0-47731 GCA_038255465.1 Saccharimonadales bacterium (SeqCode)
AGACACTTCTGCGCCGGCTTGGGTGAAACGGAAGATATTATCAATGAACAACATCACGTCTGAACCTTTGTCGCGGAAACCTTCAGCAATTGTCAGTCCAGAAAGAGCCAAACGCAAACGCGCTCCAGGCGGCTCGTTCATTTGTCCAAAGACAAGCGAAGTCTTTTCAAGCACGCCGGATTCGGCCATTTCATGATACAGGGCATTACCTTCACGGGTTCGTTCACCGACGCCAGCGAATACTGAATAACCGCTATGAAATTTAGCAATATTGTTAATAAGTTCCTGAATAAGTACGGTTTTACCCACACCAGCACCACCGAACAGACCCACCTTACCACCTTTAGTGATTGGAGCGATCAGGTCAATAACCTTAATACCCGTCTCTAAAATTTCAACATTGCCGGACTGCTCGGTAAGTGCAGGCGGCAAGCGATGAATCGGTGCCCGTGTCGTAAATTTGTCGCTCTTACCGTCAATTGGTTGCCCCGTAACATTAAACATACGGCCCAGGGTTTCATCACCAATAGGCACACTAATAGCTGAGCCGGTATCGACAACTTCTGCGCCGCGCGCCAGCCCATCTGTTGACCCTAGTGATACCGCACGCACGGCTGATTCACTAAGATGTTGGGCAACTTCAAATACCAGGATGCGATCGTCAAATTTGACTTCAAGCGCGTTGTAAATTGCTGGCAGATGTCCGGTAGGGAAGTCGATATCGACCACAACTCCTACAATCTGACTAATCTTCCCGGTTTTAAGTTTTTCCATAGTTTTTGTCGCCATTATTCGTCTCCTTCTGTTAGCGTTCGGTCTTCCATTGCTCTTTTATAACCTTCATCAATACCAAGATGATATGCCTGAACTTCTGACATCGGCGTATTACTTGATAATTCAAGTCCAACCATAATACCTTCGTGAACCACTCCTGCCATAAACAATTTGAACTTTTCAAGCTGGCCAATCGTTGCCTCAGGGAAAAGCGATCCTAGAAAACCGACCACCGTTGTATCATCTTCGACATGTGCCATAGCAACTGTCTCATACGGGATGTAGCCGTCGGGAGTGCCCATTAGTTTTCAGTCTCCCTTTTGGGTAAGCCTAAAAATAGACTAATAGAGTTTAGCAGGTCTCTATCGGGCGCTTCGCCCATCAGCCTCTTTCCAGCGTCGCCTGCCGCAGTAACAAGTTTTTTCGATGTCATACTCGATCGGTTTGGGTTCATATCAATCCAAACACCGACAAAATCTTCGCCAGTTACTAGTGCCGTCTGCTGTTGCTCATCAATTGGACTCAGCTGTACGTCTGCCAGCTTAACGACATCAAATCCAAGCCCTTCCGCAACTGCCGCGCGTCGCTCGGAGCGCTCACGCCAATAATCAATGAGCTCATCGCCATCCCTAGAGAGCTCGGGGTGAATGTATAAAAGTTTGCTCATTGCTGAATAGCCTCCGCTCCACCGGTTATCTCTGCTAATTCTTGGGTGATTGCAGCTTGCCGGGCTGTATTAAATTCTTGAGTAAGATCAGCAATAATATCAGTTGCATTGTCTGTGGCATTTTTCATGGCGAGCATGCGCATGGAATGTTCGGACGCGACGCTCTCGAGCACCGCCTGATACAATTGCACCTCGAGTAGCCGTTTTGTAACTCCCTCTAGCACGGCTTCAACCGACGGCTCAAATGTACTATTCGCAATTGGTTCAGATGTTGACTCATCGGTGGCATCAAATCGGGCAGGCAACAAGTTAAGCTGTGTAGCCTCCTGCACTAAGCTTGACTTAAACTGCGTATATAACAGCTGTACATCATCTACTGATTTGTCTATATAAAGCTCAATGGCGGTATTTAGTATCGGACGAATGTCATTGGCATCAGGGCTGTCACCCACTTCGGTATACGCTGCAACTAAGTTAATCGCTTTAATGTGTCTGGCAAACTGTGCGCCTTTTTTACCGATTGCTAAAACCTGGCTTTTTATCCCCGCTTTTTCATCTGCAATGATCAGTTTGGTTAGCATTCTAAGTGCATTGGCGTTATAGGCCCCGGCCAGACCGCTGTTACTTGTAATTACAATGTACAAACGATTCTTAATGGCGCGTTTCTGAAACAAAGGATGTTCTTCTACTTCGGTAATACTACTTAATCGCGTCAGCAGGGAATGCGCGTACTGCCGATACAGCCGTCCTGAAGCTGCTGCCTCTTGAGCGCGTCGCATCTTACTGGCGCTTACCAGTTCCATCGCTTTGGTAATCTGTCGTGTGTTTTTGACAGACCCAATCCTACGCTTAAGAATAATAGTATTAGCCATGTTTCTGTGAGCCTATTTGCTTTCTGCCTTTACGGGTTCGTAGGCTTTGGCGATTTTAGTGGCAAGATCTGTAATCTTTTCTTTGTCACTGTCGTTTGGCTCGGCACCGGAGTTAATTTCTTCAACTAACTTTTCGTGATTATTTTTAAGATCACGCAGCAGGTTTGATTCAGTTACTTTGAGCTTATCGACCGGCACTTTGTCAAAACAGCCAGAAGTAGCAGCGAGCAGCACGGCATACATTTCCCAGATAGAGAGCGGATGAAACTGCGGTTGTTTAAGCAGTTCTGTAAGGCGCTGGCCGCGTTCAATTCTATGACGGGTTTCTGTATCTAAATCAGTAGAGAACTGGCTAAAAGCAGCTAGCTCACGGAACTGAGCTAGTGACAGCTTAAGACCGCCACCGACCTTTTTAATAGCTTTTGTCTGAGCATTACCCCCAACACGTGAAACAGACAAACCTACGGAGATAGCTGGACGTATACCCTGATAGAACAGATTAGTTTCGAGGAAAATCTGGCCGTCTGTAATAGAAATCACGTTAGTTGGAATATAGGCGCTAATATCGCCCGCTTGCGTTTCGATAATTGGAAGCGCTGTCAGTGAGCCGGCACCTAACTGATCACTCAATTTTGCTGCTCGTTCTAGTAGACGCGAGTGCAAATAGAACACATCACCTGGATACGCCTCGCGGCCCGGGGGACGGCGAAGTAGCAGCGACATCTGGCGGTAGGCTGCGGCGTGCTTGGTTAAGTCGTCATAAATAATCAGCGCGTGCTGTTTGTTGTCACGGAAATATTCGGCCATAGCGGCACCGGCATAAGGGGCCAAATACTGCATAGAGGCCGGGTCAGCAGCTGAGGTCGCGACAATAATAGTCTGATCCATAACGCCTTCGCGCTTTAGTCGTTCAACTAGGGCTGCAACTTTACTCAGTTTTTGTCCAATAGCCACATAGACGTTAATGACACCCGTGCCTTGGCGGTGCTGGTTGATCATCGTGTCGACAGCGATAGCAGTTTTACCGGTTTGACGGTCACCAATAATTAGCTCACGCTGGCCACGGCCAATAGGCACCATGGCGTCGATAGCGATAATACCGGTCATCATTGGTTCGTGCACACTCTTGCGGTCCAGTACCCCAGGAGCATTGCGCTCCACACGACTGGTTCGCGTTGTCTTAATAGGGCCTTTGCCGTCAAGCGGCTGACCAAGCGGATTAACAACACGACCCACAAGCTCAGGCCCTACCGGCACGTCGAGTACACGGCCTGCCAACTTGGCGGTCGCTCCAGCCTTAATGTCGGTGTCTTCACCTAGCAGCACAGCACCAATCTCATCTTGTCCTAAGTTGAAGGCAAAAGCAGTGATCGTCTTTCCTTCGAGCCCCTGGATGTCAATCATCTCGTTATAACCGGCTGTTGTTAAGCCGTAAATCCAGGCAATGCCGTCACCAACGCGGGTAACTACGCCAACACTTTCAATCTCGGGACGATGCTTTAGCTCTGCAATCGCACTTCTAATGTCATTTGATAGTTCTTTGATGCTAATATCATTCATTAATTTATTCCTTCGGTAAGATGTTTAAATGTATCGAGCTTCGCGCGCACAGACAGATCTAGTTGTTCTTGCGCAAAGTTTATCTTAAATCCACCTATAACTGATGCGTCATGATTCTCGTGAATAACAACATTTTTAGCAGCGGGATAGTGGTCTTTGACGAGTTCAGTAATGCCTTGCCGTGCCTCATTACTTAAATCGTGAGCAGAAACAACGTCTGCTTCAACGATGCCGTGCGCCTGGCGATAAGCCAAAACGTCACGCATGAGCGATTCAAGCTGATCGATACTTTTTTGTTCCATTAAATAGGCCGCGATAGCTTTTGCTAAGCGACGAACATCGGTTTGATGCAGCGTCTTTTCACCGATGACGGCGGCAAGCTGAGCGCGCGGTATCTTCATCCCGTTAGACTCCATTTTACTATGAGTAATTTGTGAATTTTTGAATCATGTAACACGCCATCAAACGCATTACTACGATTTATAGTCTCTTGAAGTCTAACGGGATTCATGAACTATTTCTTACCCTTCATTGCTTTTTTAATAAGTTCGGCGTCTTTATTGGCATCGACCTTTTCGCCAACAACTGCTTCGGTTGCCTCAGCCACTAATCCGACGATATCTTTTTCTAATTTCCGCCGGGCATGTTCGGTTTCTTCAACAATACGCTCTTCGGCATCAGCCAAAATACGGTTTGCCTTAACCTGCGCCATTTTTTCTGCCTCATGTATAGCTGCACGGGCATCTTTATGACCCGCGGCTATAATTTTGTCAGCCTCATGACGAGCTTCACGGGTTATTTTTGCTACTTCGCCGTCCAGTTTTTCGCGCTCTTTTTCAAGCTTTTGACCAAGCCTTACGCCGTCTTCAATGGTTGCCCGACGCTTTTCTAAAATCCTGGTGATCGGCTTAAAAGCAAACTTTTTAAGCAACATAAACACAAATATAAAGGTTACAAGCTGGATAATAAAAGCACTGGCGCTTAATCCAAGCGGCAGCCCCTCGCTGGCTTTTTCTGCTCCTTCTGCAGCAAACAATAAATTCAAAGCACAATCCTTTCTTAAATGATAAAGAGCGAGGCAAACACTAGGAGCGCCATTAGCTCAATAATTCCAATGATAACCAAAACCTGACCCAGGAACTTAGCAGCTTCCGGGTTTCGCCCTACAGCGTTCATAAAAGCGTTACCAATCAGTCCAATACCGATAGCCGGGCCCATCATACCGAGTCCCATCATCAGACCCTTACCGAGGATTTCTATATTTCCTGTAATTTCTGCGAATAGCAGCATACTAATACTCCTTGTTATTTTCTAATTTATACCTATGCACTTATAGCCGCCGGTTCTAAACCATCATGGTCATGCTCAGCCCCATGTTTAACCGCAACCGCGAGATAAGTAACTGACAGCATAACAAAAATATAAGCCTGCAAACCGGCCACGGCGAGCTCGAGCAGCACAAATGGCAGGGCAGTCAATGGAGACGCGACACTGCCCAGGAATGAAAAAACCGCAATAATAATTTCACCAATTACGACATTTAGAAACAGCCGAAGCGCAAGGCTGATTACGCGGGTAAACTCTGTAAATATTTCAAAAATGCCGAACAGATAGGTGGCCGGATTTTTAAGGCTACCGTTGAAGTAATGAGCAATATGCTTTCCAAGCCCTGACTCTTTGATAGCAATGTATTGCACGAGCGTCATAGTCACCACGGCGGCTGCAAGCGTGCCGTTCAAATCTGCCGTGAACGGTCTGAACAGGGGATTTTCACCAATTCTGATAGCCTCACCGACTCCCGGCAGCAATCCAAGCCAGTTATTTAAGATTACAAAAAAGAAAATTGTCACAAAATAGGGTCCATACTTGAGCCCCTTTTCGCGCGATTCCAATGAATTGGAGACAAGGTTAATAATAAACTCGACACCAATTTCAACAAACTGCAGCGGACCACGACCCGGCTTTAATGATATTTTGCGCGCGGCCCAGGTTAATAACAGAATAATAATTACAGCCGATAACCAGCCGTAGAGCATAGAGTTAGTAATAGAGTAGCCTCCGAGCTGAAATATCTCACTTGGTGCAATATGAATAGCGGGACCTGCTTTTTCAGCTGTTTCAGCTGCAAACAATGTAAACATACTTAGCTTTTCTTCTTTCTGGATTCTTCGGCTTGTGATTTATTAACTTCTTTGACAGCTTGCCATACAGTCATGCATCCAAATACTATGGCCAACATAAAGCCGGTAATAACAAATGATGGTGAGCTGTCCAATTTTTTATCGAGCTGAATGCCTGCAATCAACGGTATAAGCACAGTTAGTGCTAGGCGCCAACTAAGATTAATAGTGGCACCTATAAATTTTTGCCGAGCAAACATAGCAGCCTCGAACTGCTCAATATCATCCTGGGCGATAGTCGTCGGAGAGCTCGAAGCACTCGACTTGTTTGAGCTGCGACTTATATGATTGGCCTGCAATTTACTCATCAATTGTCACCATAGCTAATGCTATGGTTCCTCCTTCTTCATTAATTTCGGCTCAGCCATAAAAGTCTCGCTTACAAACAAACGAGTCCTCCGAACTCTACTCCCGGCGGCTTTTTTCATGCCGTTTTAGTATAACAGGGAAGCAGAGGGGCTGGCAACATCACGGAATTTAGAAACATACCCCGCTCGCACTATCTAAAGGAATTACGCAGGCATTTCAAATAACAATACAAATACATCTGGCAATCGCCAGATGACCATGGTCTTTACCCGACTCGAGGAAGACCTGACGAGATGTTGTGAGAATGGGGCGCGCTTGGCTGCGAGGACTGTCTGAAGTTAAAAGTTTGCTGGGAGCAAACTTTTAACAAGTTCCGCAGCAAGCCCCATTATGACAATAGATCGATCAAGTCTGACGACTGTCGGTCGCCTTTTTGGTTACTTTTTGGCGACGCAAAAAGTAATTTAGACAGGTCACGACCGTGACCGTAAAACAATCCTCACCAAAACCTTCTAGTAACTAAAAACCTTTGGTGAAGTGACAGAGAAGGATGGATAAGATGGGTGGCGGGGAGGGTATCAGCGTTGCTGACCTTCCTATGGTTTTCACCACAACCCCGCCATGTCTTACTTGGATTTACTTTTCGGATAATCATCTTAATCTTTCCTAGACAATACATAGATTAGGATAAAGACTCCAAAAAGTGCTCCAAGGACAAGCACACGCAGTAGCAGTATCGGGTTTTCCTTAAAGTCAGGATCTTCGCCACGCATGAAGATGCCTGCCGATGTCAAAAACAAACCGAAATGTAGGTACGCCAACAAAAAAGGCATTTGGTCTCTTTCTTCTCTGTCAAGGTACAGGCGACGATTTGTCACTGCATAGTTCACCGCAAGCTTTAGATCCTAAAATCTTACAGAAGAGACATCGAGTAAAATTACAAGACGGGGCAGGGCGGTAATAACGCAAGCCTGAGACTCACTCCCGATTACCCCAGTCTGAGGACCATGAAGGTTAGAAAGAAACCTCGCTAAGCGTATACAACTTGGCTACTGCCGCCACGAAGTTGAAGTCATCGACGCTCAGTCTTGGGGCTGGGGCCTCATCCGCTTCGTCATCGCGAAAATTGCCGTCGATGATACCCAGTTTTTGAAGGTTATCGACCACATTCCTAGCCATATAGACGGCGGCCTCCGCTGAACCTGTCACCAGTGCCACAATTGCTTCAGAAGCACCTATGACTTGCGCCCTCATGGCGTCATCGGGAATCACAACGATGTAGTCCATTACGACCTACCTCACTCGATGTCAATGAACAGACGACAATTTGTCACTGTATTCTATAGTTTATACCATTCTTTTGTTTGTAGGTCTAATACATTCTAAGTATCATTGTTTTTTATTCATATGTCACATCTAGTATACTAAAATGATGATTACGGTTTACTCAACAAAATGGTGCGGCTTTTGCCATATGGTCAAGCAATATTTTGACAAGCTTGGCGTTACTTACACCGATAAAAATGTAGAAACCGACGGCGAGGCGGCTACTGAGGCAGTTACCAAATCCGGCCAGCGAGGCGTGCCGGTGATTGATATTGACGGAACAATTATTGTCGGTTTTGATCGCCCAGCAATCGACAAAGCCCTGCTTGCTGCCAAGAAATAACATCTGTAATAAATATCACATTTTTTTTCAGTGAAGCTTTGTATAGTTGCTATAGGATAGGAAGACTATGCATGGAGTAAGCCCCGCCGACCACCCATTCTCATCTACTGCTCGCGAGTCTTTTGTAGAGCCAGCGACTGGTCTGCGTGACATATCTCTGGAGCAACTCCTTGCGACTTTTGCGATTTCCGACATGTTAGTAATAGATTCGTATCAGCAACGTGCCAGCATTGAACAACTAAGCTATAAGCCGCTGCCTGAGGATATTACACAAAAGTACGGCACGCTTACAGAAATGTTGCGCGATAACACTAGTACTTATGATGATGAGGGCGAAGACCTGCTGGTAGATGACGTGATTATTTGCAAAATTATGGCTGCCCGCCGCGGCCAGAGCAATAATCCGGAGCTAACATCACTTTTTCGGGTGCGTCGATCGGTCGTTGCGTTTATACTGTTTCGTTGGGACAGTATAAATGAAGGGGAGCAACCGCTGCGCGCAAGTTAATGGTTTTTGAAGATTATAAGCAGAAAGAATCGGTTGTTATCGTATATACCGGCGAAGGCAAGGGCAAAACCAGTGCTAGCCTTGGATTAGTGGCGCGGGCACTCGGTAACCGCTGGAAGGTTTGTTTTATCCAGTTTATAAAATATTGGGGCGTAGGCGAACACGTCTTTTTTAGAGATATATTACCAGTTTATGAGGACGTTTTATTTTTTTACAAAGGCGGCAAAGGCTTTTATAAGGCGGGTGATTTGAGCGAAGAGCATGTATCTGATAAACAGCATAAAAATGCTGCTAAAGAAACGTATGACATGGCACTTGCATGTGTCTCAAATGGTGAGTACGATTTAGTTGTCTGTGATGAAATCAATAATGCCATGCATGACGGTTTACTGACAGAAGCGCAGTTTGAAAAACTCTTTAAAAATCGTCATGCTCGCACCAGTTTATGTTTAACGGGTCGCGATTTTCCAAAAAAATATTTACAATACGTAGACATAGCAACCGATATGACCAAGATAAAACACCACTTCGATAATAAATATTTGGCAAACAAGGGGATAGATTTCTAAATGTTTACACTACTAGCGACAGAAACCGCCAACACAGCACTACGAAATTTTAATATCCCCGGATGGCACTGGGCAATTTTAATTAGCTGGTTTGTATTCTTAATTTTATTCGACATTTTAGTACTTCACCGCCACGATCACACGCCAACTTTGCGCGAATCAAGTGTTCAAAGCATTGCATGGATAGCTTTGGGACTGGGGCTGGGCGTTCTGTTCTGGCCACTTTATGGCGGAGATGCTGCCAGTCAATATTTTAGCGGCTATATCATTGAGAAATCGCTATCAATAGATAACGTCTTTGCCTGGTCAGTTATTTTGAGCTACTTTGCCGTACCTAAAAAGTACCAGCACCGGGTACTGTTCTGGGGAGTAATCGGGGCGCTGGTGATGCGCATAATATTTATTTTTGCCGGCATTGCCGTCATAGAAAGATTTGAACCGGTATTGCTAATTTTTGGGGCATTGTTACTGTTCAGTGGCTGGAAAATTTTAAGTCATGGTGACGAGGCAGGATTTGATCCAGGCAAAAGTCGCGCTCTAGCGTTCTTCCAGAAGATTATTCCAGTTAGCCATAAGCTAGACGGGCATAATCTCTTTACGCACGAAAACGGCAAACGAGTAGCCACCATGTTATTTATTGCGCTATTGGCTGTTGAAATGACTGATCTTGTGTTTGCCGTTGACAGCGTGCCGGCAATTTTGGCAGTTTCGCGCGATCCGTTTATCGTGTTTGCCAGTAATGCCGCAGCTATTTTGGGACTGCGAGCGCTATACTTTGTATTCGATAAAATTAAAGACAGGTTCTGGCTGTTAAACAAAGCCCTGGGGCTGCTGCTAATCGGCGTCGGTATCAAAATGATTATCAGCCCCGAAAAGCTATTTGGTCGTGAATGGCTTGGTATCCATGTTCCTACTTCCGTATCGCTAGCTATTATTGCTACATTTATATCTGTCACGATTATCGCCTCAATATTTCTTAAGCGGCCAGCAGCAAAATCAGTTTAATTGCTATTTAAAATGGTACAGTAACTGTATGGCAAAGCCCGTACTGTACCTTATGCTCGGCTATCCCGGTTCCGGCAAAACTACCGCAGCTAAAGTTGTTCATGAATTAACCGGTGGTGTTCATCTTTGGGCGGATCATATACGTCGAGAACGCTATGGAAAGCCTACCTACAGCCAGCTGGAAAATCTTGAACTTTATTCTCATCTTAATGAGCTTACTGCCGAACTTTTAGCCGCTGGCAACAGTGTGATTTTTGACACAAGTTTCAATTATTATAAAGACCGCCAACTTCTGCGCGAGATAGCTAGGGGCCATCATGCCAGAGACATTTTACTCTGGGTTAAAACTGAAAAAGACCTGGCCCGGCAGCGTGCAACAAAAGACGCCGAACAGCAAGCAACCCGTGTGCTCGGGGATATGCAGCTGAGCAAGTTCGAGCATATCAGTGGCAGACTTGAGCCGCCACGCTCGCAAGAACACACTGTCGAACTTGATGGTACTAAAATCACACCGGAATATATTCGTGAAAAGCTTACTGGATTTTTAGCTTGAAGCTTAACCGACGTACAAAACGCTCGCTTATCACACTAGCAATCGCCCTACTGACGCTGCTAGCCGGTTTTTTGACTGAACGTAATGCCAGCGTGCAACAGTCAGCCGTACTGCTTTCTCCGGGCAGTTACCGTGTTATTAGCGCCCAGGACGGCGATACGATTACCGTCGACATGGACGGAACTGAAGAAGAAATACGTTTTATAGGGGTTGATACACCAGAAACAAAAGATCCGCGCAAGGCCGTTCAATGCTTTGGCCAGGCAGCCTCCACCTACACTAAAGAACTGATCGGCAACCAGCCGGTAAGGCTTGAAGCCGACCCACTCACTAGCAACCGCGACCGCTACAACCGACTACTCAGGTATGTCTATTTGTCGGACGGCCGACTGGTTCAGGCAGAAATTATCAAAGCTGGGTACGGTTTTGCATATACCAGCTTTCCCTTTACAAAATCTGAAGAATTTTCAAACTATCAAAGACTGGCAAGAGAGCAAAATGTTGGCTTATGGAATGCTTGCGTACCTACCCAGAATAAGTTCGGTGGATACACGTCACCAGACGCTACAAACTAAAATATTTACAACTTTATGTGTATCATGGTAACTCATACTGTTACGGTGTTATACTTAGTTTTATGAATGAATCACCTACAAATAAGCCGGACGAAAAACCACAAGAACAACCAAAATTAACCAGTTCAAAAAAAGTACCCAAGTCTTTGCTACTCAAAGTATTGGGAGCTGTTTTAGTTGCCGGACTACTTTTAGGCACCGGATTTTGGGGATACACGCAGTCAACTAAGGCTAAAGAATCAAATAATCAGCTTGCCAGCTTAAGAATAGAAAAGGACGAACTAAGTACAAAAGTAGGCAACGTCGAGCAGGAATTAGAAAAGCGAAAAGAAACAACGGGTGAATCAAACCTCGATAAAGACTCGTTGCAGTCAGTATTTCTCAAAAATGGACAGGTCTATTTTGGCAAAATTACTGCTATAACTGAAAATACATTAACACTAGAAGATATTTATTATCTCAAGGATAACGGGGGCGGTGACACAAGTTTAGTTAAATTGGGTAACGAGCTACATGGACCTCAGGATAAAATGTTTATTGAACGCCTAGAAATAACGTTCTGGGAAAACTTAAAGAACGACAGTGAAGTAACAAAAGCAATTCAGGAATTCAAAAAACAAAACCCTTAGAGCCTGACAAATTCTATCTGTTGATTAGTAAAACAGTAGCAGCAGCCATGATTTTTTAGCTGTTTTGTTGTGAGATTAGGTAGCTATAGCTACCTAATGATGCAAAAAACAGCTAAAAAGTGGTTGACCTGCTGTTTTGCTAGGGCAGATAGATTTTTTCAGGCTCTTAAGACATAGGGTTTTTACGTGGATTATTACCACGCACAAACTGTTTTAAGCTTCGTTTCTTGGTTTTGGGATTGTAAGCGCGCCTGAGTGGCCAAAAAGAAACATATCCAAATGAATAAGCGGCCTGAGCAATGTGCGCACCCACCGGATTCATTTGATGGTGCTTGAAAGTCCGGGTCAGCATTTTCATATAGTTCATGAATTTTATTGGCGGATCATCGAACCGGCGCGCAGAAGTGCCGGCAATTAGTTCAGAGTCATACTTAATTTTATGACCCGCTCGGTGCAAGTGAATAGCCAGATCGATATCTTCATGAATGGTTTTCTTGTTGCATGTATGTTCTTTTACCTTGTCCCAGGCTGATTTACGAATAGCCATGTTGTTGCCAGCCAAAAACGGAAAATTTTTATCAAGTTTATACAAGGAACCCTTAAAGATGTTTTCGGCAAAAGCATTATCTTCTTTGAGGGGCATGTCGTAAAAATACATAGGCCCTGTTGCTGCCGCAATTGTCTGGTCATTAAAGATCTGCAGTACCTGACCAACCCAGTCTTCTGTGAGCAGATTATCAGCATCTGTCCGTCCGATAATATCGCCATTGGCCGCGTTAAAGCCGGTGTTGCGCGCATGAATAACGCCTTGCTTGGGTTCATGCATAATTGTCACAAACGGATAACGCTTGGCGATCTTAACCGTTTGGTCGGTAGAGTTGTTGTCAATCAGCAGCACTTCGTCTGGCATAACCGACTGTTTAGCAATTGAATCAAGACAGTCTTTTAAGTGGTGTTCTTCGTTATAGGCAGGTATAATGAGCGATAACGTTAATGGTTTTTTCATATATAGTGGTTCGTGACTGATAGTAACTTGGATGGCTAAAAAAACGAAATCGAAATTCTCATACTCAAAAACGGCAATTCACCGCCGATTACTTAAAATCCCAAAAATTTTCTACTTTCGCTTAAAGCTGTTCTGGGACAAGATTGATAACAGCTGGTGGCGCAAACTTCTGGCTATTTTCTTTTTACTTCTCATGTTATGGGTGGGCGGTATGTACGGAATCGCCCGCTGGTATATGTGGCAGCAACGTAACGAGACGCTTAAATATGGCGTAACATTCATACCAAACTACGCTCGCCATTTTGGCCTGGACCCTCAAACGACCATGAAGGCGATTATTGACGAGCTTGGGATACGCCAGTTCCGGCTGGTGAGTTATTGGAAAGAGCATGAAAAAGAGCGGGGAGTTTATGACTTCACGGAACTAGACTGGCAATTTCGCTTAGCCGAGCAAAGCAACTCAAAAGTCTCACTGGCAATCGGACTCAGGCAACCCCGCTGGCCCGAATGTCATATGCCCACTTGGGCGGAAGGGTTGCCAATGACTGAGTGGGCCCCGTTACTCAAAGATTATATGGGCGCCGTCATTGACCGGTACAAAGACAGTCCGGCGCTGGAAAGCTACCAGCTTGAAAATGAGTTTTTCTTAAAAGTGTTTGGAATCTGCCCCGATCACACGCGAGACCGGCTGATTGACGAGTATTACTTTGTAAAACAAAAAGACCCACATCATGAACTTATTGTATCCCGCAGTAATAATGCTTTGGGGTGGCCAGTTAATGAGCCAATTGCGGACACAACCGCCGTTTCCGTATACAAGCGCGTGTGGGACAAAAACCTGACAAAACGCTATTTTGAGTATCCACTGCCGGCATGGTTCTACTCGTTCTTAGGTGGAGCAGGCAGATTGTCTAACGGCACTGATCTTATTATCCATGAATTGCAAGCAGAGTCGTGGCTGCCTGCAGGTTATGAAATGAACCGTATAAGTGACATTCCTGAGCAAAATAAATCGTTAGATGCCGAGCGACTTAAGGCTCGTATTGAATACGGCAAAGAAACCGGCCTGAAAGAAATTTATCTGTGGGGTGTCGAGTGGTGGTACTGGCGCAAAGTCGTCGCCAATGATCCTAGTCTTTGGAACACTGGTCGTGATGCCATTGCTGAAGCTTATTATATAAACGGCGAAAGTCCGTATAAAGATTACTAAAATGAAATGCCCCGGCGATTGTTGATGCTTACGCATCGTTAATCGCCGGGGCCAGCCCTCGTTAGTTGTGGAAGATGTTTGCCTGGTCACGTTGGTCTGCACCATCGCGCCGCATGTGGTTGTAGTACTTCGCAAAGAGCGGAGCACCAATCACGGCGAGTGCGATCATGCAGAACAGGTAGATCACCAGTTGCTCGGCCTGGCCGGCAAGTGATGAACGCCACCCATTGTGGAGACCGCCGCTGATAGCAGCTAAGGACAAAGCAATCGTCCAGGCAATACAGTAGCTGAACGGGATCCGGGCAAAAAGCCACGGCTCGCGGGCAAACCACCAGACACTGTCCTTGCGGAACATCCCGACACCGTAGTGGGGGTTCAGTACGAACCAGCTGAAGTCCCAGATGACTGTCCAAGCCAGGTAATAGGCCAGAGCCGCACAGACGCCGTGCCATGACCAGGTCGAATCTTGGGCCATTGGCCAAAGAAAAATCATGATCGTAGCAGGGATCAACGCCGCGTGGTAGCCCGTGAGGGGCTTGTTCATCACCAGTGCCCAGGCCTTGGCGGGAAGGGTCGTAACCCTGTAATACGTCGGATACTTTTCTCCCCAGCCATGCTTGCCTTCACCTTCGATCTCGAAGACCGCGAAGAGCACTGCCAGGGCAAAAAGAAACAGCGACGGTGCAACCATCATTCCACCTCTTTCGAAAGAGCAAGTTTCCGGAATTTCCGAAGAACTAATGATACATTATAACACATTTGTCAATTTATGTCTAGATATTCTTGAGAGAGTACTGTAGAATGACAACACTATGGTTAAGAAAAAACCGCAGACAACGAAATCAATCAACAATCGGCGCGCGCGACACGATTATGCGCTCGACGATGCTTTACTTGTTGGTATGGAACTGACCGGCGCAGAGACCAAATCGCTGCGGCGCGGTCACGGCCATATTAAGGGCGCATACGTTACCATTAAAGACAACGAGCTGTGGCTAGTGAACGCAACCATCACCGGCGACAGCAGTATTATTATTGACGAACAAGACAAAACGCGTTCCCGCAAGCTTTTAGCAAAACGAAAGCAAATTGATTCGCTTATTCAGCAGAAACAGCAAGGATTAACTATTGTGCCGCTAGAAGTGCTGACGAGGGGCAGGTACATTAAGCTGCGGATTGCTCCAGGACGAGGTCAAAAAAAATACGACAAACGTGAAAAAATCAAAAAACGCGACCAAGCACGACAGACAAATACTGAGCTCAAACAACGACGGTAAACCTTATGCTTGCTATATCTGTAATTTCCCTATAATGTAGGCCTTGAAATGTCTGTAAATGTGATTGTTGGAGAACAACGGGGTGATGAAGGCAAGGGCCGGTATGTTGACATGCTCGCAGAAGAAGCTGAAGTTGTCGGTCGCGGTGGTGGTGGGCATAATGCCGGTCACACTATAGTGACCGAAGAGGGGCTAAAGCTAGATGTCCACATAATACCTTCCGGAATAGCCTATGATCACATCAAGAATGTAATAGGACGAGGCTGTGTGCTGGAAATGGTACAGCTAGATAAAGAGTCTGAGACTATTCGAAGCAAAGGCTTCCCGGTCAGCCCAAACAACTTGCTAATCGATTCAGCCGCTCATTTGATACTGCCACATCACGTATCAATCGATCAAGTCCGTGAAGCAGGCAATGGTCGCCAAGGTAGCACACAGTCGGGCATTAGCCCCACAGCCAGCGCCAAATACGGGCGTCGCACCGAAGAAGCCTTGCGGGCCGAGGTTATAAATAATGATATCGACAACCTGCATAAAACAATTGTTAGGAACCTGCAATCACAAGTGCGAGTGCGCGAACTGTTAGGACTTGAATACATGGACCCCGCATTACACGCCGAACGTTATGTTGAAAGCGCGTTAAAGTTTGCGGCATATATTACTGATGCGGCACTGTACGTCAATCGCAGCGTACGCGAAGGCAAACGAGTATTAGTTGAAGGTGCGCAAGCTTTTTGGCTTGATCCCGATCATGGTATGTGGCCGGCTGTAACGTCTACTTCTACAACCGCGCTTGGAGTTATGAATGGTCTTGGAGTACCTACGAGGCATGTTGACAATATTTATGGTGTATCTAAACTCGTACAATCACATGTTGGCGGCGGGCCGTTTGTGACCGAGATTACAGATGAAGCGTTGCTTGATGATTTGCATGGCGACATGGATGCCGGAGACGCCGAAAAGGGCACAACTACAGGACGAGTGCGCCGTCTGGGCTATTTAGACCTGCCGGCAATCCGCCGAGCACAAATGTTCAACGATACAACTGCAATGGCCGTCACTAAACTGGACTGGGTGCCTCGTTTTGGAAACACAATAAAAGTCTGCACCTCTTACAATCGCAAGGGCAAGGACCTACTCGTGTCGCCCGATGCCGCCTATAAGCTTGAACAATCAGAACCTCAATATACCGAATTACCCAACTGGACTGAAGATATATCAAATGTTCGACGTTTTGAAGATTTGCCAAAAGCGGCCCAGGCTTACCTTGAATTTATAGAAACCCAGCTGGACAAGCACATTGCCCTTATTGGCGTGGGACCAGGCCGTGATCAGGTAATTGACCGCCGGTCTCGTCGCTAGGCTTAAAGCAAGTCGTGAGGGCGGGCTTCGTTTAGGGCATTGCCGGTGCCCATAATTAACTGCGTGCTTGCGCGGTGTTCTACTAGTGTGCGTTTGCCACAATATCGCAGGCCCTGCTGTAAACCTTTTACCATGTCACTAACTACACGCGCAACACTACCTTTATAGGGGACATATCCTGATACGCCTTCAGGTATTGGCTTTTTAGACGGGTCCGATGAATACCGCAAAACGGCTTCCTCGCGCTCAGAAAATACTGCATCCGAGCCCATGCCTCGGTACTCCTTGATGCGGCGACCGTCCACCCATTCATCTTTACCGGGAGCTTCCTCGGTACCAGCCAGCATGTTGCCAAGCATGACCGTATGCGCACCAGCGGCCGTAACAACGGCCAGATCACCGTTTTTGCTAACGCCTCCATCAGCAATAATTGGGACGTCATATTTTTCTGCCTGGGCGGCACACTGATACACGGCCGTAATCTGGGGTATACCAATACCTGTCTCTACCCGAGTTGTACAGATTGATCCGCCACCCTGGCCGACCTTGATAGCGTCAACGCCGCGCTGCGCCCACATACGTGCTGAAACGTGAGACGAAATATTCGGACTGATAATCTGTAATTCGGGTGCAATTTCACGGATCATTTCATACGTCTTAAAAGCATAGGAGCTGTCGCCATGCGCCGAATCAATCACAACGATGTCGATGTACTTACGACAGGCTTCAATACGTTCTATCGCCCTACGTGAACTTGGAACGGCTATAGCTGTTAGCAGACTGCCGGCTTTGTCCAAACTGTAGTTTTCGGGGTTTCCTTCAAGCAGCCGCTCGACGTCAGATAATATATACAACCCTGCAACTCGTCCATCCCGATCAACAAGCGGCAGCATGGTTTTTTTATGTCTTGCCATGAACGCGTAGGCATCTTCAGGTACCGTACCAGCTGGCGCGCTGGTAATATCTTCAAGTGGGGTCATTATATTACTAATAAGCTGGTCTAAGTCACATTTTGCAAATCTAAAATCGCGCTCGGTGAGTAAACCCGTCAGACGGTTTTCATCATCGGTTACCAGAAACGTCCAGTAATCCACGTCATCACGCCTAGCTTTTTCTTCCAGTACGCTACGAACTGTACGATCAGGCCTAAAACTCACAGGTTCTTCAATTACACCGTTCAGATTTACTTTAACTTTGCGAGCCGCTTCTTTTTGCTCTTCAACACCCATTACATAATGAATGACTCCCAAGCCGCCTAGCTTAGCCATAGCAATAGCCATTTTTGCTTCAGTAACACGGTCCATGGCTGCGCTTATTAGTGGGACCGAAAGTACAATATCTTTAGTTAAGTGGCTGCTAATGTCAGGCGCTGGCAGTGGTGGCTGTTCAAAGAACTCCTGCCACGGCATGTCTGGGGCGGGCGGGTCCATTGGCCCGGGAACTGTTCGAACGTCACCATACGTCAAGCCAAGATGGCCCATTGATTCAAAAAATTCATGCTTCTCTTGACTCATCATAATTGCTACCCTCGCTTGCTGTTGCAAAGCATTGTATCACAGCCACAACACCACCGAAGCGCAAGGTAGTAGCTGTAATTTATTTGTACTTTTGGCGTGCTTCAGCCTCAGAACTGTTACGGATTACAAATAATGTATGCCCATTATATTTACATAAGTAGTAGTTCTCTGTAAAATACACCCGTTACCTATGCTGGTCTTGCGATCCTAATGTTTTAGGAAGAGCAGCCGGAGTTTTGGGCTTTGCCCAAACCCCGCGCGATGAGAAACCCTGCAGGGTGTCTCATAAGGCGAAGCCGCTGGTCCGGAGTAGCTCAACGGTGGAGCAAGAAGCTGTTAACTTCGAGGTTGCCGGTTCGAATCCGGCCTCCGGAGCCAGACCAAGCAGAGAAAAGTGCAGACCTAGTTCCTAGACCTGAAATAACTTCTCTCCTTGGTCTTCCAAGAAGTAGTTGTGCCGATAACAAGGTACAAATGTTGGAACCGCTAGAAATGGCGGTTCTTTCATTTCACCCCTGTAAATTAGTTCTAACCCAGCCCCTCCCGCCCTGAAGAAGCAAGCAGCACAAAAGCTGACCCGTTCCCTAGACCTGCTCTTAGGCGTTCATGAACACTGTTTGCGCTGATACCTATAGGGGGTATATACTAACTGTATGAGAGTTGATTTGAAAAAACGCGCAATACACCGTTCCCGTATCCTTCAAGGGCAGCTGAAGGGTCTTGAGAAGATGATTGAACAAGAGGAGTATTGCATGGACATACTTACTCAGAGCTTAGCGATTCAGAAGTCACTTGGTTCGCTGAATAAGCTAATTGTTGAAAACCATCTAACGACACACATAAAAGATGGCATGAATTCGAGTTCAACGGACGCCCAAGAGCATGCAATAAAGGAGCTGCTCAGGCTGTATGAACTAACTAATATAAGGTCAAATACCTAAGGAGGGTTACAATGGAATATTTTGCAAACTACGGCGACAACCATATGATGGATGGCGGCGACTGGGGCTGGGGAATGATAATGATGTTGTTTTGGGTAGCGGTAATAGTACTCATTGTTGTATTGGTAGCTAAAAACTTCAGTGGCAACAATAAAGCAGCTAGCAATGATGAAACTGCGTTATCAATCGCGCAGCAGCGGTACGCTAAGGGTGAGATTACCAAAAAGCAATACGACGAGATGAAGAAAGACCTAAAGTAAGTTCCAATATAGGAAGTGTTATGAAACTAACCAAATACAATCTAGCAAATAGTTTAGCCTTAGCTACAGCAATACTATGGGTGTTATGCACGGGGTTTGTAGCTGTCTTTCCTGACTTTTCGCAAACAGTTACGCGGTGGTGGATGCATGGCATGGAATTAGCTAAGTATAACCTTGGTTGGAGCAGCTTTGTATGGGGCGGCCTGACAATAACGGCTTCATTTTGGGTAGTTGGGTATGTTCTTGGCTGGAGTCTTGAGTACGTGGAGCAAATGGGAAAGAAGAAATAGTTAGCATGAACAAGAAATCACTTATTTATGGATTAGTAGGTGTAGCTGGCTTATTGCTAATAGCTTCTGGGGTTTATGGATATACCTACGCTTCAACTCCTGCACACATTCGAAAACCGACATATCAGCACTATCATTTTCGCACTCAGATATTAGTTGGAGGCAAGGCAGTTGATTTCTCAAAAGATGAGTTTCAAAAAGAGACTGGCACATCAACGACCTGTAGTGCCGAAGTGGGCAGTGTGCCTATAGACTTCCACGACAAGATGGATCAATTAACACATGTCCATTGGAATGGTATGACCGGTGGAGAGTTTCTAAAAGACTTTGGATGGAACTATATTGGCGGAAATGATGAACTACTTGGTCGACGTTATGATGATGGTGTAAAACCGCTCGAAGTTAATATTTATGGTAAGTACTTGCCTCAATTACCAGAAAAGTCTAATTTCTACGTGTACATCGGCGATAAAGACGCTTACGAACAAAAAAGCTGGGACAATTTTCTAAATCAAGATCTAGAAACATTCTTCGGCAAGAAAAGTAACATCGGACATAGTGAGGAAGTCAGCTCTTCCAGCTTTTTAGACAAGATATTTCCTAGAGCCTATGCGCACGGTGAAGTCATGGATGAGCATGCATCAGATAAATCAGAGGAAGAATTAACTCGAATAAACAATTTGGTTGGCAATGTCGTCATATTCGCTCAAGACAAAGAACCTTCAAGCCAACAGGTAAAAGAACGTTTCAATAACCTCGTGGCTTTACATGAAAGTACGTGTGGGGATTAACGGTGGCTATGTCTCAAAAATTAGATAGATCAACAAGCTACAAAGCAAACAGCTTGTCCCTCATTGGTGCAGTATCAATGGGCACAGCTGTCATTATCGGAGCTGGGATTTTTGCTCTTACTGGTCAAATTGCCGAGTTAGCAGGTCCATTGTTCCCTTTGGTTTTCATCGCAGGAGCAATCGCAACCGCATTTAGTGCCTACGCATACATAAAAATGTCGAACGCCTTTCCAAGTGCCGGTGGCATAGCTATGTTTTTACATAAAGCATACGGTCCCGGCGTTATTACAGCTGCCGGGGCACTGCTAATGTACTTTTCAATGGTTATCAATCAGAGTCTTGTGGCACGAACATTCGGAACCTATGCGCTGCAATTGTTTAACGTTGGTAGCCCCAATTGGCTGGTGTCTCTTTTGGGAGCGGGGCTGCTACTGTTTGCTTTTATTATAAATATATCTGGCAACAAGTTGATTGGTACGTTCTCATTTATCATGTCACTTATAAAAATTGTCGGGATCGCTCTACTTGGGTTAGGTGGTCTGTGGGTTGCTGGTTTTTCATTTGAGAGCTTATCGGTAGTTCCGAAAGGAGATTACACTGCTACTGGGTTTATCGCAGCTACAGCTCTTGCTATTCTTGCCTACAAAGGATTTACAACGATTACCAATAGTGGATCAGAGATAAAAAATCCACACAAGAATGTTGGTCGAGCTATTGTTTTGTCTCTTGCTATATGTGTAGTTGTGTACCTTTTGGTCGCTGTCGGTGTGGCTGCAAACCTACCATTGTCAGAAATTATTACAGCAAAGAATTTTGCATTAGCCGAGGCAGCCAGACCAGCATTTGGCGATTTGGGCTTACTGTTTACCGTTCTTCTCGCTATCGTAGCGACTGTCTCAGGTGTTATTGCTAGTACTTTTGCGGTATCAAGAATGCTGACTATGTTAACTGATATGAAGCTTGTACCACATAGACATTTCGGCATGCCTGGAAGCGTCCAAAAACACACATTGGTATACACGCTAGTTATAGCTATGGTGCTGACAATATTCTTTGACCTTTCCCGAATTGCTTCACTGGGGGTAATTCTGTATCTCACTATGGATATGATCGTACAATGGGGAGTATTCCGACACCTGCGCGGGACTATTAAAGTGAATCCGGCAATCATTCTTACTGCCATTGTGATAGATGTTGTTGTGTTAGGTGCATTTTTGATTACAAAGGCGCAATCCGACATGCTTATTATCTACGCCTCGATTATCGTTATTGGTACGATATTTTTGAGTGAAAAAGTTTTTTTGAGTCGCGCTAAGGTTTCGACATGATAATGAATGTAGATAGAGGAGATAGTTTATGAATAGACGCAATAATGTGAAGCACACGCATCACTCTCGTGACGAACTCGTCATGCACTCGCAAACTACCAATACTACAACGTATGCCTGCCCGATGCATCCTGAAGTGACGTCAGAAAAGCCAGGAATGTGTCCAAAATGCCATATGGCTCTAGAGAAGGTTAAACAATCAAAAGGCAACGATAGGCACGACCACGCTGATCATGACAAACATGCTGACCACAACCCAAACATGTTTAAGAAAAAGTTCTGGCTGAGCTTCTTACTAACCATCCCCGTACTTCTTTACTCTCAAACAATTCAAGAGCTACTACATTTCTCCATGCCAACCTTTACAGGTAGTAGTCTCATTCCTCCAGTCTTTGGAATTATTATATTCGTCTACGGTGGTTTAGTGTTCCTCCGCAGCGCCAAAGCAGAGCTCGCTGCAAAACAACCCGGCATGATGACCCTTATATCTATGGCGATTACAGTTGCTCTGTTTTACAGCATTGCAGTCACTCTTGGATTAGAAGGAATGAGTTTCTGGTGGGAGCTTGCCACTCTTATTACTATCATGCTACTGGGGCACTGGCTAGAGATGGCATCGATAATGAATGCTCAAGGTGCTCTCAAAGAACTCGCCAAATTGCTACCAGACGAAGCCGAACTAGTAACCTCAAGTGGTACAAAAACAGTTGCAGTTGCAGATCTTAAGATTGGCGATAAAGTGCTCGTTCGGCCCGGAGCAAACATCCCAGTTGATGGTGAAGTTATAAAGGGCGAATCTAGCGTTAATGAATCGATGCTTACTGGTGAGTCTAAGTCGGTAAAGAAAATGATAAAGTCTCAGCTAATCGGTGGAACGATCAATGGCAGCGGCTCACTGACTATGAAAGTTACCAAGATTGGTGACGATACTGCTCTCGCTGGAATTATGAAGCTAGTCGCTGATGCTCAAAACAGTAAATCTAAAACACAGGTACTTGCTGATCGAGCAGCATATTACCTAACTTTTGTAGCACTTGGTGCAGCACTACTTACAGCATTGGGATGGTCGTTTTTCAGCGATCAATCGACATCGTTTATTATTGAAAGAGTTGTTACGGTGCTTATCATAGCCTGTCCGCACGCTCTAGGCCTGGCCATTCCACTCGTAACTGCAATATCTACCTCCTTAGCTGCTAAGAATGGACTATTGATACGTGAGCGCATGGCACTCGAAGCAGCTCGCAACATAGATGTAGTATTGTTCGACAAAACCGGAACACTGACAAAAGGTGAACAAGGTGTGGTAGATGTTGTCGCCACAGGTGATAAGAATACTCTACTGTCTCTGGCTGCTTCTGTCGAAAACGAATCAGAGCACCCTATCGCAAAAGCAATCGTTCGATATGCAAAAGATAAAAAACTAACTATCACTGAATCTAAAAAGTTTTTGGCTATGTCTGGTCGAGGCGCAAAGGCGCAAGTGAGCAGCAAAATTATACACGTCGGTGGTCCGAAATTAATCGAGGAGCTAGGCTTAGAACTTCCTGCTGCTATCCGAAAAGCCGCTTACTCCGCTCAGAATGAAGGCAAAACGACCGTCTATGTTATTCAGGATAAGTCCGTGCTTGGCGCAATAATGCTCGCTGATGTTATTCGACCAGAATCTAAAGAAGCCGTTAATTTATTGCAAGCCAGGGGTATTCGGGTAGCAATGTTAACTGGTGATGCCAAAGGCGTCGCAGTGTGGGTAGCAAAAGAACTAGGAATAAAAGAATTCTTTGCCGAGGTCTTGCCCGAAAATAAAGCTTCAGTAGTCAAAAAATTGCAAGCTGACGGTAGTAAAGTAGCAATGGTTGGTGACGGAGTTAATGATGCGCCCGCACTCACACAGGCTAATGTCGGTATCGCAATAGGTGCGGGAACCGATGTTGCTATTGAATCTGCAGGCATAGTGCTAGCTAGTAGCGATCCGCGCGGCGTAGCAAGTATTGTCACGCTCTCCAAGGCAACTTACAGGAAGATGGTTCAGAACCTAGCATGGGCAACTGGCTACAACGCACTTGCCATTCCATTGGCTGCTGGCGTGACAGCTGGACTTGGTTTTGTGCTATCCCCAGCAATTGGTGCAGTTCTTATGTCGTTGTCCACAATCGTGGTAGCAGTTAATGCCCAATTCCTGCGTAATTTGAAGCTAAAGTAGAAATTAATAAAGGAGAAATCATGAAGAATAAATCAAATATAGTAATCGTCGCCGTTGTCGCTATCGTAGCAATTGCCGGTATTAGCGTGTATGCATTTAACCGTAACGACGGTGAGATGATGGATGACAACACATCAATGATGTCTGGCGACAAAGCGTCTCAAAGTACTGTGTCTGCAAACAAAGACTCCAGCGATTACAAGATGTTTGCTGATGTAACTGGTGAAAATTATGACCGTTTGTTCCTGGCAAATATGATTGCTCATCACCAAGGTGCTGTAGATATGGCTAACCTTGCAATAACTAGTGCAAAGCACCAGGAAGTGAAAGATTTAGCCAGCGCAATCATACGTGCTCAGACAAAAGAAATTGGTGACATGACGGCGTGGCAAAAGTCTTGGAACTATCCTGCTAGTAGCGGTGAAGCGATGATGGATCATTCTTCGATGGGAATGATGGATGCAAACGCGGGAATGATGGAAGACCTAAATGGCAAAACTGGTGATGAGTTCGACAAAGCATTCCTGACGCAGATGATAATGCACCACCAATCTGCAATAGACATGGCTAGCACAGGTGCGACCAATGCCTCTCACCAAGAAGTGAAAGATCTTACGAAGGGCATAGTTACTGCCCAAACCAAAGAAATCCTACAAATGAGACAATGGCAAAAAGATTGGAATTACACAAACTAACCTTCTAATACCTGAAGAATCATTACGATAATTAACAGATGTAAGCTAAAGTAAAGTGAGCCAAGAATCAGGTGGTAAATTCACTTGGTTCGAATCCAGCCGCCGGAGCCAAGGTTAGAACCAGGATTACAGAGGCGAAAGCCTCTGTTTTTCATTCTGAATATGTAGCTTAATTAATGTAAGCCATGCACTGGCCAGCGTATAATGTGTTTATGAGTATTGAGAGCAGAAGAGCAAAGTCACAAGTACGCCCAAGGAACTTGTTTTTAATTACATGCTTTAGCTTATTTCTGTGCTTAGGGATTATTGATTATATAAATTACAGCCGACAAAGCTTTAACTGGTTTGATGAGGGTAACTTCTTCTTAGCACAGTGCGTAGCCGTCTTTATTACAATGGCTGTTGTAGCATATCGTCGCACATCCTTGAGGTACGCTTTGTCGTGGTTCGTTTCAACGTTGATATGTCTGTGGCTGATTGGTTTTAGTTTCAGTTCCTACAATGGGCGCCGAATTTCGACCGAGGCCGACGGTCCAGCCAGCATAAAATATTCCTGTGTCTTGGGAGAGCTTTACAGCACGAGTGAAGGCAATGAAAACCTTTGTATATTAAAAAATATGCCTTTAGCCGCAAGCAATGCAACGTACTTTTATGCGGATGCAGACACCGATAAAAGCGCTATACTCATGTTCATCCTTTGGCAAGTAACTTTACTAGGCGGCTATGCAGTTAGTAAAACTTTCACTAACGTTTTGAGCAACCGCAGAAAAACGCATCGTCATACAACTCCTGATCTGCCGTAATGAATTTAAGGTATAAGTCATACATACAGTAAATCAACCTTTACTAGAGTTATAACTTCTTATTATCTTGGTAAGCCAAATGTATTTACACGTATATCTCTATATGTTATAATATTTATTATGCCGTACCCCGAGTTGTTACCTCCCCAAGAGACATTTCGCCAAACTTTATCGAGGATGGACATGACGCGCGAGCGCGGTCTTGGCGCGTACAATGATGAATTCGGGATTGATGTTGAAGCGATTGCGCTTGAATCTCTTGCCAAACATGATCGCTTTGTGTGGTACGACATGTGTTGCGGAGACTTCCAGGGTGGTCGTGGTTTGTCTATCGCTACAAATGGCAAAGCAGAATCGGTTGGTGTGGATCTAGACACTGTTTTTATCGATGATTACATTGTTGGCCGTAATGCGGTCATCCGTCGTGGTGATGTAATTGATTACCCTTTGCCTGAGAATGTAGACCTAATTACATGTGTTATGGGTTTGTATTACATTCAACGACATCAAAAAGCTGCTAGTCAGGCGATAGAGCATTGGTACAATGCGTTGCCAATCGGCTCTCGAATGATAGTTCAGATGCACCGGGAGATGCCACAGTTTACAGATATGACCGGTAGTCTGTCGGCACGCTTTGGCACAAAAGCTTTGCGATGGGCTGATGTCAGCAACAGGATATTCGATGTCACAAAGTCTGAAGAATGGTCGGATACTTTCTAGCTTATGGCGGCACAGTAACCAAGCTTGAATAGATAAAGCAGAACTGATAGTTTAGTTCTAACTTTCATATACGCATACTGGAACAGAAACCAACCGAAGCTATTATGATGGTAAGTTTATTTAATTTTTACTATCCTTAAAACTTTTCTTTGATACGGATCTTCATTTGGAAACATATCAATTAGCGCCAAATTTTTATACACAACGGTGTCATTAAGTTTAACTCTTGCATGTGGCTGAACGGTCGAATGAGGTAAAAATCCTTCTTCACTATATTGTGGGCCATTAAATTTAACACCACCTTGTTTGAGCATATTTACAATACTGTAGTGCGTTGCTGCTAAATCATCTGTCTTTTCGATTAAAACTACGTGGATATTTTTATCCGGACCGAAATACTCATCCCTAGTTGCTTTGGTGGCCACCATTTCTAGTGTGGCTGCTATTTCTTCTAGCTTTAATTTTAGTGTTACTTCATCCCATTCAATGGCAAAGGTATCAGCAAGAGTTGTATGAAGAGGCCAACTATCTGAAGGGAACTGATACCCTTCATCAATATCTTCAAGTAGACAAATTATTGCATATTTCTGAGTGAACTTTTGCATATGCTCAGCCTATCACATGTTTTAATATATTAACTTTTGATTGCAAACGCTCTATAGGCTATGTAGCTCATTATCACTCCAGCAATAACGAAAACCGCTTTATCATAAAACACCAACAGTGCTAATCCTGGAATAATTTTGGCAAGCATACTACCTATTGGAGAGGAGGTGATGTAGGTTGGATACGCCTTCTCTTCGTCTGTAATCGAAATCCTGCTAAAGAAAAATAGATCACTAATTGGCTCCAAAAAGCTTAGCGCAAGCGAGCCCAATAAAATTAGTCCTAAAACAATAGGCAAGTAAGTTGTGAAAAGCAAGAACGACATAAAACTTATCAGCGCAAGACTTATGTAAGAAACTGTAAAAATTCGTTTAAAGCCATATTTAGCCACGAACCCGACCGTTTTGAATTCAAATAAAAATAGCGGAAGTTGTGTCAACGCAATGAAGAGTCCGATTATTGCCACGCCGTAGCCTGCTTTTAGCATAAAGATTGGCATGAAGGTCCATATGAAACCCCACCATACATCTATGCCAAGTTTTTGTAGATAAGCGATTCTCAGTTGAGGGTTTGCAATATAAAATTTTAGGTTTGCGTTAATGCTGGTATCAAGCTGCGCGCGCTTTTTTACCAGTGTCTTAAATGGAAATAAAAGCACGTAAAACCCGCCAAGTATGATTAGTGATCCTGTTAAAATAAAAACGCCTTTAAATCCGAAAACCGTAAGCGTCAGCCCTCCTAATAAAGGCCCAATAAACCATCCTAAGTTAGTAAATGAGCCTAGAAGACCTGTGTCGAGTGTGAATTCTTCTACGCTTCGGGTTGAGTCTTTAAATAACACGCTAAGAGCACTATTAGTAACGTGCAGAGCGATTTGTCCGAAGGCAAGCGACAATAATGACAGAGCAACAGCGTCAGTAAAACTGAACAAAACAAAACTGATACCAGCAAAAAACGCACTATTAATCAAGAGCTTGCGCTGATTAAACCTTTCAAGAAGAGGAGGCAAATATAGTGAAAGTATGGCAATCAGTATCGAAATTACTCCCGTAAAGATACCAATCTGAGAGTCGCTTAAACCTATCTTAAGAAAGTGCAGCGGTATTCCTACGATCGCTACCGCGTAACCTAGTGAAAATAGTACTTTTGTGATAACTAATTCGTATGTTGGTTTGAGGTGGAGTAAAGATTTAGTATTTAAAGGCATGCGTCTAAGGTTATTATACATCGCGCTAGTATTAGTTTGGGCTCGTTACCATGCCACATAAGAGATATGAGCTTACGAGTTAGGTACTTTCGCTATGGCATACTCCCTAGCATGGGTAAGTCGACGATTTGACGAAGCGACCCCAACATGGATGATAACATCCAGCAACAGTGAGTAAAAAAACGACATGAGCATCTGATTCCGGCTTTTTCTATTTAATTGGTACTATGTGGTTATAAACTAATAAGGATTAATATGGCCCATAACAAAACACGTCAAGACAATAAACTAATGTTACTAAGGGTACTTGTATTGGCAATAATTGCATACCTGTTAGTTAAGCTTAATATTGTTAATGATGGAAATAGCTCAAATAATATTAACCAGTATATATTTGCTCTGATCATGGCATTACCCATTACAATGCTTTTAGACAAATATATTGTTCAGTTCTCGAAGAACGGGTCCCTTAAATAAGTAAGTTATTTTTGGAGTAATGACTTTCACGCCATATAACTTTTGGGGCAGATTAAACGCAAACGCAGACAGGCCTTGACTATTGCAACTTTTTTAATATTTGTATCTTTGTGATTTGCTAGACTTTAAGTTACTATGCCGAGTTTATGTATTACAGCTAGAACAATTATCAGTGCGGAGCAGTTTGTTGCTGCTTTAACTAATTTTGGGCCAGAGCGGGGGACTATCTGGGGCAACAGTCAGCCAACTCATTTTGTACTTCACGGTATATGCGCTAACGAAGCCGAAGTTACCGAAGGCTCAAAAGTATTTGGAGGGGTTTGGGAGCGGGTTCATTACGACTGGTCAATACCGGGCATAGTTAAAATACGCACAATCGATAGTAATATTTGGGCGAATGACAGCGGCTGGCATTATAAGCTTGAACAAGCAGATGATGGCAACGGAATTTTGATTACAGCCCGAGTTAGTCGATACCCACGAACAAAAAAGGGCTACCTGCTTTTAATTTTCCTCGGGTCAGTTGGAAGGCCAATTATTAAAAAAAGTTTTAAAAAGACAATACGCGCGATTGAAAAACAAAACCAGATCAAGCCTTAAACTTGCAAGAATTCACATAAAGATAAATTTGAATAATCCGGTAAACTCATATGCTACATAGATTATGTTAGACTACTTAACAGATGTCGAAAACAATAATTTTGCTTATCGGACTAGTTGTTATTGTATCAGTTGCGGCAGTGCTGAAGCTTCAAAACAGAACAACTAAAAATGAAGTAGCTCTTAGTCCAAACGCTATACGGTATCTGCCGCTTGGGGACTCATATACTATTGGGGAATCGGTGGCCGAAGCAGATCGCTGGCCAAATCAGCTGGTCGCACGATTTGCGCAAGACGGAAAGCAGCTTCAGATTGTTGCCAATCCGTCAGTGACTGGTTATACGACGCAGGATCTTATTGACCGCGAACTACCACTAGTGCAAGAGCTCAAACCAGACTTTGTAACTATTTTAATTGGCGTCAACGATTATGTGCAGGGAGTAGACGCAGCAACCTTTGCGCAAAATTTAGATTACATAATTTCGACCACCCAGAAGCAGTTACCGAAACCAGGTAATATACTTCTGGTGACTATACCTGGTTATGGCAAAACGCCGTCCGGATCGCGCTATGGCAGTCCTGAGTCATCCGAAGCGGGTATTAAAGCTTTTAACACAATTATTGAACAGACAGGTATGAAATATAAGCTACCAGTTGCAGATATATTTACTGTCAGCCAAAAAGTGGCCAGTGATCCTAGCCTAACTGCTAATGACGGTTTGCATCCGTCAGGTAAGCAGTATGCTGAATGGACAGATATTATTTACCGTACACTTCAATCCACCAAAATACCGTAAGTTCTTAATGTATCCGTCGTGGCCTTGCTACACGGGGATCTGTTATAATCGACAGCCATGAAACAAGTCGCTAAACTAGTCATTATAGATAATGATGACATGTATTTAATACTGCAGAGAAGTGGTCACCCTGCATTTGGGAACGATCCAGATATTCCTGGTGGAACCGTAGAAGACAGCGAATCCATAGTAGAAGCAATGGTGCGCGAAGTACATGAAGAAGCAGGACTAGCTATTGATAAAACTGAAATTAAGGAAGTCTACTCGGGCATCAGATATTCTAACGATACGCAGGATTCACTGTATGTGGTTAGGCTAGATAAAAGACCGGAAATAACTTTGAGCTGGGAGCATTCATCGTATGAGTGGCTGGCGCGTGGTGAGTTTCTTGAAAAAGCCAAACACGCCAATGACACATATATGCACATGGTTTACGACATACTGAAATAACTCTGATACGTGACGCGTAAGTCGAGCCAAGCCGCCAAAGCTTTGCTATACTACTAGTAATGAATGACGACCAACTAAACGATTTAAAACAGTTTATTGCTGCGACTGTATCGCAATCAACTGCTCATCTTGCTACCAAGGATGACCTGAATAGTGTGAAGAGTGACCTTGGTAGCGTTAAGGGTGATTTGAGTGAACTAAAAACTGACCTGAAACGCTTAGAACAAAAAGTAGATGATGGATTTGCTGGAATCGGCGACGCGATTGAAGATCTACACAAGCAGCAGTCTGATACGGATCAGCGCGTAACTAAGCTCGAACAGCAAGCCGTTTAAATTTCAACTCTGAAGACAAACATTACTTGCTTAGGCATATATTTGTATAGTCCAACTACCGCAATATGTAATTCTGTACTCAAGCCAGGTTCACGGGAATATTTTTAATTTCCGTATGTTCTTTTAAGAATTTACCAATTTCTGCGCGTAGCGCGTCAGACTCTGGCTTATCAAAATCACTTCTTCCGTCTAGTTTATTGCCTGGATGCGCGTGGTTATATGCTTTGCGGGTTTCACCATGGCCTTTAAGCGACTTTTCAACCGGTACATCCAGCATCTCTTGGTGTTTTAGCATGGCAATACTAGCGTAAGCTGTCCGCTCATATTTAAGGGTATTTATATCTGCTTGGCTTGCTGCCTGAATTTCAATACCTATAGTATTCTGATCATAGCCTTTGTTATGCCGGAGCTTGGCGCCAATTGATGCAGTCTGATGGGTGCCGTTGTTGGCAACTACAACATTTATGCCGCAACAAATATGGTCTGGCCGTGAGCTTTCGCTATCTCCTCTACGTGCAAGGCCAGTTGTAAATCGATTAACATCAAGGTTTGATTCTGTATGATAACCAAAGAAGTGCCAGGTTATAAATTCTGTTTTGCCCTGCTTGATTTTCACCCTGTCTTTATCAAATTCCGGGAACTGTTTAGTGTGTTGCAGCGGTGATGTGTTTATAGTTTGCAGGAATGCTTTGTAACCGTCTAGAGTCAGCTTTACACCAGCCAGCTGTTCAGCAACTACAGGATTAATTCCGGGGTGAGTATCTATAAGAAGTTGGGTGCGGTTGACGGTCGTGGGTGTAGTGGTTTCAATGCTGCTGAGTTGCTCATTAGCATTTGCAAGTTCCGCATTCACTAAAGCTAAAGATAAAACGCTAGTGGCAAACAGTAATCCTGCGGCACCTCTGAGCGTCCTATAATGTGTGTCGTAACGATTAACTGAAGAATCCTGCACTGTTTCTAAGCTAGATAAGATTTGTTGAGAGGTAGGAGTCGCAGCGGGTTCCCGATTAAAGTACTGAGGCCTCTCCATACTTTTAGCATACAAGTTATGAAAATTTTTACATAAGGTCAAATTCGCAACAAAAGTTACGTGTGCCTATCTTAAGATATTTTCACTATAAACTTTTGTGTACCACTCTATAAATTCGTGCCAGGCGTCAGGCTGGTTTTTGTAACGGGCGATCACTGCTTCTGCGCCTTGCTCAAATACCTCGGCAATCGTTTTGCCATTGTCAGCATCAAGCAACGTTACTGTTGTGCTAGGGTTTGTTTTGTTTTTTCCGCGCGCTTCTTCAGCTACCGTGCCGTTTAAGTCGTTTTTAAAAACTTTAGTCATTTTGCCGTCAGTATAGGCCAGATATTGATGAACAGTTATTTTTCTGTCTTCAATGCCTTTCATCAATCTAAGGAAATCATCTGATGTAAACCAGTGATTTACTGACTTCATGTAGGCGCCTGGAAATCCATTAAGCGCTCGAATGTTCCATGTATCATCGCTAACAATGACCGGCTTGCCTAGTTTTTCATAAGCACGTCGTGCTTTATCTATAACAATTAGCTCGGGGTTTTCACCCTGAATTTCATCAATTTCCAATCTGACAGGTACAACGGTAATTTCGGCTTCCGCACAAGCAGTTTGGGCGATCTGTATTTTATCTTGATTTGTAGTTGCAAAGTAAACAGTGGGCATGCATCAATTATATACACTAAACAACACAAAGAACGAAGAGATGCCATTTATTGCATGATTAAGTGGTCAACCCATCAGCGAACGGATAATGTACTGGTAGAGCCTGTCTGGCATAAAACGCTTTCCGAAGACAACAACACTTATCATAAAAGGCACCTGGTAGCGCATACGTCCGCTCTTATTTGTGGCTGCTTTGTATATAACTTTAGCAACATTTTCTGCAGATTCGCCATAACTCGCGCGACGAATAACACCCTCGGCTCTTTTCTCTTTTTCTTTATATGCTTCAGGTACAGAGACAAGCGACAATGCTTTTTTAAAGAAGCCTGTAGCAATTCCACCGGGCTCAACCAGCTTGAGCCGTATGCCGAACGATGACACTTCGCCCTGGAGACCCTCGTACAGACCCTCAATGGCCGCTTTTGTACTGCCATAAGTTGCATAATAAGGCAGGTTTGTACGCCCGCCAATTGAAGAGATTGCAACGATATTACCCCCATCTCCTGCAACTCGCATATGCGTGATCGCAGCTTTTGTCATGGCAATTACGCCCAGTGTATTAACTTCATAAACTGCGCGTACGCCACTCATACTTATGCCTTCAAGTGGGCCAAACAATCCAAAACCAGCGTTATTGATTACCGCATCTAAAACTATGCCGTCTTTCTGGAGCCAATTGAATGTAGCCTCTATGTCTTTATCACTTGTGACGTCCAGCTTGCGGGAAATGATGTTTGGGTGATTGGTAAAATTATCTGGCTTTGATGATTCTCGAGTCGTAGCAATAACCCGCCAGCCCTTATCAGCAAAAAGCAGGGCAGCGGCATTGCCAATGCCCGCACCGGCGCCGGTGATTAATACAGTTTTTTCGGTGTGGTTGTTCAAGTGATAATCCTTTGTATTTATAATAACTAAACTATTCGTCGTATTGTTTAAGAGTTCTGCGCCGCTTACGGCCTGTCTAACTTATAGCACCTGGCAAGTAATAAAACAAAAACGTCTTTGCCCATGATTTGAGTTGTTTTACTCATACAAGAGCTATACATTCAGGTATTAAGGCTGAAGAATGCTATTTTATATCCGTTAGGGTCAACAACAATGAATTCTCTTTGGTTCCAAGGGAAGTTTTTTGGCTTTTGTGAAGGCACTATTCCATTGGCTACTACTGTGTCATAAAAAATATCAGTATCTTCTACTTGAACCTGCAAATATATTCCCGCTCCTTTATTAGTACAATCGGCGTCGGCTTTGTATTCTCCCGAAACCACCTTACTCTTGTGCAACAACTCTATCCAGAAATCACCAAGCCTGAATGTTATAGCAGTATCTGCCACTTCGCCATCTACCACAAACCCAAGCTTTTTATAGAGCGTCGCCGATTCCCTGAGGCTATCAACCAGTAAAATTAATCTAAAATCCTTGTTGTAAAACCATAAGCACTTTGACGATGCTGGCTTCTGTTTGGTATAGTAATAAGACTTAATTAGGGAAAAACATGCTCAAAAAAACTATGTACGTATTAACCGCTGCCCTAAGCGGTATTTTTATGACCGTTGGCGCCGCCTCGGCCGAACATTCATGGGGAAGCTTTCACTGGGCTCGTACCGCAAACCCGTTAGTTCTTAGGCTTGGGGATAATTTGTCCAGCTCTTGGAAGCCGTACCTGTCCACTACTTCCACCGACTGGAGTGGGTCATCGGTGCTTGATACACAAATTGTGCGTGGCAGTACCACCGGCAGACGCTGTCAGCCAAGCGCGGGCAAAATTGAAGTTTGTAATGCCACTTACGGCAAAAACGGCTGGCTTGGTATTGCATCGGTTTGGGCAAGTGACAGCCACATCACTCAAGCAACCGTTAAGCTTAATGACACGTATTTTAACACCACCCAGTACAGTAACCCTGCCTGGAAAAACCTTGTTATGTGCCAAGAGGTTGGACATGCGTTTGGGTTAGATCATCAAGATGAGGACTCTCAGAACCTACCAATAGGCAGCTGTATGGACTATTCGAATGATCCCGCGCCTAACCAGCACCCAAACCAGCATGATTTTGATCAGCTTGAAACTATATATGCCCACCTGGACGGGTTTGATAGCGCTGCCAAAACTACCGGCGTAGCAGCACAAGCACAGGCTGGCGAACCCGGCGACTGGGGCAAACTCGTACGACAGGACGGCAAAACGGCAGTGTTCGAACGCGACCTTGGTAACGGCCGCAAACTCTTCACCTTTGTAATTTATGCCTAGAGCCTAAAATTTTATATCGCTTGTGCTTGGTAAAACATGTCATAAGCTGTATAAAGTTTACCGTGCAAGCAACTATAGCCGAATTAGGTCATGCACCGGGTAAGTCAATGCGTGCCAGTGAAGACGTGCAAGCCCTGCATATTAACGAACGCGGTTTGTTTGGTGACAGAGAATACATGTGGGTGGAAACCGAGCCGCACACGCAAGTGCTGCATAAGCCGGGACAGATAAACCAGCCGGGTCGTTTTTTATCACAACGTGAAGACCCGGTACTTACCGGGATTATTCCTACTCTTGTAGACGAGGGTTTAACCTTAAGGTGGCAAGGTCAGGATGAGCTTTTATTCCCGCGAGTCGTCGATACTGCTGATACTAGAAAACCGGTAAGCGTATGGGGGTGGAGTGGTGAAGCAGTAGACCAAGGCGACGATGCTGCCGCATGGGGGCGAGAATACATTGGCAGGCCAGTAAGACTCGTAGGCTTGAGTGATGTTAAGCCCCGCTTTGTTGAAGGCGACCCCGAGCTAGGGCGTGTAGGCTTCGCTGATAGCTATCCAGTATCTGTCGGGAGCATATACTCGTTTCAGAAAATTAATGATCATCTTGTATCTAGAGGCAGGTCACCACTACCAAACGACAGAGCTAGGGCCAATATCATACTGGACGGTATCAGTGTTGATAACCCCGAAGCGTTTCCTGAAGATTTCATTGAAACAATTACTATCGCACATAACGGCTTAACAGTTGTATTAAGAAGGTGGAAAGCGTGTGGCCGATGTCCGATTCCTGACACTAATCAGTTAACTGGTGAACGCAAACCTTATTTTCGATCCGGCTTGGGCAAACTTGGTCGAAGTGGCACGCACACAAATACTGAACGCTTTGGAACAGACGTGGGTCTATTTTATACGCAGAACTTTCTTATTGAGTTACCGAAAAGAATGCCTAGAGCCGCGCTGGTACCAATATTGCGCGGAGCAGAAGTTGAAGTAACCTATTCAGACAACACAAACTGGATTGCTGCCGGGAAAGTTACTAATTAAGTTAGGCGCGGCTTGAAATAAAGCAGTTTTTATACTACGGTTGGTTTATGAAAGCGGCCGGAGAAGGATTACGGTTTCAGCCACAACCCGAAGTATTGGGCGGGCTTGTTGATCAGGATTTAACTAGACTTGAAGAAATCCTGCCAGCTGCATTTGGTGCAATAGAGCCATCTGACGTGGCAAAATTTATTCCGCTGGCAATTATTGCCGACAGTGCGGAAGTTTTAGTATCAAGAAATCAGGACGGTCATATAGCCAGCGTAATGATAGTAAACGTTGATTACGGAGCAGGTAAGTTACGTGGACGAATTGATGATGTTGCGACACATCGAGACTCTCAGCGGCAAGGCCATGCTGGTACGGTACTGGACTTTGCGATTGACTGGTTCAGACAGCGCGGCGTGACACGAATTTCCCTTACATCAAGCAACCAGAGGCTCCCAGCGCACGGATTATATTTCTCAAGAGGTTTTGAAATACACGACACCAATCAGTTCCAGTTAGATCTTTAGCAAAGCTAATTCAATATTTCATTTACAATTTGTCTAAATTACAAGTTAATGATATTTTTAGCTCAGTAATTATGTCCAATAGTCCGAACTCACACAACCTACCTCTAAATATCCCACCACTCGAAGTATTAACAGCAATGACGGGCCAGGTGCCCGAAGATGTAAAAGAGCGGATTCTTGAGGCACCTTTAAGTGATGACCTGTCAGGTCTTCGTGAAATGGCTCACCGTTTGCATATCCCGGACAGTTGGGATGATATTAGTCAGCCAAAACAAGAAATTGGTGACTATGTCGAGGCCAGTGGATTTAACGTACCGCACCGATTTGAGTCATTTGAAGAAGCGCTCCACGTGGCACGAACCGGCGGAACAGTACTGATGCGAAGTGAGCACCCCCAAGAATATGATGGTTTCAGTGGGTTGCTTGAAAGTTATCGAATTAATCAGGAATCACTAGCAAGAACAAGTTATTTAGATGTAATTACTGAACGTCTCAATGCTGGCGAATCTTTGGAAGATGTTATTCATTTCGCGAAGTGGGATAGTCTCGACAAACTGCCAATGAAACGCTACCTTGGGTTATCTAACCAAAGGGCTGAAGACTTTTACGATGAGATGTCGTATTCCTTTTGGGAGTATATTCCGGGAACAAATGTGATGGTTGCTGCAGACGATGCAATAAGTGGTCGGTATCACATAACCGCTCGTGATCGCGCAAGGCCGGCGGCCGGTGGATGGATTGTCGACGCCGCGGGCATAGAGGAGCCAGGGCCAAAAGAGTTTCCGAATATGAAAGACGCGATCGGCCAGGAAATGAGAGCAAGCTTGATTCAAGCATACGAAAGCATTCGACACTTGCCGCGATTTTCAGAACGTATATGCCCGATCATGGAACTTCAAGTAGATGCAGATGGTAAGATTTGGTTTTTACAGTATCATAAAGCCCGACCATTCCGTGCTGCCCCCGAACAACTGAAGCCAGATGACTACCCAGGGAGTGATGGTTGGTATAAAGCCGAGGCAGTACGTGGGGCGCTGGGCTCTTTGGTTACGCTTGGCGCAGCTTTGTGGTATCCGACTAATAGCAGCTACAATTCAGTACCTACATACGTTCCTGACGGCTCCGAAGAAGCGTCATTTGACGCACATTTTGATCACGGATTTAGTGAGTTTATCGCCAGATCGCGTATAGCTTATTTGAGTGCTAAAAGCAGGCAAATGTTCTATTTAGATATGGCAGATAACTCCCACGAACTACGCAGCCGGTGGCTTAAACCTTACGGCGCATTAAGTTTGGGTGATACTGTTTTTGAAGCTTTGGTACCAAAAACAACCAAAGATACGATTCTGAAAATGCGGCGCGAACATCAAATGGCTCGCGTAGTACTAGACCTAGCATCGGACGGTCGCCAGGGATTTGTCCGCCTGAATCCTGAAACCGAAATCCAGCCAGCGCCAACAGCATACTGATTTAATCTGTTATTGTACTGTGCATATTGCTATTTTGTGTTATAATAATGATAAGTTATGACTGCTTATTTAAACCCGGAAACACTGGACAATCCGTTTCAAGCTGATGCAGTTATTGAATTTGGTGATGCGACAGAGCTTCATCCGTTTGAAGATATTGTCGCCACTTACTTACGGCCTAGCATGAACGGCAACGGGGACCTTGACTGGCGTGGACGACTTAAGCTGAAGGACCTTTTGAGGCCCCATCGATTTAATGGCCCGTTTGCAGATATCAGCTTACAAGTAATGGATAATCCCGTCGTCCAGCTAGAATCTGCGCGGTCAAGAGGCTACAGTTTTAACTCCGGAAGAGTAAACACGCAACTTAAGCAACGATTTGCTGAGTCTTATGAGCAAAATCAGGCACTGGGCTTTTCATTCCAAGCAAATGCTACTAGTGCTGGACGTGGCGTCATTGGCTTAATTCAAGCAGAGCTTTGGTATTTGCCCAGTAATGGCACAATGACTCATGGCGGGACAACTGGAGTTCACCGGGTGGTTACTAAACCGCTTACAGACCATGAAAAATTTGTAGATTTAGAGGCAGAGTCTACGCGTATTGCGTATAAGCTACTGAGTGTTGCCGTCAGGCACGCCAGACCCAACGGTTTTCATAACTAGCAGATATTTAGCGATCCACGCATCACAAAGTTATTAGATTATTTTGAACCTAATTATGTAATGTCTTGTATTGCATAAATACTAATAAAGTGTTAAAATTTGCGAGCTTCATTGTCGAAAATGTATTGCAAAGTAAAACCGACAATTGAACGCACCTTAAAACCCTGATCATCAGAAAGAAGAGGTGAGACAATTGCTACGTCGAATACTCATGACTGTTGTTGTGGTAGCGACATTCTCCGGAGCCCTAGGCTTTGGCGTGTCGCCCGCAGCAGCTGCCTCAGAGCAATGCGACGCCACCATCATCGATGGTGCACAGAAGTTCGGCAGCGACCTTTCAGCGGTCGAAGCATCAGCAAGATCACTGGCAACGTTGGGTACAGACGTCCGCGTCCGCACCTTGCCGAACCTCGGCAGCTTCAGCACCCTCGACGGCTACATCGACTCGATGAAGTCGGAGTGCGGTTCCTGGAGATCAACCAGCGGCACCCGCAAGAACAACCTGTTGGTGTTCGCCATGGCCGTGAACGACCGGAAGGTCGGGATTTTCTATGGTGAGCAGTGGAAGCAGGCGTTCAAGGATGCCGGTGGCGAAGGTCGCATCTACAACAACCAGATGGGGCCACGGTTCGCCGATGGTGACTTCGCCGGTGGCTTCGTCGCAGGCATGAACGAATCGTTCCGCGTGATCGACAAGTTCCTGAAGCCCGACAAGGCCGCCAGCAACTCCGGGCCAGCCGTTATCGTCGACAAGAAACCCACAGACCTTTCCGGATTGTGGATTGTCCTCGGCATCATGGTCGGCCTGTTGGCTCTCGGCGGTCTGCTCTACTTCGGCAACAAGGTGCTCACCAAGCGCCGCGAAGACGAAGAAGGTCGCAAGACCGAACGGCAGCGTGCTCTCAGAGCCCGCGACGCCACAACCAACATCACCAACCAGGTCGGTGACACCAAGCGCAAAGCCGTCCGTCAAGCGAAGGTAGCGAAGTACTCCCAGATCGGGGGGACAATTGCCCAACGCTTGGCCCAGGCTCAGCAAACGGTGGACACCAACCTGGAAGCGGCGATCGGTGCGGTGGCTTCGGCTAGTTCCGCATCCGGCAGCGAGGAGGACACCACACTCACCGCTGGCGAGTACGAGCAGATTGCCAACAGCTATGAAGGCGCGCTGGAATACGCCACGAAGGCGCAGCAGGCAGACCGGCTCATCGATGAGTTGGCAGCCAGCGTCGAGGCCGATTTGCAGCGCGTGTCACAGGGCATCCTGACGACACAAGCGGGTATCGACCAAGCCAATGGCTCGCTGCAAGCACTCAAGGACGAGGGCATCAAGGCGGACGACATCGACGGTCACGTCGCAGCGTCTGAAGCCGCTCTCACTTTGGCCAAGGAGAACCAGACCGACTTGTCGGCCCTCCAGCATCTCGATGCAGCCAATGGAGCGCTCAGCGAGGCCAACGACGCCATCAAGTTGCTTGCGGAACAGCGGCAGCAGCTTGCCCGGGACATCCCCGTGTTCGCAGCACGTATCGGACAGGTTGAAAGCCTGATCGAGCCGGCACACGCAGCCTTCAACCGCGTTTCCGGAACCTACGCCAATTCCTCATGGGAGTCGGTGCAAGGCAATGGAAGCGAGGCAGAGAAGAGCATTGCTGCTGCAAGGAGAGCACTGGCCGCTTCCAAGGAGCAGTCAGCCGTCGATCAGCAGCAGTGGTTCAGGTCGATTTCGTCGCTGCAAGAGGGCAACCTCGCGCTCGACAGGGCTCAGTCCTTGCTGCATTCGGTCACCGAGCTGGAGAGCAATCTCCAAACAGCTCAAGAGCAGGCACCGAAGGTGGTTCATGCTGTGCAGCTCGACATCGACAAGGCGGCAGCTTACATCGCCGACCATGACGATGACGTCAGCGAAAAGCTCGAGAGTGATCTCGTACAAGCTCAGGAAGTTCTGCGACAAGCTCAAGTCGAGCTCGACAAAGAACGACCTGACTTCCTTTTGGTCATGAAGTTGGTCACCCAGGCCGATTCCATGGCTGATGGCGTCTTCAAGAACGCCCAGAGTGAGCGTGAAGCAGCCCAGCGCCTACGGCAACAGGCAGCATCCATGCTCACCCAAGCGCACTCGGAGGTCAGCAGAGCAGCAGAGTTCATCCAGGACCACAGCTCCGACGTGACCACGTCGGCGGAGACCAGTCTCCGTACTGCCAAGGAAGCGCTCAGACAGGCTCAGTCGCACAGCGACCACGCCAAGATCTTGGCCTCAGCCACCAGCGCACTGCAGCATGCCGACTCCGCTTACAGGCGGGCGAAGCGTGATTTCAGCAGTGCCGAGGATGAGCGAAGGGCCCAGGCAAGGCGTCGCCGCGAAGCAGAAGAGCGCAGAGAGCGCGAACGCCGTGATGAGCGTGATCGTGCCAGTCACAGCACACTCATCGTATCCGACTGGGGCAACTCACACTCCAACCGCGGCAGCGACATCGGCGGATCCAGCGCAGGCTGGGGCGGCGGTGGCGATGGCGGCGGATCTTCCGGCGGCTGGTAGCCAGTACAAGTAGTACCGCGTAGTACCCCATATCCATGTAGTACTAATCCCCTTAGGAGGGAACAAAACCATGGCATCACTGTTCGACAAGGTACGCGTAGGTGTTCTAGGCAGACTGCACGCGCTCACCGACAAGGTGGCCAACACCCCCGAGGCCTACAAGCAGCGCATCCGCGACTTGGAGTCGGCACTAGCCGACCTCCGCGCAGCCAACGACGAGGCCGCAGGCAGCGTCAACGGCTACAAGCGCCAGATCGCCAAGCTCGAGGGTGACAAGGCGACCAAGCAGGCCGACATCGACTTGCTGCTCGGCGACGACGACCCCACCAACGACGACGCGGCTCTCGAGCTGCAGATGGAGTTGGAGGGATCCGACGCCCAGCTGGCACAGCTGCACAGCTTGCTTGGCGAGGCCGAGAACAACCGTGCGACGCTCGACAAGGCCGTCGACCAGCTGGTGGAGAAGCACAAGGAGATGGTAACCGGTCTCAGCCGGATCACCCTCAACGCTGCGGCCACCAAGGCGCAGAACCGAGCATCCTCCGCAGCCGAAGCAGCCATTGCGGCAGCCGGCACCGTCGACAGCATCGACAGCATCGAGGACCAGATCATGCGTGAGCGTGACACGGCCAACGCCCGCTTCGAACGCGTCATCGGCGGCCTGGACTCGGGTACATCACCCGCCAAGGCAGCCAAGCTGGCCCGCGCCAAGCAGGCACTCGAGGCACGACGTGCCACCATCGCGGCCACGGCCGTCCAGAAGGTGGAGGCGCCCGCCCCCACAGGCTGATGATCAGTAACTATCGCCGGCTCTAGTAGCCAGCGAGCCCTTCAAAAAGAACTCCGGCATTCGTGTCGTTTGAGCTTTGATGAAGGTTTATACGTTGGTCGGAGCTGCTGCGGTTTCAATAAACCGTCCCCGCAGCAGCTCCACCATCGTTAGTATCCAGGAATACAATAGTCCTGCTGATGAGCTGTAGACAGCGAAATACATGTAACCGTTAGTGCGCCTTGGTGGCGTGACTTGGCTCAACACGTTTGACTGCTTTTTCAATTTTTGATGACACTTTGACTCGAAGCGTTACTTTTGCCAAGGGCAAGCTGAAATAAAATTTTGTGCCTTTGCCGTGTGTTGATTCAAACCAAAGCACACCGTGCATTTGGTCTATGTATTGTTTGACAATATACATGCCAAGCCCGGTGCCCGCAACGCTTTTGCGGTCGGCATTATCAACCCGAAAGAATTTTTCAAACATGTGTTCTTTTTGATCATCTGGAATACCTAGGCCGGTATCGGATATAACAGTTACTAACTGGTTGTCTTTAATATGGTGACTAATCACCACTTTGCCATCAGGCCGATTGTACTTGATTGCGTTAGACACGAAATTGTTGATAATAATCCTGAGCCTGTTTTCATCTGCAATTACCTCCGTGGCATTATCGTTCTGGTAGGCGAGCTTAACTTTGGCAATAGCCGCGACCACGTTCATAGTGTCAACAATTTCTTCTATTACGGTTTTAATTGATACGGGCGTCAGCGCAAATTCTGATTTGCCACTTTCTAACCGGGCTACGTTTAGCATGTCGTTAACCAGGTCACGCAAACGTGCCGTGCCATAATACGCCTGATCTACCAGCAACTTTGCATTTGGATCCAGTTTGTCATCATGCATTTCTTTAAAGAGCGATAAGTGTCCGATTATCGCCGTCATTGGCGCACGAAGTTCGTGCGTGGCAACTGATATAAATTCACGATTTTTTTCATCGAGTTCTTTTTCTGCCTGCGCAATACGCGCGGCCATCTGATTCATGGTTTCGCCCAAACGAACAAACTCAGAGTCTGCATGATCAAGTTCAATTTTATAATCAAGACGCCCGGTACCAAACACCATGGCACCGCTCACCAACCGCACAATGTTTTTTAGGGTCCGCTGCACAAAAAATGAGCCCACCCAGGCAAAACCGACCATAAATAATCCCAGAAAAATCAAACCGGCAAGCTGCGCGTCTCGTGAGGGGGCTAAAACAGCGGCAGTCGGTGAAGCAATAGCCACGAGCCAACCAGAACTGCCAGCCTGGGCCGCCAAAACCGTATGTTGAACACCATCAAGATTAATCTCGGTAGGCTTCTCTGACCGCAAAGCCGAACCGCTGGTTTTAAAACTTTCCGTATTTTTAATATTTGGATACGCAACATTGTCCTCGCTGTCTAAAATTACAGCAATAGCCTGCTTTCGATCAATCGGCGCCTGGTCCCATGTTTGTCTGATAAATTGTTCATTATATAGGTCATATGCGGCTAACACGCTGCCGCCGGCAATCGGATAGGCAAAGAGGCCAAGCTGAAAACTTTCTACAACTAGTTGCCGTCCGTTCACCGAACTGGTTAGAGCGTCTTTTGTGCTAGTAGCAAAAGCCTCTGTAGAACCTTTAAGTGCACCTGACAGGGCAGAGCTGACTACCTGGTTATCTTTGTCGGCAATAATAACTGCCAACGTTTCCGGAAAAAACTGCTTGAATGCACTCAGGCGTTCATTAATCCGTTGGTTTTGTTCTGTCGCAAGCGCTCCAACCACCACCACATACTCGTCTTCGAGTGCCGCCAAGCTGACACCGTTATTGGCCAGCCCAACCGTAAATGGCTCACAGGCTCCGCCAGGAGAATTGCGAAAATTACGGTCTTTACGAATAAATTCTCGGCAAGCATCGCGCTTTATATCTAGTGTTTTTCGAGTATCCTGATACTGGTTTTTTATTACAAGCAATTCTTCGCCGGTGCGCTTTGAGACTGTTTTGCGTAAGGCAAGTTCCCGCTCAAGCGCAGCAGCAGTAGTTGTGGCCGAACGACGCAAATTGTCTGTGGCCTGGCGTCGCAACAGGCTATCGAGCTGCCAGAGTCCAATCAGACTTAAGAAAAGCAACGCAATAAACGGCGGCAACAGAACGCGCATAACAAACCGTCTGTGTAGGTTACCTTCGTATTTATTCTTTTCTTCGCCCATGCGTACGCCTAGATGCCGTTACAATTATGATTAATGCTTATTGTTTTTGACTGGACTTGCGAGGGTGATAGAATCACAAACTGCATGTTGTAGCTGCCGGGGCTTAGACAATCAATAGTTACAGACTTCTGCAGAGATTGGCTGCCACTGCTGCCACTAGCGCTATAGCTGCCGTCGCTGTTTGCTCCGGCTATGTTGCTGCGCCAGCCATAACTCACCGTTCCTGGACCATTTTGCGTACTGACATTTGCACTAAAAACATACCGTTTACCGCAATTGGGTTTATTGGGGTTAGGTATTGAACATTCCAGCCGCACACTGTCTTGCTGGAAAGCAGCAATAGCCGCCGCAAAAGGGGCTGCTGGTGGCGGCGTTACAGTATTCCCGCCGCCTGAGGCGGGTTGTTGTGCAGGATTTGAACTGCCAGAATTAAAAGTGGTGGACGTTGGTGTTCCAGTTGGTGCTATCGCCTCGTCTGGTTCGTCAGACGTATCTCCGCGCTCAGGTGTATCAACCTTGTCAGCGCTGGTTAGTGACCCATAGCCCTGCGTTACGGTCGTAACGGTAGCCAGCAGGTTAGCTAAAGACGAACGTTGTGAAACCCTAATAAATGAGGCAGCGATAACCAGCACCAGAAACGCTACCGTCAGCCCGACCGCAAGATTGTAATCTTTTATAAAATGCCTGGCATTAACTACGGCATGCGTCCAAAGCCACGGCAAACCCTTTGGCGCAAAATCAGCAAAATGAATACCGTTGCGCACTCTTCCCCGGATAGAGGACCTGCGGCCATGTATAGGGGTAAGATTGTTTTGTGTTTGGGGCATGCTGTGTTGTTATTTTTAAACAGTATGGCAGAGTAACCGTAAGAAGTAAATACAGGGATATGCTACACATTATGCTCATGCTTGCAAATTCTTAACAGGGGCGTATAAGTAAAGGTGAATCGAATATAAGGAGTACGTATGGGGATTATTGATTTTACGCGAGGTGAATTAGACGCCGCAACCGAAATAGCGCGGCAATTAGGCATGGAAGAGCGTGCACGTATAGTTGATAGCGTTATGTATGATGCATCAGAACTACTAGAACAGCCTTCTTACGAGGGTGACCTTGATCAAGCACTGATCCATCACTTTGGCAGGTCAGCATTTGAATCAGATGAATGCACAAAACCTTTTATAGAGTTTGCCAGCACAGCCCAGGAAGCTGAAGGTGATAGCGTCCCCATGTTGTTAACGCTTGGACCAAATGATCGCCGATTTACCGATGGCAGCGCTAATACCACTGTTTTTATGGTAGTCAACCCACAAGAGCTTAAATTCAGGTCAGAGACTTCGCGTCGTGATGACGTCAAGATGTATGCTTTCACGGATGAAACTGCCGGAGTGACAGATAAAAAATTGTCGCTACAAGCCAAATTATCTATGACGCATGGTAATCTCGCTTTCCCTAGAACACTGGTTTCCGATGTTGCAGAAGCAGATGAACTAGTACTTAGCGAGTCTCACATAGCCGATGACGGGCATGGAAGGGGTATAGGAACATATCAGTTTGGTGACAGTGAAAGCACTTTCATCCAGCTTGACGATAACGACAAACCCTACGCAATTGTCGGATGGGAGGCTATTGAAAAAGCGGCCCTAAGAAGCGCTGGTGCGAATACCGCAACTCTTACCGACACTCTGCTTCTATTAAATAGATTATTTTCTGCCGGTTCTGGGTCTGGTGATTGGAAAAAATCCATGCCAACACTTGCGTCCAAAATTGAAGCAGTGACCGTTTTGTTAGCACGTTAGAACCAGCTAACAATCACAAATAATTTTGCTTAGTTTAAGCCGGGGAAGTTAAAGCGTCTGAATGGATCAGCTCCATATGTCATTGGAGCGCTTTGATTAACGCTAGGATTAAACACGGCCATTCGTAGCGCACGGCCCCCTAATTCTGGAGCGTTATGTAGTTTGCGTTCAATGCTGTCTATTTCTAGTAAAAGAGCGTCTGCGTCTCTTTCAGACCATTCCGGGAATGGTGAACCATCTATAGTTGTTGAGCCCATAACACCTCCGTTTTTCAGAAACTACAGTAACAAGCTTAAGCAATTTTTTCTATGAGAATTCCGTCATTTACTAGTAAATATATGAGAAGTAGCTGGCGGGGACCGTGCGGCTGCTGATTACATTCCAGCCCTCGCGGTTCATTTCTGAAATCGAGACGGTGCCGTCACCATTTACAGATTCTACATATACTACGTGCATACCGCGCTGGCCAATTGCGCCTGTTCGTGGCTCAGAACCTGTTGCTAAACCTTGCGATGCGGCTCGTGCAACCCACGTATCTGCATTACCAAGATTGTTCGGCAAGTCGCCGCGGCGGTTCTTTGCATACCAGGTACAGTATCCATAGCCATATGTATTGCCCGATGAGCTCCCCCGTGCAGTTGGTGCTGCTTGTGACCGAGCTTTCGGCTGTCTAGCTTCCTGTTTTACGGGTTGCTTTTCGATAACTGGTTCCGGCGCAGGAGGAACGGGCAATGCTCGTTCTACCAGTTGCTCGTCGCTAGCCGGCACTAATAATTCAGTACCGTTTGTAATGAGATCAGGATGCTCTAGCTGCGTATTCTTTGAATACAATCGCAACCAGGTTGTCTGATACTTAGTAGCGATGGATGACAACGTGTCGCCATCTGCCACAATATGCTTGACGATTACAGGAGCGGCGGGCGCCACTGGTTGTAGTTCTGCCACTGACTGGCTTTGGACCATCGCAAACACATTTAGTTTATCGTGTGATACATCATGTATTTCAGGCGGCAAACCTTGCGATTGCGCAGAAGCATGTGGAGCCTCAACCGATAAAATTACAAAACTTAATAAAAACCCCGCACCCAATGCGGATAAACGCATACTCAATGACCTCCTCCAGACTAGCGCGGTCTCTCTTCCGGCTTGCCTGATAAATTTCTGTTGTAGGGACCTGACACGCTATATGTAGCGTACGCAGGTGCTGCGTCTCCACCTCACAAGTGTAGACACAAAGTACAATGCTACAGCCATATATTGCAATGTCAAGTTATTAGCAGGCTTTATGCGCGGTGAACAGAGTAAAAGAGCATGTGGTTTTATTTACACTGATATACTGTTTGATACGGCAAATTTTGCTAATTTTATAAAATTACAACAGGGGTCATACAATGTTAGGTGTAAGTTTTTCGCTTCATCGTTGCAGTGAACTAGATATTGATAAGCACGAAGTACTGCTGTCTGCACTCAAAGACTTGGGCTTTCGCCGGCTTCGGTTGATGAGTTACTGGAATATCCATGAAGCGCGGCAAGGTGAATATACTTTTGCCGAGCTTGACTGGCAAATGGAACTGGCCGCCCGCTATGACGCGCAGGTATCTTTATGTATCGGTAAACGCCAACCGCGCTGGCCGGAATGTCATTTGCCCGACTGGGCGGCCAAGCTGCCGAAGCATGAGTGGCGTGAACGGCTGTACGCGTATATAGAAGTAGTGGTTAAACGGTATAAAGATCATCCGGCGCTGCACAGCTGGCAGCTTGAAAATGAAGCGCTTTTAAAAGAGTTTGGCTATTGCCGCGACGGCGATTACGATCCCGTCCGCTTGCAGCATGAATTTGAATTAGTAAAACAACTCGATACAGCGCATCCAATAATCATGACGCTGTCTGATAGTTGGGGCCTGCCAGTAAAAAAACCCAAGCCTGACGCATACGCCATGAGCATGTACCGCACAACCATTAACCGGCATAAAAAGTACGTTACTTCTAAGCGACCGCCAGTCTTTTATGCTGCCAGAGCG